>DASSPS010000094.1:0-43883 GCA_035699505.1 Sphingomicrobium sp. | reverse complement strand
GGCTTGAAGCCGGCCCGCTTGCCGACCTCGAAATCGTTGAAGTCATGGCCCGGCGTGATCTTGACCGCCCCCGAGCCAAGTTCCGGGTCGGCATGCTCGTCGGTGATGATCGGCACCATCCGGCCGGTGATCGGCAGCCGGACCTGCTTGCCCACCAATTCCCGATAGCGGTCGTCGTCCGGATGCACCGCCACCGCCATGTCGGCGAGCATCGTTTCCGGCCGGGTCGTGGCCACCGAGATCGCGCCGCTGCCGTCCGCCAGCGGATATTTGAGGTGCCAGAATTTACCCTGCACCTCGCGGGTCTCGACCTCCAGATCGCTGATCGCGCTCTGGAACTTCGGGTCCCAATTCACCAATCTTTTGTCGCGGTAGAGTAGCCCCTCGTTGTAGAGTTGGACGAACACCTTGAGGACGGCCTTGGTGAAGCCTTCATCCATGGTGAAGCGCTCATTGGCCCAGTCCATCGAACAGCCGAGCCGGCGGAGCTGGCGGGTGATCTCGCCGCCGCTCTCTTCCTTCCATTCCCAGACCTTGGCGACGAATTCGTCGCGGCTGTAGTTGGTGCGCTTGTCCTGGCGCTCCTCAAGCTGGCGCTCGACGACCATCTGCGTGGCGATTCCGGCATGGTCGGTGCCGACCACCCAAAGGGCATCCTTGCCGAGCATTCGGGCGTGACGGGTGACAATGTCCTGCAGCGTATTGTCGAGCGCATGGCCGATATGCAGCGAACCGGTGACATTCGGCGGCGGGTTGACGATCGTCCACGGCTCGGCATCGGGACGCTCGGGCCGGAACAGGCCTCTGTCTTCCCAATGCGCATACCAGCGCGCCTCGATCGGGCCGGGTTCGAAGGTCTTGGGCAACTCGCTCATCAAGGCCGGTTAGCCGCGCTGCAGCGCAGCATCAACCAGCGGCTCAGACCGGGCGCCCGGTAATCCGCGAAATCTCGCGCTTCACATGCTCGTCGACAATGCCTGGCAGGTGGTCGTCCAGCCATTGCTTAAGGATTGGCTTCAGCATGTCGCGGACCATGTCCTCGAGCGGATTGACCGGGGGCCCCGCCGGCATCGTCGCCGCCACTGTCGTCAACTGCTCGAGCGCCTCCCGGCTTTGGCCAAGCGTGGATTCGTCAAGCAAGGGCGGGCCGAGGTCGACCGCCGGCGCCAGCGGCTCATCGAGCTCAAGCACATCGTCCTCGCTTTCCCCGGTCTGGGACGCTTCCTCGACCGTGGGCGGGATCGCCGTGCGCAGCTCCTTCTCCTCGGCGATCACTTTCTTTATCGACGCGAGGATGTCTTCCATCGAGGGGTCGCGGGCCTGCATGCTGGCCGATATCGCTTATTGCGGCGGCTGAGTCACGCCCGTGACCTCTTCGGTCGGAGTGACCGTGCGGGTCGCCACCGGTACATGGCGCGGATCGTCCGACCAGTCGAACAGATTGCCAGCGACGCGGCGATAATTGCCCAGCGGGTCGTAGAGCGGCCCCCCTTCGAGGCCGAGGTCGTCCGCTTCGGCCTGCCCCATCGTGTTGAGCAGCTGGAAACCGGCGACATATGCGTCACGGCGCGCCGTCACCAGCGCGACCTGCGAGTTGAGCAGTTCAAGCTCGGCGTTGAGGACATCGAGCACGGTCCGAGTGCCGACGCTCTGCTCGGCCCGCGCGCCTTCCAGCGCCAGTTCATTGGCCTTCACCGCGACATCGTTGGAGGCGATGGCGCGCTGCGTCGCCGCATAAGCGGCAAAGGCCGACCGCGCGTTGGCGATGACGGCCCGTTCGGTCCCGATCACTTGCTCCATGACCTGCCCTTCGATCGCCTGGGCCTGCCGGATGCGGGCCGACGGCAGACCGCCCTGGTAGAGCGGGACCCGGCCAAGCAAGCCAACGGTCGTTTCGGTGCCCGATCGCGTTTGCTGCCCGGTACTCGGGTTGATCCCGGGACTGCCCGACAGGGTGTTGACATAGGTTCCCGACGCGACCCCGGAAACGGTCGGCAGGCGGCCTGCCCTGGCGACGCGCACATCATAGCCGGCGGCGGCGGCCTGCCGATTGATGGCGATCAGATCGGGATTGTTCGCAAGCGCGATCCGCACCGCTTCGTCGGCGGTCGCCGGCAGCGGCGGCAAGGGCGGCGGCGGGGCGAGCACGTCCGGCCGGCGGCCGATTACGCGGCGGTAATTCTCCTCGCTGCCGGCGAGCCGGCCCTGCGCCGTCGCCAGCGTCGATCGGCCGAGTTGCAGCCGGGCTTCCGACTGCGCCACGTCGGTCCGGGTCAGGTCGCCGATCTCGAACCGGTCGCGGGTCGCCTCCAGGTTGGTTTCGAGCACCCGGACGTTATTGCTGTTCAGTTCGACGATGGCCCGGTCACGGATCACGTCCATGTAGGCCGCCACCGCTTCGGTAAAGACGTCGCCTTCGACCGCGCGCAAGGTCGCTCGCCCCGCCTCGACGCGGGTCTTGGCGGCATTGATGGAATTGCGGACCCCGCCGCCGCTGAACAGCGGCAAGCTGAGATCGACTCCGCCGCTGAGGATCGGGCCCTTGCTGCCGGGGCTCTGCAGAACCCCGCTGCGTGACAGATCGCGATTGACCCCGACATCGGCACTGACCGCCGGTCGGCCGGCGGCGCGCGCGATTGCAACCGTCGCATCGGTCGCCCGAAGCGCCTGCCGCTGGGCGGTGATCGTCGGATTGGTGGCGTAGGTCGACACAAGCGCCTCCCGCAGCGTGTCGGCCGACGCCGTCCCGGTGCACGAGGCGGCCATCAGCGAGGCAAGGGTCAGTTTGCGCATGGTGAAAGCGTACCTTTTAGAAAGTGAACGCCCGCGGGCGCGTGAATCCGGGGAGCGGTGGAACCGCGCTGTCGGCGATCGTTCGGAGGCCGAGAGCGCCGCCCGCCTTGCGGCCGACCGTCAGCCGCGACACGCCGCGGTCCAGCGACGCAAAGCCGATCGTGCCGCCGTCCTTCAATTGGGCGACGATGGAGTCGGGGACATGTTCGATGGCGCCGTCGATCAGGATCACGTCGAAGGGGCCGGCCTCGGCAAAGCCCTCTTCCGGCTTGGCACTGGTCGTCCTGACGCCCTGGGCTTCGGCCAGGGCGCGCAGCTCGGCCGAGCCTTCGACCGCAGTCACCTCGAGGCCGATGGCGCTCAGCACGGCCGCCGAATAGCCGCTGCCGGAACCGATCACCAGCGCCCGCTGGCCCGGTCGGAGCGCCATCGCGGTCAACAGCAAGCCTGTCGCCACCGGTGGCGCCAGCTCCCGGCCGTCGCCGATGGGCACGGAGCGATCGGAGTAAGCCAATTGACGATTGTGTTCCGGCACGAACTGCTCGCGCGGCACGCGCGCCATCGCGTCGATAACCAACGGATCATTGACGCCTTCAGGGCGAAGCTGACTGTCGATCATCGCCTGGCGGGCGGCCGCATAGTCGGGAACGGGAAGCTGGATGGTCATTAGTGTTTTATGCCGATAATACACTTGGTTTGCAAGCCTGTCCAAAGCGCCGCGAGCGGCGTCGGGGGGCTAGTCTTATCCGTCGCCGAAAGCGCCGCCAAGCGCAACCGGTTGCCATTGGTCGATTATGCTGTCGGGCGCGCCCGCTCACCAGAGGGTCGGACGGCGTCCCCTTGACCTATTCGGCAAAGCCAGTGAAAGGCGGGTGCCTCGGCCCGATGGCGGAGTGGTTACGCAGAGGACTGCAAATCCTTGCACGCCGGTTCGATTCCGGCTCGGGCCTCCACTCATCAGTCTGCCGAACCCCCTGGAACCCAACGGTCGCGATAGCTGTTCACATGCGCGCTGGCAGGAGGGGCTGTCCGAAAAGCAGTGGGGTTGAACACGCCAAATCACCATGCTTCCGGGTCCTGCATTTTCAGCAGGCGTAAACGAATTCGTCTGATATGTAGGAAGCAACGCAGCCGGGGGGCTGCATCCATCGGCGGGGGGGGAGAGACGACGACGGAGACGTAGGTGAACGTTCAGAACCCCCGCGACTTTCTCGACCGCCGCCAATTGGTTTCGGCCCTGAGGGCGCTCCGCCGCGGCGATTTTTCCGTGCGCCTGGCCGAGGACGCCGATGGCATGGATGGCGAGATCGCCTCCCTGTTCAACGAAGTCGTCTCGCTGAACGAGGAAATGGCGCAGGAATTCGAGCGCATCTCCAAGGTCGTCGGCAAGGAAGGCAAGATCACCCAGCGAGGGCGCGTGAAGAACGCCCGGGGCGGCTGGGAGACCGCCATCCGCTCCGTCAACGAGCTGATCGACGACATGGTCCAGCCGACCGCCGAAGTCGCGAGGGTCATCGGCGCCGTCGCCAAGGGCGACCTGTCCCAGTCGATGACGGTGGAGATCGACGGCCGCCCGTTGCGCGGCGAATTCCTGCGCATCGGCAAGATCGTCAACACGATGGTCGAACAGCTCGCGTCGTTCGCCTCGGAAGTGACTCGCGTCGCCCGCGAAGTCGGCACCGAGGGGAAGCTCGGCGGCCAGGCGAACGTCAAGGGCGTCGCCGGTACCTGGAAGGACCTGACGGACAACGTCAACGCCATGGCGACCAACCTGACCGGCCAGGTCCGCAACATCGCCGAAGTGACTACTGCCGTCGCCTCGGGCGACCTGTCGAAGAAGATCACGGTAGAAGTGAAAGGCGAAATCCTCGAGCTCAAGAACACCATCAATACGATGGTCGACCAGCTCAACTCCTTCGCCTCCGAGGTGACTCGTGTCGCGCGCGAAGTCGGCACGGAAGGCAAGCTTGGCGGACAGGCGCGGGTGGAAGGCGTGGGCGGTACCTGGAAGGACTTGACGGACAACGTCAATTTGATGGCCGCCAACCTCACCGGCCAGGTCCGCAACATCGCCGAAGTGACCACTGCTGTTGCCTCTGGCGACCTGTCCAAGAAGATCACCGTCGACGTGAAGGGAGAAATCCTCGAGCTCAAGAACACCATCAACGTCATGGTCGACCAGCTCAACGGCTTCGCGTCCGAGGTGACGCGCGTCGCCCGCGAGGTCGGCACCGAAGGCAAGCTCGGCGGCCAGGCGCAGGTGCCCGGAGTCGCCGGCACCTGGAAGGACTTGACCGACAACGTCAACCTGATGGCCGACAACCTGACCGGGCAGGTGCGCAACATCGCCGAAGTGACCACCGCCGTCGCGTCTGGCGACCTGTCCAAGAAGATCACCGTCGACGTGAAGGGAGAAATCCTTGAGCTCAAGAACACCATCAACGTCATGGTCGACCAGCTCAACGGCTTCGCCTCGGAGGTGACCCGCGTCGCCCGCGAGGTCGGCACCGAGGGCAAGCTCGGCGGCCAGGCGCAGGTGCCCGGAGTGGCAGGCACCTGGGCCGACCTCACCGACAACGTCAACCTGATGGCCGCGAACCTCACCGGCCAAGTGCGCAACATCGCCGAGGTGACCACCGCGGTGGCCAAGGGCGACCTGTCGAAGAAGATCACCGTCGAGGTGAAAGGCGAAATCCTCGAGCTCAAGAACACCATCAACACCATGGTCGACCAGCTCAACGGCTTCGCTTCGGAAGTGACTCGCGTGGCGCGCGAGGTGGGGTCGGAAGGAAAGCTCGGCGGCCAGGCGAAGGTCGAAGGCGTCGCCGGCACCTGGGCCGACCTGACCGACTCGGTGAACCTGATGGCCGGCAACCTCACCGGCCAGGTGCGCAACATCGCCGAAGTGACCACCGCCGTCGCCCGCGGCGACTTGTCCAAGAAGATCACCGTCGACGTTAAGGGCGAAATCCTGGAGCTGAAGGACACCATCAACACCATGGTGGACCAGCTCAACTCCTTCGCCTCAGAAGTGACTCGTGTCGCCCGCGAGGTGGGGTCGGACGGCAAGCTTGGCGGACAGGCGAAGGTCGAGGGCGTCGGCGGGACGTGGAAGGACCTGACCGACAATGTGAACGCCATGGCCGCCAACCTTACCGGCCAGGTCCGCAACATCGCCGAGGTGACGACCGCCGTCGCGCTCGGCGATCTGTCGAAGAAGATCACCGTCGACGTGAAGGGCGAAATCCTCGAGCTCAAGAACACCATCAACACCATGGTCGACCAGCTCAACGGCTTCGCGTCCGAGGTGACTCGCGTCGCCCGCGAGGTCGGCACCGAGGGCAAGCTCGGCGGACAGGCGCAGGTACGCGGCGTCGCCGGCACCTGGAAGGACTTGACCGACAACGTCAATCTCATGGCCGAGAATCTGACCGGCCAAGTCCGCAACATCGCCGACGTGACCACGGCCGTCGCCCGCGGCGACTTGTCGAAAAAGATCACCGTCGAGGTGAAGGGCGAAATCCTGCAGCTGAAGGACACCATCAACACGATGGTCGATCAGCTCAACGGCTTCGCCTCGGAGGTGACCCGCGTCGCCCGCAAAGTCGGCACCGAGGGCAAGCTGGGCGGCCAGGCCAAGGTGCCGGGCGTCGGCGGCACATGGAAAGATCTGACCGACAACGTCAATTTGATGGCGACCAACCTAACCAACCAGGTGCGCGGCATAGCCGACGTCGTCACCGCCGTCGCCCAGGGCAATTTGAAGCGCAAGCTGACCGTCGACGCCAAGGGCGAAATCGCCGCTTTGGCCGAGACCATCAACTTCATGATCGAGACCCTGTCGACCTTCGGCGACCAGGTGACCAACATGGCGCGCGAGGTCGGCATCGAAGGGCGCCTGGGAGGCCAGGCGCGCGTGCCGGGCGCCGCCGGCCTGTGGCGCGACCTAACCGACAACGTCAACCAGCTGGCCGCCAACCTGACCAACCAGGTGCGATCGATCGCCGACGTGGCGACGTCGGTCACCAAGGGCGACCTGACTCGTTCGATCGCCGTCGAGGCGTCGGGAGAAATGGCTGCGCTGAAGGACACGATCAACGAAATGATCCGCAACCTGAAGGATCAGACGCTGAAAAATGCCGAGCAGGATTGGCTCAAGACCAACCTCGCCCGGTTCAGCCGAATGCTGCAGGGCGAACGCGACCTCACCACCGTTTCCAACCTCATCATGTCGGAGCTCGCGCCGCTGGTGAACGCGCAATATGGCGTCTTCTACGTCACCAAGCGGGAGGAGGAGGACACCAGGCTCGAGCTGGTCGCCAGCTATGGAGCGGAGAGCGCCGACCAGCTCAAGAAGGAATATGCTCTCAACGAGGGCCTGGTCGGCCAAGCCGCCGCCGACAAGCGGCCGATCCTGCTCAAGGACACGCCTCCGGACTTCATCCGGATCGGTTCGGGCCTCGGCCACTCCCGGCCGGCGAACGTCAACATCCTGCCGGCGCTCTTCGAAGACGAGGTGAAGGCGGTGATCGAGCTCGCCTCGTTCAGCGACTTCAGCGAGACCCACCAGAGCTTCCTCGACCAGCTGATGGAATCGATCGGCATCGTGCTCAACACGATTGCGGCGACCATGCGCACCGAGGGATTGCTGACGCAATCGCAGCTGCTCACCCAGGAACTGCAGGCGCGGCAGACCGAGCTCACCACCAAGCAGGAGGAGCTGCACGCGACCAATGAGGAATTGCAGGAGAAGGCGCAGCTCCTGGAGAATGAGAAGAAGCAGGTCGAGGCCAAAAACCTCGAGATCGAAATGGCCCGACGCGCGGTGGAGGAGAAGGCCGAGCAGCTGGCGCTCACCTCCAAGTACAAGTCCGAATTCCTCGCCAACATGAGCCACGAGTTGCGCACGCCGCTCAACTCGCTCCTCATCCTGTCCAAGCTGCTGAGCGACAATCCGCAGCGCAACCTCAACGACAAGCAGGTCGAATTCGCCAAGACCATCCACGGCGCCGGCTCCGACCTGCTCAGCCTCATCAACGACATCCTCGACCTGTCGAAGATCGAGTCCGGAACAGTGACGATCGAGGTCGGCGAAATGCCGATGGCGACGTTGAAGCAGCACATGGAGCGCACCTTCCGCCAGCTCGCCGCCGACAAGAATCTCGAGTTCAACGTCGACTTCGACGCCAATCTGCCGGCCACCATCCGGACGGACGAGAAAAGGCTGCAGCAGGTGGTTCTCAACCTGCTCTCCAACGCCTTCAAGTTCACCTCGGAGGGCGCCGTCACGCTGGAGGTCAGCTGCGCTACCAGCGGCTGGAGCCCCAATCATCCGGTGCTGCACAATGCCGACCGGGCGATCGAGATCGCCGTCACCGATACCGGCATCGGTATCCCCGCGGACAAGCAGAAGCTCATTTTCGAGGCGTTCCAGCAGGCGGATGGGACGACCAGCCGCAAATATGGCGGCACCGGCCTTGGCCTGTCGATCAGCCGGGAAATCGCCCGGTTGCTCGGCGGTGAATTGCAGGTTCGTTCAAAGCCAGGGGAAGGGTCGACCTTCACTTTGTTCGTCCCGCTGGAGGCAGCCTCGGCGACGACGCTCATGCCGGGGACGACCAGCGCCCGTTATGAAAATAGCGGGGCGATCGTGCCGACCTCGATTGCAACGCAGTTCGATGTCGCCGACGACCGGGACAGCCTTGGCAACGACCCATTCGTGCTGATTGTGGAAGACGACCCGACCTTCGCGACGATCCTCCTCGACCTTGCTCGGGAGGCCGGCCTGAAGGGCATCGTCTCCACGGCGGGCTCCGGGACCTTGGCGATGGCTCGAAAATTTCAGCCGAACGCCATCACCCTCGATCTTGGCCTCAGCGATATCGACGGCTTCGTTCTGCTCGACCTGCTGAAGCACGATCCGGAGACGGCGCACATTCCAATCCACGTGATCACCGGCGCAGACCGCACCGAAAGCGTGGTAAGCATGGGGGCAATGGGGGTGACCGAGAAGCCGGCCGGGCAGCAGGAACTGGCCCAAGTCTTCCAAAATCTTCTGGAAAAATCGAAGAAGCGCCCGAAACGGACTGGGCGGCGCAAACCGGGCGGTGGGCGCGAGGTGCTCGAGCTTGCCGGGGCCAGGGTGCTGATCGTCGACGACGACATCCGCAACATCTTTTCCCTGACCAGCGTATTGGAAAGCTACGATGTCGAAGTCCTGCACGCCGAACGCGGCCGGGATGGCATCGAACTGCTGGAGGGAAGCGGCGACATAGACGTCGCCCTGATCGACATCATGATGCCCGAAATGGACGGCTACGAGACGATGCAGCACATCCGCCGCAATCCGGCGCTTGCCAATCTGCCGCTGATCGCCGTGACCGCCAAGGCAATGAAGGGGGACCGCCAGAAGTGTCTCGACGCCGGCGCCTCCGATTACATCGCCAAGCCGGTGGATATCGACCTGCTCCTCGCCTTGCTGCGGGTATGGATCGCAAGATCCCGCGAAACGGCTCAAACGCCCGCGCCGGTCGTTGAAGCCGCGGAATAGCCATTGAACGCGAATCGATCATTGACCGGCGCGCCCGCGGAGGATCTATCCGTCGCGCTTCCCGCCTCCGCCAAGGAAGCGGACGAGCGGCCGCGGGTGCTCGTCGTCGACGATGACGAGCGTAATCTGCTGGCGATCAGCACGGTGCTGGAAGATATCGGCGAGGTGGTCGTCGCAAACTCGGGCGAGGAGGCCTTGCGCCACCTGCTCAAGGGCGAGTTCGCGGTCATCCTGCTTGACGTCTACATGCCCGGGCTCGACGGTTATGAGACCGCTCAGATTGTCCGCAGCCGCGAGCAGACCAAGCGCATCCCCATCGTCTTCCTGTCGGCGGTGAACAAGGAGACCGAGCATCTGCTGCGCGGCTATGAGATGGGCGCGGTCGACTATGTGTTCAAACCCGTCGAATCGGTCGTCCTTCGCTCCAAGGTCGCGGTGTTCGTCGATCTGTTCGCCAAGACCAAGGAAATCGAGCGCAAGGCACGACAGGAACAGGCGCTCCTGGACGCCACCATTCGTGCGAACGCCGAGCGGCTGAAGGCCGAGCAGGATCTGCGCCGCGCCGAGCAAAGGCAGGCCGCAATCATCCAGTCGCTGCCGATCGTCCTTTACCTTGAGCCGCTGGATTGCGATCCACGCTGTCCGAGGTTCGTCAGCGGCAACCTCGAGGGAATGACTGGCTTCAGCTTCAAACACGTAAGCCAAAACCCGAACCTGTGGGCGGAACGATTGCACGAGGACGATCGCGAGCGAGTCGTCGCCGCGCTCGATCAGCGCAAGTCGACCGGCCGCTTTTCAGTCGAATATCGGTGGCGTTGCGCGGACGGCACCTACAAGCATTTTCACGACCAGGCCGTGCAACTTCGCGACAGCCGCGGCCAGGCTGTAGAGTTTGCGGGTACGCTGACCGACGTCACGGAACGCCGGTCGCTGGAAAGCCAGCTGCTGCAGGTGCAGAAGATGGACGCGGTCGGCAAGCTGACCGGTGGCATCGCCCATGATTTCAACAATTTGCTTGCGGCCGTGCTCGGCGGGCTCGGGCTTATAGAGCGCCGCACCCAACTGCCCGATGAGCTTCAGTCGATACTGGCAATGACCAAGCGGGCGGCAGAGCAAGGCTCGGAACTTGTCCGCCGGCTGCTTGTCTTCGCCCGGCGCCAGCAGCTTGAACCCACCCCCGTCAGCATCGCTTCGCTGCATCAGGGCGTCGATGACTTGCTAAAGCATACGCTCGGTGGGCTGGTCGAGCTTGCCTGGCGGATTGATGACGACTGCTGGTCGCCCTACGCCGACCAGTCGCAGCTCGAACTGGCGCTGATGAACCTGATCATCAATGCGCGTGACGCCATGCCCTCAGGGGGCGTCATCACGATCGAAGTCGAAAACCGCGCACTCGGCCCCGACGACAGCCTGCCGTTGCCGACCGGCGACTATGTGGTGATCAGCGTCCTCGACCGCGGCTGCGGCATCCCGTCGGAGCAGATCGAGAAGGTGCTCGAGCCATTCTTCACGACGAAGGAGATTGGCAAAGGCACAGGCCTCGGCCTGAGCACCGTGTACGGTTTCGCCAAGCAGTCCGGCGGGACGCTGCGCCTGCAGAGCAAGATCGACGAGGGCACAAGGGCCGAGTTGTGGCTGCCGCGGTCAACGGGTCAGGCGCTGCCCGTCCCCGCCCTCGAATCCGACCCTCAAGAGCCGGTTGCGACGCGCTCGCTGAACGTCCTGCTGGTGGATGACCATGCCGAGGTCCGGGCGACCACCGCGGCCATGCTGCGCGATCTTGGCCACGAAACCGTCGAAGCAGCCAGCGGGGCCGAGGCAATCGATTTGCTGAACGGCAAGGCAGCGGCGTTCGACATGTTGATCACCGACTATGCGATGCCGCGCCAGAGCGGCACCGAGGTCGTGCGTCTGGCGCGCCAGAAACGATCCGATCTGCCGGCTGTCATCATTACCGGCTACGCCGATGCGGAGGAGATTGGCGGCCGTCCGACCGACGTCGGGCTGCTGATGAAGCCCTTTACGCTCACCGAACTCTCCGGTGCCGTGCAGCGCGCTTTCGATGGCGTAACGGCGCAACGCTAGGCGTTGTTCGCCGCCTTTACCCTCCTTGCGAAGACTTCGCCGATCGCCGCCTCCAGTTCGTCGCGCTTGATCGGTTTTTGCACGACGATCGCGCCTGGCGCGCGATCCTTCAGTTCATCAGCATAGCCGGTGATGAAAATGACCGGGATGTCGCGCTTCCTGGAAATCGCTTCCACGGCGTTCAAGCCGTCGCCCGGCAGAAGACGAACGTCCGCGGTGATCAGGTCGATCTCTTGCTCTCCAGCGCCCAACACAGCGGCGTCCTCGGACCGGGCGAAGCTGAATTTTCTGAAGCCGAGCCCCTCGAGCATGTCCCTGAGCGACTGGCCGATCAAATACTCATCCTCGATTATGAATGCGTGCATCAGCTGACCTTCATTCGACCCCGGGGTGCTGGCCAAACGCTGGACAGGCCGAGTCGTTCAGTCTGGACCGGTCAAGGCCGAACCTCGATTTGGGAAGAGAGTAGGGCGACGGTGCCGGCGTGGCCGAGCCGCGCATAAAACGCTAGGCTTCTCATCAGTGTCCACCGCAGCGGCCCGCCACGTCGTCACTGTTCACCTTCTCTTCAGCTAAGTTATTGATATGCAATATGGATTGCCGATTTTGGCGAAAAAGGGTCAGGGAGGGTTGAATGAAGCTAAGTGCCGCCGCGTTCATCGCTCTCGCCTCGGTCGCCTGGGCTGGTGGGAGCGCATGCGCCATGAACAGTGAACCCGTCGCCGCTGCGGACTGTGTCGTTGAGGGCGGAGAAAAACTGCCTCCCGAGACCGGCGGAGCAGCGGCGATCTGCGCGGCTATCAAGGACGCACTGAAGTCCGAGGCCGGAACCATTCAGGTCCGAGTGGACGTCAAGTCGAACGCCTGGTTGGTGGCCCGGATCGAGCGCGACGGAATCGCGCTGCCTGACCAGAACATGGCCGTGTCGGACGGCAAGCTGGGGAAAGGCTCGATCGAGCGGTTTGCCCGGGCCATCGCCCAAGCCGTCGCAACGGCCGGCTAATTTGGGATTTGATGAAATGGACTGATTAGTCCGGGCGATAGCGCGGACACCCGATCGATCGCGGTTGGCTGCCCCAATACGAACGAGTTCCATATCATTGGCGACCACGACTGAATCTGAATCTCGCTGTAGGCCGGACCGTCGACCGGCATGTTCAGGGGAGTAGGCGCCGCTATTGCTCCCGCAACGACCGCCAGAAGCTGCGGGTCAGCGGCTCAAGCAGATATTGCAGGGCGGTGCGCGGGCGCACGTTGAGGACGACATCGACCGGCAGGCCCGGCCGGACCGACCCGCGACCGATGGCGTCGCGGACTTGCCTTAGCTCGCTCTGCGGCACCTCAATTTCGGCGCGGAAATAGGACAAGCCGGACTTATCATCGGTAAAACTGTCGGCCGAAATTGTCCTAACCTTGCCCGACAGCAGCGGCAGGGAACTGTTGCTGACGCTCAGAAACCGGATTTGCGCCTTCTGGCCAGGAAACACATCATCCGCATCGGCGGGGTTCACCTGCGCCTGAATGACGAGGTTGCGATTCTCCGGCACGATTTCCATCAGCGTCTGGCCCGGCGTGACGACGCCGCCAACCGTAAATACCGTCAGCCCGACGACCTGGCCTGACGCTGGCGCCCGGACCTGGGCTCGATGGAGCTGCTCTCGGGTCGACACCAGCTTGGGGAGCACTTCCGAGATTCGGCTTTGAGTGTCGCGCAGCTCGGTCGCGATCTGCTCCAGCGCCTCGCTTCGGATGGTCACGGACTGCATGCGCGTTTCGCCCATGCCCTCTCCCGCCCGCGCCATTTCCGCGGTCATGGCGGCTTCTCGGCCCTTGAGGTCCGCATAGGCGCGTTCCAGCGCTCGAAGCCGGTTCTTCGATGCGAAGCCCTTCGCCTCGAGCTCGCGCAGCCCTTCGATTTCCTGCTGGATCAGGCGCTGTTGTTCCTGGAGCGCGGCCCGCTGCGCCGCGTAGCCGGACCTTTGCTCGCCCAACTGGGCCGACCGTTGGCCGAGCACAGACTGTTGCGCGGAAATCGATCCGGACCGGGCCTGTAACTGCGCGATCTGCAGGGCCATGGCCTGCGAGGCCAGGACTCGATCCTCCGGGGACAGATTGGCGAACTCTGCCGGCTGCTGGATGGTGCGCTGCCCCGTTCGCTCGGCCATTAGCCGGGCTCGCTGCGCAAGCAGGGTCAGATAATCGCTAGTCAGCGCCCGTTCGCTGGCTCGAAGATCCGGCGCCGCCATTTCGACCAAGATGGCGCCGGCCGGAACCTTTTGACCCTCGCGCACATGGATGGCGGTTACCACTCCGCCGTCCCGGTGCTGGACCGACTGGCGGTTTCCGGAAACCGCAATCACCCCTTGCGCGCTGACGGCGGCGTCGAGCGGCGCGAACGCCGCCCAACCCAGCAAGACCACGAAGAAGCCGAAGGCAATGCCGGCGCCGATCCGGATCTCCCGCTTGGGGTCGTCAGGCCCCGAAGCCTCATCGGTGGCATCGAAAAGGGACGTCAGATAATTCACGCGCGCTCCTTCGCCGGCCCTGCCAGCCGGGCGGCAACTTCGTTGGCCGGGCCATTCAACGTCTGGCGTCCGCCATCCAGCACCAGGAGGTGCGTGGCGCCTTGCAGGATGGACCGGCGGTGGGCAATCAAGATTACCGATGCCTTGCGCTTCAATGCCGCGTCGATCGAGCTGAGCAAGGCCTGCTCGCCCTCGCCGTCAAGAAACGCGTTGGGCTCGTCAAGAATGAGAATGGCAGGATCGCCATACAGGGCGCGGGCGAGCGCGACACGCTGTGCCTGACCCGCCGAAAGGCCGTGCCCAAGCGGACCTAGGCGTGTGTCATAACCATGTGGCAGCTTGAGAATGAGGTCGTGAACGCCGGCGGACTTGGCCGCCTTGACCACCGCGTCGTCAACGTCCTGGCCAAGGACGGTTGCAAAGCGGCTGATGTTCTCCTTGACCGTGCCTTCGAACAGGGTTCCTTCCTGTGGCAGGAAGCCAACGTGGCGGGCCAGGTCATCATGGTCCCAGTCGGCCAGCTTGGCGCCGTCAATCCTGACGGTTCCCGCATCCGCGGGAATGGCGCCGGCAATGACCTTGGCGAGTGTGGTCTTGCCGGCCCCGCTCGGGCCGATAATCCCCAGCAGTTCGCCTGGCTTCACCTGAAAACTGACGCCGAAGATGATCGCATTGCCCTCCGGGCCGCGAACCCCGACCTGCTCGACGTCCACACGCCCGACGGGGTCCGGAAGCCGGGTATAAATGCGCCCTGGCGGCATGCCGCCCATGACATCCGCCAGACGGGCAAGCGCGGCCCTTGCACCAGTCAGGGTAGTCCAGCCGCCGATCAGCGCATCGACCGGCTGCAGCGCCCGGCTGATTATGATCGATGCGGCGATAATGGCGCCAGCGGAAATATAGCCGGCGATAGCCAGCAGCGCACCCAAGCCCAGCGAAGCCGACTGAACGAAAAGCCGGAGGAAACGGCTGGTGGCGGCGTAGCGGCTCCCCTGGAAATGGGCGCCGGCGAACTCGGTGAGCGATGCCTGCCGATGCGACAGCTGGCGATCGACCATTGCGCCGGTCATCCCCAGGGCCCTGACGACATCGCTATTCAGGGCCACGGTCTGCGCCGCCTGCTGCGAGGCGGCCATGGCCTGCGACGCATTCTGGATGGACTCGCTCGTCGCCACCTGGTTGCGCCACGCGACAAACAGCAGAACGCCAGCTGCGACCAGCGCCAGCATTCCAAGCCAGAAATGCAGCAGGAAGGCGACGATCACGAAGATCGGGAACCAGGGAACGTCGAACAGCGCGGCGATGACCGGGCTGCCGACGGTTTGCCGCACCATGTCGAAATCCCGCATCGCCTGGTTGGCGCCGGGGGAGCCCGTCGACATCATCCGGTTGAGGATTTGCGGGGCAAGCAACGCATCCAGGCGAAGGCTCGCCTTGACCAGCAGCCGCGACCGGATCGCATCGAGCGCCGACATGGTGAGCAGCGCCACCGCAAGGGCAATGGTGATGAACAGGAGCGTCGTCTTGCCGCCCGTCGCAACCACCCGGTCGTAAACCTGCAGCATGTAGATGGCCGGGGCCAGGAACAGGAGATTGAGGAAAAAGCTGAAGGCGGCGGCGGCCGCGAAATGCGGCCTGCAGCTTTCTACTGCGTCCGCCAGGACAGGCGGCAGTTCTATGCCAGCGATCTTCATTGGCGCGCCTTCTGCGTTAAACTGGGGCAATCAAGCAAGCTCAACCGGTTAACGCAATTGTTCCGACCGTCCGCCCATTCATCGATCAAAGGTCGCGAACAAAGAGGTTCGGCCCTAGAGGCCGCGACAATGCACAGATTCGCACTTCTCCTGGCGCTGCTTGCGGCGGCGTGCGGCGGTGAGCCGGCCCGGCCGCAACTCAAGCCCACCGATGGCTGGGCCCGCGAAAGCGTTGCCAGCCAAACCTCCGCCGCCGCTTATTTCACGATCGCCAACAACGGCACCGGCGCCGACCGGCTGGTCGGCGTCAAAAGCGAAGCCGCGTCCCACGCGATGTTACACTCGACCATGACCCAGGAGGGGGCGGTGCGCATGCGGCACCTCCAGGGCGGCCTGGAAATTCCGTCGAAAACCGCTGTCGAGCTCAGCCCCGGCCGGACCCATGTCATGCTCACCGGGCTCAAGGCGCCACTGCGCCGAGGCGAAAAGGTAAAGCTCCAGCTGCAGTTCGAGCGATCGGGCCGGAAGCAAGCCGTGATCAAGGTGCTCGACCCCCTGTCCGCGGGTCGGCAAGAATCGCGCTGATGATCCGCGTGATTCGTCTGCTCCTGTGGCTGCTGGTCCTGCTGGCCGGGGCCGGCCTAGCCTATCTGGCGCTTCGCCCGGCGCCGGAAACGCAACCGCCTCGGGGGATGGCCAGCCTTGGCGGACCATTCACCCTGGTCGGCGCCGACGGCCGCCCCTTCTCGAGCGCCCGGCTCAACGGGCGGCCTTACGCCATCTTCTTCGGCTTTACCCATTGCCCGGATGTCTGCCCGACGACTCTCGCCCGGATGGTTCGGCTGCGTAACCAGCTCGGTTCCGGCGCCGAGGCCTTCGACATCCTGTTCGTCAGCGTCGACCCGGCTCGCGACGGCCCGGGCGAGGTAGGCGCCTACGCCGGGCTGTTCGGCTCGCCGGTGATCGGCCTGACCGGCTCCCAGGCGCAGATCGACCAGGTGAAGAAACAGTTCGGGATCTTCTCGCAGCAAGCGCCCGACGGCGCCGGCGGCTATACCATCGACCATACCGCCACTGTCCTGTTGTTCGACAAAAGCGGCAAGTTCGATTCGACGATCTCGCCCGAAGAGCAGGATCCGGCGGCGCTTGCCAAGCTGAAGCGAATCACCGACTGACCGGGCGGACAGGGGCGCATCTGGCTAATCTGGGCCGGCTTCGCCACATGGGACCCGATGCCCGCTTCACCCATTCTTGATCTCGGGCCGCAATATTACGACGAGGTTGCGGCCGCCGACTTTCCGGCCTGTATCCCGCGCTTCAGGAACCAGCGCTGGGCTGAGCAGGTCGGCCTTGGCGGGCTTGGCGCGGACGAGTGGGCGGCGCATTTCTGCCGCTTCGAGCCGCTTCCCCGCAACCTCCCGCGGCCGCTGGCGCTTCGCTACCACGGTCACCAGTTCCGAGTGTACAATCCGGACATCGGCGACGGCCGCGGCTTCCTGTTCGCCCAAGTAGTGGACGGCAGCGGGCGCCTGCTCGACCTCGCCACCAAGGGCAGCGGCCAGACGCCCTATAGCCGCACCGCCGACGGCCGCCTGACGTTGAAAGGCGGCGTGCGCGAGATCCTCGCCACCGAGATGCTCGAGGCGCTCGGCGCCAACACGTCGAAAACCTTCGCCTTGTTCGAAACCGGCGAGGCGCTGGTTCGCGGCGATGAGCCGTCGCCGACCCGGTCGTCGGTCCTGACCCGGCTCAGCCACGGCCATATCCGGATCGGATCGTTCCAGCGGCCGGCCTTCTTCGGCGACGCTGGCGGCGTTGCAGCGCTGGTCCGATACTGCCTTGCTCACCTTTTCTCCCACCCCGGCACGTCGGACGACCAGGCCAGCGCTCTCTCCTTCTTCGACCTGGTGGCGACGGCAACGGCAAACCTCGCCGCAGGCTACATGGCCGCCGGCTTCGTCCACGGCGTACTCAACAGCGACAATATCAACGTTACTGGCGAGAGCTTCGATTATGGCCCGTGGCGCTTCACGCCCGACTGGGACCCCGACTTCACCGCCGCATATTTCGATCATCACGGCCTTTACGCCTTTGGCCGGCAGCCCGAGGCGATCCATTGGGACCTGGCGCAACTGGCCGGGTGCCTGACTTTGGTGGCCGATGCGCGGCCCCTGACCGAGCTGCTGGCGGACTGGCCGGCCCGTTACGAAAATGCGCTGGTCTCGAGTCTCCTGAAGCGCCTGCTCGTTGCGCCGCGCGGCGGGCAGGAAGACCGCGAACTCGCCGCGGCGCTGATTACGGCACTGGCGACGCGCGCGGTGTCCATTGACCGGATATATTTCGATTGGCGCGGCGGCCGCGATCCCGGTGCCGACGCCTATCCGCAACCGGAATTCCGGGCGCTTGCGGGCCGTCTCGAAGGCCGCGACCGAGCAATCGCGCACCGATATTGGTCGGACGATAGCCCCTGCTCCATGTACATCGAAGAAGTCGAAGCCATCTGGGCGGCGATCGCCGAGCATGACGATTGGCAACCGCTGCAGGACAAGATCGCCGCGATCCGGCGCCTGGGCAAAGCGATGGTCGAGGATGCGCCAGCCGCTTCTTGACCGGGCGTGCGGAGCGTGGTGGATGCACGCCGAATGGTAAAACGCCTTGTGTCAACCGAGCCGGCGACGGCTGAAATCCTCTGGTCCGGGAAGATTGGCGATGCGGCCGCGGAGGTCGCGGCGGCCCGGGCCGCCTGGCCGGAATGGGCATCGCATTCTCTCTCCTTTCGCACCGAGACGTTGCGCCGCTTCGCCAATGTCGTCCGCAAGAAGGAGGCCGCCTTCGCCGAGCTCATCGCGCGCGAAACCGGCAAGCCCTTTTGGGAAGCGCGCACGGAAGTCGGCGCGGTGGTCAACAAGGTCGATATCTCTATTACCGCTTATGCAGAGCGGACGCCGATGCGCCGGCTGGAGGCCGCGCTCGGCAACAAGATTGCCGTCAGGCACAAGCCGCATGGCGTGCTGGCCGTGCTCGGCCCCTACAATTTCCCCGCCCACTTGCCCAATGGCCACATCGTGCCAGCGCTGCTGGCCGGCAACACAGTCATCTTCAAGCCGTCCGAAAAGGCGCCGGCGACCGGTGAGTTCCTGGTCAATTGTTTCCATGAAGCCGGCATTCCCGAAGGCGCCCTCCGGCTGCTGGTCGGCGGGCCGGACGAAGGCCGGGCGCTGGCCGGGGACCCGGGCATCGACGGCCTGCTTTTCACCGGCTCTGCCCGCGCCGGCCTGTCGCTTCACCAGCAGTTCGCCACCATGCCGCACAAGATCCTCGCGCTTGAGCTTGGCGGCAACAACCCAATCGTCGTTTGGGACTGCAAGCATATCGACGAAGCCGCTGTGATCGTCGTCCAGTCCGCCTATCTTTCCGCCGGGCAGCGCTGCACCGCGGCTCGGCGCCTGATCGTCGAGGAAGGGCAGGAAGGCCCGCTTGTCGAGGCGATCTGCGCCCTGATCGACCGGCTGGCGATCGACCATCCGATGGCCGATCCACAGCCCTTCATGGGCCCGGTGATCGACATGGACGCGGCCGATCACCTGCAGGAACAGTGGATGGGGCTGATGATGAAGGGCGGCAAGCCGATTCGGCGGCTTGACCGGCCTGTCGCCGACCGGCCCTATTTAACCCCGGCGCTGATCGACGTCACCGGCGTCAAGGGACGGCCCGACGAGGAATTGTTCGGCCCGGTCCTGCAACTGATCCGGGTCAAGGATTTCGAAGCGGCGGTGGACGAGGCCAACAATACGCGGTTCGGCCTTGCCGCCAGCCTGATCGGCGGCGCGCCGTCATTGTACGAGACCTTCTGGGCCAATGTCAGGGCTGGCGTGATTAATTGGAACAAGCCGACAAACGGCGCCCCATCAACGGCCCCTTTCGGCGGCGTCGGCCTATCCGGGAACCATCGGCCGAGCGCCTTCTACGCCGCCGATTATGCCGCTTACCCGGTCACCAGCAGTGAGGCGAGCCAGGCCCGGGCCAGCATCGGCGAGGGGCTTCGCGACCCCAACATGCAGGAAGACTGAGTGCCGCGAGCAAAGGGCGCCGGATCCAGTCCGGCGCCCTCGCTCCCCTCCCTCCGGAGAATTTGATCAGCGCATTTCGGGCAGATAGGCGTCGTCGGCGGCGTCGCTAAACTTCGTCGTGCGGCCGTCGAACCTTAACCGGACAATGCCGGTCGAGCCGTGGCGCTGCTTGGCGACGATGATCTCGGCGCGGCCGGCGACGGACTCATATTTCTGTTTCCAGTCTTCATATTTGGAAACCTTGTCGAGATTGCTGGCGGCTTCCTCGGGCGTCGGCATCTCGACCTCGACGCCCTTCAGATAATAGTCCTCGCGATAGATGAAGAGGACGATGTCGGCGTCCTGCTCGATAGAGCCGGATTCCCGAAGGTCTGACAGTTGCGGCCGCTTGTCCTCGCGCTGCTCGACGGCGCGGCTGAGCTGCGACAGGCCGATGACAGGCACGTCCAGTTCCTTGGCCAGTTGCTTGAGGCCACGACTGATCTCGGAAATTTCCTGAACCCGGTTATCGTTGCTGCTTCGGCCCGTCCCCTGCAGCAACTGCAGGTAGTCGACGACGACCATGCCGATGCCCTTCTGCCGCTTCAGCCGGCGGGCCCGGGTGCGCAGCGCGGCGATGGTCAGGCCGGGCGTGTCGTCGATGTAGAAGGGCAGGCTCTGCAATTCGCCGGCGGCGCGCGCCAGCTGGCGAAATTCCTGCTGGCTGATCTTGCCCATGCGCAGAGCTTCGGAATTGATTCCCGATTGCTCCGCCAGGATACGGGTCGCCAATTGGTCCGCCGACATCTCCAGGCTGAACAGCGCCACCGCCGCGCCCGCGCCCTTGCCTGGCTCGATCCCCTCCTCGGTCTCGCGCTGGAACCGCTGCGCCGCGGCGAAGGCGATGTTGGTGGCGAGCGCGCTCTTGCCCATGCCCGGCCGGCCGGCGACGATGATCAAGTCGGACTTGTGCATCCCGCCGACCTTGGAATTCAACGCCTCCAGGCCGGTGGTGATTCCCGACAGATGACCGCCGCTGTTGAGCGCGCGCTCGGCCATTTCGACGGCCAGCTTGGTCGCTTCGCCGAAAGACTTGGCCTTGCCCTCGGCGCCGCCCTCCTCGGCGACTTTGTAAAGCTCGGCCTCCGCCCGTTCGATCTGGGCCAGCGGGGCGACCTCCTCGCTGGTATCGAGCGCTCCTTCGACCAGGTCGCGGCCGACGCCGATCAGCGCTCGGAGCAGCGCAAGATCATAAATCTGGGCGGCGAAATCCTTGGCGCCGATCAGCGCCGCGCCCGATCCAGTCAGCTGCGCGAGGTAGGAGGCACCGCCGACCTCCTTCATCGCCTCGTCGGCCTCGAACATCGGGCGCAGAGTCACCGGGTTGGCGACCATGTTCCGGTCGGTGAGCCTGAGGATCCCTTCGTAGATGCGGCCGTGCAGCGGCTCGAAGAAATGGTCGGGCTTGAGCTTGAGCTGGACGTCTTCGACTAGCCGGTTGTCGATCATCAGCGCGCCTAGAAGCGCAGCCTCGGCCTCAATATTCTGGGGGAGCGAGGGTGTTGCGGGAGGTTCGCTCCCGCTGATTCGGACAATTTCGGCCATGGGTTTGCTCTATGCGTTTCGGTCGCTTCTCCAACCGTGAACAAACATAGCACGCGGCCCGCGGCCTGTGGATAGGCTGTGAGCGGATCAGCCTCGTCCTGCGGCAAAAGCCGCGTTTCTGTCCATCGGTGCCAGTCCACAGAAAAAAAATGCGCCCGATTGAAGCGCTGGAACGCCGCCGTTACGCCGCTGCCATGGCTATTCTTTCAGACCGGTGGATTCGCGAACAGGCGCAGAAGCACCAGATGATCGAGCCCTTCGTCGAAGCGCAGCGGCGCGAGGGCTGCATCAGCTACGGACTGTCTTCCTACGGGTATGACGCCCGCGTCGCCGACGAGTTCAAGATTTTCACCAACGTCGATTCAGCCACCGTCGACCCGAAGGATTTCGCCGCCAACAGTTTTGTCGACCGGCAGACCGATGTCTGCATCATCCCGCCCAACAGCTTCGCCCTGGCGCGGACGGTCGAATATTTCCGGGTGCCTCGCGACGTGCTCGTCATCTGCCTTGGCAAATCGACCTATGCGAGATGCGGCATCATTGTAAATGTGACTCCCCTGGAGCCCGGCTGGGAAGGCCATGTGACGCTGGAATTCAGCAATACGACCCCGCTGCCGGCCAAGGTTTACGCCAATGAAGGCGCCTGTCAGTTCCTCTTTTTGCAGGGCAATGAGCCGTGCGAAGTCAGCTATGCCGACCGGGCTGGCAAATATATGGGGCAAAAGGGTGTGACCCTGCCGAAACTGTGATTCTCGATCGCGCCCGTGATCTCGACGCCGCCGACCCGCTCGCTTTCGCCCGCGAGCGCTTCCACCTACCCGAGGGACTGATCTACCTCGACGGCAATTCGCTCGGCGCATTGCCGAGGGACGCCCCGGCCCGAATCGCCGAGACAGTCGAGCACCAATGGGGCGGCGACCTCATCACCAGCTGGAACAAGCATAACTGGATCGACTGGCCGCTGACGGTCGCGGCCAGGCTGGCGCCGATCGTGGGCGCGCGGGCGAATGACTTGCTGATCGCGGATTCGACCAGCGTCTGCCTCTTCAAATTGCTGGTCGCGGCGGTGCAGACGCAGCCGGATCGCCGGGTGATCCTGACTGAAGCCGGCAATTTCCCAACCGACCAATATGTCATGCAAGGCATCGCCCGGCTGCTGCCCGGAGTCGAATTGCGGGCGGTCGAGCGGCACGAGCTGATCGGCGCGATTGATGACGATACGGCCGTCGTGTCGCTAACCCATGTCGATTATCGGGGCGGCGAACGGCTCGAAATGGCGGCGATCAATGCGTCGGCCCGGGCCTCCGGCGCTCTCACAGTCTGGGACTTGTCGCACAGCGCCGGGGTTTTGGCGCTCGACCTTGCCGGCAGCGGCTGTGACCTCGCCGTAGGCTGCGGCTACAAATATCTGAACGGCGGCCCCGGCGCGCCAGCCTTCCTCTACGTCTCCGACCGGCTGCAGGGGCGTCTGAGCCCGACTATCAGCGGCTGGATGGGCCATGCCGACCCCTTTGCCTTCGGCAGCGATTACCGGCCCGCCGACGGCATCCGGAAATTCCTCACGGGGACTCCGTCCATCATCGCCCTCGCCGCGCTCGATGCGGGACTATCGACGTTCGACGGCATCGACATGGCGCTGGTCGAACGGAAGGCCGGGACGCTGACCGGCTTCTTCATCGACTGCGTCGAGGAAACGAGTGGTATCGACCTGGCGGTCCAGCGCGACCGCGACCGGCATGGCGGCCATGTCGTCGTCCCGCATCCCCACGGTTATGCTGTCATGCAGGCGCTGATTGCACGCGGAGTGGTCGGCGACTTCCGCGCTCCGGATTTGATGCGGTTCGGCTTTTCGCCGCTCTACACCAGTTTCGAGGACGCCTGGCGCGCGGCCGACAACCTTCGCGACATACTGGAATCGGGCGACTGGAACGACCCGCGCTATCTTGAGCGCCGCCCGGTGACCTAGCGCGCGGCGAGCAGGCTGCGCGATTCGTGGATCAGGTGCACCCAGTCGCCAAAGGCGGTGGCCAGGCTGGCAATCAGCTCCTTGAGCGGCCCGTCCTTGAGGCAGCCGTCCTCGTCAAAGCTGTCGTCGCCGACCCGGCCGAGATAGGCCTCCGGATGCTGCATGACGGGCATGTTGAGGAAGACGCACGACTGCCGGACCTGATGGTTGGCAAGCGCGCCGCCGATCGCCCCCGGCGAGGCGCTGACAATCGCCGCCGGCTTCTGGTTGAACACGCTCTTGCCGTACGGGCGCGAGCCGACGTCGATGGCGTTTTTGAGGACGCCGGGCATTCCCCGATTATATTCCGGCGTGACGAACAGCACGCCGTCGGCGCGGGCGATTTCATCCCGGAAGGCGACATATTCGGCGGGCGGATTGTCGTCTGAGTCCTGGTTGTAGAGCGGCAGATTGCCGATATCGACGATGTCGCAGTTCAAGCGCTCCCCGGCCAGCGCGCACAGCGACTGCGCGACCTTGCGGTTTATGCTGTCCTTGCGCAAGCTGCCGACGAGGATGGCGATCTTGTAGCTGGTCATAAGTCCTCAATGCGCCAATCCGGAGCTGGTTGCTCGTTAAAAATTGCATCAGGGAGCGCGCTTGGCTCGCTCGACAAGGTAAGCGTGGATGGCGGTCAATTCGTCATCGCGCAGGTGGCTGAAATCGTCGCGCGCAGCCTCGCCCATCATGCCAAGCTTCTTGCCGCCAGGCGCGACCCCAGTCCGCATCATCGCCTTGAACTGGGCGAGATCGTAGGCGCCAACGATCTCGAGATCGGTCGAAACGGTGCCCGGCTTAATCTCCGCTCCCTTGAGGTTGGGGCCATGGCAACCGGTGCAATTGGTTTCCACGATATGACGGCCGATCGCATAGGCGGGGCCGAGGTCGGCGATCCGCGACGAACGATAGTCGGCAGCCCGAACGGGGGCGACCGGAAGCTTGCCCGTCAGCAAAGCGACGCGACCGATCGGGCCGAGGCTCACCGGTGGCTGGTCCGTGCCGGTCTGCGGCATCTTGCGGATCGCCGCGATCAGCGCCGTCACTTCCTGATCGGTCAGGAACTGATAATGTTCAGACGGCATTACCAACAGAGACCGTCCATCATGGCCGATGCCCTGCCGGATTGCCTGGGCAAGCTGCTGATCGCTGGCCCGAGCCGCGACGCGAGTCAGGTTGGAAGCATTGAGCAGCGCGATCTTGTCATCCTTCAGGAACGCATCGCCTTCCAGCTTGTCGCCATGGCACGTCAGGCAGCCCAGAACGCGCAGTTGGCGCGGCCCGTCGGCAAGCTGCGCCGGACTCGGTCGAACCAGTCGTTCCTGCGCGGGCTCGACGCGCGCGGCGAGTGCCCGGTTTGAGGCGAACCAGATCCACCCGGCCGCCAGCAGCAACAGAATCAGAATTGCAGCCAGCACATAGCCGGCCCACCGCAGCACCTTAACCATGAGTCCCCCTTCCTGCGCGGGGGACATTAACGTGGATCAGGCGGGCCTGTGAAGGCATTCCAGGCAGGGGCGGATCAGCTGTGACAACAGATTAGAATTGCTCTTCGTAAGCCTTCCACTTCTCGGCGGTCATGCAGACTTTGCCCTGGGGCAGGCGTTTGCAGATTTTGTCGCCTGCTGGCTTCACGCCCTTCTTGGTCTTGGCCGTTTCGGCCTTGTGGGTGGCGGTCGCGGCGACCTGGTTATCGGCCGTCGTGGCGCTGTTCTGGGCCATCGCCGGGGCAGTCGTCAGCATGATCGAAGTAGCAAGGGCGAGGGCTAACTGTACGCGCATTTCGGTTCTCCCCATTCAGAGAATCGCATGCTACGCCTGTAGCAACCTTGCCGAAATCCGCCGTTCGTCGATTGGCCGATGAACGAAATGATATTCGTCGAAAAAGGCGATGAACCTCAGATAAACGCCCCAAGAATCAACGGCGTCGATTGCTGTGCCGAATGTTCTGCGGGCGGCCGCGGCGCACCTTGTCCCGGCGAGGCGGCCGAGCCGGTCCGCCATAACTTCCTTCCGGAAGCTCGAACCGCAGCGACCCCGAGACGGGATTGGCCTCGGCCAGCCGAAGGCTCAGCCGCTGGCCGACCCGATAGGTGTCACCGCTGCCATCGCCGACCAGCGCCCGGGCAGCTTCGTCGTAGCGAAAATATTCGGTGCCGAGGTCCTTGGCGAATACCAGGCCGTCTCCGCCCAGGCCCTCAACCGTGGCAAAGAAGCCGAACGGCTGGACGCCGGTAATCCGGCAGTCGACCAATTGCCCCACCCGGTCGGCGAGGAAGGCGGCGACATAGCGGTCGATCGTGTCGCGCTCGGCCTCCATCGCCCGCCGCTCGAGCATCGAAATCTGCTCGCCGATCCGGTCGAACTGTTCGTCTTCGCCCTTGGGTAGGCCGCCCTCGCCAAGGCGATAGGCGCTGACCAGCGCCCGGTGCACCAGCAAGTCCGCATAGCGGCGAATGGGCGACGTGAAATGGGCGTAAGTTGCCAGCGCCAGCCCGAAATGGCCGAGCCGCTCCGGCCCGTAGCGGGCCTGCATTTGCGTCCTGAGCAACTGCTCCATGATCTCCTGCCGGCCGTCGCCGTCGCCCACCCGGTCGATGATGCGATTGAAGACTGCCGGCCTGACCACCTGGCCAAGCGCGAATTCCAGGCCGAACGTCGCCAGATACTCCTTGAGCGCGACCAGTTTCTCCCGGCTGGGCGGCTCATGCACCCGGTACATCACCGGCGCCTTCTTCGCCTCTAACGCGCGGGCAGCGGCGACATTGGCGGCGATCATATAATCCTCGACCAGCCGGTGGGCGTCGAGCCGGTCGCGCGGCGCGACCGACATGATCCGGCCCTTCTCGTCGAGCTGGACGACTCGTTCCGGCAGGTCGAGCTCAAGCGGCTCGCGCTTGTTGCGGGCCGCGAGCAGCGCTCGCCAGCATCCCCACAGGGGCTTGATGGCGGTTTCGACGAGATCGCGCGGCAGCGGGCCGTCGATCGGCTCAATTCCCGGCATCGAACAGGGCGAAGAGGCGAGGTCCACCCGATCCTCCCCCTCACGGGGAGGGTTCGGCGAAGCCGACGGAGGGGGCAGTGTTTCCTCCGACTTCCCCCCTCCCGCGCTCCGCGCCACCTCCCTCTCAGCGGGGAGGATCGAGTCCATCGCCGCTTGTGCATTCTCATATGCAATATTTGCGACTACACAAATCTTTGCTCGCGTGAAACGCCAGCTTTTCAACTGGCCTGCCTCGGAGATGACGAGGTGGCAGGCCATCGCCGCGCGCACCTGCCCGGCTTTCAGCGAGCAAATGTCGGCGGACAATTCTTCGGGAAGCATTGGCACCACCCGGTCGGGGAAATAGACGCTGTTGCCCCGCGCCCGCGCCTCGCGGTCGAGCTCGCTTCCCGGCCGGACGTAAAAGCTGACATCGGCAATGGCGACGATCGCCTTCCACCCGCCGGCATTGGCCGGGTCGTCGTCCCGCGCCGCCCAGATGGCGTCGTCATGGTCGCGCGCGTCGGCCGGGTCGATGGCGACGATGGGCAGGTGCGTCAGGTCTTCGCGCATCCCGAGCGGCTGCTTCGCCACGCGGTGCGCCTCGTCAATCGCCTCCTGCCGGAATTCGTTGCGAAGGCCGTGCTTGTGGATGGCGATCAGGCTGAAGCTGCGCGGCGCGAACGGATCGCCGAGCACGGCGTCGACCCGCGCCTGCAACCGCGGGGGCCGACCGCTGACTTCGCATAGCACGAGGTCGCCCGGCTCCGCGTCTTTGAGGTCGGCGATGGCGAGCTCCCGCCGTTCCTTCTTCTCGACCGGCGACAGCCAATATCGATCGCCCTCCTTGCGGACGACGCCCAGCACAAGCTCGGCCGATCGGGTCAGCGTTTTCATCGGATGCGCGATGACCCCCTGCCCGCGCTCCTCGGTTCGGGCGAGCACCCGATCGCCGACCCCGAGCGCCGATTTCCGGCCCCGCTCGATCAGCCGGACCCTGGGCGGCGGCGTTTCGGCATGCCACTGTTCCGGAACGGCAAAGCTGTTGCCGCTGTCGTCGACGTCGACGACGCGCAGCACGGTGACCTTGGGTACTCCGCCCATCTTATGGAAGGCGCGTCCCGGAGCGCTGTCGATCAGGCCTTCATCGGCCATGTCCTTGAGAATCGACTTGAGCGCGATCTTGTCGGCGCCCGACAGGCCGAAGGCGCGCGCGATCTCCCGCTTGCCGGCCGGCTGGCCCGAGGTAGCGATGAAGTCGAGGATCTGCTGTCGCGACGGCAATCCGGGGGTGCGCTTGCGGGCCATTGTTCATCCAACCGCCGTCATGCTGAACTTGTTTCAGCATCCATTCCGGAGGCCATCCGAGCCCTTCCCGAAAATCGATCCTGAAACAAGTTCAGGACGACGCATATCCTAGACCGCACCTGGCTCCGCTAATTGCGCGATCACCCGCCGATGCAGCCGATGTTCCCGCCAGACGATGACAAGGCCGCTGGCGATGATGATGGGCGCGCCGATCCATGTCCACGGCGTCGGCAGTTCGGCGAACAGCCAGGCACCGAGCAGGGTCGCCCACAGCAGGCTGGTGTAATCCATCGGCATGACCAGCGCGACAGGGGCCAGCCGGAGCGCCCCGGTCAGTGTCAGCTGGGCGAGGCCGCCGGCCAGGGCGATCACTGCGAGTACGCCCCAGGTCGCCGGGTCATGCGACTGCGCCAACCAAAGCATCAGCACCGAGAGCGGGCCGAGTGAACTCATGGCAAACCAGAAGACGGTGGTCGAGGCGCGTTCGGTCGCGCCGAGTCGGCGGATCATGATCGTCACGGCAGCGGTGGCTAGTGCAGCGACGATGGCGATGGTTGCGCCCGCCAGCGGCACGGTGCCGCTGCCCGGCTGGACGATGATGAGGACGCCAAGGAAGCCTGCGGCGACCGCGCCCCACCGCCATTTGCCGGTCGGCTCGGCCAGCAGCAATGCCGCCAGGATCACCGAGAAGATCGGCACGGTGAAGCCGATCGCGGTCGCTTCGGCCAGCGGCAGCATGATCATGGCGAGGAAGTTCAAGGCCATGGCGGCCATTCCGAGGCCCATGCGAATGACGTGCGCGACGACGCGGCGGGTCTGGAGCGAGGCGAAGCCGGGACCGGCGGCGACCAGGCCGAGAGCGCACAGAGCCGAGCCGATCTGGCGATAGAACAAGGTCTCGACCAGGTTGACCCCGCGGCTGGCCGCCAGCTTCACACAAGCGAACATGACAGCGAGCAGAAGCGCGGTGAGCAGCCGAAGCGCGATGCCGGCGAGCGGGCGCTGGTCCGTCGGACGGTCGGTGTCGAGTGTTTTTGCTCCAACCGTCATGCTGAACCTGGTTCAGCATCCATGATCATGGCTTCGTCAAGGTTTTTGAAGACGATGTTGATGGATTCCGGATCAAGTCCGGAATGACGGATTTTCACTTGTCATCGCAGCTGGCTGTCCTTGCTGCCGCGGCGGTTGATTGTGGTGTGGGTGACGGCCTTGTCGCGTTCCGACTGGCAAGCGACGCACGTGCGGACACCCGGCAGCGCCTCGCGGCGGCGCTCGGGGATCGCCTCGCCGCAATCGTCGCATTCCTCGGCGCTTTCCCCTTGCGGCGTGAGCGCCCTGGCGCGGGCAATCGCATCCTTGATCGTGTCGTCGATCTGGTCCTGAACCGCGCCATCACGAGTCCATCCGCCGGCCATGAGACACTCCTTTCAGGACGCAAGATAATCGTCCTTGCGGGGAATTTGGAGGGTGCGATCGGCTATTACCCAGCTAACCGCTTCTCCCTCGGCGTTGCCGACCCATGCCCGCCAGCGGCCAGCTGTGGGAGGACGCCGTCGAAGGCTATATCGTCGAGGTTGATCTCGACCTTCCCAACCACCAGGAATATCGTGATTTCCAGCTGAAGCTTGAAAAGGTCGAGCATGGCGGAAAGCCGGCCTGGAACGCGCTGACGGCAAGCCAACATGCCAATTGCCCAACTGGAAATTGAATCGGGCGGGGTCTAGGGAGCCGCCGAACCCGACATCCCGAGGAACCTCGATGCTGCGTACCATAGATCATTTTATCGGCGGCTCACCCTTTGCCGGCGGCGAGCGCCAGGGCGACGTGTTCGACCCCAACCAGGGACAGGTGCAGGCGCACGTCCGGCTCGGGTCGGCAAGCGACCTCGAAAAGGCCATGACCGCGGCGCGCGCAGCGCAGCCGGGCTGGGCGGCGACCAACCCGCAGCGCCGGGCGCGGGTCATGTTCAACTTCAAGGCCTTGGTCGAAGCAAATATGGAGGAGCTCGCGGGCATCCTGTCAAGCGAGCATGGCAAGGTGATCGCCGACGCCAAGGGCGACATCCAGCGCGGGCTCGAGGTGATCGAATTCGCCTGCGGTATCCCCCAGGCGCTCAAAGGTGAATATACGGTCGGCGCCGGCCCGGGCATCGACGTCTACTCGATGCGCCAGCCGCTCGGTATCGTCGCCGGGATCACGCCGTTCAACTTCCCGGCGATGATCCCGATGTGGATGTTCGGCGTCGCCATCGCCTGCGGCAACGCCTTCATCTTGAAGCCAAGCGAGCGCGACCCGACCGTGCCGGTGCGCCTGGCCGAGCTGATGAAGGAAGCGGGCCTGCCCGACGGCGTGCTCAACGTCGTCCATGGCGACAAGGAAATGGTCGACGCCATCCTCGATCATGACGAGATCATGGCGATCAGCTTCGTCGGCAGCTCCGACATCGCCCAATATATCTACAGCCGGGGAACGGCCAACGGGAAGCGCGTCCAGGCCTTCGGCGGCGCCAAGAATCACGGCATCGTCATGCCCGACGCCGACCTCGACCAGGTCGTGGGCGACCTCGCCGGCGCCGCTTTCGGCTCGGCCGGCGAACGCTGCATGGCGCTGCCCGTCGTCGTCCCGGTTGGCGAAAAGACGGCCAATGATCTCCGCGCCAAGCTGATCCCGGCGATCGAGGGGCTGCGGGTCGGCGTGTCGACCGATCCCGACGCCCATTACGGCCCGGTGGTCAACGCCGCCCACAAGGCCCGCATCGAAAATTACATCCAGATGTGCGCCGACGAGGGCGGCGAGCTGGTCGTCGACGGCCGCGGCTTCACGCTCCAGGGCCATGAAGAAGGCTTCTTCATCGGCCCGACCCTGTTCGACCATGTGAAGCCGCACTTCCAAAGCTATCGCGAGGAGATTTTCGGACCCGTCCTGCAGATCGTCCGCGCCGACAATTTCGAGGAGGCGTTGCGGCTGCCGAGCGAGCACCAATACGGCAACGGCGTCGCCATCTTCACCCGCAACGGCCACGCCGCGCGCGAATTCGCCGCGCGGGTCAATGTCGGCATGGTCGGCATCAACGTGCCGATCCCGGTGCCGGTCGCCTATCACACCTTCGGCGGCTGGAAGCGCTCGGGCTTCGGCGACATCGACCAGCACGGGCCGGAAGGCGTCCGCTTCTGGACCAAGAACAAGAAGATCACGCAGCGCTGGCCCGATGGCGGCGCCCACGGCGAAAGCGCCTTCATCATCCCGACGATGGGCTAGGCGTTCACCAAGGCAATGTGGCCGGACGCATCCGAAACGAGGTCTGACGCGTTCCGACCGCGCATGAAATATTTGCCCTTGATCTTCTTCAGCCTGACGATGGCCGGTTGCGACCAGTCCGACCCGGTCGCCGCCGAAGCGAACGACACGGCCTCACTGCCCGCGCCGGCCAACGCCAATGTCAGCAACCCGACCGGCGCACCGCCCCCGGCCAATTCGTCGGCCGAGGCTGATCCGGGCGCCGGGACATCGCCCGCGGCAGCGGCGATTCCGGCGTTCCTGCACGGCCGCTGGGGACTGACGCCCGGCGACTGCACGTCCACGCGCGGGGACAATAAGGGGCTTCTGACCGTCAGCGCCTCGGAGCTGCGTTTCTATGAATCGCGGGCCGTCCCGGTCGCGCATGTCAACAGCTCGGCCGACAGCTTCAGCGCCGAATATGCCTTCACCGGCGAAGGGATGAGCTGGAAGAAATATCAGACGCTCGAGCTGCAGGACGACAAGCTGGTCCGCACCGAAAGCAATCCGACCACCAGCTACACCTACGCGCGCTGCGGCTAGCCGAGTTGTCGGGCGGCGAGAGCGCCGCTAGAGCCGCCAGCCATGCACCAGTTCGAGCTCACCGAGGACCAGCTCCAGATTCAGGAGATGGCGCGCAAGTTCACCGCCGACGCCATCACCCCGTTTGCCGCCGAATGGGACGAGAAGCATGTCTTCCCGCGCGATACGGTCCGCGAGGCGGCCGAGCTTGGCTTCGGGGCGATTTACGTGTCCGAAGAGAGCGGCGGCATTGGCCTTGGCCGGCTTGAAGCCGCGCTCATCATGGAGGCGATGGCCTATGGCTGCCCGTCGACCAGCGCCTTCATCTCGATCCACAATATGGCGAGCTGGATGATCGACCGGTTCGGCAGCGATGAGCTGAAGCATCGCTACCTCCCCTCGCTGATCCCGATGGATCGCATGGCCTCCTACTGCCTGACGGAACCGTCGTCGGGATCGGACGCGGCGGCGCTGAAGACCAGAGCGGCCAAGGACGGCGACCATTATATCGTCTCCGGCTCGAAGGCCTTCATCTCGGGCGGCGGCGAGAACGAGATCTATGTGACCATGGTCCGCACCGGCGAGGAGGGGCCCAAGGGCATCAGCGCCCTGGTCATCGAGAAGGACATGAAGGGCGTGTCGTTCGGCGCGCAGGAGAAGAAGCTCGGCTGGCATTCGCAGCCGACCGCCCAGGTCAATTTCGACGAGGTCCGGGTGCCGGTCGCCAACCGCGTCGGCGGCGAAGGCGAAGGCTTCCGCATCGCCATGATGGGCCTCGACGGCGGCCGGCTCAACATCGGCGCCTGCTCGCTTGGCGGCGCCCAGCGCTGCCTCGACGAGTCGGTGAAATACACCAAGGAGCGCAAGCAGTTCGGGACGGCGATCGCCGATTTCCAGAACACGCAATTCATGCTCGCCGACATGGAGACGGAGCTGCAGGCGGCGCGCTATTTGCTCTATGTCGCCGCCGCCAAGGTCACCGCCAATGCGCCGGACAAGACCAAGTTCGCCGCAATGGCAAAACGGCTGGCGACGGACAGCGGCTCGTCGATCGTCGACCGGGCGCTGCAGCTGCACGGCGGCTATGGCTATCTCCAGGACTACCCGATCGAGCGGTTCTGGCGCGACCTGCGCGTCCATTCGATCCTAGAAGGCACCAACCAGGTGATGCGCATGATCGTCGGGCGCGAACTCACACGCCAGTAAGATGAAGCCAGCCAAGCCGACCCTTCCCTTCGATCCCTTCGCCATCGCCCAGGCGACCGGCGAGGTCGCGCTCGGCCTGGCGATGCGGCCCAAACATTTGCTGGAAGTGCAGATGACTGCGGCTCGGCAGTGGGGCGATTTCTGGACCAGCGCGCTGACCGGCAAGGAAAGCGACAAGCCGCGCGACCGCCGCTTCGCCGCGCCGGATTGGCAGGACGATGCCTATTTTCGCGCCATCCGCGATGCCTATCTGCTGGCGTCGAAGCAGCTCCACGAACTGGTCGCGGTTGGCGACGGCAGCGGCCATTCGCAGGCGACCGCCCGCTTCCTTCTCGACCAGTTCCTCAACGCCGTCTCGCCGAGCAATTTCGCCGCAACCAACCCGGAAGTGGTCGAGCGAATCAAGGAGACCAACGGCGGCAACCTCGTCCGCGGCTTTGCCAACCTGCTGGAGGACGTCGCCAGCGGCAAGGGCATCGTCCAGCGCCGGACCGACCCAAACGCCTTCAAGAAAGGCGAAACCATCGCCGCGACGCCGGGCGCGGTAGTGTTCGAGAACGAGCTGTTCCAGCTCATCCAGTACAACCCGTCGACCGAGCAGGTCGCGGCCGAGCCCTTGCTCTACGTCCCGCCGCTGGTGAACCGCTACTACATGATTGACCTGGTGCCCCGGCAGAGCCTGGTCAAATGGCTTGTCGACGAGGGCCGCACCGTGTTCGTCATCAGCTGGGTCAACCCCGGCGAAGCTCTCCGCGACAAGGGGGTCGAGGATTATGTACTCGACGGCATCCTCACCGCGATCGAGCAGGTCGCCAAGCGCGCCGGCACTCCCCCCGACCTGTTCAGTTTCTGCCTTGGCGGCACCCTGGTCGCGATCGCCCTGGCCTGGCTGGCGGCGCAGAAACGCGGGGACGAAGTCAACTCCGCCACCCTGATCGGCAGCCTGGTCGACTTCGCCGACATGCGCGACTGGTCGGCATTTGTCCATGAAGGCCATCTCGACGCGCTCGAGGATCATCTCGCCGCCCAGGGTTATATCGACAGCCTAGAACTGCAGCGGCTGTTCGCGGCGATGCGGGCAAACGACCTCATCTGGTCGTCGGTCGTGAACCATTATCTGCTGGATCGCGACGCCCCTCCCAGCGACCTGCTCTACTGGTTCGAGGATGGGGCGCGGATCCCCGCCGCCTTCCTGAAAAGCTACAACCGCGACCTGTTGCTCAATAACAGCCTGCGGGAACCGATGGCGTTCAAGGTTCGAGGCACGCCGGTCGACCTGGGCGCGATCGACACGCCGGTGCTGGTCATAGCGCTGAAGGACGACCACGTTTCGGCATGGGAGGCGGTCTACCGGGGCGCGCGGCACCTTGGCGCCGATTTCATCCTTGGCGGATCGGGCCATAACGCCGGCGTGATCAACCCGCCGGCGGCAAACAGGCACGGCTTCTGGACGGGCGATCACCGTCCGGATGACGCCGCTGCGTGGCTGGCCGCAGCGACTCACCACGAAGGCAGCTGGTGGCCGACCTGGACGCAGTGGCTGGAGGGACATGGGTCGAAGCAGAAGGTCAACGCGCGCCAGCCGAAGAAGCCGATCGAGCCCGCGCCTGGCCGCTATGTGATGATGCCCTGATGGACATGGCCGCGACCGAAAAAAACGTGCTGACCACCAAGGAAGGCTTGGCCGGCCGCCTCCGGCTCAACCGTCCGAAGGCGCTGCACAGCCTCAACCGGCAGATGGTCCGCGACATGGCCAACGCGCTGATCGAGTGGCGCGACGATCCCGATGTTCGCATCATCCTGATCGACCATACGGAAGGGCGCGGCTTCTGCGCCGGCGGCGACGTCGTCGACATCAGCCAGAATGTCGACGGGCATGAAGCAGCCGCCCGGGCCTTCTTCTTTGACGAATATCGGCTCAACCACCTGGAGTATACCTACGCCAAGCCGGGCGTCGCCTTCATGGATGGGATCACCATGGGCGGCGGCGTCGGGATCGCCTGCCCATGCCGGTACCGCGTCGCCACCGAGCGCACCGTGCTGGCGATGCCGGAAACGACCATCGGCATCTTCCCCGATGTCGGCGGCGGGCGCTACCTGTCGCGGCTGCGCGGTCGGCTTGCGCAATTCCTGGCGCTAACCGGCGCCCGGCTCGACGGCGCCGAGTGTCTGCGGCTTCGCCTTGCCACCCATTATCTGCCGTCGGACCGGCTGGAGGAAGCCAAGGAACGGATCATGGCCCAGCCGTTCCGGGTCCAGGCCGTGCTAGACGAGCTCAGCGAGGAATTCATCCCCGAAGCGCGGATCATGGGCAACCTTGCGAAGATCGACCGCTATTTCGCGTCCGACCGGCTGGAGGATATCCTCGACGCGCTCGACGCCGGCGCCGAGGAAGGCGACGGATGGGCGAGGCTTGAGGCGGAGACTATCCGCCGCAAGTCGCCGATGGCGTGCAAGGTCACCCTGAAGCTGCTGGTCGAAAGCCCCTACCAGCTGCATTTCGTCGACGAAATGCGGATGGAATATGGGATTATGGTCCGGCTGATCCATCATCCCGACTTCAAGGAGGGCGTGCGCGCGCTGCTGATCGACAAGGACAATGCGCCGCAGTGGCGGCCGACCAACCCGCAGGTAATCGGCGACCGCGACGTGGAGGCCTTCTTCGAGCCGCTGCCGCCCGAAGAGCAGTGGCGGCCGTTCGATTTTTGACGGCTGCGTCCATGAAATCCGGATCAAGTCCGGGACGACGAATTGAGGGACTGATGACCTACGAAACCATCCTCGTCGAGAAGCGCGACGCCGTGACCCTGGTCACGCTCAACCGACCGCAGGCGCTGAACGCGCTCAACACGACCGTGCTCAGGGAACTGATCGACGCCTTCGCGGCCTATGACGCCGACCACAGCCAGCGCTGCCTCGTCCTGACCGGCAGCGGCGACAAGGCCTTCGCCGCCGGCGCCGACATCAAGGAAATGCAGCCGCAGAAGTTCGCTGACATGTATTCGGCCAACTTCTTCGCCGGCTGGGAGCAGGTGACGCGGACGCGCAAGCCGTGGATCGCCGCGGTCAACGGCTTCGCGCTGGGCGGCGGCTGCGAAGTGGCGATGATGGCCGACTTCATCATCGCCTCCGACACCGCCAAGTTCGGCCAGCCCGAGATCAAGCTCGGCGTGACGCCGGGCATGGGCGGCTCGCAGCGGCTGACGCTTGCGGTCGGCAAGGCCAAGGCCATGGAAATGTGCCTGACCGGCCGGATGATGGACGCCGCCGAGGCCGAGCGCTCCGGGCTCGTCGCAAAGGTCGTGCCCGCAGCCGATTTGCTGGACGAGGCGCTGAAGGTCGCCGGCCAGATCGCCGGCATGGCGCCGCTGGCGGCAATCGCCACCAAGGAAATGGTCAGCGCCGCGTTCGAAATGCCGCTCGCGCAAGGCATCAATTTCGAGCGCCGCTTGTTCCACGGCCTGTTCGGTACCGAGGATCAGAAGGAAGGCATGGCGGCTTTCGTCGAGAAACGGCCCGGGAATTGGACGGGCAGATAAGCGTCATGCGGAATTTGGTTCAGCATCCATGGTGGAAGCGCGGCTAGATCTCATAAATGGACCCTGAATCAAGTACAGGGTGTCGGAGGGTAAAATGAAAATCGCATTCATCGGCCTCGGCCATATGGGCGGTGGGATGGCGCCGAACCTGGCCAAGGCGGGGCATGAGGTTCGCGCCTTCGATTTGAGCGAGGAAGCGCTGGCCAAGGCGGTCGAGCAGGGCTGCACTCGGGCCGGTTGCACCCCCGAAGCGGTCGAGGGCGCGGAAGCGGTCATCACCATGCTGCCGGCCGCCCAACATGTCCTCGCCGTCTATCGCGACCAGGTGTTCGGCAAGGCGCCGGAAGGCGCCCTGCTGATCGATTGTTCGACCATCGATGTTGCCAGCGCCCGGACGGTCGAAGAGGAAGCCAAGGCCGCGGGGTATGAGATGGTAGACGCCCCCGTTTCCGGCGGAATCGCCGCTGCCGCCGGCGGCACGCTCACCTTCATGGTCGGCGGCAGCGGCGAGGCTTTCGCCCGCGCTCAGCCTATCCTCGAGGCGATGGCCAAGGCCGTCATCCATGCCGGCGGTGCCGGCGCCGGCCAGGCGGCCAAGATCTGCAACAACATGATCCTCGGCGCGACCATGGTCGCGACCTGCGAAGGTTTCGTGCTGGCAGAGAAGCTCGGGCTGGACCTGCAGACCTTCTACGACATTTCGTCCCAGGCATCGGGCCAGAGCTGGTCGATGACGAGCTATTGCCCGGTGCCGGGCGTCGGGCCGGAGACCCCCGCCGACCGCGACTATGAAGGCGGCTTCGCGGCGGGGCTGATGCTGAAGGACCTCAAGCTGGCGATGGACGCCGCGCAGGCCACCGGCGCCTACGCGCCAATGGCGGCGGGGGCGGAGGAACTTTATCAGCGTTTCGTCAATCTAGGCGGAGGGGGCAAGGATTTTTCCGGGATCATCAAGATGATCGACGACAGCTGGACCCCACCCGCGGACGACTAAGGAGCAAGCATGCGAAACCGCCTTTTCGTTGCCGTGGCGATTTCGGCTGTGTTGACCGCTTGCGGCCAGCCGGATCCCGCCGAGCGGAACGATACGATCGCCAGCGCGAATGCGCCGGCCGAGTTGGTGGCGGCGGCGGAAAAGGCCAATGTCGTGCTCGGCCCGGCCGTCTCCGGCGAGCAGGCCATGACGCTGATGGAAGATCGCCACGAAGGCATGGAAGACATTGGCGATGCTTTCAAGATCATCGGCCGCGAGACCAAGGCGGTCAGCCCGGACGTCGCGGCAATCCGCGAGGCCGCGGCCGTGATCGCCGATGGTGCGGACAAGTCGTCGAGCTGGTTCCCGCCGGGCACGGGTCCCGATGTTGGCAAGACCCGAGCCAAGGCCGAGATCTGGCAGAAGCCAGAGGATTTCGCCGCCAAGGACAAGGCGTTCCGGGAAGCCGCGCTCGCCTTCAAGGCTGCCGCGGATTCCGGCGACGTCAATGCGATCAAGGCGCAGGCCGGCGAACTTGCCAAGGCCTGCAAGTCCTGCCACGATCCATACCGGAAGCCCGAAAGCGAACATGACTGAACCCAAGGCCGCTGCCATCGTGCCAATCGCAGTTTGGGACTTGCCTACACGGCTGTTCCACTGGATGCTGGTTGGGCTGATTGCCTTCAGCTGGTGGACGGCTGAACAGCAAAATTACGACTTGCATTTTTGGGCGGGCATGGCCGTCCTGACTTTGCTTGTTTTTCGGCTGCTTTGGGGGCTGTTCGGCAGTTCGACAGCGCGGTTCGCCAATTTCGTCAAAGGCCCGGCGGCGGTGCGCGACTACCTCGCCGGCAACTGGCGCGGAATCGGCCATTCGCCACTCGGCGCCCTGAGCGTGATCGCGCTGCTTGGACTGATCGCGGTGCAGGGTGGCCTTGGGCTGTTCGCCAGTGACGAAGACGGGCTTTTGCTGGGACCTCTGTCTGGATTGATCAGCGGCAATGCGTCCGGGGAAATTACCCGTCTGCATAAGGATGCCTTCAATATTCTGCTCGCTTTCATCGGCGTGCATGTCGCCGCCGTCCTTTTCTATTGGTTGGCGAAACGGCAGAATCTGGTCAAACCAATGGTCACTGGACGAGCCGACTTGGACCCGGAAGCCGAGCCAATGCAGGCGGCGAAATGGTGGGTGGCGGCGATCTGCTTTGCCGTGGCGATAGGAGTCGGGGGCTGGATCCTGGCCGGGGCGCCGCCGTTCGGCCCTTGATCGCGCCGCGCGGCGGGGCCACATCGCGCTAATGCTGATCCGCACCGAACAAACGCCCAATCCGGCGACCCGCAAGTTCCTGCCCGGCGAAGCGGTCATGGCGGCGGGCAGCCGCGATTTTCCGGATGCGGAATCCGCCGAGGCGTCTCCGCTGGCCGCGGCTCTCTTTTCGACGGGCATGGTGGAGGGCGTCTTCTACGGTCAGGATTTCGTGTCCGTCAGCGCCGCTCCGGGGGTTCCCTGGGACGAACTGGAACCCGTAGTCCTGGAGGTGCTGCTCGATCATTTCGTCAGCGGCGCCCCCTTGTTCCCGCCGGGCAGCGCCGCCGGCATCCAAATCGACGATGCGGCAGTGTTCGAGGAAAATCCCGACGACTTCGACATCATCGAGCAGATCAAGGAGTTGCTGGAAACCCGGGTCCGACCAGCGGTCGCGCAGGACGGCGGGGACATTGTCTATCGCGGCTACAAGGACGGGCATCTCTATCTCGCCATGCAGGGTGCCTGCCAGGGCTGCCCATCCTCGGTGATTACGCTGAAGCGCGGCATCGAAAGCCTGATCCGGCATTACGTTCCGGAAGTGGAGAGCGTCGAGGCTGTCTGACGCCACGGCGTCAAATTCGCTTGCCCAAAGACCGCGGCTGTGGCCCACTCCTAAGCGTTGAGGACTTAGCGATGCTGCTCGTGATCGACACATCGACCGCCGCCTGCACGGTCGCCCTATTCGACGAGGGCGGAGTGTGCCTTGCAAGCACGTCCCACATCATCGGCCGGGGCCATGCCGAGCGGCTGGTGCCGATGGTCGAAGATCTGATGGGCGGGCGGCCCGCATCACGGGTCCTGGTTGGAGTCGGCCCAGGCAGTTTCACCGGTATTCGGGTCGCCCTCGCCGCCGCGCAGGGGCTGGGGATCGGATGGGACGCCGAAGTCTCCGGCATGTCGTCGCTGGCGCTGCTGGCAGCCGGGACGGAAGCCGACGGGATTGTCGTTGCGGCCATGGAGGGCGGTCATGGCGAACTGTTCGTCCAGTCGTTCGACGGCCGTTCGATCGAGCCACGGTCGCAACTGTTGAACCTGTCGCCGGCCGCCGCCGCGCACGTCTGCGCCGGGGCCGTCGTCGTCGGGCCAGGGGCACAAAGATTGGTTGACGCCCGGGGGTGGGGATCGCCAATTACCGACTGGCCGTCGGCAAAAAATGTTATCCGCCTGCCACGAAAGCTGCGGAACTTGCCGGTCAAGCCAATCTACGGACGCGCTCCGGATGCCGGGGCCAGGGCCGCATGATCGAATCTCCTTCATCGTCGCTCGCGCCAGTGCGAATCGAAAAGGGTGGCCACCGTGACCTGGATGCCATGATCGCCGTCATGGACTCGGCTTTCGACGACCGGTTCGGCGAAGCTTGGACGCGGTCGCAATGCGCCGGCATCCTGCCGATGCCGGGGATCACGCTTGCGATGGCACGATGCGGGTCGAACCTCACGGTCGGTTTTGCCTTGCAGAGGATCGTCGCCGGCGATGGCGAACTCCTCCTCCTGGCGGTCGATCCATCGCACCGCCGCCGCGGAATCGGGCGGGACTTGCTGCGCAAATTCCTCGTCGAGGCTCAGGAAGAAGGCTGCAGCCGCGTTCATCTGGAAGTCCGTGACGGAAATCCGGCGGTCGACATGTACCAGTCGGCGGGATTCAAGATCGTCGGCCGTAGGCGCAAATATTATCACGGTCGAACCGGCGGGCAATTCGATGCGCTGACCTTAAGTCTGGAATTATAGACTTCCCTTATTGCAGGACTTTTGTTGTCGGCCTAAACTGCGGGTGCAGTCTGGTAGCCTTCCGGCTGCATCACTCGTGCTCGGGATCAGTCAGATGAACGATAATGACGCAGCAGACGATATGCTTTTGACTTTGACGGCCGACATCGTCGCCGCTCATGTCAGCAATAACAGTGTGGCCGTGAATGACCTGCCGAATCTTATTCACAACGTGCACACTGCCCTGAATTCAATTTCCTCCAGCCGCAACGCGCCGGAATTGAAGCCTGAACCGAAGGTGCCGGTCCGCTCCTCGGTGAAACCGGATTACATCGTTTGCCTGGAAGACGGTAAGCGCCTGAAAATGCTCAAGCGCCACCTGATGACCCATTACTCGCTAACGCCGGATCAGTACCGCCAGAAGTGGGGACTGTCGGCGGACTATCCGATGGTCGCGCCCAATTATGCCGAACAGCGCCGGAAACTCGCCAAGTCTATCGGCCTGGGTACCAAGCGCCGCAAGACCAAGGCGCGCTAGCAATGAATTGGGGAGGAAATATTCCTCCCCTTTTCTTTGACCCGGAAGCTCCGCGCCCCTAGTTAAGATACGATGCATCGCACCATCGACATCGAAGCTCTTTGCGCGGACAAGGGTCTGCGAATCACAGAACAACGGCGGACCATCGCCCGAATATTGTCAGAGGCGGAAGACCACCCCGATGTCGAGACGCTGCACGAGCGCGCGTCGGCGGTCGATCCCAAGATTTCGATCGCGACCGTTTATCGGACGGTGCGGCTGTTCGAGGAGGCGGGAATTCTCGAGCGCCACGAATTCGGCGACGGCCGGTCCCGCTACGAAGCCGCCTCGGACGCCCATCACGATCACCTGATCGATGTCGAGACCGGCAAGGTCATCGAGTTCGTCGACGAGGAATTGGAAACGCTGCAGCGCCGCATTGCCGAAAAGCTTGGTTTCCGCTTGGTCGACCATCGCATGGAGCTTTACGGCGTCGCGCTCGACCGCAATCGTTAGGCCGGGGGGTTCACGGATCCGCGCCGGCTTGCGCCTCGCCGGGCTGCTCCTGCTATTTCTTGCCTGCTTGGCTCCGCACATCCTCGTCAAATGGACCAAGGGGCAATCCCGCTGGCCGCGGCGGTTCCTGGCGACGGCAGCGCGAATTTGCGGCGCCGACGTTCGATTGACCGGTGAGCCCGTCGCGCCGCACAGCCTTCTGGTCGCCAATCATTTGAGCTGGCTCGACATTCTCGTTTTGGGTGGAGCGACTGGCTGCGCCTTCGTTTCAAAGGACAATCTCGGCCATGGCCTCCTTCATTGGCTCGCCGACCAAAACGGCACGCTGTATGTGAAACGGTCGCATCGAAGAGGCGCCAGGGATCAGGCCGTTGAGATTGCCACGGCGCTTGCCCGCGGCAGGCCTGTGGTTCTGTTCCCCGAAGGCACGACCGGCCCCGGGGACGGCCTGCTGCCGTTCCGGTCGACTTTGCTTGAGGCAGCCACCTTCGCCGCAGGAGATGTCGCCGTCCGGCCCGTCGCTCTGGATTATGGCCCTGCTCGAACTGAAGTCGGCTGGTGGCGCGAACCGGGCCTTGCCAATGTTTGTCGGGTTCTTGGCCGTGCCGGGCGCTTGCCTGTGACCGTCCGGCTGCTCGATCCGGTTCCGCCTGGCGATCGCAAAACGCTGGCGGCGGCGGCGCGACGTTCAATCGAAAAGGCGCTGGCCGCTTCAGATTCCCACTGGCCTGGCCTATAGGTCCCGCGGATGAGTGCCACCCCCCAAAGTTTCCGGATTAAATCCTTCGGCTGCCAGATGAACGTCTATGACGGCGAGCGGATGGCCGAACTGCTGGCCACGCGCGGCATGCGCGCCGCCGGCGAGGCTGAGGACGCCGATCTGGTCGTCCTCAACACCTGCCACATTCGCGAGAAAGCCGTGGATAAGGCCTATTCAGACGTTGGTGGCCTTAAGCGGGAGGACGGGTCGCGGCCGTTGATCGCGCTTGCCGGCTGCGTCGCCCAGGCGGAGGGCGCAGAGGCCAGGGCACGGTCCAGGATGATCGACATCGTCGTCGGCCCGCAGGCCTATCACCGCCTTCCGGAAATGGTGGCCGAAGCGGCGCAAGGCAGGCGACCGGTGGATACCGACATGCCGGCGATCGCCAAGTTCGACGCGCTTCCGGCGCGCCGGCGCGCCGCCACGAGCGCCTTCCTCACCGTCCAGGAAGGCTGCGACAAATTCTGCACCTATTGCGTCGTCCCCTACACCCGTGGGGCGGAGATATCCCGGCCGTGGCACGACGTCATGGATGAAGCCCAGGCGCTGGTCGACTACGGCGCTCGGGAAATCGTCCTGCTCGGCCAGAATGTGAATGCCTGGGCCGATGGCGGCCGGGGACTCGCCGACTTGATTCGCGCCCTCGACAGGATCGGTGGCCTGGAGCGCATCCGCTACACCACAAGCCACCCGGCCGACATGAGCGACGCGTTGATTGAAGCCCATGGCGAGGTCGCCAAGCTGATGCCCTACCTGCACCTGCCGGTGCAGTCCGGAAGCGACCGGATCCTCAAGGCCATGAACCGCAGCCACACGCGGGACAGCTATGTCCGGATCCTCGAACGAGTTTGCTCGGCGCGGCCGGACATCGCCTTTTCGGGCGACTTCATCGTCGGCTTTCCCGGCGAAACGGACGAGGATTTCGAAGCGACCCTGCGGATTGTCGACGACGTGCGTTACGCTTCGGCCTATTCGTTCAAGTACAGCCCGCGCCCCGGCACCCCGGCGGCAACCATGGAGAACCAGATCGCACCGCAAGTGATGGATGAGCGCCTGCAGCGGCTCCAGCAACGGATCGCCCGGCACCAGCTGGCCTTCAACCAGGCAACTGCAGGCAGGGACACGCAAATCCTGATCGATCGCAAGGGCCGCCGTCCGGGCCAGATGATCGGCAAGTCGCCCTGGCTGCAGTCGGTTCACGTGGAAACGGATGCTGCTGTCGGCAGCATGATCGACGTGACTCTTCTTACGGCGGGCCCGAACAGCATGGCCGGCGCTGTTCGCGAAAGGGCTGCCGCCTGATGGCCCGCCGCGACCTCGCCGCCGTTGCCGACACCGCCCGCCTGGAGCTGGAGTTCGAGCAGCCCTATCTGCTTGGGCCGTTGTTCGGCGACTATGACCGGCACCTGATCACCATCGAAAGCCGGCTCGGAGTCCATATCGCCGCCCGGGGCAACAAGGTGCAGATCCAGGGCGAGGCCGATTCCGCCGCTCGCGCCCGCGAAGTCCTGCTCGGCCTCTACAACCGCCTCGATCAGGGCCAAGATGTCGATGCCGAGGCGGTCGAGGCCGTGCTCGGCATGGCCGTTCAGCCCAGCCTCGACGGGATCATCGCCGAACATGTCGCCTCGCCGCCTGGGGTGATGATCCGCACCCGCAAGAAGACTATCGTCCCGCGCTCGGCGATGCAGGCGCCCTACATGGAGGCGCTGGCCCGAGAGGACATGATCTTCGCGCTCGGGCCGGCCGGTACCGGCAAGACCTATCTCGCCGTCGCCCAGGCGGTGTCGCAGCTGATTGCCGGGACCGTCGACCGGCTAATCCTGTCGCGGCCGGCGGTCGAGGCCGGCGAGCGATTGGGCTTCCTGCCCGGCGACATGAAGGAGAAGGTCGACCCCTATCTCCGGCCGCTCTATGACGCACTCTACGACATGCTGCCGACCGAGCAGGTCGAACGGCGAATCG
>DASSPS010000093.1:0-5055 GCA_035699505.1 Sphingomicrobium sp. | reverse complement strand
GGAAAGCCGGGCGGTGGCATGAAGGACAGGAAGGGCGACAAGAAAGGCCCGCTTTGATCCGTGTCGCGCGCTATCGCGCGAGCGCCGCGACGCCGGGCAGCTCCTTGCCTTCCATCCATTCGAGGAAGGCGCCGCCGGCGGTGGAAACGAAGGTGAAATCGTCGGCCACTCCGGCCTGGTTGAGCGCCGCGACCGTGTCGCCGCCGCCGGCGACCGAGATCAGGCTGCCTTCCTGGGTCAGCGCGGCGGCGGTGCGGGCGAGGCTGACGGTCGCGGCCTCGAAGGGCGGCGTCTCGAACGCGCCGAGCGGGCCGTTCCAGACCAGGGTCCGGCAAGTCTTGAGGACATCGGCCAGCGCCTCGACCGCCGCCGGGCCGACATCGAGGATCATCTCGTCGGGCGCGACTTCGTGCACGTTGCAGGTGCGTAGGCTCGATGGGTTGGCGGCGAACTCTTTGGCCACGACGACGTCGTAAGGAAGGTGGATCGTGCAGCCGGCTTCGTCGGCGCGGTCGAAGATCGCTTCCGCCTCGCCGGTCAGGTCATGTTCGGCGAGCGACTTGCCAATGGCGACGCCGCGGGCCGCCAGGAAGGTGTTGGCCATGCCGCCGCCGATGATCAGGTGATCGACCTTTTCGAGGAGGTGGCCGAGTATGACGAGTTTGGTCGATACCTTGGCCCCGCCGACCACTGCGGCGACCGGCCGCTCTGGACTGCCAAGTGCTTGATCCAACGCCTTTAATTCCGCCTCCATAGCCCGGCCGGCAGCGCTCGGCAGCAAATGGGCGACGCCCTCCGTCGACGCGTGGGCGCGGTGGGCGGCGGAGAAGGCGTCGTTGACAAAATAGTCGCCCAGCGCGGCCATCGCCCGGGCCAGGACCGGATCATTCCGTTCCTCCCCGGCGTGAAACCGGGTGTTCTCGAGCACGCCGATATTGCCCGGCAGCATGGTCGAGATGCCGCGTTCGGCTTCCGGCCCCTGGCAATCCTCGATGAAGCGCACCGAGCGCCCGCTAAGCTGGCTGAGCGGGCGGACCAGCTGCGCCGTCGACATGTCCGGCCGCACCTGCCCTTGGGGCCGGCCGAAGTGCGACAGCAGCAGGACGATCGCGCCCCGGTCGCTGAGCTCCAGCACGGTCGGCAGCAGCGCTCGAAGCCGGGTGTCGTCCGTCACCGTCGCGCCGTCCATCGGCACGTTGAGGTCGACGCGGACCAGCACGCGCTTGCCGGTCAGCTCCTCCGGCAGATCGTCGAGGGTCTTGAAGCCGGCCATCCCTAGCCGAGCTTGGCCATCGCCGCGGCGGTGTCGATCATGCGGTTCGAGAAGCCCCACTCATTGTCATACCAGCTGACGACCCGAACCAGCTTGCCTTCGAGGACCGCGGTTTCGAGGCTGTCGACGGTCGAGCTGGCCGGATTGTGGTTGAGGTCGATCGAGACCAAGGGCTCGGTCGTATAGGCGAGGATGCCCTTCAAGGGCCCGCCTTCGCTCGCCGCCTTGAGCGCGCCGTTCACTTCGTCGACCGTCGTGTCGCGCTTCGGCGTGAAGGTCAGATCGACCAGGCTGACGTTCGGAGTCGGCACCCGTACCGCCGAGCCGTCGAGCTTGCCCTTGAGCTCCGGCAGCACTTCGCCGACGGCACGAGCGGCGCCGGTCGTCGTCGGGATGATCGACATGCCGGCGGCCCGCGCCCGGCGCAAGTCGCCGTGGATCTGGTCCAGGATCTTCTGGTCGTTGGTGTAGGCATGGATCGTGGTCATCAGCCCGCGCTCGATGCCGATGATGTCGTTCATCACCTTGGCGACCGGCGCCAGGCAGTTGGTCGTGCAGGACGCGTTGGAGACGATCCGGTGGTCGGCGGTCAATTTGTCGTGGTTGACGCCATAGACGACCGTCAGATCGGCGCCCTTGGCCGGGGCCGAGATGAGCACGCGCCCGGCGCCGGCGTCGAGGTGCTTCTGGCCGCCCTCGCGGTCGGCGAAGAAGCCGGTGCATTCGAGCGCGATTTCGATGCCGTTGGCGCCATGCGGAAGCCTGCCGGGATCGCGCTCGGCGGTGACGTGGATGCGCTTGCCGTTGACGATCAGATCGTTGCCGTCCGCCTCGACTTCGCCCGGGAAGGCCCCATGGACGCTGTCGCGCTTGAACAGCCAGGCGTTGGACCTGGCGTCGGCGAGGTCGTTGATGGCGACCAGCTCGAGCCCGCAATCGGGCCGCTCGAGGATGGCGCGGGCAACCAGCCGGCCGATACGGCCGAAGCCATTGATTGCAACTTTGGTCATAGCATGTCCCTTTGCTTCAGCGAGTCGATCACGCGCGGCGCAATCTGGTCGGGCGTGAGCCCGAAATGGCGATACAGGTCGGTGGCCGGCGCCGAAGCGCCGAAACGGTCGATCCCGACCCGCAACCCGTGAAGGCCGGTATAGCGTTCCCAGCCGATCGTCGTCCCGGCCTCAATGCTGACCCGCAGAATCTGGCGGTTGGAGACGTCGGGCAGGATATCCTCGCGATAATCGGCGGGCTGAGCATCGAACCGGTCGGTCGACGGCATCGACACGACATCGGCCCCAATGCCTTCGGACTCCAGTCTGTCGGCGACGCCAAGGGCGATTTCGACCTCCGAGCCGGTGGCGATGATGATGACCTTCCGGTCCGCCGTCGCGGCCTTTAGCCGATATGCACCCCTGGCGCTCAAATTGTCGGTGTAAGGGCCAGTTCGCACCGGCGCGAGATTCTGGCGGGTCAGCGCCAGCACTGTCGGCCCGTCGCTGGCCAGCGCCTCGGCCCAGGCTTCGGCAGTCTCGACCGCGTCGGCCGGCCGGAACAGCTCGATCCCCGGCATGACGCGAAGGCTCTGCAGATGCTCGATTGGCTGGTGGGTCGGCCCGTCCTCGCCAAGCCCGATCGAATCGTGGGTCATCACATAGATGACCTTGGCCTTCTGCAGCGCCGACAGGCGAATCGCCGGCCGCGCGTAATCTGTGAACACCAGAAAGGTGCCACCGTACGGAATGACGCCGCCGTGCAGCGCCATGCCGTTCATCGCCGCCGCCATGCCAAATTCGCGGATGCCGTAATAGACGTAGCGCCCGCCGTAATTGTCGGCGGTCAGCGCCGCCTGGCCCTTGGTCCTGGTGTTGTTCGATCCGGTCAAATCGGCAGAGCCGCCGATGGTCGCCGGAATGGCGGCATTGATCGCTTCAAGCGCCATTTCCGACGCCTTGCGAGTCGCCACCGGCTTGAGGTGGGTGAGCAGGCTGTCGACATAGGGCTTCAGCCAGCCATCGTCGGCCTTGCGCGCCATCCGGTCGAGGAATTCGGCCTCTTTGCCGCTCGCCTTCAGCCGCCGGGCCCATTCGGCGCGTTCACGGCCGCCGCGCTCGCCAAAACTCCGCCAGGCCTGGAGCAGATCGTCGGGAATGCTGAATTCCACCGGCGCCAGACCAAGCTCGGCCCGCGCCGCCTCGACTTCGTCCTTGCCGAGCGCGGCGCCGTGGGTCGCCGCCGTGCCCTGCTTGTTGGGCGCACCGTAACCGATGATCGTCTTGCAGCGGATCAGGCTCGGCCGCTCGTCCGCAAGCGCCTGCTCAATCGCCTTGCTGACCTTGCCCGAATCGAGCCCGTCGCATTCGACCGTGTGCCAGCCGCAGGCGGCGTGGCGGGCCATGACGTCCTCGGTCCGTGACAGGTCGGTCGAGCCGTCGATGGTGATCTTGTTGTCGTCCCACAGGACGATCAGCCGGCCGAGCTTGAGGTGCCCGGCCAGGCCAACTGCTTCATGATTGACGCCTTCCATCAGGCAGCCGTCGCCGGCGACGACGAAGGTGCGGTGATCGACCAGCTCATCGCCGTAGATTGCGTTCAGGTGCCGCTCTGCCATGGCCATGCCGACGCCCATCGCCAGGCCCTGCCCCAGCGGCCCGGTCGTCACTTCGACTCCGGGCAGCTCAAAATTCTCGGGGTGGCCGGCGCAAGGCGAGCCGAGTTGGCGGAAATTCCTGATGTCCTCCAGCGTCGGCCGCTCATATCCGGTCAGGTAAAGAAGCGCGTAGATCAGCATCGACCCATGGCCGGCCGACAGGATGAAGCGGTCGCGGTCCGGCCAGCGCGGATCGCTCGGATCGAACTTCAGATGTTTCGTGAACAGGGCCGTCGCCGCGTCCGCCATGCCCATCGGCATCCCAGGATGGCCGCTGTTGGCCGCCTCCACGGCGTCCATGGCCAGGGCACGGATGGCATTGGCAAGACGGCGTTGGGTCGGCTGCAAGGCAAAGCTCCGAGTGGGATCAGCCGCGCGGATTCGCGGGCCGACATGGCGCGCCCTTTGGGCGGTGAGCCGTTCATCGTCAACACCGCGCGCCGCTTGCCCACTGGCCGCAACTTGCCCTAGCAGTAGGCCGATGGACGATGCCGGACTCACGAGTGCGCTTGAGCGGGCCGAGCGGGCGCTCGACCGGATCGGCCGCGCCCTGTCCAACCGCCAGTCCGACGACAGCCGCGACGAAGCGCTGAGGACGCGCGTTCGGGAGGCGGTAGCCGAGCTCGACCAACTGATTCGGGAGGCTCAGGGCGCCTGAATGGCCGAGGTCGATCTCACCATCGCCGGCCGCACCTATCGCGTGGCCTGCCGCAATGGCGAGGAAGACAGCCTGCATTCTGCGGCGCGCCTGGTCGACGCCAAGAGCCGCGAGGCCCTTGCCGGACTCGGCACCCTGTCGGAAGCGCGCCAGCTCTTGTTCGCCTCGCTCCTGCTCGCCGACCAATTGCTCGAGCAAAAGCCGGAGTCGGCAGCGGCCGCCATGCCTTCTGGCCCCGATCCGGCAATCGTCCAGCGCGCCGAGTCGCTCGCCGACCGCCTGGAAAGCCTCGCCGACTCCCTTGAGCGCTGAGCCGGAACGCCCTACATAGGCGGCGACGGGTACTGCCCGGTACGAGGCCACGAAAATCCCTGAGGCGATTAAATATCCTAGGGGACTGTCCCTGTCCGGACCACTCTCTCTGCATTGGGGTCCGGTGCACATGGTTCCCACCTGACGTTTGTGGCGTCAGAGGAT
>DASSPS010000092.1:0-36173 GCA_035699505.1 Sphingomicrobium sp. | reverse complement strand
TCGATCAGCACGCACAAGTCGCGCGCGCCGGGGTTGAGCTCGGCCGAGCCAAGCGATGTTCGAGACGTTTCCAGCGACCGCCGAATGGCGTTCAGCCTGTCTCGCTGGCCTGGGGCAAGCGCCGCCAGCCGTTGCCACTGATCGGCAGGCGCCGGGGACGCGGCCACGTCGATGGTCGCTCCGCTCGCCGGCTGGCGCCGGAAACGCTGAAAGAATCGTTCGACGCTGAAGACCAGAAAAAGGGTCGGCACCCAGAGGCCTAACGCTGCAAGCACCGTCACGAAAATCTGCGCGAAGCCGTTGTTGGTGAGGGCTGCGCCGACCCAGATCGCGACCAGTGTCGAGAGGCCGAAGGCTATCGCCACGCGGCGGGCGAGGCGCACGCCCCGATCCCAAAGGCTGTTGATCCGGTCGCCCAGGGGCGACTGGCGGTCTGGGAAAAGCGAATAATGATCCATCGCCCTGCATTATCGGGACGGCGGGCGCGGCAATCAACCATTGCCGGGAGCGGTGCGCCGACGCATCCAACCCCACCGATGCACAAATTTTTACCCGTCGACGCGGTCCTGCCCGCCCTGATTCGCGCCGTGCGCGAGGTAGGCAGGGCGCTGCTGATCGCGCCGCCAGGCGCCGGCAAGACGACGCGCGTCGCCCCGGCCATGCATGCCGAGCCGTGGTGCGCCGGCCAGGTCCTGCTGCTCGTCCCCCGACGACTGGCGGCCCGCGCCGCGGCGGAATATATGAGCAGCGAACTCGGCGAAAGGCCGGGCGAGACGGTCGGCTACCAGACTCGGCTCGACAGCAGGGCTGGCAAGGCGACCCGCGTGATCGCCATGACGCATGGTGTCTTCCTGGGCCGCATCCAGGCCGACCCCGAACTGGCAGGCGTGTCAGCGGTCCTGTTTGACGAGGTGCATGAAAGAAGCCTCGACAGCGACCTTGCGCTCGCCCTTGCGCTGGATGCCGCGCGCGCGCTCCGGCCTGACCTGCGGCTGGTGGCGATGTCGGCGACCATGGACGGCGACAGGTTCGGCCGCCTGCTCGGCGATCCACCCCGGATCGAGAGCGAGGGCAAGGCTTTCCCGCTCGAATTGATCCACGCCGGCCGTGACTCCGCCGCCCCGATCGAGCCGCAGGTGGCGGCAGTCATCAGGCGGGCGCTGGCGGATCATCCGGGCTCGTTGCTCGCCTTCCTGCCGGGCGTCGTGGAGATCGAGCGCACGGCCGAGGCGCTTGGCGCCTTGCCGGCCGGCGTCGTCCTGCATCGGCTGCATGGGAGCATCGATCCGGCCGAGCAGCGGGCCGCGCTGGCCGTGCCGCCGGTGGGCATTAGAAAGGTCGTCCTGGCGACGAGCATCGCCGAGACCAGCGTTACCCTGGAGGATGTCCGGATCGTCGTCGACAGCGGTCTTGCCCGCCGCCCGCGCTACGATCGCGGCGCCGGTCTTACCCGGCTCGTTACCGAGCGGGCCAGCCGGGCCGCCGTCACCCAGCGCGCTGGCCGGGCGGCTCGGCAGGCGCCTGGAGTCGCCGTCCGCTTGTGGGAGGAGGCAGCGACCGCTTCGCTGCCGGCGCACGATCCTCCCGAAATCCTGGAGGCCGACCTGTCGAGCCTGCTCCTGACCTGCCTGCTGTGGGGAGAAGCGGACCCGGCGCGCCTGCCATTCCTGGATCCGCCGCCCGCTGCTGGCCTGGCGGAGGCAAGGCGGCGATTGCAAAGGCTTGGCGCGATCGACGGGGAGGGACGGGTAACCGAGCACGGCCGGATGATCGCCGGTTTGCCGCTGGAGCCGCGGCTTGCGCACATGCTGGCCGCCGCCGCCGCTCATGGCCTGGGATGCGATCCCGCAAGGGTCGCGGTGCTGCTCACGGAGCGGGGGCTGGGCGGTAATGATCCCGACCTGGAAACGCGCCTTCGCCGCTGGCAATCGGACCGCGGGCCGCGCGCCAGGGCGGCCACGGCACTGGCCGATCGCTGGTCGCTGCTGGTGGGCTTGCGTGAGCCCGGGTCGGCGTCGGCAAAGCCGCTCGGGCGAGCCCTGGCGCTGGCCTTCCCGGACCGGGTCTCGCGTCGCCGGGACAAGAGCGGCGAAACATGGCAATCGGTCGGCGGCCGGGCATTCACACTGGACGGAACCAGTCCGCTGGCGAGGAGCGAATGGCTGGCGGTCGGCGAAGTGGCCGGTCGGGCGTCGGGCGCGCGAATCCTGTCCGCCGCACCGCTTCTCGAAGCCGAGGTTGTGGCCCTGTTCGCCGCTGAGATCGAGACCCGGCACGAGGCGGACTTCGACCCGGCCAGCGGCGCGGTTTCCCCCATCCGGTCGCGCCGATTGGGCGCGATCCGACTGGCTGGCGGGCCCGATCCCAACCCGGACCAGGGCAAGATCGAGCAGGCGCTGATCGAAGGTGTCCGCGGCCACGGCCTGGAACTGTTGCCGTGGAGCGAGCCGGCCCGCCGGCTCCGGCAGCGCGCTGGCTTCGCCCGGATGCATGATCCGTCCATCCCTGACCTAGACGATGCGGCCCTGGTTGGCCGAATTGACGACTGGCTTGCGCCTTTGGTCAACGGCCGGCGGCGCCTCGCCGAGATCGATCCCGCCGCACTGCTCCGCGCAGTAGAGGGCATGCTTGGCTGGGAAGGACTTCGAACCGTCGAGCGCCTCGCGCCAGACCGGTTCACCACCCCCGCCGGGACCAGTCATGCGATCGATTATGCGTCCCCTAGCGGTCCCGCAGTGGAAGTTCGCGCCCAGGCATTGTTTGGCCTTGCCGTTCACCCGACGGTGGCCGGCGGCAAGGTTCCGTTGTCGCTTGCCATCACCTCGCCGGCCGGACGGCCGATCCAGACCAGCAAAGACCTACCCGGCTTCTGGGCGGGCAGCTGGCGCGACGTGGCGAAGGAAATGCGCGGGCGCTATCCCAGGCATCCCTGGCCCGAGGATCCCGCGAATGCTGCGCCCACGGTCCGGACCAAGCGCGCCGACCAGCGGCGCGACAATCCTTGATTTCACACCCGGCCTTCGTCATCTGCGCACCATGACCGTCGCCCGCATTTCCGAGCTCGACCGAAAGCCGACCCAGTCGGGCAAGGCCCATGCCGGCCGGTGGCAACTGGAGTTCGAGCGGGAGGAGGCGCTTCACCCCGACCCGCTGACCGGCTGGGCCGGGTCCGGCGATACGCGCCCGCAGGTCAGGCTGACCTTCGATACGTGCGATTCGGCGGTTGCCTACGCCCGGCAGAACGGTTTCGACGTCCATGTCGTCCGGGCGTCGCCGGTGCCGCTCAAGCTACAGGCCTATGCGGACAATTTCCGCTAGATACTGATCCGGTTCGGGGCCGTGTAGGTCTCGTCAAGGACATTGCCGGTGTTCAGCGTTCCGATCGGCTCGAGCAGGAAGATCTCGGCTTCCTCGTCGGCGACGGGCCGATGCTCGACGCCGGCAGGGACGACGATCAGCTGCCCCTCGCGAAGGTCCACCGACCGGTCACGAAACTCCAGCCGGAACCGGCCGCGCCAGACCATGAACAATTCGTCGACATCGTGGCGATGCCAGGGAAATTCGCCCTTGATCTTCACGGCCTTCAGTTCCTGGCCGTTGAGTTCGGCCAGGGTCCTGGGCCGCCAGTGTTCGGCGAATCGCGCGAACTTGTCGGCAACATCGATCGGGTCATTCATCGCAAGCTCCTTGGCAACTGCAGGCCCCATCTTAGCCTGGCCGGCCCGTCAGCGGCGTGAATTTCCGTAACGGGTTGCGCTTGTTTCCCGGCGCGGGCAGTCTCCTCGGGCCGAGCTAGGGGGAAGACTGCGTTACGCCGACGTACGGCTGGTCATCGGTACCCGTCCCGAAGCCATCAAGCTTGCCCCGGTCGCGCATGCGCTTGCGGCGCGTGGCGTGACTCCTCGGCTGATCCTGACCGGCCAGCACCCCGGCCTCGATCCGCCCACTTTCGCCCTTGGCGATTATCCTTGCACCGACCTGCGCTGCCGCGGGCGCGAGAATCCGCGCGACTATTCGGTCGCCGTTGCGATCCGCCTGGCCGATCACCTGGCGGAGCGCCCCGCCCTGGTTATCGTGCAGGGCGACACGTCGAGCGCGCTCGGCGGCGCGCTGGCCGGGTCGGCGATGCATATTCCCGTTGCCCACGTCGAGGCCGGTCTCCGAACCCACGATCCGACCAGCCCCTGGCCGGAAGAGGAATTCCGGGTGGCCATCGATTCGCGCGCCGACCTGTTGTTCGCGCCGACCGAGCTCAGCGCCGCCAACCTGCGAAGAGAATCGGTTCGCGGCGCGATCCACGTGACCGGCAACAGCGGCATTGACGCCGTGCTGGCGGCGGCGGCGGAACTGGTCCCCGGCGAGCGTCAGGCGAGCCGGCGGCGCCTGCTGGTAACCTGCCATCGCCGGGAAAGCTGGGGGGAGGGGCTTCGATCGATCGCCGCCGCGCTCGTCGCGTTGGCCGGGGACGCGCAGATCGACTTCGTCCTTCATCCCAATCCCGCCGTCGCGGCGGCCATGCGGCGGGCCTTGGCTGACTGCCCCGCCATCCAGGTTCACCCGCCGTGCGCGCACGCCGACCTGTTGCGGATGATGCTGTCCGCGACCCTGACGCTGAGCGACTCCGGCGGCATGCAGGAAGAAGCCGCGGCGCTCGGCGCGCCCTTGCTGGTGCTGCGCGACAAGACCGAGCGGCCGGAAGCGATCGCCACCGGCAACATGATCCTTGTCGGGACGGATTCGTTCAGGATCGTTGCCGAAGCGCGCCGGCTGCTGCGCGACCAGGTGGCGCTTGCCGCCATGGCCCGGCCTGCCTTTCCCTATGGCGACGGCCGATCCGCCCCCCGAATCGCTCGCATCATCACCGACTGGCTCGACCAACGAAAAAGGGGCGCGTCCCGGCTTCGGAACGCGCCCCAATCGGATGCCGAGGTGTCAGATCAGAACTGATAGCTGACGCCCACCTTCAGGCGCCACACGGAGCCCGAGAAGTTGATGAAACGGTCCTGGTCGAAGCGCTGCTGCGGAGTCTGACCGCCCGGCAGGGCGGTGATGATGTAGCGGCCCTGCGAGTCGACCCCGGACGTGTTGCCGATCACCTGCAGGCCGGCGAAATTGCGACGATACTGAACATTCCAGCTGTCCTTCAGCAAGTTCAGGAAGTTGTCGAACATCGCATAGACCCGGATCGAGTCCCGTACTCCGCCGATGCCGGTAGCCCGGGAGAAGCCAGGCAATTCCTGGCTGAAGCGCAGGTCGAGGTCGTAATACCAATCGTTGGTACAGCTGTTCCGAGGCACCGTCCGCCCGAGGTACTTGGCTGCGCAGTTAAGGCTGCTTGCGAAGTTCACAAGGTCGGTGACCGCAGTCATGTTCGAAGTCGGAGCGATGTTTGGATCGGTGGTTCCAGTCGGCAGGTAGATCAGCGAATTGTTGCTGCCCGACGCGGAATCGTTGAATACGCCGCTGCCATTGAACGTCAGGCTGTACGGGCGGCCCGACCGAGCGACGAAGTTGAGCCCGAACGTCGTGTCCAGATCAGGGAAGAATTCCTCCGAGAATCGGGCGTTGAGCGTGATGTTGTGTCGGCTTTCGAAGAAGCCGCGCGAGGCGGCCGGATTCTGGCGGTCAAACGCCGCCGTCTGGTCGTAGTTCGAGCCTGCCGTCGAGTTGAACATGTTCCGGCGGTCCTGGGCATTGGTATAGGCATAGCCCGCTGAAAAGAAGACGTTGCCGCCGGGCGTCAGGATGCCGCTGTTCCAATTCTTCGACAACACACCAGAGATGATGTGGCTGTCGTAGCCGCCGACATTGGTGAGCATCAATTCGTCGTCGCGATTGACTCCAACCAGATTGCCATTGTTTGCGCGGGCGAAGGCTCCGGTCGACGTGGTGTTGAAGAAACACTGTGCGGTGACGTTGGTCCACACCGGCGCCGGATTGATAGCGGCCAGTACAGCATCACATCCAACGTTCGACGGTTCGATGGCGCGATAGATGGGCCGCCCGTCGATCGTGTAGCCACTGAGACCGATCGGCGCCGGCAATTGTCCTGTTCCCGAGCCGGTCGTTCCACCGAAGATTGCTGGCGTCTGCGACAGGTCGACGATCGAATAGGGGTTCATGTAGTGGCTGTAGATATAATCGACGTTGATCCGCCAATCGCTGAAGAAGCCGGTCGAGGCGAAATTGAGGGTGCTGCCGAAGCCAAGGTTGGCCCGGAACACTGTCGGCGACTTGATGTCCGGGTTGATCGACTGGGCATCCCCTTCGCCGCGCGCCGCCCGGGCCGCGCCCACGGCCCGGATGCAGGACGGCAAGCCTGTGAAGACGCCATTGACGACGACGTCGATTGGCGACGCCGGACAGCTGGCGTCCTGGGTCGTGCCTTCGGCGAAACCGAAGCCGTTGTTCTGGAAAGCATTGCCGAACCACACCAATGGATCGCCACCGGAGAAGTAGCCGATTCCGCCTTGCAGCTTCGGCCGCTCGAACATTGCAAACTCGCTCATGTCCCAGGTGAAGCCGAGCCGGGGCAGTACGATCGGATCGAGTGCGTCGAATCCGGTAGAGTTGGAGAAGCCGTAACGCTGCACGAACAGCGGGTTCTCGTCTGGCGCGGAGCCGCTGAAGAAATCGGCTCGGACGCCCGCGACGAGGTTTAGCCGGTCGGTTACGCGCCAGTCGTCCTGGGCGTAAACCGTATAGATATCACGCTTGACGTATCCGGCAGCATCCCAGACGTCGCCAGTCCGGGAGTAGTTTCCATAGGCGCCTTCATTGGTGCCCCCAATAACCCCCGTGGTGTTAGGGAAGGTGTCGATTCCGCTGCCCGTGCCCGGCGATAGTAAGCCGTTGCGCAGGTCAGTGACGTTGCGGAAGGTCAGCGTGCCGAAGGCATTCTGGACGAACAGGTTGGCGATGTCGGCGCGGTTGAGCTCGAAGCCAATCTTCAGCTTGTGGTCGCCAGCGTCATACTTGAGCAGCGCTCGATACTGGTCGATCTTGGTCTGCAGGTCGTTCGCCGAACGAGAGAAACCAGGTCCGGCCTGGACGGTACCGTCCACGCCGGGATTGTCGACACCGACGATGATGCGGATGATCGGTTCGGCATCCTGCGCCTCGCCGCCGCCGACCGGATCCTGGATGTCGATGATGTCTGACCGAGAGTAACGCAGTTCGGTCGACAGCCGGTCAGTCCAGTTCGAATAGAGGCGTCCCGAATAATAATCGGACTTCGTGCCGCTGAGATAAAAGGTATTCAGGCCGACAACGTTCTGCGGGAAGGTGCTGGTCGCAAAGTCGTCCGGCTGGACCGTGCTCTCCTCGAGCCGCTGGTAAGTGGCTTCGAGTCGGTGATCGTCGTTGATCTGGAAGTCGAGCCGGCCGAAATAGCGGTCATTGTTGTACGGACGGTTTGTGACCAGACCGCCCATGTCGATGCCATAAATATCGCGAATGACGCTTTCGATTTCAGTGTATTGAGCCAGGGAAACGCCTGCCAGCTCGTTTGGATAACCGGCACCATTCGGGCCGGTTTCCTGCGCAAATCCCCCTTCCTGATGCTCGTACGCACCGAAGAAGAACAGCCTGTCCCTCCAGATCGGGCCGCCAAGGGCGGCGCCCCACCGCTTGTCGTCGTCGATCGGTGCGAGCGTACGGCCCTTGACCGTCTCACCCCGGAGGCTGTCGCTGGAATATTCGAAGAAGGCTTCGCCGCGGAACCGGTTCGAACCGGACTTGGTGACGACGTTGATGGCGCAGCCGGTGAACTGGCCATATTCGACATCGAACGGCGCGAACTGAACTTGGGTTTCACGCACCGCGTCATACGGAATCGGCGTCGAGCTGCGTGACGAGAAGCCGGTGTCGTTCAGGCCGTAGATGTCGCCTTGCAGAATGCCGTCAACGGTGAAGGCGTTGCCGCGATCGTTGCCGCCGAGGCAGGAAATGCGGTCGGCGCCGGAACCGCCGGTGGCCGAATCTTCGCGGTCGAGGCTGACGCGCGGATCGAGCCGGATCACGTCCCGAACGTCGCGGTTGAAAGATGGCGCGTTCTCCAGCGTTTCAATGCCATAGGACGTGCCGGGGCCAACTTCGAGCTGGGTGAGGCGCGCCCGAGTGCCGGTGACGACAATCGTGTCCGAGGCAGTCTGGGCCGTGGCCGGGGTTAGCGAAAAGGTCAGCTGGGTTTCACCCTGAAGGCTGGTGGTGATGTTTTCCACCGTCTGGCCCTGGAAGCCGTCGGCTGTGGCGGTGACCGTGTAAGGACCGCCGGTAACCAGCCCCTGGGCGCTGAACTGGCCCTGTTCGTTGGCCGAGATCTCGGTCTTTGCGCCGGTGCGGGTGTCGGTGACCGTCACCTGGGCGTTGGGAACCGGCTGGCCGGACTCGCTGGTCACCTGCCCGACAATCCCGGTCGTGATCTGCTGCGCCTCGGCAGCGGTGGAAAAGATGGCGTTCGCGGCCATCGGCATGGCGAGGAACGCGCACGAGCGCAGCAACAGCGACTTTTTCACAGGATAAACCCCCGACAGGTTGAATTGAACGTCAATTACGCGACGCAAGGACCTGCTAAACCGGCTTCAAGTCACATTGATGACGGACATTTTCGGCCTCCCAACCGAGATCCCGTCGCCATCATGCTTAACGCTGAAGCCAGTCGCACCCCCTCGCGACTCGGAAGCCGAGTCAGCAAATTGCCGTTGCAGTTTCAAGCGTTAAGCGCGCCGGTCAGTCCCTGGCGTCGAGATTCCTGCCGAGTGCGACAAATAGGTACACCAACGGCGGCACCAGCACGGCCGACAGCACCACCTTGGCGAGCATCTGGCCGAGCAGAAGTTCGCCGACAGGAAACACCCCGTAAAAAGCGATGGTGATGAAGATCAGCGTGTCGACGATCTGGCTCAGCACGCTGGCGATGGCCGATCGGAACCACAGCAGCCGGGCGCCTTCGCTGGCTTTAAGCCGAGTGAAGATGGTGACGTTGAGCAGGGTCGAGATGCCGTAGGCGAGGATTCCGCCGAGCCAGATGCGCGGCGTTCCGCTCATCACCGTGTTGAAGGCGGTGAGCCGGTCAGGGTCCATGTCGTTTGCCGCCGGCGCGCCCAGCACCAGCAGGGTCAGGACCAGCGACACGAGCAGGGGCACGAAGCCGAACAGGACCAGCCGGTTGGCGGTCGAGCGGCCGTGCAGTTCGGCGACGGCGCTTGAGGTGATGACCAGCATCAGAAAGGCGAAGATGCCGGCCTCGACCGCCAGTGGCCCAAGCGCCACCTGCTTGTTGCCGAGCACGCCGGCGATACACACCATACCGCCATAGAAAATGGCGAAGGCGAACAGCGACTTTGAAATCCTTGCGCTGGTCTCGGGTGCCGCAGCCGCGGCCTGCACTTCTGTCGTCATGGCGGCAGGGGTAATCGGTTTGGCGGGCGATGCAATGCCGTTGACCCTCGCCTTTTCCGGCGGCTAGGCCCCCGACCGTGACTTCCACCAGACTCGACATTGTCGCCATCGGCGATGCCATCGTCGACGTCATCGCCACCTGCGACGACGCCTTCCTCGATGCACGCCATCTGACCAAGGGATCGATGCGGGTGCTCGACGCGCGCGAGGCCGATGAGCTCTATGCGGCCATGGGTCCGGCCCGCGAGACCAGCGGCGGATCGGCCGCAAACACCATGGCGGGCGTGGCGGCGCTGGGCGGCCGCGCCGGCTTCGTCGGCCAGGTAGCGGACGATCAGCTTGGCCAGATCTTCGCCCACGACATAAGCGCGCTTGGCGTCGAGTTCCTGACTCCGCCCAAGGCCGGCGGTTCGCCGACCGGGCGCTGCCTGATCCTGGTGACGCCAGACGCGCAGCGGACCATGAACACCTTTCGTGGCGCGGCGCACGAACTGTCCTTCGACGCCCTGGACGTGACGCAGATCCGGAGCGCGGCGATCCTCTATCTCGAAGCCTATTTGTGGCGTTCGGCGGGTCCACGGGGCGCCATGAACGAAGCGATGCGCATCGCCCACGAAGCGGATCGCAAGGTTGCCTTCACCTTGTCCGACATTGCCTGCATCGCGCCGCACCGGACGGAAATCATGGCGATGCTGGACGGCGGCGTGATCGACATGCTGTTCGCCAACGAGGCGGAGATCACGGTCCTTGCGGAAATGGACGATCGTGACTCGGCCGTTGCCGCGATTCGCGACAAGGTGCCCCTGCTGGTCGTCACATGCGGAGCAGACGGCGCGATGGCCGTGCAGGGCGAGACCGAAGCCCAGGTGCCGATCGCGCGGATCGGCAAGGGCGTTGTCGATACGACCGGGGCGGGCGACCTGTTCGCTGCCGGCTTCCTGGTCGGGCAGGCGCGTGGAATGCCGCTCAAGGAAAGTCTGCGCATCGGCTCGATTGCGGCTGCCGAAGTGATCTCGCACTTTGGCGCCCGGCCGGAAGTCGATCTGAAAGGGTTGGTCGGCCTGTGAAGACGGTTCGTCGCCTCGCCGTCTATTGCGGCTCCGCGTCGGGCGGCAGCGAGATTTTCGCCGACGCCACTCGGGCGACGGCCCGCGCCATGACCGAGAACCAGGTCGACCTCGTCTATGGCGGCGGCCGGCTGGGGCTGATGGGCCTAATCGCCGACAGCGTTTTGGCGCTCGGCGGCAAGGTCTATGGCGTGATCCCGCACGCTTTGGTCGATCTCGAGGTCGCGCACACCGGCCTGACCGAGCTCCACCGGGTCGCCAACATGCATGAACGCAAGGCGAAGATGACCGACCTTGCCGACGCCTTCCTGGCGCTTCCGGGCGGCATCGGCACGCTCGACGAACTGTTCGAGGCATGGAGCTGGAACGCGCTCGGCTACCATGCCAAGCCCTTCTGCCTGCTCAACGTTGACGGCTTCTGGGATGGCCTAATCGATTTTTGCGATCACGCCCGTGACAGCGGATTCATGTCGGATCAGCGCCGGGCGCAGTTGCTGGTTGCTTCGACCCCCGAAGAAGCATTGAAATTGCTGGACGAAGCCGCCGCAGCCGCTACGCAAGGCATGGTCTGGTAAGGGTGGGGACCCAAGTCGCATGAATGAGAAATTGCTCGGCGTCGGCGGCATAGCGGCCATTCTGTTGCTGGCCTGGCTGCTGTCGTCGAACCGCAAGGCGATCCGCTTGCGGGTGGTTGCAGCGGCGTTCGCACTTCAGGCCTTCATCGCCTGGCTGGTGCTGTGGACGAGTTGGGGACGCGCCGGCATCCAGGGCCTGTCCAACGGCGTCGCCAACCTGCTCGGCTATGCCAACAAGGGCACCGAATTCCTGTTCGGCCCGAGCGCCAGCAATCCGCTCGCCAACACCTTCGCCATCGCCGCTTTGCCGGTGATCATCTTCTTCGCGTCGCTGGTCGCCATTCTTTATTATCTCGGCATCATGCAGCGGATCGTCCGCTGGGTCGGCGGGGCAATCGGCTGGGTGACAGGCATCAGCCGGGTCGAGTCGCTATCGGCTGCGGCCAACATCTTCGTTGGCCAGTCGGAATCGCCCTTGGTGGTCCGCCCCTATCTGGCCGCGCTTCCACCCTCGCGGCTGTTCACCGTGATGGTGGTCGGAATGGCCGGGGTCGCAGGCACCATCCTTGCCGCTTACGCCAGCCTGCTTGGCTCCCAATATCTGCCTTATTTGCTAGCCGCCGCCTTCATGTCGGCGCCGGGCGGAATCCTGATGGCCAAGATGATGATGCCGGATGACCTGCCGGGCGCGGAGGAGCTTCCCCTGGAAGGCGGCAATTCGGAAGAGGACCAGGTCGACGTCGCCGAGACCTTCGAGGAAGGTGAGCGGCCCGCCAACATCATCATGGCCGCTGCTCAGGGCGCGCAGACCGGGGTCAAGCTGGCCGTCGCCGTCGGCGCGATGGTCCTCGCCTTCGTTGCCCTGGTGGCGCTGGCCAACGGCCTGCTTGGCGGGCTCGGCAACATGGTCGGCGTGCCCGGCCTCAGCTTCCAGCGGCTGGTCGGTTATGTCTTCCAGCCATTCATGTTCCTGGTGGGTGTGCCGTGGAATGAAGCGGGGACCGCCGGCGGGCTGTTCGGCACCAAGATCGTGCTCAACGAATTCGTCGCCTTTATTGACCTGGGCAGCATGCAGCCGGGTGCACTTAGCGACAGGAGCCGGGCCATCGTCACCTTCGCCTTGTGCGGCTTCGCCAACTTCAGCTCGATCGCCATCCAGATGGCGGTGACCGGCGGCCTCGCGCCCAATCAGCGGCCGGTGATTGCGAGGCTCGGTATCCGCGCACTGATTGCGGGCAGCCTCGCCAACTTGATGAGCGCGGCGCTGGCAGGAATCATGCTGCCTTAAGCTCCTCCCCGGGACGGGGAGGTGGCAGCCGAAGGCTGACGGAGGGGGCCCGCAATCGAGCCTCGCTACCGTGGGGCCCCCTCCACCATGCTGCGCATGGTCCCCCTCCCCGTTCCGGGGAGGAACTGATAAAGGCCATTCATGGCTACGATCACCGCTGACCACATCGCGTCTGTCTCGCTCAAGGACGCCGACCGAGACCCCGACGGTTTCGCGCAGGCGCTTGGCAAGAGCTTCGAGGAGTATGGCTTTGCCGTTGTCGCCGACCACGGCATCCCGGACGAGATGATTCACCGGGCCGAGGAAAAGGCGAAGGCCTTTTTCGCGCTGCCAGAGGAGGTGAAGCGCAAATATCTGATTCCAGGCAGCGGTGGCGCGCGCGGCTATACGCCGTTCGGGATCGAGACGGCCAAAGGACAGAAGGCGCACGACCTCAAGGAATTCTGGCATGTCGGCCGCGACCTTCCGGAAGGCCACCCGTTCCGCAGCCATATGCCGGACAATGTCTGGCCGGAGGAAGTGCCCAGCTTCCGCGACACTTTCACCGAGCTGTACGCCACCTTCGACGAGGCGGGTCTGAAGGTCCTCAAGGCGATCGCGCGCTATCTTGGCGTCGCCGAGGATTATTTCGTCGATACGGTCCGCGACGGCAATTCGGTGATGCGGCTATTGCATTACCCGCCGCAAACCGAGCCGACCGGCGAGCATATCCGCGCCGGCGCCCACGAGGACATCAACACCATCACCCTTCTGCTCGGCGCGGAAGAGGCAGGGCTCGAGCTCAAGACCAAGGACGGGCGCTGGATCCCGGTGTCGCCCAGGCCGGGCGAGCTGGTCATCAACATCGGCGACATGCTGCAGCGGCTGACCAACGGCCAGCTCCGCTCGACCCCGCACCGGGTCGTCAACCCGACCCCCGACCGCGCCAGCAACGCGCGCTACTCGATGCCCTTCTTCCTCCACTTCCGCTCGGATTTCCTGATCGAGCCGCTGCCCGGCACCGTGCCGGAAGGCGAAAAGCCAAAATGGCCGCCGATCACCGCCAACGACTATCTCCAGGAGCGCTTGCGCGAGATCAAACTGGTCTAGCGCTCCTCTTCCAAGTTCGCCGGGCCGAAGCCATTCGGCAGCAGGTTGTTGATCCGGTGGCTTTCGACGGCCAAACCGTTTCCGCTCGAGCAAATGATCTGGATGTCGCGGCCGGACAGGCAGGCGGCTTCGTAAATCGCCTGGCGGCAGCCGCCGCATGGAGTGCAGACGATGTCGCCGGCGCCGCCAACCACCGCCATCCGCGCCACCTTGGCCAGTCCGAATTTGTGCTGCGCCGCAGTCAGCGCGCTCTGTTCGGCGCACAGGCCGAGGCGGTAGCAGGCATTCTCCATGTTGGCGCCGGTCACGACCTCGCCGTCGACGCTCTCGATCGCGCAGCCGACATGGAAATTCGAGTAAGGCGCGTAGGCTTTTGTCGCCGCATCGCGCGCGAGGCCGATAAGCTCTTGGTCTGTCATCCGTTTGACCTTAGTCGGGGGTAGGAGCGGGGAGCAAGCACCCGTCATTGCGAGGAGCCGGAGGCGACGCGGCGATCAAGCAATGCACGAACCTGGATTGCTTCGCTTCGCTCACAATGACGAAGGCTCGGCATATGAAATTCTGGAGTGCTGCTCTTTTCCTGCCCCTCGCCGCTTGCGCGACCGTTCCTCCAGCGCCGACCCCGCCGCCGACCGTCCCGCCGCCACCGCCCCCGGTTGAAGTCCAGATCCTCGCGCTCAACGATTTCCACGGCAATCTCGAGCCGCCCAAGCAGACCGTGCCGGTCAAGAAGGCCGATGGCAGCGAGGTGCGCGTCCCCGTTGGCGGCGCGGCTTATGTCGCCGGCGCGCTCAACCAGCTGCGTCAGGGCCATCCCTTCACTATTACCGTCGCCGCCGGCGACCTGATCGGCGCGACGCCGCTGATGTCGTCTTACTTCCTCGACGAGCCGACCGTAATGGCTGCCAACATGTTCGGTCTCGAACTGAACGCTGTTGGCAATCACGAATTCGACCGCGGCTCGGCCGAGCTGACCCGCATGCAGGCCGGCGGCTGCACGAAATATACGATGCGTGAGCCCTGCGCGGTCGACAAGCAGTTCCCGGGCGCGCGCTTTCAGTATCTGGCCGCCAATGTGCTCAAACAAGACGGCGCTACCCTGTTTCCCGGCACCGCGCTCAAGAGATTCGGGCCGATCACCATCGGCTTTATCGGCATGACCCTGAAGGAGACGGGCATCCTGGTGACGCCGTCGGGAGTGGCCGGGCTTACCTTCGCGGATGAGGCCGCGACGGCCAATGCGCTCGTGCCCAAGCTCATGGCACAGGGCGCGGATGCGGTCGTGCTGCTGATCCACCAGGGCGGTTTTACCGAGGGTAATTGGGCCGACCCGAGCTGCCCCGGCCTGCGCGGCGACATATTGCCCATCCTCGACAAGCTCGATCCATCGATCCAGCTGGTCGTGTCCGGCCACACCCACTGGGCCTATCGCTGCGAAGTGCCGATGCCAGGTGGGCAGGGCACCCGCCTGCTGACAAGTGCCGGCCGATACGGCGCGATGTTGACCGACATCCGCCTGACTTTCGATCCGGCATCGAAAGCGCTGATTGCCAAGCAGGCGGCGCTGACGCCGGTGCAAGGCGAGGCTTTCACCAATTCCTTCGGTCCAATCCCATTGTCTGACGCGTCGCCAGTCTACCCCGCAGATCCCGCGTTGGCCGCCCTGGTCGCCAAATATCGCGAGGCGGCGCGGCCGGTTGCCGACCGCGTGGTCGCGCATTTCGACAAGCCAGTCAGCGCATCGAGGGATGCGGACAAGTCGAGCCGCCTTAGCGAAATGATCGCCGACGCACAGTTATACTGGACCAAACCGAAGGAGCGCGGCGGGGCGCAGATCGCCTTCATGAATGTCAGTGGCACCCGCGGGGACCTGTCGCCGCGCCCGGACGGAACCGTGACCTACGGCCAGATCTTCTCCGTGCAGCCATTTGGCAACGGCCTCGTTGTTCAGACCCTGACCGGCGCGCAGCTCAAGCAATTGCTGGAATTGCAGTTTCCGGAAGGAAAGGACCCGATGATTCTGGCGCCCTCCGCCGGCTTTTCTTTTGCCTATGATTTACGCAAGCCCGCCGGTCAGCGCGTCTCCGTGATGATGCTTAATGGCAAGCCGATTGACACAGCCAGATCCTACCGGGTCGTCACCAACAGCTTCCTGGCCAGCGGCGGGGACGGTTATTCCGTGCTCAACCAGGGCCGTGATCGAATTGACGCCGGTGTCGATCTCGACGCACTGGAAGCCTATCTGAAAACCAACCCGCAAATCCCGACCGGCGGCCGGGTCAAGAACCTCAATCCGGAACCAAAGCCGGCCGATTAACGCAGCGGCGGTTCGTCGAAGCTGCGCAACTTGCGGCTGTGCAGGCCTTCCCCCTCGCGCTTCAGAAGTCCCAATGCCTCGATGCCGATTCGAAGGTGCTGGCTGATGGCGCTTTCGTAAAAGCTGTTGGCCTGGCCGGGCAACTTGAGCTCGCCGTGGAGCGGCTTGTCGGACACGCACAGCAAGGTCCCGTAAGGTACCCGGAACCGGTAGCCCTGGGCCGCGACAGTCGCCGATTCCATGTCGATGGCGACGGCGCGGCTCTGGTTGAAGCGACGAGCCGACAAGGTGTAGCGAAGCTCCCAATTGCGGTCGTCGGTCGTGACCACGGTGCCTGTGCGAAGGCGGCGCTTGAGGCTGTCCTCATCTTCGCCGGTGACCGTGATCGCCGCCTCAAATAGTGCCTTCTGCACCTCGGCAATGGCCGGGAGCGGGATTTCGACGGGCAGCACGTCGTCGAGAAGATGATCGTCGCGCAGGTAAGCGTGGGCGAGCACATAGTCACCGATCGTCTGGCTGGGCCTGAGGCCGCCACAATGGCCGATCATCAGCCAGACTTCCGGGCGGAGCACGGCGATATGGTCGCAGATCGTCTTGGCGTTGGACGGTCCGACGCCGATGTTGACGAGGGTGATTCCGGCACGCCCTTCGGCCATCAGATGATAGGCGGGCATCTGATGCTTGCGCCAATTGCCCGCCGCGATCCGCGCCTCGGCGGTGTCGGCGTCGGCCGGGCCGAACGTCGCGCCGGGCACCGCAAGTCCCTGAAACAGGCTATCGGGCCGGCGAAGCTCCGACACCGCGAAGCGGACGAATTCGTCGACGTATCGCGTGTAGTTGGTGAAGAGGACGAAATGCTGAAACTGTTCTGGCGAGGTGCCGCTGTAATGTTTCAGGCGCGCCAGGCTGAAGTCGGTGCGCGGGCCGTCGAACAGGGCCAGCGGACGGGCGCCGTCCGCCCCAATCACCCATTCGCCGTCGGCAATCTCGTCGCCGATGTGGACCAGCTCGCTTGTCGGGAACCAGCGCGACAGCTCGGTCGAGCCGATATCCCCGAGCGCTATGCCGCTGTCGTCGAGGACGTAGGGGTAGGGAATTTCGCTTCTCGACCGGCCGGCCGACAGCGTCACGCCGTAATCGCGGACGAGATGCTCCAGTTGCTCAGCCAGGTAGTCATAATAAAGTCGGGGTCGGGCGATGCTGGCGGCATAGCGGCCTGCCTGGTTGAGCCGGGCGAAGGCGCGCAACAAGACCGGGCGCGGGCCGCCGCCGTCATATTCGATTCGCAGTTCCGGGTAAGCGAAGCTGCCGTCGCTCCGCATCTTGGCGCTGGGGGACTTGCCCTCGGCGGCGTAGGCTTCCAGCGCATTGCGCAGATTGGCGGTTGAGCGGTCATATATGGCGCAGATTTCATCAAGGACTGCGGCGATCGGGTCGGTCTTGGTCATGCGCCGCCGACTTGGCGCTTTGTTACGCGCTCGACAAGAGGCTGCGCGCTGTCACGAGTACGTACGACCGTCCCGCGGACGGTCTAGTTCTGTCACCAGCACGTACGACCGTCCCCCGGATGGTCTAGTTCTGTCACCATTACGAACGACCGTCCCCCGGACGGTCTACTTCTGGTGACCCCTACGGGACTCGAACCCGTGTTTTCGCCGTGAGAGGGCGACGTCCTAGACCGCTAGACGAAGGGGCCGTTAGTTGCGGAAGGCGGGCCATATGTGGGCTGGTGCGCCGCTAGTCAATCAGTCCATGGCCAACCGCACAAAGCCGATTGGTCAAGCTGGATTGGGGCCGCCGTGGAGCGCGACTTGCTGGTCCACGATGAAATTGACCGCGAGCAATCCGCCGATTCCCGGCGAGATATGGTCGGCGTCGCGGAGGTTGCCGACCGCGCCAAGCGAGATTTGGCCGACACGGAGCGCCTCGCAATGCTCTCTTGTCGAGCAACTCACGAATTTCGGTGACCTCGCCGCGGCTGAAGTGGGCCCAGCCAGGGACGCTTGTGGCGGCATTATGCGGACCTGAAAGAAGCCGGGTCCGCGAGAGCCAATCTTACCAAGCACCACACTCACTCTGAATGACCGGAAATGCCGCCAAGGATAGGACAATCGGGCCTTTCATCGCCGTGGCAGCTGGCGGCCAGATGCTCGAGCGAGCGCCGCATTTCGTCCAGCATCCGTGCCTTGCGCCTGAGTTCCGCGGCCCGGGACAGAGCGAGTTTTCTGACGTCGCTGCTGGCTCTGTCGCGGTCGTGCCAGAGCGCAAGGAGACGGCCGATCTCCTGGATCGTGAAGCCGAGATCCCGGGCCCTGCCGATGAACTGGAGCGTATGCACGTCGCGACGGTCGTAATCACGGTAGCCCGAATCCCGCCGCGACGCGGGCGGGATCAGCCCGATCTTCTCGTAATGACGGATCATCCGCTGGCTGACGCCAGAACTTGCCGCGACTTCACCGATCTTCACAAGCGTGCGCCCCGCAGCCGTAGCGAGTTGCCGATTACCGCCACCGAGCTGAAGGCCATGGCCGCTCCGGCAATGATCGGGCTCAGCAACAGCCCAAACCACGGGTAGAGGATGCCAGCCGCAATCGGCACGCCGGCGGCATTGAAGACAAAGGAGAAAAAGAGATTCTCGCGGATGTTGCGCATCACCGCACGGCTCAGCCGTCGGGCGCGCACGATACCGCCAAGGTCGCCCTTCACCAGTGTCACCGCGGCGCTTTCCATCGCAACATCAGTGCCAGTGCCCATGGCGATGCCAACATCAGCCGCAGCCAGGGCGGGCGCATCGTTTATGCCGTCGCCGGCCATTGCCACGCGCCGACCTTGGCCGCGCAATCGGCCGATCACGGCCTGCTTCTGATCGGGCAGGACGTCGGCTTCGACTTGATCGATGCCACCCACTCGCCGGGCCACGGCGTCCGCCGTCACGCGATTGTCGCCCGTCAACATCACTATCCGGATTCCCGCGCGGCGCAGGGCAGCGATCGCCGGCGGGGCGCTGTCCTTGATTGGATCGGCGACGACCAGCAGTCCAGCGAGTCGACCGTTGACCGCGACGAACATGACGCCCTGGCCCTCGGCCCGGCTGCGATCGGCGGCCGATTGCAGCTCGGAAACGTCGATGCCGGCACCGCTCAGCAACGCTTTGTTGCCGAGCATGATTTGGCGGCCTTCGACCAGGCCGGAAACACCCTTTCCGGTTGTCGACTGGAAATCCTCGGCGGCCGGAAGATCTAGCCCGCGCTCTGCCGCGCCATCGACGATCGCGGCGGCCAAAGGGTGTTCGCTTCCCTTCTCGAGTGCCGCGGCCATGCGCAACAAGTCGCCGGGCTCGAAGCCGGCTGCCGGCTCGACGGATACCAGCCGGGGCTTGCCAAGCGTCAGAGTCCCGGTCTTGTCCACAACCAACGTGTCGATCTTCTCCATCAGTTCGAGCGCCTCGGCATTCCTGACCAGAACTCCAGCGGTCGCGCCGCGCCCGGTTCCGACCATGATCGACATGGGGGTTGCGAGCCCGAGCGCGCAGGGGCAGGCGATGATCAGCACCGCGATGGCGTTGACCAGGGCGTGGCTGAAACGCGGTTCAGGCCCGATCAGGGACCAGGCAATGAACGTGGCGATGGACACCAGAACGACGGCGGGTACGAACCAGCCCGAGACCTTGTCGGCCAGCGCCTGGATGGGCGCCCGCGACCGCTGCGCCTCGGCGACCATCCGCACGATCTGCGACAGCATCGTGTAGCGGCCGACCCGTTCAGCTCGCATGACAAGGCTGCCGGTGCCGTTGACGGTCGCGCCGGTCACTTTCGCGCCAGCCTGTTTCTCTACCGGGACCGGTTCGCCGCTGATCATCGATTCGTCGACCGAGCTGTGGCCTTCCTCGACGATGCCATCGACCGGGACTTTCTCTCCCGGGCGGATACGCAGCCGGTCGCCGACCTGCACATGCTCGATCGGGACATCCTCATCCTGCGCGTTTTCGCCGATCCGCCGGGCGGTCTTGGGGGCGAGGCCGAGCAAGGCACGGATCGCTTTGCCCGTCGCGGAGCGGGCACGAAGCTCAAGGACCTGGCCGAGGAGCACCAGCGTGGTGATCACGGCCGCTGCCTCGAAATAGACCGGCACCGCTCCGCCCATCGTCCGCAGGGAGTCGGGGAACAGCTGCGGTGCGACGACCGCGACCAGGCTATAGCCATAGGCCACTCCGACGCCGAGTCCGATGAGGGTGAACATGTTGAGGTGCCGGGACTTGAGGCTGTTCCAAAACCTCTCGAAGAAGGGCCATCCACCCCACAGGACGACAGGGCTCGCCAAGCCGAGTTGGACCCAGACCGATGTGCGCATCGGCAGCATGTCCCAGCGGAACAGCTCGGCACCGAGCGCGAGGATGACAAGGGGAACGGATAACAAGGAGCTGATCCAAAAGCGCCGGCTCATGTCGATCAGCTCGGGGTTCGGCCCATCCTCGAGGCTTGGCTCGAGCGGCTCCAGGGCCATTCCGCATATCGGGCAGTTGCCCGGCCTGTTGCGCCGGATCTCCGGGTGCATCGGGCAGGTCCAGATCGTCCCGTTGGGGACGAGGGCAGCGGTTTCTGTAGCCGACGGCGACGGGCTCAAATAGCGATCCGGATCGGCTGCGAACTTGTCGAGGCAGCGGGCGCTGCAGAAGAAATAGTCCGATCCATCGCGGGCATGGCGATACGGGGTCGTTTTCGGGTCGACGTCCATCCCGCAGACCGGGTCCTTGGCCGTGCGTGCATGTGACTGGGGAGCGCAGTTTTCATGGTCGTGACCGGCATGATCCGCGTGGCGTGCCACCGTGCAATTCCCTTCGATTCGACTCGTGATGTGGGGACTTTTGCACCTTGACACAATGTCAGGGTCAAGTGCTCGTCTCGAGCAGTTCCAGGCACCGAGGTTCAGTCGTCCTTGCCGCGCTCGCTAAGGAAGCGCATCAACTCGGCCAGTGTCGCTTCCATCTGGTCCTGCATTTGCCCGACCAGTTCATTCTCGCGCATGCCGACATGGTCGAGCGGCTTGGAGTAACTATCCGAGAAAGCCTTCAGATCATCCTTGTCGAACACGCCCTTGGCGACCAGCTTGGCGAGGATGACGAGCAGGCCGTTGGTCGTCGCGATTGTCCCGGCAACCAGGGCCTCGTCGACCATCGACAATCGGGTGTCGTTGTCGACGGCTTCGGCATCGTCTGTCATCGCGGGTCAGTTTGAGCGGATGTGACGAATTCGGCAAGCCTTGACCAGGCTTTGGCCTTGTCGACGAGGGCGCGGGTGTTGGCGGCGCTCGACGAGGGCAGGTCGAGCAAAGTCAGACCATGCGGATCGCCGATCAGCTTGCGGCCGATCTTGGCCGCCGTGCCGCCGTTGAAGGCGATGGCCCGGACATCCGGGAAATCGTCAAGGAGGCGCTCGACCGGATTGTGGCCGGCATGCCGGATTTTCTGGTCGAGACTGCCTTGCCGCTCAGCGAAGGCAACCACGTCCCACAAGCCGATCCGATGTTCGGCGAGCCTGTCGAGTTTACTCTGGTAATCGAGAGCCTGGAGGTCTTCGCCGACCGCAGTGCCAACCAGCTTCCAGAACTGGTTGGTTGGATGCGCATAATAGCGCTGTGTCATGAGCGAGGCGTCGCCCGGCAGGCTGCCGAGGATGAACAGGCTGGCATCGCCCGGCGCGATCGGCGGCAGACCGTATTTGACGCTCACTGCAAATTCCCTAGACCCACGCCCCGTGCAACCGGACCAATTCCGCATCGCCCTCTTCTCGGGCAATTATAATTATGTCCGCGACGGGGCCAACCAGGCGCTCAACCGCCTCGTCGGCTATTTGCTGCGCCAAGGCGTTCACGTTCGGGTCTATGCGCCGATGGTCGACAATCCCGCCTTCCCGCCGACAGGGGAGATGGTCGGCATTCCCGCGATCCCCATCCCCGGCCGGGCCGAATATCGCATTCCGAGCGCCTTGACAGCCAGGGTCCGCAAGGACCTCGCCGACTTCAATCCCAACGTCGTCCACGTTTCCAGCCCTGACATTGTCGCTCACCGGGCAGTCAGCTGGGCGCGACGCCGCCACATCCCCGTCGTCGCTTCGGTCCACACCCGCTTCGAAACCTACCTCGCTTATTATCGACTGGAGATGTTCGAGCCTGCGGTTCGAGCGATCCTGCGCCGCTTCTATCGCCGTTGCGACGCCATCGTCGCGCCGGCGGAATCGACCGCCGCCGTGCTGCGCGCCCAGCGGATGAGCCGTGATATTTCCATCTGGGCGCGCGGGGTCGACCGAGAGCAATTCAATCCCGCCCGGCGCGACATCGACTGGCGGCGGGGACTGGGGCTGAAGGACGATGAGATGGTCGTCGCCTTCCTCGGCCGGATCGTCATGGAAAAGGGCCTGCCGGAATTCGTCGCCGCGATCGATGCACTGTCGGAACGGAAGGTCGGCCACCGGGTCCTGGTGATCGGCGATGGGCCGGCCCGTTCGTGGTTCGAACAGCGATTGCCGGGGGCCGTCTTCGTCGGTCATCAGGAAGGGTCGGACCTGGCCCGTGCCCTGGCCAGCGCCGACGTGTTCCTCAACCCGTCAATTACCGAGACTTTCGGAAACGTCACGCTGGAAGCGATGGCCTGCGCCCTGCCCGTCGTCGCCGCCGCCGCGACCGGCGCCACGAGCCTCGTGCGCGACGGCGAAACGGGGACCTTGGTGGAAGCCGGCAATGCCGACGGCTTTGGCGACGCCTTGGCGGCCTACGCCCGCCAGCCTGCCTTGCGTCACGCCCACGGCGCCGCCGGACTGGAGTTTGCGAAAACGATGGACTGGGATCGCATCAACGCCGCGGTACTGGCAGTTTATCGCCGAGTCATCGAACGGCGCGCGCGTCATTCGCGGCTTACTGGGCGGGCTTGACCCGCTCGATTCGCTGAGCCGCTTCGTCGAGGATGGCGGCGATATCGTGCAGCAACTCGTCGTCGAAGCCGTCGCGGCTGACCCGATGGCTGAGGGCATTCATCAAATTCTTGACCGCACGGCCGATCGCCGGGCCTGCCGAGGGCGAGCGGCTTGGCGCGAGGCCGGACAGCCGCTCGAACAATTCCTCGACCTCCTCGCTCTTTTCCTCGAGATGGGTGCGGCCCTCGTCGGTGATTTGGAACGGCTTGCGCGCGCCTTCGACCGCCGCTTCCTCGATGAAGCCCATGTCCTGAAGCAGGGTCAGGGTCGGATAGACCACGCCGGGACTCGGCGCATATTCGCCACCGGTCAATTCCTCGATAGCGCGGATGAGGTCGTAGCCATGGCGCGGTTCGTCGGCGATCAGCTTCAAGAGGGCGAGACGCAGCTGGCCGGATTCGAACATCCGCTTGCGGTTGCGCCCGCGCCGTCCCCAGTCGCCATCGTCGCCGAAATTGAAATCGAAACCGCCCGGGCCGAAACGGAAGCCGCGCCCACCGCCACGCATGGCGAACAGGCCTTCGGGATTATTGAACTCAAAGCGGCCGTGGCGCGGTTCGCATCCATGACGATGGCGCATGTCTGTCTCCTCCGATAGGTCTAAGATATATCTTAGTTGCATCTGATGCAAGACAGGCCGTGCAAAATTCATCGCCGACTCTATGGTGAGCCGGACGATGGTTGACCTGTTTGCCGATCAGGAAATTGCCCCGCCACAGGCACCCGAACCAGGTGGCGCCAATGCGCCTCTCGCCGACCGGCTGCGACCGTCCCGTCTGGACGAAATTGTCGGGCAGGAGCACCTGACCGGGCCCGGCGGCGCCATCGGCCGGATGGTCGCCGCCGGCAAGCTCTCATCGATGATCCTGTGGGGCCCGCCCGGCACCGGCAAGACCAGCATCGCCCGGCTACTGGCGGATGCCGTCGGCCTGCGCTTCGTCGCCATCTCGGCGGTCTTTTCCGGCGTCGCCGATCTCAAGAAATTGTTCGCTGAAGCAAGAACGGCCGCCCGAGCCGGGCAGCAGACCCTGCTGTTCGTGGACGAGATTCACCGCTTCAACCGGGCCCAGCAGGACGGTTTCCTGCCTTATGTCGAAGACGGCACCGTCACACTGGTCGGGGCGACGACCGAGAACCCCAGCTTCGAGCTCAACGCCGCCTTGCTGTCGCGCTGCCAGGTGCTGATCCTGCGCCGGCTCGATCACCAGGCGCTCGAGACGTTGGCCGGCCGGGCCGAGGCCATCACCGGCCGGCCCTTGCCGTTGACACAAGAAGCCCGCGAGGCGCTGATCGCCAGCGCCGATGGCGACGGCCGATTCCTGCTCAACCAGGTCGAGACGCTCTTCTCGATCGAGATCGCCGAGCCGCTGACGCCGTCAGGCCTGTCCGACCTCTTGCACCGCCGCATGCCGGTCTACGACAAGGACCGCGAGGGCCATTACAACCTCATCTCGGCGCTGCACAAAAGCATCCGCGGCTCTGACCCCCAGGCCGCGCTTTACTATCTGGCGCGCATGCTCGTCGCCGGCGAGGAGCCGCTTTACGTGCTTCGCCGCCTGACCCGGGCGGCGGTCGAGGACATCGGCCTAGCCGACCCCAACGCGCTGCTTCAGTGCCAGGCCGCCAAGGAGATGTTTGATTTTCTTGGAAGCCCGGAAGGCGAGATCGGCATCGTCCAGGCCTGCCTCTATCTCGCCACCGCGCCCAAATCGAACGCCACCTACATGGCACAGAAGGCGGCCTGGCACAGCGCCAGGGAAACTGGATCGCTGAGGCCGCCGGCGAACATTTTGAACGCGCCGACTAAGCTTATGAAGGACATGGGCTACGGCAAGGGCTATGCCTACGACCATGATTCCGACGAAGGGTTTTCCGGGGCGAATTACTGGCCGGACGAGATGAGCCCCCAGGACTTCTACCGGCCCACCGGCCGCGGTTTTGAAGCCAAGGTCGCTGAACGGATCTCGTATTGGAACAGGCTGCGTGCCGGCGAGTCCAAGGGTGACGAGACCAGCGAATAGCGGAGGATCAGCATGTACGAAACGACACCACCGACGGCTTATTGGCGGGACCAGGTCATCGAATGGGGGCCGCGGCTAATCTTCGCCATCCTGATCCTCGTCGTCACCCATTTCGTGGCGAAGGGCGTGCAATGGGCGGTGGCCAAGGCCATCAACAAGATGCCGGTTCTCAAGCGCCACCCCGACGCCGGCGGCGAGTCGGTCGGGACGGAACTCGGGCGCCTCGCTTATTGGGTGATCTGGCTGGTCGGGCTGGTCGCCGCGCTCCAGCCGCTCGGCCTGTCCGGCGTGCTGACTCCGGTGACCGCGCTCACCAACGAGGTGTTCGCCTTCCTGCCGAGGCTGATCGGAGCTGCCCTGTTCTTCTTCGCCGGTCTGATCCTGGCGCGGGTCGTGCGCCATGTCGTCGAGGCGGCGCTTGCCGCGCTGAACCTTGAACGGCTTCTCGGCCGGGCTGGCATCCCTGTCGGCGATGCGCCGATGGCCGTGGACGCCGACGGTGTGGCCAAGGAGGGGGTCGCTCCAGCCCGCGGCTCAATCGCCAAAGCAGTGGGCGTCACGGTTTCCGCCGTCATCATCCTCTTTGCCGCGATCGGGGCGCTGCAAATCCTGCAGGTCTCCGCAATTTCGGACCCGGCGACAGCGATGCTTCAGTCCATCGCGCTGTCTATCCCGAACATCCTTGCGGCGCTTGTCATCCTCGCCCTGGCTTTCATCATCGGTCGCTGGGGCAAAAGCCTTCTTGAAACGGTTCTGCCGGGCCTGGGATTTGACAATGCGGTGCGGGCGCTCGGCGTCATGCCGGCGACCTCCGTGCCATCGCGGGTCGTCGGCAATATCGCCATGACTGCAGCCCTGATCGTGGGGGTGATGGAAGCCGCGCATAAGGTCGGCGGCGATTCCACCGCCGCCCTTCTGTTCCAGATCACCGAGCTAGGAGGGAAGGTCATCTTCGGCACGGTGATCGTCGTCGTGGGCATCTTCCTGGCGCGGATCCTGTCCAACCTGGTCGGCAGCTCGACCGGAGAAGCAAGCTACGCCCAGACGATCGTGAAATATGCGATCATCGCCTTGTTCACGGCGATCGGCCTGACCTTCATGGGCCTCGCCAACGAAATCGTGATGATGGCCTTCGGGCTGATCCTTGGCTCGGCGGCGGTGGCGACCGCCCTGGCGTTCGGGCTTGGCGGGCGCGACTATGCGGCGCGGCTACTCGAGGAGTGGCATCAGACTGCAAGCCCGCCGCCAACGCGGCGCCAGCTTCCCCGAATCAAGAATGCGCCGGTGGACGGAGACGAACGCCAGCCGCCTTTGGTGTGACAGACCGCTTTGAATCCTTCGTCGCCATCGACTGGTCGGGCGCGAGGGGACGACGGCACAAGGGAATTGCCATTGCCCAGGCGCGCGGAGACAATCCCCCTCGGCTGGTGAAACCCGGGCACGTCTGGTCGCGTGAGGAGGTCGGCGACTGGCTGTTGAAGCGTGCAACACGCGAGTCGACCCTGTTCGGTTTCGACTTCAGCTTCGCACCGCCGTTCATCGAGCGCGGGGAATATCTCCCGGGAGAACCGGATCTCCCGACCACCGCCCGCGACTTCTGGGCCTATGTCGACAGCCTGAGCGACGACGAGGATCTGGGCGCGGCCAGCTTCCTGGAGCAGGCCCATCGCCGCCATTTCTATTTTGGCATCGCCGACGGCGTGAAGTCGGACTTCATGCACTTTCGCCAGTGCGACGCGCGCCTGAACGCGCAGGGTGGCCGCAAGACAGCCAGTGCCTTTGACTCAATCGGCGCCGCGCAGGTGGCCAAGGCCAGCTTCTCGGGCATGCGTCTCCTTTACCGGCTCGGCGGCAAGGTGCCGATTTGGCCGATGGATGCTTTGCGAGAGGGCAAGAGCGCCGTCGTCGAAATCTACACGCGCATCTATCTCCGGCGAGCTGGAATGAGCGGCGCCAAGCTCCGAACCCGGGCCGACCTCAACCGCGCGCTGGTCGCCCTCGGCAGCAAGCCGGTTCGACTGCGGTTCGAGCCCAACGACCACCAGACCGACGCGATCGTCACCGCTGCCGGCATGCGCGCGCTCGCAGGGACTGAGCCGCGAGCATTCGCGCCAACCGGCCTGACGCCGGTAATCGCTCGCACCGAAGGCTGGACGTTCGGTATATTGTGACAACGCAGCCTGGGACGCCGCCGAAGACTTGTCGCGGCCGCTATGGAGTTACGGAGCTGGCGCTTGCCTCGACAAATTCTTTGAATCAACGTCGAGGGAGGGATTTTGCGCCGCTCCCTCTACGCCGTCTTCGAGGCAGTGATGGATCCAGCTTAGGCATCATTATCTGGCGTGTTGGACGCAGCGCCTGCGGCGTCGCAATCCCCTCTTGCAGTCGTGACTATTTGCGGTGCCTTACCGGGGCCCGCGGACGTGACCTCGGTCTTGCGGGTGCAGGTCTTCGAGCCGTTGCTGGTCGTGACGATGATCACGCTCGAGGAATGGACAGGAGCATCACCGAAGGCAGCGACGTTCATTCCAGGCCCCGCAAGAAAGGATTCCGGCCTCAGATCGCGCATATTCCGCAGCATCGCCTCGATACGCCGTTGCAAGTCGGACATCCGCTGGTGGATCGAGCCTATGTCCGGCAATGTCACCGACCGCGGCGACGGAATCACGGCGACCTTCGGGGCGACATCACCAACATACTCCACGCGAGCTGTCGAACCGTCCGGCAGCGGTACGTTCAGAATGTTTCTCTGCTGGCTCGCGGCGATGGCTGCGCCTGACAATAATATTGCGCCCAAGCTCGCCAGAGTGAGACCAAAAGCTTTTCGCATAAGGCATCCTCCCAGTTAAGGATGTGATTAGCGTAAAATTCATTCCCCAACCTCAGCCCCAGAGTCCCGGCCGCCCGTCGTGCCAGACGGGTGGGGGGAGGCCCCAGGCGAGCGCCCGGGGGCCCTTCGATCAGTGCCGTGTTTCAGCGTTGATCGGAATCCGCCGGCGGGACTCTGCCTCTCGGCTCTTGGGCAGGCGGATCGTCAGCAGGCCTTCGCGGAAATCCGCTCTGCAATGCTCCTCGTCCACTGACGCCGGGAGCGGGATTCGCCGCTCAAAGCGTCCGTACCAGCGCTCTGAATAGCCCCGATCATCGTTGGCTCCTTTCTTCTCGCCGCGGATGGTCAACATACCGTCGTCGAGGAGGAGCTCGACGTCCTTTTCGTTCATGCCCGGCACTTCGGCCGTAACCGTGATATGGCTTTCGTCCTCCTTCACCTCGATGCTTGGCCAGCTGCTCATCATGCCGTTGCCCGAGGCGCCGAAAGTCGGAGTGCGGAAGAAGTCGTCGAACAGTCGATCGACTTCGCGACGGAAGGTTGAAAGAGGGCTCCAGTCGCGGTCAGTGCGCATTGCGGTGATGGGGCTTTGGTCCTGACGGCCCCAAGGGATCAAGTCACGCATAGCCATTTACATGCTCCTTTCGTTCCATTGGGTTGAATGGTGGCCGATGGCGTCGATCGGGCCCGACGGCCTGGATCAGCGCCGATCGTCCTAGGATCGGCCTCAGGCGGCGTTGGCCTGATCGGCCTGATTCTGGTTGGCGGGAGTCTCCGCCCGGTCAGTGAGCTGAGCCTGGGACTGGCCGCGGCCGATCGCGATCTTCCTTGGCTTCATCGCCTCCGGGATCTCGCGCATCAGCTCGATACTGAGCAGGCCGTCTTTCATGTCGGCGTTCGTCACCTGGACATAGTCACCGAGCACGAAGCGGCGCTCGAACGATCGGGCGGCAATGCCGCGATGGATGTAATCCGCATCGTTCTGTTCGGCTTTACGACCGGTAACGATCAACAGATTCTGCTGTGCGGTGACATCCACTTCGTCGGGCTTGAAACCAGCGACGGCAAGGGTGATCCGGTAATGGTCCTCGCCATCACTGGTCAGATCGAACGGCGGATAGGTCTCTCCGCCTAGGAACGATGGGCCGCTCTCGAGCAGATCGAACAGCCGGTCGAAGCCGACGGTCGAGCGCCGGAACGGCGTCAGATCGATATGGGTCCTCATATCCAAGTTCTCCTTAGAGGAACAAGTTAATGAGGTGCGCCGGAGAAAAGAGAGCCGACGCCCTCCTTGACAGGTCACGGGTTGGCCGTCCTGTCGCGAGCCTATATGGTTTTCTCCGTCGTCTTTTTCAGACGGATACGGTAAAGCAGCTGGCCTGTACTGGTGCGCGCTCTGACGTTTTAACCTTGATCAGGCGGTTTTTTCGGTACGCGGGTAAGTCCGGTGGGCCGGCGGTCAATACGCCCGGTGAGGTCGTCAGCGTCATGCGGCGTCAGCAGTCCTGGCTCGGGATAAACCGGTAACCCACCTCCGTGGGGCCCCGCCTCGCCGGGTAGCGGTTAATCCTCGTGCGGCACGCCCAGTGTAGCGCCGGCGCTGTATGCCCCGCCCGCCGATTGTTCGTGCCACAGCGGCGCTCGCTGGCGGCTGCCGCCGGCGATCTGGTCCAAGTTGCCGTCGTAGACGACGCCGTTCGCCACCGTGTAGCGGACGCTGGTCGTGTTGCGGATATTGTCGAGCGGGTTGGCGTCCAGCACAACGAGGTCGGCGAGCTTGCCTTGCTCGATCGAGCCGATGTCCCGGTCGAGCCCATAGGCGCGGGCCGGGTTGATCGTCGCGGTCGCCAGCGCCTGGTGCTGGGTCATGCCGCCAAGCGTGAAGTTCCACATGTCCCAGTGCGCGCCGAGGCCCTCGCGCTGCCCGTGCGCGCCGATCGACGTCGGCACGCCAAGGTCGCTGATCTTCTTCGCGGTCGAGGCGATCGACAGCAGGTTGAACTCCTCGCTTGGCACCATCACCCGCCGCCGCGACCGGGCGTCGAGGATCCGCCGCGGCACCCAGCGGGACAGGATCGGCTCCTTCCAGACCTCTGTATGCTGGTACCAGTAATTTTCCCCGAATGGGCCGCCGTAGGAAACCACCAGGGTCGGAGTGTAAGCGGTCTTCGAGCCGCGCCAGAATTGCAGCACGTCGTCATAGATGTTGGCGACGGGGAGCGAATGTTCGACCGTCGTGTTGCCGTCGGCGATCAGGCTCATGTCCATTTCGAACAGCGACGCGCCTTCCGGAACCACGTCCAAGCCCAACTCGCGCGCCGCCTGGACGATCTGCTGCCGCTGGTCGCGGCGCGGCTGGTTGTAGCTTTTCACCGACCAGGCGCCCGACGCCTTCAGCCGCCTGAGGTGAGTCCGCGCGTCGGCAATGCCGTCGATCGTCACCGTATAGGGCGTCGTCGCTCCATAGAGAATGGTGCCGGTCGAGAAGATGCGCGGTCCGACGATTTTTCCCGCTTTCTGCAGCTCCGATGCGGCGAAGATTTCGCTGGTGTCGTTCGACGGGTCGTGGACCGTAGTGACGCCATAGGCCAAGCCAGCGAACAGCACCCAATTCTGCTGCGGGATCACTTCCTCCGACCCGACGGAACCATGCCAGTGACCGTCGATGAGGCCCGGGATGATGGTTTTGCCGGTGACGTCGATTGTCTGCGTCCCGGCCGGGTAGCTCACCGCCGCCGTCGGCCCGACCGCGGCGATCCGGTTGCCGTCGATCAGCACGGTGCCATTGTCGATCACCTCGTCGCCGCGCATGGTGATGATCCGCGCGCCGATCAGCGCCAGCAGCCCGGAGGGCCTGGCCGCGTCCGCGCCAAAGCTCAGGTTGACCGACGCGGCGGGGGCCGGCTCCGTCGGCGCCGGGGCGAAACCGGCGGCGCTCACCAGGTCGCGGCGCAGCAGCTCGGGGCCCTGCGTCCAGTAGAGGCTGCGGCTGTTGCCTGACCAGTGGATCCATTCGCCGGCGTCGCTGCTGACCTTGGCCTGGGGGATGGCCTTGCCGCCCGCCGAAATGTCGATGGTCCGCCCGGCGCGCGTGAAGGGCATGACATAGGCCTGGTAGCGTTCGGTCCAGGCGACAAAGCGCTCGTCGGGGGAAATGGCAATCTCGACCGCATTCTGGCCGATCAAATGCTTGATTTCCTGCGCCCCGCTGATGTCGACCGACCGCAGCGACCGTTTCCCTTCCTCTTCGGCGCCAATGTAGAACAACCGGTCGCCGCTTGCACCGAACTGCGGGTTGGTGCCCTGCTTGGCGACCCGCTTCGGGGCGCCGCCGCGCAGGCTGGCGACATAAAGCCCTGGGTCCTGCCCCCACACGGGCGTCGTCAGGAAGCCGTCGCTGGTCTTGCGATAGGCGACGCTCTGGCCGTCCGGGGAGAATGCGGGCTCGCGATAATGGCCCGGCTCGGGCGTGACGTTGCGCCCGAGCCCGCCCGCTGCGGCGACCACCTTGACCCGGCCGGCGGTCGAGTCGTTCCAGGTGACGTAGGCGATTTGCCGGCCGTCCCGCGACCAGGCCGGAGAGAGTTCGAACTCATCGTCGCCGGCGCGGGTCAATCGACGCGGAGCGCCGCCGGCCACGTCCTTGATCCACAGATGGCCGAGGGCTTCATAGACCACCCGCCGGCCGTCCGGACTGGCCTTGGCGAAGCGGACCATCTTCACGTCGAACCGGTCGGGCGCGACCTCCTTCTGGTGGCGGACGGCGTCAGTGATCCAGCGCGTTCCGGTAACGTGAAAGGGGATCGTGCTGACGGCCTTCGAGGCGACCTCGATGCGCCGGATTTCGCCCCCTGCCCAGAAGACGATCGACTTGCTATCCGGCGTCCAGCTCATGCCCGGATAGACTCCGTGCACCGCCCAGGTTTCCTGCATGTCGCGGTCCAGCGAGTCGGTCAGCGGCGTTTCGCGGCCGCTGGCGATGTCGAGCAGGTAGAGGGTCGATTTGTAGCGGTCGCGGCGGATGAAGGCGAGGCTCTTGCCGTCCGGCGACGGCGTGGGCCGGATCGATCCGCCCGGCCCGGTCACGTAGGGCTCGACCTCGTTGGTCTGGCGGTCAAGCCGCTGGATGACGTAGATCTGGCCGTTTGGATCCTTGTTATATTCGAACAGTTCGCCTGGGGTCGCATCATCGGAGAAATAGAGGTAGCGGCCGTCGGGAGAGAAGGCCGGTTCATTGCTGTCTTTCTGCTTGGTGCGCGCCTTGGTCATCTGCACGCCTTCGCTCACCCCCGAGCGGTGGTAGAGCCACATCTCGCCGGCGCCGAGCGAGCGGGTGCCGGTGAAATGCTTGCGGGCTACCACGAAGGCGCCGTCCGGAGTCCATTCCGGCTGGTTGAGCAGTCGGAACTTCTCCGCGCTGATGGCCCGCGGGCTCGATCCGTCGCGGCCCATGATCCAGATATTGTCGCCACCAGCGCGGTCGGAGGTGAAGGCGATCTCGCCCCCATCCGGCGAATAGCGCGGCTGCCGGTCCCAGGCATTGCCGCTGGCGATGACCCTGGCCTCGCCGCCGCTGATCGGCATGACGTAAATGTCGCCGAGCAGGTCGAAGGCGATCTCGCGTCCGTCCGGCGAAACATCGACCGACATCCAGGTGCCGGCCCTGGTGTCGATGGGAACATCGCGGCCGGGACCGTGGCGAGCCGACACGTCCCATTTCATGGGCTCGGTCGGGATCGCGGCCGGCGAGCCGGGGCCGCCTTGCGCCGCCGCCTTCTGGATTTCCTGCTGGACCGGGCGCGGCTCCTGCTCGGCTTTCTGCGGGCTGACCGGGTCGGCTTTCTTGTCGCCCTCGGCCGGCGGCGGCGGCACTGGCGGGGTCTGCGCGTTGGCCTGGGCTACGGCAAGCATGGCGGTGGCGCACTGCAGGAGCGAGTGACGGCGCATCTGGGACCCCTCGGCAAGACTGGCCGCATCCTTGGCGGCGGTCGTCGGCCTTGGCAACGCGGCGTCGCAGCCGTTGGTCGAATTACCGCCGTTGACCCGCCGCCCGCCGCCATTTAGCCCGGCGCCATGACCGATACCTTCCCCGATCGCCTGTCGCTCGATCCGCGCAGCCCCCACTTCGACCAGGAAGTGCTTAGCCGCGGCGTCGGCATCAAGTTCAACGGCAAGGAAAAGACCAACGTCGAGGAATATTGCATTTCAGAGGGCTGGATTCGTGTCGCCGTCGGCCGCAGCCGCGACCGCTTCGGCAATCCCATGACACTGAAGCTGAGCGGCAAGGTCGAGCCCTATTACGAGAATCCGCCTCAGCCGGTCGGCGACGAGGGTCCCGCATCGGAGGGATAACGCGGGCTTCGGCGCGCGGCGCGCCGCTCACGCCATTTGTTGAATCCCCAGCCGGCCAGGGTCACCGCCGCCAGCGCCGGGACGCTGCGCCGCGCCAGCGCGGCCGCGCCAAGCCCGAGGGCCGCGCCCTTGGCGCCGGAATGCCGGCCCGCCACTTTCGATCCGAGCCACGCGCCCGCCAACTTACCCAACATCGCCTCGTCCTTTCGAAATCTGGAAATCTCACCTGCTCGACGCTCGGAGGGTCGCCTCGGTTCCGGCCGCCCGAATTGGCGGATTATGCCAATTCTGGGGTGGTGAAATGTCCCAACTCGACGCTCCACCCGCCGTTATGCGCGGCATTTATGGCGGAAATCCGGGATTGGCACGACCTTTGAATTAACCTTGGCATGGCCCGCCGCGTTGGCGGGCGATGCAAAAGGGAAAGCCAATGTCGAACCAGTCCAAACTCTCTCGCACGCTCGTCGCCGCGGCCGCCGCCGTCCTGATGAGCTCCGTCACCGTCGGCGCCGCCATTGGCCCGGCCCAGGCCGTCGCCGCCCCCGCCAAGGTCTTCGTCAATGCCTGAACTTGAAGTGATCGAGGCCCGCCTGCCGTCGCGCAACGTGACCGTCGAGGCGCCTCGCGCCGAGCGCGCCACGTTCGCCGTGACGAACCTGCTGTCGAGCCCGATCTTCTCGCGGACTAGGGACATCATCGCCGCGAACATGACTGAATTGCTCGACCGGGCAGAAGACCCGGCGCGGATGATCCGCATGATCATCATGGAAATGGAAGAGACTCTGGTCGAGGTCCGCGCCTCGGCCGCCCGCCAGATCGCCGACATCAAGGAAATGCGGCGCACCGTCCAGCGGCTCGAGGACATCCAGGCCGGCTGGACCGAGAAGGCCGAGCTGGCGCTGTCCAAGGACCGCGAGGATCTCGCCCGGCAGGCGCTGACCGAGAAGCGCAAGGCCGCCGACATGGCCGACGATATCCTGCGCGACATGGCCGGGCTGGAACAGGTGCTTCGCGGCTATGAGGCCGACATCGCCAGGCTGCAGGCCAAGCTGCGCGAGGCGCGCGCCCGGCAGAACGCCATCAACGCCCGGCTCGAGAGCGCGATGAGCCGCGCCCGCGCCAGCGAGATGGTGCACGGCAGCCGCACCGAGGAAGCGTTCGCCAAGTTCGAACTGCTCGAGCGCCGCGCCGACTTCGCCGAAGGCCGCGCCGACGCGCTCGGCATGGGGGTCAGGACCCTCGAGGAAGAGATATCCGACTTGAAATCCGCCGACCAGGTCGCGGCGGAGCTTGAGGCGATGAAGGCCGCCCGCGCGGCCAGTGAAGCCTGACGAAAGGAACAAGGGGAAATGGCTCGCAATTACCGATATTCGCTGGACCGGCACGACGCGAAAATCGTCGGCGTCTGCTCGACTCTTGGGGAAAGATTCGGGATCGACCCGACCATCCTTCGCGTCGCCTGGATCGCGGTCCCGCTCTTGACGCCGATCGATTTCACGACGGCGATTGTCGCTTACGCCGTCGCCGGCCTTTACCTGGTCTGGCAGCGCAAGAAGGCGATCGACCGCCGCGCGACGCGCAAGAGCGATTTCGACCGGATGGGCGACATCGGCACGATTCGCCCGTCGGTCCACGCCATGCGCACCGAGCTCGACCCGACCGATCGCCGGCTGATGGCGATCGACCACCATCTAAGCACCCCCAACGATGAATTGGCGCGCGAAATCGAAGCGCTCCGGGAGGAAAAGTGATGGAACCGCTGTCTCTGGGTCTGCTCGCGGCGAGCGTCCTGGCCGGCATGGGACTGGCCAGCTGGGCGGCGCTCAAGGGCTGGCAGGGCTGGCTTGAGCTGAAGCGCTACGAATTGTCCCACGCCGCCGGCGACCGCACCCTGCCCCCGGCCGGCAACCGGATCGAGATCGCCGACCTCAAGGAACGCATCCGCAAGCTCGAAGCCATCGCCGCCGGCATCGACATCTAAAAATTCAGTCCCCAGCGCCCGCTCATCCCAAGCACGAGCGGCGAGGCGGCCCGGTTCCCCAGCCGGGCCGCCTTTTCATTTCTCTACGGCTCGCGACGGCTGCTCCACCTGCCCGCGCGACTGCAGCCACAGGGCGACCGACCAGCAGATCAGCGCCCAGGCCGATCCCACGCACCAGCCGGCCAGCACGTCACTCGGATAATGTACTCCGAGATAGATCCGGCTGAAGCCGACGATGATGGTCAGCAAGATGGCGACGCTAAGGAAATAGACCTTGGCACGCCAGTCGACATTCACCCGGGTCAGCAGCGCCCCCAATGTCAGGAAAGTGACCGCCGACAGCATCGCATGCCCGCTCGGGAAGCTCGGCGTGAACACCCTGGTCGCATGGTCGAGGTCGGGCCGCGGGCGGTCGAAACCCATTTTCAGCAAATTGCTGATCAGCATTCCGCCAAGGACCGCGCCGAGCGTCAGCAGGGCAAGCGCCCATTTGCGGACAAGCAGCAGATAGCCGACCGCCGCCGTCAGAATGATGATGATGAAGGCGTAGCTGCCAAGCGCGGTGATATCGCGCATCATTTCCTCGAACCATGGCGGGCCCAGCAAATCCGTTGGAGTGCCCGGAGTTCGCAGCGCCATGAGGATTGCCATGTCGAGATCGTGCGTGTCGCCCTCGACGACTTCCTCGGCGATAAAGCCGAACGCCCAAAGCATGCTGGCGCAAATGAAGACGGCGATGAGAATCCCGACCTCATGCTTGCCGAGGCTGGCCAGCCGGGAGGCGAAGGGCAGCCGGTTCCAATATGTCTTCGCGTTCGCCAGCAACCCGCAAAACCTTCATTCCATGGTCGGTCGCCCTTGCGAACGGCCCGCCGGACCGTCCGTTCCCAATTCCGGGTTGGCGTCAGAACCCCAGCCGCGCCGTCAGCCTGATGTCGCGGCCGGCGAGCGGGGCATGATCCTTGAGCACGCTGGTGCTGCGCCGCGCGACGACATCGAAGATGTTGTTGGCGGCCAGCGACAGGGACAAGTCCGGATTGTCGGCGAACGGGTGCCAGTCGAACGAAGCGTTCACCAGCGTGTAGGACGGGGTTGACGTTTCCACCGGCGCGATCCGCTTGTGGGCGGCGGCATGCTCGACCTCGAGCCGGCCGTCGAACTGCCCGCGCGACCCCGTCACCGCGCCCATCACCCGAAACGGCGGAAGCAGGGGCGCCGGCCCGAAGTTCCTGACCGTCCCACGGACCGCGTCGGCCTGGAGCTCCAGCCCCCAGTCGATCCCG
>DASSPS010000091.1:0-5399 GCA_035699505.1 Sphingomicrobium sp. | reverse complement strand
TCAACGAAGGCGCGGGTTTCACGACAGACGGCTCCCAGTTCGACCGGCTCCTCGCCGATGGTGACGAACTGCCGATTGGCGGCCTTACGCTGCTCGCCGTCCATGTTCCCGGCCATACCCCGGCCGACATGGCCTACCTGGTCGGCGACGCCGCCTTTGTCGGCGATACGATGTTCATGCCGGACTATGGCTCCGCCCGCTGTGATTTCCCCGGTGGCGATGCCCGGCAACTGTACCGGTCGATCCGCCGGCTGATGCAGCTGCCCGACGAAACGCGGGTGTTTCTCTGCCACGATTACAAGGCGCCGAACCGGCCGGAATTCGTCTGGGAAACGACGATTCTCGCCGAGCGGGTCGCCAATGTTCACGTTCATGAGGGGGTTGATGAGGAGGCGTTTGTCGCCATGCGAACCCAGCGTGACGCAACCCTGGCGATGCCCAGGCTGATCCTGCCCTCGATCCAGGTGAACATGCGCGGCGGCCGCATGCCCGAACCGGAAGACAATGGCGTCCGCTACCTCAAGCTGCCGATTGACCGGCTTTAGGGGGATCGCATGGAACCCCTTTCTCCCTTGGCGGCCCTCTCGGGCGGCCTGCTGATCGGCACCGCAACCGCCCTGTTCCTCCTCCTCAACGGCCGAATCGCCGGAGTCAGCGGCATGGCGGCCACGGCCCTGGGCATGGGAGGCGCGACTCCGCGCGGGCAAGCCGCCGCCTTTGTCATCGGCCTTCCGGCGGGCGCCTTGCTGGTCGCCTGGCTGATCCGGAGTCCGACCGTCGTCGTGACCTCCTCCCCCGTCCTCCTGATCGTTGCCGGACTTCTCGTCGGCTTCGGCACCCGGCTGGGCAGCGGCTGCACGAGCGGTCACGGCGTATGCGGCATCGCTCGCCTGTCTCCGCGGTCTCTGCTGGCGACCGCGACCTTCATGGCCGCCGGGGCCATCACCGTCTTCCTTCTTCGCCATGTGTGGGGCGGCTGAGATGCGCGAATGGCTTCCTGCGGTCGTTGTCGGCATTCTGTTCGGCGCGGGTCTCGTTCTTTCCGATATGGTCAATCCGGCGCGCGTTCAGGCCTTCCTCGATGTGGCGGGGGACTGGGATCCGACCCTGGCGCTGGTCATGGGCGCAGCGCTGGTGCCGTCGGCTCTGGCTTATTGGCTCCGGCGCAGGCTCGAGCGCCCACTGCTCGCCGAACGCTTTGCAATCCCGGAAAACCGTTCGCTCGACGGGCGTCTTCTGGCCGGGGCGGCGCTGTTCGGAATCGGCTGGGGCCTGGCCGGCTTCTGTCCGGGGCCCGCCCTTTCCTCGATTGTATTGGGCGCCTGGCAGCCTCTGTTGTTCGTCGCGGCGATGGTCGCCGGTATGATCGTCCATCGCTTCGCTGTCCCCGAACTGCGCCTGGCCTGATGGCGTGCTAGACGCCATCCAGTATATCTACGGCGCGGGAAGCGGGGCCCTGGTCGGCTTCGTTCTTGGCTTGGTCGGGGGCGGCGGTTCGATCCTGGCCGTGCCGCTGCTGCTCTATGTCGTCGGCGTGCGCGATCCGCATGTCGCCATCGGCACCAGTGCGTTTGCGGTCGCCGTCAACGCCGCCATGGGCCTGGCCGGCCATGCTCGCCACGGAACGGTCAAATGGCGCTGCGCCTTGCTGTTCGCGGCCTCGGGGGTCGCCGGCGCCATCGCCGGCTCGACGGCCGGCAAAGCGTTCGACGGCGACTGGCTGCTTTTCCTGTTTGCGCTGGTGATGGTGCTGGTGGGAGCGCTGATGCTCCGCAAGCGCGGCACAGAAGGCGACTCTCGCGTGAAGCTGGGCCGGGAAAACGCGCCCAAACTGCTCGGCTACGGCCTTGGGGCCGGTGCCTTTTCCGGCTTCTTCGGGATCGGCGGCGGATTCCTGATCGTCCCCGGGCTGGTCGCTGCGACCGGCATGCCGATGATCAATGCCATCGGGTCGTCGCTGGTTGGGGTCACTGCCTTTGGGCTTGCGACGGCGTTCAACTATGCGCTTTCGGGCCTCGTCGACTGGCTGCTCGCTGCTGCCTTCATCGTGGGCGGCCTGGCGGGCAGCATCGCCGGCACTCGGCTCGCGCGCCATCTTGCCGACAGGCGTGGGGCGCTCGCCAGCCTGTTCGCCTTCGGGCTCTTCGCTGTCGCGGCCTACATGATGTGGAAAACAGCCGCTGCGCTGTGACGGCGGCGGCGCGGGTCAGGCGGTTTCGAAGTCCGCGTCGGTCATCACCGGGCCGCTGTCCTGGCCCTTGGCCGACGGGTCGCGGTCGACGAATTCGATGATGGCGATCGCCGCCGCGTCGCCGGCGCGGATGCCGGCCTTGATGACTCGGGTGTAGCCGCCGGCGCGATTGGCGTAGCGCGGGCCGATCACGTCGAACAATTTGGCGAGCTGCGCATCGTCCATCAGCCGCGACTGGGCGAGCCGGCGATTGCTGAGGCCGCCGCGCTTGGCGAGGGTCACCAGTTTCTCGACATAGGGGCGAAGCTCCTTCGCCTTGGCCGTGGTGGTGGTGATCTGCTCATGCTTGATCAGCGCCGCAGCCATGTTGCGGAACATGGCGAGGCGGTGGGTCGAGGTACGCTGCAGCTTGCGGTGGCCAACGCGGTGGCGCATGAATCTTCTCCGTTCGTCAGGGCCCCGTATAGGGACCCCATCAAAGTATTACTTTGATGGGAGCCTCCTGGTAGGCCCGGCCACGCGGCACTCAGGGCGGCCGCGCGATGCCCAAAAGACAACGGCGAGCGCTGGGCCCGCCGGACGGCCGTCCCTCAAGCCGAAACGCCCTGCAAAGTCAAGCGTCGGAGCCGGCCCACTCCTTCGTCTTCTCGACGATCGTCAGCTCGCGCAGCAGCTTGTCGACGGTGGCGGTCAGCTCGGGGAGGAAGGTCACCTGGTGCCGGGCGCCGCGATAGGATTCGACCAGCAGCAGGGCTTCGACCAGGATCGGGAAGACCAGAGCCTCGGCATCGTCGACCTCCCCCAGTTCCTGAAGCTTGGCGATCGCCCTGGCCCGCGCTCGGTCGGGGTCGGTCAGCGCCTCGGTGCGCCCAATCATCCACGCCATTGTTGAGAATCTCCTTTGCCGCGCACGATAGCTTGGCCGGAGGCGTTGGTGCAGGTCGCCTCGGCGCGGCGGCGATACGGACTGGCGCGAATGGAGGCCTTGACGGCTCAGGCGCCGCCAAGCGCGTCGAGCACCGGGCAACAGCTCTTGTCGGCATTGGCGTCGCATTGCGCGACCCAAAGGCGCAGCTCCTCGCGAAGCCGGACAAGATCGGCGAGCCGCGCCTCGACTTCCTGAAGCTTGATCGAGGCCAGCGCCCGAGTCCCGACGCACGGCTCGCCCTTCTCGGAGCGGATCAGCGCATCCACCTCATCAAGGCTGAAGCCGGCCGCCTGGGCGCGCTTGATGAAGCGCAGGCGCGTAAGCTCGCTGTCGCCGTAGCGGCGGATGCTGCCGTGGCGCCGGGGCGGCTGGGCCAGCAGCTTGCGCCGCTCATAATAGCGCACGGTTTCAACTCCGACTCCCGCCGCCCGGGCGAACGCCCCGATGGAATAAGTGGTGGCCATCGATTGACTCCGTACCTCGCTACGGACGTAGGCTTGCCGCGACTTGTGGTCAAACGCTCCCGGTCGGGGCGCGCCGGCGGTCATGGCGGCGCTCAATCCTGCTCACCGCACAGTGTGCCATAGTCCTTGCCCCTCCAGCCAGACATATCAGGAAATCGAATGGCCCAGCCCGGCAATAGCATTGCCTATCGATGTAACGTCAAATGCCCGCGCTGCGGCTTCACGGCCCTCGAAACCATGCCTCCCGACGCTTGCCAGTATTTCTACGATTGCCGGGGATGCGGGCGGCTGGTCCGGCCCTGGATCGGCGATTGCTGCGTCTATTGCTCGCATGGCGACGTGCCCTGCCCGCCGGTGCAGGCCGAGCGGATTCGCGCCAGTTTTCCGCGGCGCGGCTTCAAGTTCGAATAGCGCGAAGTCGCTGTTTGGGGGGAGAAAGAAGCCCTGCCCTAGCTGGGGAAAGCGATCGTCCGGGCAGGGCTTCCATGTCGTTCCGGCAGAAGGCGGTCTCGCAATATATCGCCTGATGCCGACTCGAAATTAACCCCCGGCTCGTTAATCGCCTTCGAACAATCGTGGCAAAGCGGAAATTCACCGTCTTTCCGGGCCGGACGCCGCTCCGCCGGGGCGACGGAGCGGCGCCTTAAGCTGACCGGTGCCGGCGCCTATCGGGGCCACCAGACCCATTCGTTGGAATCGATCCGTCCATTGCGGTTGGCGTCGATCCGGGTCCAGGCTTCCGCCGACCAATATTCATCGGCGCTGAGATAGCCGTCGTTATTGGCGTCGAACGCGCTCCAGTAATTGGTCCAATAGTCCGGGTTGTAATAGGCGTCGCGATAGAAGCCGCCGGCCCGCCAGCAATTCTCGAACTCCGCTCGGGAAATCCGGCCGTCCTTGTTGACGTCCCAATAGCCATAGGCATTGGTGCGATAGGTGTTCCACTCGTCGCCGGTGATGAAGCCGTCATTGTTGACGTCGACATAGCCGTAGGTGCCGCACACCGTGTTGCTGGCGGTGACCGGGGCGACGGTGGCGCAGCCGGCAAGTCCGGTGGCGGCTCCGGCGAGCAACAGGCCAAGAGCAAGGTTACGCATCGAGATTCTCCTTTCGAATCACCCCGATCGAACCCCCCGCTACTCGGGGTTCGCGCCATCAACCGCGAAAAACTCGTCAGGTTCCAGGTGGCTCGCCCCGCACCAGGGACTCGCCAACCCTCGGCCTAGCGCAGCTTGCTGATGGTCAGCCGGTCGGCCCTGGCGCGGTCGCGGACCGATTCCTCGCTCCGGGTCAGCGCCTTGGCGATCGCCTGGGCCGACATGCCCTTGCCGGCCAGCAGGTGGAGCTTCTGGATCTCGTCCTGCCGCCACGGCTGGCGGTGCCGCTCGAACTTCTCGCCCCTGGCCATCGCGTTCCTCCGCAAGCCAGATTGGCCCGTGGTTGCGGATAAGGAAAGAGGGCGCTTTTATTCGAAGGCGGTCATCCGGCTGGCGAGCGCGTTCGACCGGGCGACCAGGGCCGCCACTTCGCGCTGGTCGAGAGTCGTGGCGAACGACAGGCCGAGATAGTCCGCATTCTGCCATCGGACCTCGGCCGGCAGGGTCAGGCTGCCGCAATCGAGGACCACCGCCGTGCCCGCCGAGAATCGCGCCGCGCAGGTCAGCTTGGCGCCGCCGTTGGACAGGTCGAGCAGCTTCACCGAATGCCGTTCAAGATCGACCTGCAGGAAAGCCGGCAGGGACAGTTCCACGCGCGGATAGGTGCGGCGATCCGCATAGGGATCGCGGTCAGGAGAGGAGGGAAGCGGGCTTGCCAT
>DASSPS010000090.1:0-49945 GCA_035699505.1 Sphingomicrobium sp. | reverse complement strand
GGCCGATGCCGCCATAAACGACCAGGCTCTGCGGATCCTCGGCGACCTCGTCGTCCAGGTTGTTCATCAGCATCCGCACCGCCGCCTCGGTCGTCCAATGCTTCGCCTTGATCTCGCTGCCACGGCGGGCACGGATGCGGCGGCTGTTGTCGCGTCTTTGGTCGGTCAAAAGGGTCCCACTCCGTCATGCTGAACTTGTTTCAGCATCTATTCCTCAACTCGCCTCGCCCTTCTCCAGAATGGATCCTGAAACAAGTTCAGGATGACGGGTCAAGCATCCCGCCCCGCATGGATGCGCCGCGTCGGGCCAGGAAGGCCGATCCAATAGGCAAGCTCGGCCACGCTTTCGACCGGCCAGACGCAAAGGTCGGCAGCCTTCCCCGGCGCGATGCTGCCGATTTGGCTGGCGAGCTCAAGCGCGCGCGCGGCGTTGACGGTCATGCCGAAGAGCGCCTCTTCGGGAGTCAGGCCGAACAGGGTGCAAGCCATGTTCATGACCAGGGTGGGCGACAGCATCGGTGAGGTGCCGGGGTTGCAATCGGTGGCGATGGCGATCGGCACCTTATGCTTGCGCAGCAGGGCGAGGGGCGGCTTTCGCTCTTCCTGCAGCGCGTAAAAGGCGCCGGGCAGGAGGACGGCGACGGTCGCTGCGGCGGCCATCGCCTTGGCGCCGGCCTCGTCGAGATGTTCGAGATGGTCGGCCGACAGGGCGCGATATTTGGCGGCGAGCGCCGCGCCTTTCTGGTTGGACAATTGCTCGGCGTGGAGGCGGACTCGAAGGCCGTGCGCGCCGGCCGCCTTGAAGACGCGCTCGACCTCCTCCGGAGTGAAGGCGATGGTCTCGCAGAAGGCATCGACGCTGGTCGCCAGTTTCTCCCTGGCCACGGCCGGGATCAGTTTCTCGACGATGGCCGTGACATAATGGGCGCGCCTGTCGCCCTGGTCCTTCGGCAGCGCGTGGAGCGCGAGCAAGGTCGGCACGATCCGGACGCTGCCGCCGGACAGCGAGTTGGCGACGCGCAAAAGGCGAAGCTCGCCGTCGACGTCGAGCGCATAGCCGGACTTGATTTCGACTGTGGTGCAGCCGCCGAACGCCAGTGCGTCAAGACGGTTTTGAGCGCCAGCTCGCAGTTGCTCGTCAGTCGCCGCCTTGGTTTTCGCTACCGTCGAAGCAATGCCGCCGCCGGCCCTGGCGATCTCCTCATAACTCTTGCCGGCGCGGCGCATGGCATGTTCCTCCGCCCTCGTTCCGCCGAAGACGAGGTGGGTGTGGCAATCGACCAGGCCCGGCGTGACCAGCGCGCCGCCCAGCGGCACCACCTCGCGCGCCTTGAACCCGGCCAACTCGGTGCGCTTGCCGACTCGGACGATCTTGCCGTCCTGGATGCCGATGGCGCCATTGCGGACCACGCCCAGCGGGTCGCCGCCCGATGGCTGCATCGTTGCGATCTGGCAGTCGACCAGCAGGCGATCCCACATGATCTGGGCTTTAGGGTCGCCCGGGTGTAGCGTCAAAGCCATGAGCGGCTGGCCGAATCTTTCCGAATTGCTGGTCGGCCGGGCGTCCGCCACTCCGGTGGGCTTTCTCGGAGCGCCGCTTGCAGCCGGTTCGGTGACGCCAGGCGCCTGCGACCAGGCGCCGGCCGTGCTGCGCCGGACGTTGAAGCGGATCGGCCGCTACGATGTCGAGACCGCGCGCGCGCTTGAAACGCGGGTCGCCGACCGCGGCGACGTGGCGCTTGCCGGCATGACAATCGAGCAGGCGACGTCGGTGATCCGCGACGCGGTTGCGGCAAGCGCCGAGGCGCATGCGCTGACCCTGCTGGTCGGCGGCAACAATGCAGTCACCCGGCCGGCCGTGCTCGGTCTCGGCGGCAGCCTCGACGAGATCGGGTTGATCACTCTCGACGCGCATTTCGACATGCGCGACACGGCGCCCGGTCTGAGCAACGGCAATCCGGTCCGGGCGCTGCTCGAGGACGGCCTGCCGGGAGCCAATATCGCGCAAGTGGGACTCGCCCCGTTCGCCAACAGCGCGGACATGCACCGCGACGCCGAGGATGCCGGCAACCTGATTGTCACGATCGGCGAAGTGCGGCGGGACGGGATCGACCATGCGCTGCAAAAAGCGCTCGACCATGTCACCCATTGCGACGCTTTGGTCATCGACTGCGATATCGACGTCGTCGACCGCTCGCAGCTCCCCGGAGCGCCGGGCGCTCGGCCGGGCGGAATGGCGGTGGCGGACTTCTTCCGGGCGGTCCGCAAGCTGGCGGCGGACCCTCGGGTCCGGGTCATCGACCTGACCGAATGGGACCCGTCGCTCGATCCCAGCGACCTCACCGCCCTGACCGCGGCGCGCTGGGTGGCGGAATGCCTCGCCGGCTACGAGATGCGCTGAACCGCGGCGATCCGTCGCCCCTTGTCCGACAGCGTTCGGAAGGTGATCGAAAAACGGAGATCGTTCCCGGGCGTGATTCGATGCTCCCACTGCCAGCGCGCCTCGCCAGACAGAAGGTAAGCGGAGCGTGGTTCGACGCCAATCGGGACGCGGCGGAATCCCGACTTGGTGCGCTGGCGGAAACGGAGCACGGCGGCTGTATTGAGAGACACGCCGACGACCTTCTCGAACACGTCGCGGTCCTTGTGCCAGCCGATTCCGGCGCCCGGATCGTAGCGGGCGACCAGGGCATGGTGGATGTCCGCCGGATCGACGCCGGCGAGGACCGCGGCTCGCTCGCGCAATGGCTCAAGCCAGCCGGGTATGGGTTCGGCCGGGGTGAAGCTGGAGTCATCAAAATCGTAGCGCCAACCAAAGCTCCGTGTCTTGCGTTTGCCTAGCCATCCCTGGAAGCGGAACGGGCTGACGTCGAGCGCGGAGAGCCGCCGGAGTAGGTCGCGCTCCTCCTCTTCCCGGATGAACTCGGGGCGATAGTCGAGCCCGCTGAGCTTTTCGGCGAACAGGTCGAGAGTCATGCGAACAGCTCGGCAAGCTCGGATGGCCGCAGTTCATGCCCGAGCTGATCGAAGGTGCACTCCTTTGGGGATTTGTCCGGCCGCCAGCGGAGAAAGCCGGTGCCATGGCGGAAGCGCCGGCCCGTGACCTGGTCGTAGCGGACCTCGGCGACCAGCTTTGGCTTGAGCGGCTGCCATTCGGCGGAGCGCGCAGTCGCCCAGCGGCTCGACCCGCCCGGCGCATTGCCGGTGAAGCCGGGGCCGCCGACATGCTTTTCAAGCATTGCGGTTAGCGCCGGCCGCTCCTTGGCGGCGATCGCTGAGGTGAAGCCGACATGGTGGAGTACGCCGCCCTCATCGTAGAGGCCGAGCAGCAGCGAGCCGACTTCCTTCGCTTTTTCGGCGTAGCGGAAGCCGCCGACAACGCAGTCGGCGGTCCGCTGGTGCTTGACCTTGACCATCGCCCGATCGCCGAACCGGTAGGGCTGGTCGAGCCGCTTGGCGACAACTCCATCGAGCGCGCCGCCGCTGCGCTCCAGCCAGCCGAGCGCAACCTGCCGGTCGGTCGTCGCCGGCGACAACAGGAGCCCGGGGACGGCCGATTTCGAATGAAAGGATTCAAGGGTGGGGCGACGATCGGAAAGCGGCCTTCTTGCCTGCGTCCTGCCGTCCAGGCCCAACAGGTCGAACAGCATATATTCGGCCGGCGTTTCCTCGCTCAGCCGAGTGACCCGGCTGGCCGCGGGATGGAGCCGCAACTGCAGCGCTTCGAACGAAAGCGCATCGCCAACCGGGATGATCAGTTCGCCGTCCAGCGTGAAGTGCCGATTCGTGACCCTTGCGAGCATGGCCACGACTTCCGGGAAATAGCGCCCCAGATCCTTGCCCGACCGGGAAATGAGATCGAGCCGGTCGCCGGTCCGCGAGGCGATGCAGCGGAAGCCGTCCCACTTGGGCTCATACTGCCAACCCTCGCCCGCCGGCAGTTCGGCGGCGAGGAGCGCTTCCATCGGGGCGATCGGCTTGGCTTCGGGCACGCGCCCCTAACGCATCAGAGTACGGCCAGATGCTTGTTGTCGAAGGCATGCTCATATTGGGCGCGGATCTCGACCTTGCGTTCCAGCGATTCGATGATGGGCACGGCGAAGTCGACACCGGCGAGGCGCGAGCAGCTGCCGAGGTTGCCTGGCGAGAAGACGTTCACTTCCAGGATCTTGTCGCCGACGATGTCGATGCCGACCAGGAACATGCCGTCGGCGATCAGCTTGGGGCGGATCATCTCGGCGACTTCCAGCTCGGTCTTGCCGATCTCCACCGCCTCGGCCTTGCCCCCGGCATGGATGTTGGAGCGGATGTCGTCGGGTGAGGCGACCCGGCGGAGCGCGCAATATTTGTCGCCGATTCGAAGTGGAAAGCCGTTCATCAGGAAGAAACGGATGTCACCCTTCTTGGCCGCCGGCACATAGGCCTGGGCGATGATGTAGCCGTCGCGGGCGATGGCCTCCATGATCTGGTTGATATTGTCCTTGGACTTGGCGTCGAGCTTGAACACGCCCGACCCGCCCGAGCCTTGCAGCGGCTTAAGGATGATGTTGCCGCGATGCGCCTTGGCGAAGGCCTTGATGTCGGCCTCATGCCGTGAAATCAGAGTCTCGGCGCGCGCTTCGCGCGGGAAGCTCTGGAAGTAAAGCTTGTTGACGGCGCGGCCTAGGCTGTCGGGATCGTTGACGACGACGACCCCGCGCTTGACCGCCTCGCGGCCCCACAGGATGCCTGCCTCGGCCGCCCATGGCGTGTCCTGCGCGTCGAGCGATGGATCGTTGCGCAGCATCAGCACGTCGATGTCCTCGCAGTCGACGCGTTCCATCTTCGCGTCCGGCGACTTGAGCGTCGCGAAGAACTCGGAGCGGTCCTTATATTTCTTGCCTGGCAGGAAGCGGCCGTGGACGTGGAGGTGATCGTCGGCGGTGAGAACGAAGTCCGACGGCGTCACATAGCAGACTCGGTGCCCGGACAGCATTGCCTGATAGGCGAGGATGGTGGTCGTATAGCCCTCGAACTCGCGCTCAAGGTCATTGACGAAAAAGGCGATCAACACGTTTGGGTCACTCCATGGTCAGCGCGGACGCAAGGGAGTGGCCTTTCTTCAGGCCGGCGATCCTTGCCCTGGCATCGTCCCGCGCCAGGAACTCGGGAAGGTGGCGCGGAGCGCTAACGAGGCCGCGCTGCAACAGTTCCTCGATCACCGGCAGGTGCGACGGCGCGATCTTGCCCAGCCAGAAGGGATCGAGCGACACGCCGGCGGCGACCAGGTCGACCACCGCCCGGAAGCCGCGCAAGTAGATGGCGTCCTTGGCCAAGCCGCCCGAGCGATAGACTCGCGCCGCGATCGAGAAGGAAATCTCGTCGCGGAAGCCGCGATCGCGAAGCAGTCTGAAGCACTCGACGAAGTCGGCGCCGCGAAGCATGGCGTCGACCGCGACGACCCGACCGGCGAGGAGCCGGAGCCGCGCCGGGGTCAGGCCGCCGACGGCCCATTCGGCGAAGACCCCAAGCCCTTCCTGCACCCCTTCATACTGGGCGAGGCCGGTGCGGAAGATGCCCAGGCCCTGGGCGCGGCCGTTGACCCAGGTCAGCAGATGGACGCTGACCTCATGCGCCAGCAACGCGTCGAGCCGATAGTCGGCCATGCGGGTGTGGGTCGAGATCATCAGTGTGCCCCCCGACACCATCAGGCCGGCGGCGAGGTCCTCGCGAATCTCGACTTTGGCATCGAAACCGTTGTCGACCGACCGATAGGCCCCAATCAGCGCCCTTGCCGCCCGGGCGACCTCGCTCGCGCCGATGACCTTGCGCCGGCGGCGCGGCGCCCGCGGCGCGGCAAGCACCTCCTCGGCGTCCTTCAACAGGCTCGCTTCGACGCCGCCATATTGAAGCATCGACGCCGCCCGGAAATCGGGCGTGTTGCGCGTCGCCAGCATCGTTAGCTGCTGCTCGATTTCCCGGCGTTTCTCGGCGAACAGGCTTTCGAGCAGGGGGTCTTCCAGCTGCGCCAGGTCGACCTTGTAAAGCCGCCGCTTGGCGTCGTCTGGATCGACTTCGAGCGGCCGATACTTGAACCTTGGCGTTCTCTCGGCGCCGCTACCGAGGAAGTCGGCCTGCGCCTCGGCGGTGTTGATCGGCGACAGCGACAGCAGAAAGTCGAAGCTGGTCGCGACCGCATTGAGCTTCTTGTCGGCGGCCAGGGCCGCGGACAGGAAGGCGCTTCGGCCGAGAGCGCGGTAGTGGGCCGGAGGATTCTGGCCGGTGATGTCGGCGAAAGCGCAGGCCGCCTTGAGTAACGCATCGCCGGTGCGGACCGACATGTCGCGGAACATTTGCGGATAAAGATCGCCGTCCGGCGAGCGGTGAATGTGGGGCAGTCCCAGCGACAGGTGGGAGATCCGGTCAGAGCTATCCGCAAGCGCCTCGACTCCCGGCTCGAAATAGGGCCGAGAGCGATGCTCGACGTGGCAGTCGCGCAGGTCGATCTCGATCTGCTCCAACGCGTCCCCGAGCCGCCTTGCGGCGTCCTCGCCGCATCCCTCGTCGCCGGCTCCGACCCAGGCGACGAACGGCGGCAGGTGCGGGTCGTCTTCCCGCCGCAGCTCGGGCAGCGGCTGATCGTAGAGCGAGATCAAGAGGATTCGCTCGAACCTCCCGAGCATGTGATCGGCGATGGCGCGGAGCGCGAGTTCGGCGGCCAGGTCATCGCCCGCTTCCCACACCAGATAGGCCGAGCTGTGCAGGGCGACGTTGCGGGCCAGGCTCAGCCCGGCTTCGGGTAGACGGTTGAGAACGAGGAAATGGAGCGAGCGGTCGACATGCAGGCGACCGGACTCGCCGACAGCCTGACGCACCGCGCCATTCTTGCCCATGTCGAGCACGAACGGCTCGGGCGCGATCTTCAGCTGGGCCTGCCCGGTCACGCCAGCAGATCCTCCGCCGTTCGCGCGATGTGAGCGATGAAGCCGCGCATGGCCTCGAGCTCGGCCGGATCGGGCTCGCCGCTCCATTCGTCCATGAAGAATTTCTTGAACTCAAGCGCGATGGCGCAGCCGCGGCCGGGGTAACGGTCGTGAACGAAGCGGGTCTGCTCGCCCTTGCCCTGGAAAGCGACATTCTCGCGGACGTCGAGGCGGCGGCCGTTGAACTCGTACCCACGCATCGCCTCGATCAGCGGATCCATCAGGAACGCCCATTGCTCCCGCGGCATGGAGAAGGTGCCGATGTTGATGTCGGGCGCCTCGTCCTGCGGCGTCGGGTCCGCGTCCGGCCCGTCGCGGCGGTGGTTGTAGCTGTGCACGTCGATCAGCACGAACCGCGGATGGGCGGCGGCGATGTCGTCGAGCAAGTGCCTGAGCATTCGGTAATAGGCGGCGTGGATGGCCAGCGAGCGGTCGACCAGTTCGCGGTCAAGCGGCAGCGAGTTCCAGACATCCAGGCCCCAGCATTGCTCGGCCGTTTCGTAAATCGCTTCGCCCGGCGCGCGGTTGAGGTCGAACTCGAAGCGGGACCGGTGGGCGATGACGTGGCTGGCCACGACCGCCGCCGCCTGGCCGGTGAACGGATCCTCCTCGCGCAGGCGATCGAGCCTTGGCAGCTTCATCACGCGCGCGACTTCGGGACGCAGGTCGTGGCCGTCGTGGATCGCCGTGGCGATGATGGGGCCGCCGCCGCGCTGGACGGTCCACCAACGGCCGGAATCTTCGCTCGATGATTGGTTCACGAAGCATAAGCGTTCCGGGCGCGGTTCGGTTGCGCGCGCCCGGTCGCCGGCCGGCTGCCTGCTACATGGTGGTCAGTTCGGGCGCCGGGACCCCGCTCCGTTCGAACTCGGCGGTCAGTGCTTCCTTTCGGGCCGCCAGCTCGGCGCCCAGCGCATCCATGTCCAGGCCGGCCTTGCGCGCTTGGGCGAACATGCCCTCCATGCGCTTTTCCTCTTCCTCGACATGATGCTCGATCTGCTCCTGGAGCACCTTGACCTTGGCATCGTAGAATTCGTCGCCGGAGCCGCCGGCCATGATTTCGCCGATCAGCACCTTGGCGCCGTCATGCTCGACATAGGCTTCCTTGAGCAGGTCCTCGTCGATCTTTCCCTCGCAGGCCGGGTAGAAAATCTCTTCCTCGATCTGTGCATGGACCGACAGCTCGAGGCAGATCTGCCGGGCGATCTTTTCTTTGCGCTTCTCCCCGCTCGCTTTTTCGAATTGCGCGAACAGTTCCTCGACGGTGCGGTGATCCTCCTTCAAAAGGGCGATCGCGTCTTTGTCTTGAATTGCCATCATTACCTCCTGGATGTGAGCAGAACCAGAAGGGAGCAGCCAAGTTCCTGCGGCGCATGGAAAATCGCCGACCAAACCCACGCTCGGAACCGGCTGGAGCGACCGACAAACAAGGAACATAGGCTCGCCCGGCCCGTTGAATGAACGGGTTCCAAAAGCTTAGGAATAAAGAAGAATGTTAACGCGCGTCGGTGTGCCAGTGAAGTCGGATGCGGAGCCTTCGGCGCCGGATCCAAGCCGCCCAACCCTGCTTTGCTTCTCGCACTTGCGGTGGGATTTCGTCTTTCAACGCCCGCAACAGCTGATGAGCCGCTTCGCCCGCGACATGGCGGTCGTATACTGGGAAGAACCGGTCGAAATCGGGCGCCGGGAAACCGCTTTCCTCCAGGTGCGCGAGGCCCGGGAATGCGCCAGCGTCCGGTTGGTCGTGCCTCATGTACCGGAAGGGCTCGACGACGAAGGGCGCGAAGCCGTGCTTTGTCGGCTGCTCGAGGCCTATTCGGCTGGCCTGACGAGGCCACTGATCGCCTGGTATTATACGCCGATGATGCTGCCCTTCTCGCGTCATCTCGACGCCAGCCTGGTGGTGTTCGACGCAATGGACGAATTGTCCAAGTTCCGCTTCGCGCCGCCACGCCTGCTCGATCTGGAGCAGGAACTGATCGACCGGGCCGACCTCATTTTCACCGGCGGCTCGAGCCTTTACGAGGCCAAGAAGGACCGCCACCCGAGCGTCCATTGCTTCCCGTCGTCGGTCGACCGCGCCCATTTCGCCAAGGCGCGAGCCGTCCAGGATGATCCGGCCGACCAGAAGGATCTGCCGCGGCCGCGGCTCGGTTTCTACGGAGTCATCGACGAGCGGTTCGACATCGAACTGCTCGACAAGGCTGCCGAACAGCGCCTCGACTGGCAGTTCGTGATGGTCGGACCGGTAGTCAAGATTTCCGAGGACGAACTGCCCAGGCGGCCGAACATCCATTATCTCGGTCCCAAGTCCTATGCGGAACTGCCTCGCTACCTGTCCGGCTGGGACGTGGCGCTGATGCCTTTCGCGATGAATGAATCGACCGAGTTCATCTCGCCGACCAAGACGCCGGAATATCTCGCCGGCGGACGACCGGTGGTGTCGACCCCGGTTCGGGACGTGGTCAGGCATTATGGGCATTTGCAGGGCGTACGCATCGCCGCCGACGCCGACAGGTTCGTCGCGGCGTGCGACGAACTGCTCCAGACCGTACGCGCCGGCCAAGGCGACTGGCTAGCGGAGGCCGATCTGCTCCTGTCCGCGACGAGTTGGGACACGACCCAGGCGCGTATGGCCGGACTGGTCCGGCAAGCGCTCGGCGAAGGGAAGGAAGCCAGCGTCCCGGCGCTGCTGGCCGCAGCGGAATGAGCGCCGCCACCAGCGCCCGCGAGGCGAGCGCGGCGCGCTACGACTATCTGATCGTCGGCGCCGGCTTTGCCGGATCTGTGCTGGCCGAGCGGCTGGCAAGTCAGCATGGCGCCCGGATCCTGCTCATCGACCGGCGCCCGCATATCGGCGGCAACGCCTATGACGAGCCCAATGAGGCGGGCATCCTCTACCATAAATATGGCCCGCACATCTTCCATACCAACAGCGATTCGGTGGTCGACTATCTGTCGCAGTTCACCGAGTGGCGGCCTTACGAGCATCGGGTGCTGGCAAGCGTGCGCGGCCAGCTGGTGCCGATCCCGATCAACCGGACGACACTAAACCGGTTGTTCGACGCCGGCCTCAAGACCGACGAGGATGCCGAGCGTTTTCTGGCATCCCGGGCCGAGCCGATCGCCGACATCCGGACCTCCGAGGATGTCGTCGTCAACGCCGTTGGCCGCGAGCTCTACGAATTGTTCTTCCGCGGCTACACCCGAAAGCAATGGGGCCTCGACCCGTCCGAGCTCGACAAGCAGGTCACGTCGCGGATCCCGACCCGGACCAACACCGATGACCGCTATTTCGGGGATGCGTTCCAGGCGATGCCGAAGCATGGCTATACGGCGATGTTCAGGAAGATGCTCGATCATCCGCTGATCGAAGTCCGCACGGGAATCGATTTCCGCGACGTGGCCGAAAGCGTCGATGCCGGGCACATCATCTATTCCGGCCCGGTCGACGAATATTTCGGCCACCGCTTCGGCAAGCTCCCCTATCGAAGCCTCCGGTTCGACCACCAGACGCTCGACCAGGAACAATTCCAGCCGGTGGCGGTCGTCAATTACCCGGCGGAGGACGTCCCCTACACGCGGATCAGCGAATATAAGCTGCTGACCGGGCAGCGGCACCCCCGGACAACCGTCACCTATGAATATCCGTCCGCCGAGGGCGATCCCTATTACCCGATCCCTCGGCCCGAGAATCAACAGCTGTACAAGCAATATGAAGAGCTCGCCGACGCTACGGAGGGTGTCACTTTCGTCGGCCGGCTGGCGACCTATCGCTATTATAATATGGACCAGATCGTTGGGCAGGCGCTGGCGACGTTCCGCCGCATTGACGAGCGGAGGAAGGCGCGGGGAGCGCGGGGGGAGCCTGCGTCCGCGGCGGCATGACTCCGCTGGAACTATGGGGCGGGGTCGAATGCACGCATGTCCGCATCGGGGACGCCTATCGGGACCAGCTTGCCGAAACCGGGCATGACGCCCGCATCGGCGACGTGGATGCCATGGCGTCGATCGGCATCAAGGCCGTCCGCTACCCGATCCTGTGGGAGAAAGTCGCCCCGCAAAGCCCCGACGAGCTCGACTTTTCCTGGCATGATTCGCGACTGGCCAGGCTCAGGGAGCATGGCATTCGGGTTATCGCCGGTCTGGTGCATCACGGCTCCGGCCCACGCTACACCCACTTGCTCGAACCGGATTTTTCCGCGCTTCTCGCCAGGTTCGCCGGCCGGGTCGCGCGCCGCTATCCGTGGATCGATGCCTGGACGCCGATCAACGAGCCGCTGACCACGGCCCGCTTCGCCTATCTCTACGGGGCCTGGCATCCGCACCGGAAGGATCGCGGCGCGTGCCTTCGCGCGGTGGTCAACCAGGCGGTCGCCATTGCCGAAGCGATGACCGCCATCCGGAAGGTTCGGCCCGACGCGCAGCTCATCGCCACAGAGGATGTCGGCAAGACCTTCGCGACCGAACGGCTGGCCTATCAGGCCGACCATGAGAACCATCGGCGCTGGCTGGTCTTCGACCTTCTGACTGGCCGCGTCGGCGCCGATCATTATTATTACCGCGACCTGATCGACCAGGGGGTTTCACCGGCCGTGCTCGACCACCTTCGGGCCGGCCACGCCGCGCCCGATCTGCTCGGCTTCGATCATTATCTGACGAGCGAACGCTTCCTCGACGATCGTCTCGCCCGCTATCCGGGGGTCGAGCCCGGCGGCAATGGCCGCGATTGCTATGTCGATGTCGAGGCGGTGCGGATCGCCCGGCTGCGCCGCGACCTCGGGCCGGCCAAGCGCCTTCGCGAGCTATGGGACCGCTATCATGTCCCGATCGCCATCACCGAGGCGCACCACAGCTGCACCCGCGAGGAACAGGTGCGCTGGTTTCACGAGATGTGGACTGCGGCCGAGGCGGCGCGACGGTCCGGAATCGACGTCCGGGCGGTCACCCTGTGGGCCATGTTCGGCCTGGTCGACTGGCGTTCCCTGCTGACCCGGCGGGACGGCGTGTATGACGTCGGCGTGTTCGATGTGCGCGGCGATTCCCCGCGGCCGACCTTGCTCGCCAAGGCCGCGTCGGCGCTCGGCAGCGGCAAGCGGTTCGACCACCCGTTGCTTGACCTGCCGGGCTGGTGGAAGCGCCCCGGGCGATGCCTTTCGCGCCCGCGCTTCGCGACTCTGCCCAGGAACTGTACGAACGCCCGGCCGATCCTCATCACCGGCGCCACCGGCACGCTAGGCCAAGCCTTCGGGAGGATCTGCGCGCACCGCGGCCTCGCCCATGTCCTGACCGGCCGCGGCGACCTTGACATCCGCGACCCCGGTTCGATCGCGGCGGCGATCAACCGCCATCGGCCCTGGGCCGTGGTCAATGCCGCCGGCTTCGTCCGCCCGGGGGCAGCGGAAGCCAAGGCGGACGAATGTTTCCGCGTCAACGCCACTGGCCCGGAATTGCTCGCCAGGGCCTGCAAGAGCCACGGCATCCCGCTGGTAACTTTTTCATCCGACCTCGTGTTCGATGGAACGCTCGGACGGTCCTATGTCGAATCCGACCGGCCCGCTCCCCGCTGCGCCTACGGCCGGAGCAAGGCCGAGGCCGAAGCGCGCCTGTCGGCGGTCGGCGGCGACGTGCTGATCATCCGCACCAGCGCCTTCTTCGGGCCGTGGGACCGGTACAACTTCCTGTTCAACACGATCGCGCAGCTGAAGCGGAGCGAGGAGGTCGTCGCCAGCGACCGGACGATCGTCTCGCCCACCTATGTGCCCGACCTGGTCCACGCCGCGCTCGACCTGCTTCTGGATGAAGAGACCGGGCTGTGGCACCTGACCAACCGCGGCGCCGTCAGCTGGTTCGACCTGGCCCGGGAAGTGGCCGCGGCGGCACGCCTGCCGGTCAGCCGGATTCACTCGGACGACGCCGCGGTCGGCGCCGACACCAGCCTGGCAAGCGCCCGGGCGCAATTGCTCCGGCCGCTCGATGGCGCGTTGCGGGAATGTCTGGAAAGCCCGATGCTCCGGGCGTGAAGGCAAGATCCAAACGCGGCCTGGCGCGGATCGCGACCTTTATCGGCAGCCGTTCTGCCGAAAGCCCTGCTCTCGACTCGCTTCGCCCATGTCGAGAATGATGGGCGACCTGGGAAGCGGGATCGCGACGCGCTTGTCGGTGAAAGATTTCGGCCGTCGAGGAAGTGTTGCTAATTCTTCTTCTATCATTGGAACAACCCCGGACTCTGGACGCAACTCGTGTCTCTATAACCTTGCCGCTCGGGCAAAGTTCCGGCTGCCGGCCGCCCATCGATCGGCCGCGTTGCGGAGTGACCGGGTTCTTGTAAAACGGTCGGTGGAGGTGCGATGCGGTGGGGAGTCTGGAGCTCAAGGGCGTTCAAAAATCGTTTGGGCCGGTAAGCGTCCTCGACGGGGTATCGCTCAGCATCGGCTCGCAGGAATTCATCGCCTTCCTGGGGCCGTCCGGGTCGGGAAAGTCGACCCTGCTCCGGATCATCGCCGGGCTTGAAACGGCCGACGCGGGGGAAGTGTGGCTTGAAGGCCGGCGCATCGACGAATTGCCTCCGGGTGAGCGCGGGGTGGCCATGGTCTTCCAGCATTACGCGCTCTACCCGCACATGACGGTCCGCGAGAATATGGCGTTCGGCCTGCGCAACGCGGGGGTCGGCCGTGATGAGATCGACCGCCGGATTGGCGAAGCGGCGCGCGTGCTCGAGATCGAGGAGCAGCTCGAGAAAAAACCGGGCCAGATGTCCGGAGGCCAGCGCCAGCGGGTCGCCATTGGCCGCGCCATCGTCAAGCAACCCAAGCTCTTCCTCCTCGACGAACCTCTCTCCAACCTCGACGCGGCCTTGCGGACGAGGACTCGGGTCGAGCTCGCGCAATTGAAAAGGAAGGTCGACGCGGCGGTGATCATGGTCACCCACGACCAGGCCGAGGCAATGACGCTGGCGGACCGGATCGTGGTCATGAACGACCGGCGGATTCAGCAGGTCGGGCCGCCCATGGAAATTTACGGACGCCCGGCAAACGAATTCGTTGCCCGGTTCGTCGGATCCCCCGCAATGACTCTGGTGCCGGCCCGACTGACCGGCGACGGGCCGATGGCGACCGTCGTGCTCGGCGACGGGGCGACCGTCGTTACCGCCATCGCCCGCCGCGGGCTGGAGGGCGACCTCAGGCTGGGACTTCGTCCGGAAATGGTCCGGGTGTCGCGGGACAAGGAAACGACCAAAGCCAGGGTCGAGCTGGTCGAGCGGCTCGGCGAGCGGACCCTGATCTATGCGCGCCTTGCCGACGGCCAGCCGATCACCGCCGAGGACCAAGGGTATAGCGAGGTCAAGATCGGCGACGAGATCGGCCTGGCGATCGACGGTCAGCTGGCCCACCTGTTCGACGCCGACGGCATGGCTCGCCACCCCGAGGGGCGGGGCAGGTGAGACCCCACGCCAGACAATGGCACGGTTTCGGATTCGTCGCGCCCTTTGTCCTGCTCTACGGGTTCCTGCTGATCTATCCGCTGTTTCGCGGCATATTGATCAGCTTTCGCAGGGCCGATCCCTTCGGCGACGGCGCCTTTGTCGGCCTCGATAATTACGGCCGCCTGCTCGCCGACCCGATCTTTCACCAGGCGATGCTCAACACCTTCATGGTGACCTTGATGATCGTGCCGGTCCTGACCGTGATCGCGCTCGGGCTTGCGCTTGCCCTCAATCGCGCGACCCGCGGCGCGGCGATCCTCCGCGGCGTTTTCTTTTCGTCGTCGGTGCTGTCGGTCACGATCGTCACCCTGATCTGGCGGTTCGTCCTGGCGCCGGACGCCGGCCTTCTCGGCGAGCTTGCAACGGCCATGGGCTGGGAACCGTTGCCCTTCCTCAGCCACCCCAGCCTCGCTTTACCGGCGCTCGCCATCACCACCATCTGGTGGTCCCTCGGGCTGCCGATGATGCTGTTCCTCGCCGGGCTGCAGCAAATCCCCGAAGACATGTACGAGGCCGCGGCGCTCGACCGTTCGACGGTCTGGACGACATTCTGGCGGCTGACGCTGCCTTCGCTGCGGCACACGGTGCTGCTCGTAGTCATGCTCCAGACGGCCGCGCAACTGCAGATGTTCGGGCAGGCGCAATTGCTGACCGCGGGCGGTCCCGGCGGCGCGTCGCGCACCACCGTCCTGTTCATTTTCGAAGTGGCGTTCGGCCGCTGGGAGGTCGGCTATGCGTCAGCCGCCGCGGAAATGCTCTTCCTGCTCATCGTGCTCGTCACCCTCGCCCAATATTGGCTGACCTCGCGCAGCCAGGACGACGCGCATGGCCGCTAGTCGCGCCCGAGACCGGCTGTCGCCGCTCGCCTTGGCCGCCGTATTGCTCGGCGCCGCGATCATGGTCGCGCCGCTGGTCTGGACCTTGCTGCTGTCGCTCAAGTCGAACAGCGCCCTGGTCGGGGACAGCGCGGCGGCGCTTCGGGCGCCCTATACGATCGAAAACTATCAGGCGATTTTCGGCAACGCGCTGACCATGCGCTGGCTGGTCAACAGCTTCATCGTGTCGATCGGGACGACCGTGGGTGTCCTGATCCTCAGCAGCCTTGCCGGCTATGGCTTCGCTCGGCTCGACTTTCCGTTTCGCCGGACCTTGTTCATCCTCATCCTGCTCGGCTTGGCGATTCCGCAGCAGGCGGTGATCCTGCCGCAGCACCGGCTGTTCGCCGAGCTGGGCCTGCACAATTCCTATCCCGGACTCATCCTGCCTGGCCTGGCCGGCCCGTTCGGCGTCTTTTTCATGACTCAATATTTCCGGGCCATTCCGGTCGAGCTGGACGAAGCGGCGATGCTCGACGGCGCGTCGCGCTTCACGACCTTCTGGAAGGTGCTGTTGCCGCTCACCTTGCCGGCGCAAGCGACGCTCGGCGTGTTCACCTTCCTGGCCTCCTGGAACGATTATTGGTGGCCGCTGATCTCGGCGACCAAGAGCGACATGTACACGCTGACCGTGGGCCTCGCCGCCAGCCAGATGAATTATGCGCAGACCAGCGGGCTCGGTTTCCTGATGGCGCAGGCGGTGTTCGCGTCCATCCCGATCTTCATCGTCTACATCCTGTTCCAAAAACAGATCGTGCGGGCGATGGCGGGGACGGCCGTTCGATGAAGCGGGCGCTTCCGGCTTTGCTCGCGGCGCTCCTGCTCGGCGGTTGCGGCAAGGCCGACCGGAAAGAGGCCATCTATCTGCAGCGCTTCTTCGGCGAATGCACCGCCCTGTACGGAAACGAAACCGATGTCGCCAAGGCCGAGGGCGAATGCGGAATCATCACCACTCTGATCAACCGCTATAACGCCGAGCATCCGACGATGCGGGTCAGCCAGAATGTCGTCGCCTGGCCAGGCTATCCGCAGCTGACGGCCCAGGTTGCCGCCAAGGACCCGCCCGACCTTGTGTCGATGCACAGCGGGGTCATTTCGGATTATGCTTCCAAGGGGCTTCTCGAACCGGTCGAGCCGATCCTTCGAGCCGCCGGCGTCGATCCCGCCAGTTTCACCGCGGCGAGCCGCAAGGCGGTCACCATCGACGGCCGCATTTACGGGCTGCCCTGGGATACGCATGGCGGCCTCTTCCACATCAACCTGGCCCTGTTCCGAAAAGCGGGTCTGATGCGCGGCGGCCGGCCGATCCTGCCGTCGTCGGCGGAAGAATTGCTGCGGCATGCACGCCTGTTCAAGCAGCGGACCGGCAAGCCCTATCTCATCCAGAGCCTGGTTGGCGACAACGCCTACCAGACCCGCAACCTGTACACCTACCTCATGGCCCAAAACGCGGTCATATTCCCCGACGCCAAGCATGTCCGTCTGCAAACCGCGGAGGCTCGGCGGATCGTAGAGTTTTTCCGCCGGATCAGCGTAGAGCGGCTGACGACGCTCAACCAGGACACGCCGGCCGCCATCGGCAGCTTCATGAACGGGGATGGCGGAATCTATCCGACCGGGACCTGGATGATCGGCCAGTTTGAACAGGAATCGAAAACGCCGGGCCGGCCGCTCTACGGCAGTTATGGGGTCTATCCTTACCCGCGACTGTGGGGCCGGCAGGCATCCTTCGTCAGCGGCCATGTGTGGGTTGTTCCCAGCCGCCGGCGGACCGAAGCGCAGCGCGCGGCGCTGGCCGCTTTTTTCCGGTTCATGGCTGCGCATAATTTCGACTGGGTCCGGACCGGGCATCTGCCGGCGTTCAAGAACGTCGTGGCCAGCCCGAAATTCCGGTCTCTCGAGCATCGCGTCGATATCGCGCCGCTGGCCGCGTTCGGCGAGCCATTGCCCGGTTATGTGCGGCGGCAGAATGCGATCGAGGGGCTGATCGGCGAGGAAGTGGCCGCGGCGGTCAACGGCCAGAAGCCGATCGACCGGGCGCTGGCCGACGCCGAACGACGCGTCAACGACTTCCTGAGGCAGATCGACTAGCCCGCTTTCGCGGCGTTGGCGCAGGCCTGGGCGACGAAATCGCCATGCCTCGGCATATGTTCGGCCATGTGGCGGTAGCTCAACCGCATCTTGTCGAGAGCGTCGGCGATCATCGCTTCGTCGAGTGCGTCGGCGGCCGGTTCATACGCGTCGGGAGTCAGGCCCTGGCCAAGCAGGACCGCGACCCAGCTTGCCGTGCCGAACAGCTCGCGATTCTCGCGGAATAGCCGGCCCTTGGCGCGCCACAGATCCAGCTTCCATTGCAGGCTGTCGGGGATGTCCATCGTCCGGCACTCACTCCAGAAGTTGGAATCGTCCCGGCTATTGACGTGATAATGGAGGATGATGAAGTCCCGGACGTCTTCGAAGACGTCACGCATCTGGCGGTTATATTCGTCACGCTCGACCGGGTCGAGCCGCTTGTCGGGGAACAGCGCGAGCAGCTTGACGATGCCGCTTTGGATAAGATGGATGCTGGTCGACTCCAACGGTTCGACAAAGCCGCTCGACAGGCCGAGCGAGACGACATTCGCATTCCATGCCAGGCGCCGCCGCCCGGTCGTGAACGCCAGGCGCCGGGGCTCGGCCAGGGGCTCGCCCTCCAGGTTCTCCAACAGTTCGGCCTGCGCATCTTCGTCGGAAATATGGGCGCTCGAATAGACATGCCCGTTGCCCATTCGGTGCTGCAACGGAATCCGCCATTGCCAGCCCGCGCGAAGGGCGGTCGACCGCGTGAACGGATCGGGCTGGCCGGAATAGGCGCTGGGCACCGCGATGGCGCGGTCGCATGGCAGCCAATGGGTCCAATCCTCGTAGCCGGTTTTCAGCTTGTCCTCGATCAGCAGTCCGCGAAAGCCCGAGCAGTCGATGAACAGGTCGCCGCCAATCGTTTCGCCGTCCGCTAGCTGGACTTTCTCGACATGGCCGGTGGCACCGTCGACTGTTGCATCGATGATTTTGCCTTCGACCCGCCGAACGCCGTCCTGTTCGGCGAGGCCGCGCAGGAAACGCGCATAGAGTCCGGCGTCGAAGTGAAATGCATAGGCGATCTGGGACAGCGGCAGCGGCGCGTCCGCGGCGGGCCGGGCAAATCGGCCGAGCGATGCGGCCGTCGCGCTCATCGACCAGTCGGCGATATTGGGCAGATGACGGCGCCGCTGCTCCCGCAGGTAAAGCTGATGAAAGTGGACTCCGCGAAAGTCCTGGCCGTGGCATCCGAACGGATGGAAGTAGCGTTTGCCGATGCTCCCCCAATGGATGAATTCGATGCCGAGCTTGAAGGTGCCCTTGGTCGCGGCGATGAACGCATCCTCGTTGATGCCCATCATATTATTGTAGGCGATCAGCGGCGGGATGGTCGCTTCGCCGACGCCGATAATCCCGATTTCATCCGATTCGATGAGGGTGATGTTGACCGACTTTCGGTCGAGCAACCGGGCGAAGGCGGTGGCCGCCATCCAGCCGGCGGTGCCGCCGCCGACAATGACGATGTCGCGAATGGAATGGTCGTTCATCGGTGCCTGTTTCGCACCCCCGGGCCACTCGGGCAACGCCACCGGATTCCGCCCCCGCCGAAAGACGGATGACGTCGCCCTAACCTAGTTTAGAAACACACGAATGCGTCTTGTGTCGGGCCTTCGCTGACCGCATAGTGATTCCTACTTCGCCTGAACCGTCGGTTTTGTTGAAGGGGGAAAACATGCACCGCATTTCGACGCTGTTGTCAGCGGGTTCCGGAATTGCACTCGTTGTATCCGCGTCGCCCGGCGCGGCTCAGGCCACCGATCCAGCTGCACCGGTCGATCCAGCGGTGGAGGCCCAGGAACAGCCGGCCGATTCCGAGGCCGACCCGGCGCCAGGCGCGGAAGACACGATCGTCGTCACGGGGCTTCGGCGGTCGCTGCAGTCGTCACAAAACATCAAGCGCAATAGCGAGCAGATCGTCGACGCGATCGTCGCCGAAGACATTGGCAAGCTGCCGGATATCACCGTTTCAGACACCGCCGCCCGCATCCCCGGCGTGCAGGTCGAGCGGCAGGGCGGCGAAGCGAGCCGCGTACTGCTTCGCGGCCTGGATCGGAGCTATTATACGACCACGTATAACGGCCGTGAGATTTTCACTGCCGAAACCCGCTCGGTGGCGCTTCAGGACTTCCCCGCCGGCGCGATTTCCGCGGTTGAGGCGTTCAAGACCTCGACCGCCAATCTTGTCGAACCCGGCCTCGCCGGCCTCATTAACGTTCGCTCTCGCCGGCCGTTCGATTTCACCGGCTTCGAGGCTGCCGGTTCCGTATGGTTGAATTATCCGAAGCAATCGCGTGATGTGAAACCCAACGCACAATTGCTGTTCAGCAACCGGTGGGACGCGGGCGAAGGCGAATTCGGCGCGCTCATCAATTTCTCCTACACGCGCTTGCATTATCAAGACTCGATCCGGCGCCACGCTTTTTTCATCGCTGACAATCTTGGTGGCGCGGCCGGTGGCCGCTCGCCCGACTGGCCGGAGATTCATTACGCGGAAGCCGATCGCTGGCGACCGTCGATCAACGGGGCGTTGCAATGGCGCCCGAGCGCAGACCTGGAGCTTTATGCCGAGGGTCTGTGGCAGGGTTACCGGGAGGAGGCCACCGACCGCATGTGGCAGGTGCCGCTTTGGGGCGGTTCAAGTTACTCGAACCTGGTTGTGGAAAACGGCCAGGTCATAAGCGGGACCGTCACAAACCCAGCCATTTGCTGCAACGGCGACTATCAGACGCAGGGCTTCCAGGGCGCGACCAAGCGCAAGACGAACACCTATCAGTTCGCTGTCGGCGGGCGCTACGATGCCGGGCCGCTGCGCATTTCCGGCGACATTGCGCGCACCGACAGCACATTCAAGCTGCGCGCCGAAAGCGTCGACTTTGGCATCAACAACGAAAATTTCACCGTAAACTGGTTCACTGGACGGCCAGGCGGGGACGGTCCGACCCTGGAGATTGTCGGCCTCGATTTCGAAAACCCGGCAAATTACAACTATCGCGGATTCTTTGAACGCTACCTGGTTGCGAAAGGTGATGATTGGCAGGCGCGCCTGGATGCGGAATATGAGCCTGGGCTAAACTGGCTTCCGAACATCCAGGCCGGGGTTCGCTATACCGATCGGGACGCGGGCCGCTCCGATGGCGAACGCTACTGGAACGCCAACAGCCGGGGCCAGTTCAACATACCGATCAGCCAGGTGCCGCTGGACTACAGGCTGTTCCGCTCGGCTTTCCGCGGCGACGACGACAGGCCCACCCCAACGACCTGGCTGGCACCGACATTCCAGAGCGTATGGGACAATCTGGAGGCGTTGCGCCAGTTCAATGTCACTCGGGGCATTCCCCTCGATGGCAATCCGAACCGGTCGCAGAACAACGACGCCAACCCGCCGGCGCCGGTACCGACGCGTGACTTCAACATCAACGAGAAGACGCTTGCCGGCTATGGCCAGCTCAAGTTCGATTTTGAGGGATCGATGCCGATCGACGGTGTACTCGGTGTCCGTGTGGTCCGCACGGAGGACCGTATTCAGGGGTTCCGGCGCGACCCCAATACAGCCACTCCGAACCCCAACGATTTTGTGTTCACACCGCTCGACGTCAAGAACGAATATACGAACTGGTTGCCGAATCTGAATGTGAATTTCCACTTCAGCGACCAGTTGAAGCTGCGCTTCGCAGCAACCAAGACGATTACGCGTCCGCTGTTCGAACAGCTGAACCCTGGCTTCGCTCTCGGCACCCCAAATTGCACGACTCCAAGTAACCCGCAGTGCGAGATCACGGGCTCGGGCGGCAATCCCTTCCTCGATCCGCTGCGCTCGAACAACTACGATGCCAGTCTCGAATATTATTTCTCACGGACTGGCTTCGCCTCCGCCGCCGTTTTCCGCCGCGACATGCGTGGCTTCATCGTCAATCGCCGGTTTGAAGCGCTGACCGATGAGGCGACGGGCCTCCCCGTCCGGATCGATGGGCCGGTGAACACCAACAAAGGTCGAATCCAGGGATTCGAGGCGCAGGTCAGCACCTTTTTCGACTGGGAAGCCGTGCCGGAATGGGCGCGCGGCTTCGGGGCCCAGGCGAATGTCACCTATATCGACGCCAAGCTCGACCTGCCGCTGTTTTGCGCGCCAACCGCGGCGGAATGCGTACCAGGCCCAGCGGCCGGGTCGAATGCGACGGTTGTTCGGACCCGCGTCCCGGACGTTTCGAAATGGACCTACAATCTGGTGGGCATGTACGAACGCGGCCCGCTCACCGCGCGGTTGTCCTACAATCATCGCAGCAGCTATCCGGAAGGTACGCTCGATCCGCGCGGCAACTACACTTTGCAGGGGCGCGGCAGGGGCAGCGGCCGCCTCGATTGGTCGAGCAGTTTCGTCGTCAGTGACAATCTGACGCTGTTCTTCGACTGGACGAACATTCTGAACATCCCGTTCCGGTCCGATATCGTTCGGGTCAATTACGCTGCCGGTCAGCCGACGACGAGCGAGGATTATCCGATGGTTGTCCGGTACAATGAATCGGTGATGTCCGGCGGAATCCGCTTCCGGCTCTGATGGGTTGGTCCTGGGTGGGCTGCGGGAAACGGAAGCTCAGCGCACCCGGTCCCAGGTCGCCGACCGGCAGATGACGAGCAAGGCGCAGCCGCGCACGGCGAGCTGATTGTCGTTGAGCTGGCGGATGGTCCCGGTGGCATGCATGTCACGATCCGCCAGGAAGACGCGCGCCTTGTAGCGGCCCTCGGCGGTGGCACGGATATTGTCGATCAGCCGGGCGCCGATCAGCTTCGTGCCGGTGCCCTTCTGCGCCTTGGACTGCGCTTTGGGCGAGGCCTTGACCACCGTCCCGCACAGCGACTGACCGCAGCGGCCGATCTCGATCTCCATCTTGCCGTTGCGCCAACGACCCTCGATCGGGCTGCCGGCGCTCGCTGTGGCCGGCGCGCCAAGCGCGGCGACCAGCCCCAGGCTGAGCAGAATCTTTTTCATCGAACCAAGGTTAGCGGCCATTTGTGGCGGTAATGGTTCACCCAGATTGCTGCAATATGAACGACTTAGCCCCGGCGTATCTTTGCATAGGCAAGTCCAAGGAACAAAGCGGCGGCCAGGCCGGCAGCGGCATGCCACGGATCGGATGTCACCATCGCCAATAGCAGGCTGAGGTTGAGCGCCAGGCCGATCAGCGCCGGCAGCGGGAACAGCGGCATCTTGAACGGCCTTGGCAGGTCGGGCTCCTTGCGGCGCATGACGATCGCCGCGACGTCGATCGCCGCGACGATGCCTGCGGTGAGCGGGATCGCTACGGCGATGAGCTGGAGATAGGTGCCGCTCGCCGCGGCGACTCCGGCAACGATCGCGCTTGCAGCCAGCGCCCGGCGCGGGGTGCCGGTCGTCGATGTCTTCTCGAAATAGCGGGGGACGACCCCGTCGCGCGCCATGGCGAAGCCGACCCGGCTGTTGAACATCAAATAGAGGTTGGCGCTTGCCCCGACGGACAGCAGCGCCAGGCCGTTGACGATTGTGTCTGCACGCGGTCCGAGCACCCGGCCCATGGCATCGCCGACGGGCAGGATCGACCGGCCCATCTCCTCTGGACTCAGCACGTGCAGGAGCGCGGCGTTCACCGCCAGGTAAAGCAGGATGACCACCAGGATTCCGCCGAACAGGGAGCGGGCGATGTTGCGCTGCGGGTCGACGATCTCCTCGCCGAAATACACGCTTCCGGTCCAACCGCTGTAGGTGTTGATGATGTTGCTGACGGCGATGACCAGCACCGCCATGCCCAGCATCGGCATCATGCCGCCGCTGGCCGCCGCTGGTGCGCTCGGCGGCGCGATCGGCGGAATGACGAACAGTATGACGACAAAGGCGATCAGCGCGATGCCCTTCGCCGCGCTGAACAGGGTCTGGCTGAAGCCGCTGACCCTTGTGCCGGTCCAGTTGATCGCCCAGCAGACGGCGATCAGGCCCAGCGACAGCGCCGAGATCGGCCAGTCCGTGCCGATCCCCAGCCGCTGGCAATATTCGCCGAACACCACCGACAGGAAGGAAATGACCAGCATGTTGCTGATCCAGTCGCCCCAGCCGACGACGATTCCGGCACTCTCGCCGAAGGCGCGGCGGGCGAGGATATAGGGACCGCCGGTGCAGGGGACGGACGATCCCAGCTCCGCCCAGGCGCAGGCGTCGATGGTGATCATCAGTCCGCCCAGCGCCCACAGCAGCAGGATCAGTGTCGGGTCGGGGACGGCGCCGGCGACGATTCCTGGAGTGCGCAAGATGCCCTGCCCGACGACTCCGCCGACGACCACGGCCAGCCCGAAGGCGAGGCCAAGGACGCGGAGCAGGTTGACGGCCGGCCGCTGATTGACTGTCTGCATGAAATGTCCCCCGGCGTCAGGAAGCACGGCGGCACGGCTACGGCAAGCTCAATGGAAATCCCGGCTCCTGGGGATGATCTCGGCATCGCGCGGGTGGCGGGCGGCGGGGGCGCGCCAGCTGCCGGCGGCGTCGCCTTGGCTCAGGGTCGATGGCATGGCGTCATCGCTGAGGCGGCGGAGCATCGTTGAATCGTCTTCCAGCCGCCGGGCGACGACATGGATGATGCCGTCCGCCTCGTCTCTCTGCACAATGCCGTGCACCGCCATCAGCCGCGCCCCCATGACGATCTTGCGCTGTTTCTCGAACACGTCCGGCCAGATGACCAGGTTGGCGACTCCGGTCTCGTCCTCAAGCGTGATGAAGCACACCCCCTTGGCGCTGCCCGGCCGCTGGCGGATCAGCACCAGCCCGGCGATTGCCAGCCGGCGCCCGTCGCGAATCCGATGAAGCTGGCCGGCGGTGACGAAGCCCCGGGCGGCATAATGGTCTCGCAGGAACTGCATCGGATGCGCCTTCAGGCTCAGCCGCGTAGTCTGATAATCGGTGACGACATGCTCGGCCAGCGGCATAGCCGGAAGCGCCGCCGGCTCGGCCTCGGCGCCTTCGTCGCGGGCGTCGGCGGCGGCGAACAGGGGCAGGCCGGGCCCGGCCTTCAGCGCTTTCGCGTCCCACAGCGCCCCGCGCCGGTCGAGCTCGATCGATCGGAAGGCGTCGGCCGCGGCCAATCGCTCGATGGCATGGGCGGGAACGCCTCGGTGCCGAAGATCCTCGACATCGGCGAAGCGGCCGATGCGGCGTGCCGCGACCAGCTGCTCGCCCGCCTCGCGGTGGAGGCCGTCGATTTGGCGAAGACCCAATCGCAGGGCGAGTGACTTTTTCTCACCCTCAAGGGGGAGAGAGTTGGGGAGAGGGGGCTGACTAAGCCTTCTCCCTTCGCCGCTACGCGGCTCTTCCCTCTCCCTTCCTGAAGGGAGAGGGGAAGGTTCCAGGGTACAATCCCAGTCGCTTTCGTTCACATCCACGGCCCGCACCTCGACCCCATGCTCCCGCGCATCGCGAACGATCTGCGCCGGCGCGTAGAAGCCCATCGGCTGGCTGTTCAGCAGCGCGCACGCAAACGCCGCCGGATATTTCCATTTGAGCCAGCTCGACACGTAGACGAGGTGGGCGAAGCTGGCCGCATGGCTTTCCGGAAAGCCATATTCGCCGAACCCCTTGATCTGGTCGAAGCAGCGCTGGGCGAAGGCCGGGTCGTAGCCGCGCTTGACCATCCGCCCGACCATCTTCTCCTGCAACAATTCGATATTCCCGCGCGAGCGGAAGGTCGCCATCGCCTTGCGCAGCTGGTTGGCTTCCTCCGGGCTGAACCTGGCGGCGTCGAGCGCGATCTTCATCGCCTGTTCCTGGAAGATCGGCACGCCCAATGTCCGGCCGAGGATCGATTCCAGCTCGTCGGGCGGGCCGAATCTCGGGTCGGGGCAGGGGAAGAGGATGCTCTCCTTGCCGTTCCGCCGCTTCAAATAAGGGTGGACCATGTCGCCCTGGATCGGCCCGGGCCGCACGATCGCCACCTCGATCACCAGGTCGTAGAAGCAGCGCGGCTTGAGTCTCGGCAGCATGTTCATCTGCGCCCGGCTCTCGACCTGGAAGACGCCGAGCGAATCGCCCTTGCACAGCATGTCGTAGACTTCCGGCACTTCCTGCGGGACGGTCGCCAGGTCCCAGCGTGTCCCGTGATGCGCCGCGATCAGGTCGAAGCATTTGCGGATGCAGGTCAGCATGCCCAGGGCCAGCACGTCGATCTTGAGGATTCCAAGCTCGTCGATGTCGTCCTTGTCCCATTCGATGAAGGTGCGGTCGGCCATCGCCCCGTTGCCGATCGGCACCGTCTCGGTCAGCGGCCGCTCGGTGAGGATGAAGCCGCCGACATGCTGGCTGAGGTGCCGCGGCATGCCGATCATCTGGCCGGCGAGCTTGATCGTTCGCCGGAGGTGCGGGTCACTGAGGTCGAGCCCCGCCTCCTCGGCGCGCCTGTCCTCCAGCTCGCCTTCCATATGGCCCCAGACGGTCGAGGCCAGCGCGGCGGTGACGTCCTCGCTCAGCCCCATCACCTTGCCGACCTCGCGGATCGCCGATCGCGGACGGTAGTGGATGACGGTGGCGGCGATGCCGGCCCGGTCGCGGCCATATTTGGCGTAAATGTGCTGGATCACCTCCTCGCGCCGCTCATGCTCGAAGTCGACGTCGATGTCGGGCGGTTCCCGGCGCTCCTCGCTGATGAACCGCTCGAACAGCAGGTCGCTGGTCGCGGGATCGACGGCGGTGATTCCCAGGCAATAGCAGACGGCGCTGTTCGCCGCCGACCCGCGCCCCTGGCACAGGATCGGCGGGTCGAGGCTCCGGGCGAAGGCGACGATGTCATGGACGGTCAGGAAATAGCGGGCGAAATCGAGCCGTCCGATCAGCTGCAGCTCGTGGTTGAGCTGGGTCAGCACCTTATAGGGGATTTTCTCGCCCCAGCGCTGCCTTGCGCCCTCCCAGGTAAGGAATTCCAGATGCTGCTGCGGGCTGCGGCCGTCGGGCACCGTCTCGCGCGGATACTCATAGCGAAGCTCGTTGAGGCTGAAGCCGAGCCTGTCGGCGAAGGCGCGGGTGGCGGAAATCGCATGCGGCCAGCGGGCGAACAGCCGCGCCATCTCGTCGGGCGGCTTGAGGTGCCGTTCGGCATTGGCATTGAGCAGATAGCCTGCCTTGGCGATGGTCGTCTTCTCGCGGATGCAGGTCATGACGTCCTGCAGCGGCCGGCGGTCGGGCGCGTGATAATGGACATCGTTGGTCGCCAGGATCGTGCAATCGTTGCGGCGGGCCAGCCGGTCGAGCCGCTCGATCCGGGCATTGTCGTCGCCCCGGTAAAGCCAGCTCGCCGCGACATGGCCGAGCGCCGGCAGCGCTTCGCGAAGGCGCGGCAGCTCCGCGTCGAAATCCTTCCCGGGCCAGGCGATGAAGGCGATGTCCTCGGCCTGTTCGGCGACATCGGCAAGGCCGATATCGCACTCACCCTTCCCGGTCCTCAGCTTGCCCAGCGACAGCAGCCGCGACAGCCGCCCGTAACCGTCGCGATTGATGGGGTAAGCGAGCAGGCTTGGCGCGTCGGTCAGGTCCAGCCGGCAGCCGATCAGGGGCCTCAAGGCGGCTCCGGTGCAGGCGCTGTGCATCCGGACCACGCCGGCCAGCGTGTTGCGGTCGGCGATGCCCAGCGAATCCAGGCCGAGCCCGGCCGCGCTCAACGCCAGCTCGATCGCGTCGGACGCGCCGCGCAGGAAGGAGAAGGGTGAGGTGACGCCGAGCTCGACATAGGGCGACCGCCCGATCCCCGGAGGCGGCGCGGCGGGATCGCGTACCAGCCGCTTGCGGGAAAAACCGGTATATTCAGGCATTCTTAGTTCCCCGGCGAAGGCCGGGGCCCGGGCCCTGCGACAGCAGCGCTTGCGCGCTCCTGGATCCCGGCCTGCGCCGGGAAACATGCTGGCGCTACTCACCCGAACAGCCCGTGCAGGAACCAGCCCGGCAGGCCGCCGCGGCCGTCGCCGATCAGCCCCTCGCGATAGATCCAGTAGCGCCGGCCCTGGCTGTCCTCGACCCGGTAATAATCGCGCAAACGGGCGCTCGACGGCTGCCGCCACCATTCCGGCGCGATTCGCTCCGGGCCTTCAACCCTGGCGATGTCATGCGCCATCCGCCGCCACACGAAGCGTCGGGGCAGACCTTCGGGGGTGGCATAAATGACCTCGATCGCTTCCGGCCTGTCGAGCAGGCGGTGGGGCTTGGTCCCCCCCTCGATTTCGAGGGGAGGGGGACCAGCGAAGCTGGTGGAGGGGCCTCTTCGTCTCGCTTCGCTCATCACCTCCCCTGCAAATGCAGGGGAGGACACTGCAGGGCGCCACCCGCTCGCCCGTTCCGGCACATGGCTCTCTTGCGCCTGCGGCCGGCGCACCCGCTCCGGCCCAAGCTTGACCGTCAGCCGGTCGATCAGCCGCGCCACCTCGCTCTCCGCCGATGCCTCCTCGACCAGGCTCGCTTGCGCCACGCCGAGCGGCTCGTCCCAAACCGCTTCCAGCGCGAAGCCGTCGAAGCCGAATTCTGGGTCGAGCGCCGCAGCTTTGTCCGCCAGCAACCGCTGGAGATGCTTCGGTTCGCGGCTCGGGATGGAAGTGGCGATGGAGGCGACCGCCATGCTCCCGTCGATCCGGAAGCCGGTCAGTGCCAGGCGCCGCGCCCCAAGCCGGCGCTGCTCTAGCTCGCGGACGAGGGCGGGGATCAACCGCTCAAGCGCTTGGACCGCCGCCTCGGGATGAGTCGCCGGTTCCTCCAGCCGCAAGGTTGCGCGCCGCGGCCTGTCATTGGCTGCGGCAACCAGGGGCTCCGCCTTGCGGCCGGTCAGCCGGTCGAGCGCATCGACTACCGCCGCGGCCTTGAACCGCCGCGCCAGCGCCACCCGCGGCATCGCCAGCAGCGCGCCGATCGTCTTCAGCCCCAGCCGTTCGAGCGTGACGACGGTGTCCGGATCGAGGCGAAGCGCGGCGATTGGTAGATCCTCCAAACCCTCTCCCCCTTGCGGGAGAGGGCGACTCGGCGAAGCCGAGCGGGGCAAGGGACTGAACCGCGCCAGCGCCCAGGCCGCCGCTGCCGTCGGGGCAATCGCGATCCGGCTGGTCATGCCGAGCGCGGCAAAACGCCGCTCCATGTCCGAGACCAGCCTATCCTCACCGCCGAACAGGTGCGTGACTCCGGTGACATCGAGCCGGAGGCCATCGCCATCCACCTCGACCAAAGGCGACCACCGCCCGGCCCATCGCGCCAGTCGCTCGACCAGGGCGGCGTCGCCGGCGGGATCGGCGGGCAGGGCGATAAGCGCCGGGTCGAGCGCCCTTGCGTCGGTGACGCGCGCGCCGCTCCGGGCCCCGCGTTCCGCTGCCGCCGGGGTGACGGCATGGATGATCGGCCCATGCGGTCCCTCCACAGTCAGCAGGACGGGGGCGTCAGGCGCGTAGCCGCTCGTCTTCGCCCAGCGCTCTACCGCCAAGTGCGGCCACCAGATGGAAAGCATCCGCCTCATGGGCGATTGTCCAGCGCCCCGGCGGCGCACCGCGCGCACGGAAAAGCTCGGCGTCCCAGGCGGCCGGGCCGGAAGCCCGTGGGTCCAACGGGTTGATGAGCGATGGACTGCTGACAATCCGCCAGCGCATCCGCGCTCCGCTCAAATTGGCCGTGCCGCCCAGCCGCACCAGCCAGCAGGCGACGCCGGAGCGCTCCGCCGCCACCGCCAGCCGCCGGGTGGCGGTGAAGTCGAGGCTCGCCGGGTCGCCCCACAATTCGCCGATCACGGCCGAGAGCGCATTGCATCTCAGGCCCTCTTCCATCGCCCACAGGGCCGCGCGGGCGTCGCGCGCCTCGACATGGATGATTTCCGGGACGAGGTCGGCCGCCCCAAGCCCCGGCGGGTAAATCCGCCCGGTTTCGAGGATCGCCATCCGTTCCTGGACCCATAGCAGGGGCCCTCCGCGGTTGACCTGGGGGAGGAGGAAGCCGCTCCACCCGGGATCGCGCGGGATGGCGAACAGTTCGGACAGGGTGGGGGTAGACGGCGCAGGCAGCCTGAATGGGCCGCCCGATTCGCCAATGACCGGACGGTATTCGGCCGGGTCGGAGCGCGCACGGACAGCTCCGCCGGCGATGAGGGACAAACCTTTCGCCACACGACTCGCAACGTTTGTGTTCTTCTTTTGTTCTTATTCCTGCAAGTCAGGGGAAAGAGTCAATCCTGCGAATCACGGTCCTCGATTTCTTCAAGGAAGCGGACGATTTCACGGACTGCAGCCCGCGCTCCGCGGCGCGACACAGCAAAGCCCATATGGTTGGTGTCGATCTCGACTTCCTTGTCCCGCGTCGCTTCCGTGCCTCGTGCCGATGGAGCACCGACAATGCCGTCCTTGCGCGACCACAAGGCGAGGGTCGGTACCGGCGGTTTCTCCGCGCTGTCCGGGATCGGCGGACGGTCGACCGGATGCCCTGCCACCCGCTCGTACAGCTTCCAGACATTGGTGTAGCGACGCCGGTCGCCCCAAACCGGGGAGCCAAGCGTCACCACCGCCCGAACCCGGTCTGGCTCGGCCCGGGCAATCTCCCGTGCGTAAAGGCCGCCCAAGCTCCACCCGACGAGAACTATCGGCTCGTCATGTCCGCATTGGTCGACCGCACGCTTCAGCCGTTCGAGCGTATCCGACCGCGCGCCCCAGTTGATCCCCTGCCGCCAGGGGTGGACCCGGAAACCTGCCTCGGCAAGGGCCCGCCGCAGCTCCATCGTCGTCCGGTCGCCGGCGATAAAGCCGGGAATAACCAGGACTGGCGGACCGCTTTTCGGGCCGCGCGGGCCGCTATGGCCAAAACCGCGCCAGAAGCGCGCCAGCAGCGACCCAACTTCCCCCAGCCGCGCCAGGGTGCCGGGAGCGCTGTCCTCGATCAGAGGAATTCCCCACCCATCAGTTCCTGCATCGCCCTGGGCAGCCTAACCCGGCCGTCCGCCGTCTGGTGATTCTCCAGAAGCGGCACGAGGATCCGGGGAGACGCCAGCGCCGTATTGTTAAGCGTGTGGGCGAAGCGCACCTTGCCGTCGGCGCCGCGGTAGCGGATGTTCGCCCGCCGCGCCTGCCAGTCGTGCAAGGTCGAGCAGCTGTGGGTCTCGCGATATTTGCCCAAGCTCGGCACCCAGCTCTCGATGTCGTTCATGCGATATTTGCCCAGACCCATGTCGCCGGTCGACGTCTCGATCACCTGGTAGGGGACTTCAAGCGCCTGGAGCAGGCTCTCAGCCAGCTCGAGCAGCTTTGCATGCCAGCTTGCCGATTGCGCCTCGTCCGCCTCGCAGATCACATATTGCTCGACCTTGACGAACTGATGGACGCGCAGCAGCCCGCGGACGTCCTTGCCGGCGCTGCCCGCCTCGCGGCGGAAGCAGGGCGAGTAGCCTGCGTAGAGCACCGGCAATCTGTCCGCCTCGATGATCTCGCCCGAATGAAGCGAGGTCAGCGCCACCTCGGCGGTCCCGGCCAGCCACAGATCGTCGTTGGGCAGCTGGTAGGTCTCGTCGCGGTGGCCGGGGAACTGGCCTTGATTGAGGAAGGCCTCCTCGCGGGCGATGGCCGGCACGGTGATCGGCTCGAACCCGGCCTCGGCGATCCGCTCCAGCGCCCAGCCCATCAACTTGGTTTCGAGCAGGGCCAGCCGGCCCTTGAGGCAATAGGTGCGCGATCCCGACACCTGCGTGATCCGCGACAGGTCGGCCCAGCCGTTCTTCTCGATCAGCGCGACATGGTCGAGCGGCTCGAAATCGAACTTGGACGCTGCGCCTTCCGTCCGGATGACCGTGTTGAAGCTCTCGTCAGGCCCGACCGGTGCGCCTGCATAAGGGATGTTCGGCAGCCGCATCAGCAGGGCCTTCAGGTCGGCCTCCTTGTCGCCGAGCGTGCCTTCCAGCTCGCTTGCCCGGGCCCCGGCCTCCTTGGCCCGAGAGCCAAGCGCCGCCCGATCCTCCGGCGCGGCGGACTGGAACTGGGCGCTGATTGTGTTGCGCTCCGCCCGAAGCGTCTCGATCTCGGTCTTCAGCGCCCGGACCTCCCCGTCCAGCGCCATGATCTCGTCCAGGTCGACGCTCGCGCCCTTGTCGCGGATCGCCTGCTCGACCGCTTCCCGATTGGCCTTGATAAAATCTATGCCCAGCATGGCCTCGGCGATGCGCGAATTGCGCCGCCCGTGCAAGTTCGCCTAAGCGCGCTTCATGCCCTCAGGCCTTATCGCCCTCCTCGACGACGTCGCCACCATCGCCAAGATCGCCGCCGCATCCGTCGACGACATCGGCCTGGCGGTCGGCAAGGCCGGCACCAAGGCGGCCGGCGTGGTGATCGACGATACGGCGGTCACCCCGCGCTATGTCACCGGCTTCACCCCGGAACGAGAGCTGCCGATCATCGGCAAGATCGCCTTGGGCAGCCTCAGGAACAAATTGCTGATTCTGCTGCCGGTCGCCTTGCTCCTGACCTGGCTCGCCGACCGCTTCAACCTGCCGCTGATCACCCCGCTTTTGATGGTCGGCGGCGCCTATCTTGCCTTCGAGGCAACCGAGAAGATCCTCGAGAAGCTGACCGGTGACCATCACAGCGAAGAGGAGCTGCTGGAGGCCGATACGCCGCAGGAGCTTGAGGAGCGGCAGGTCGCCGGCGCCATCCGCACCGATTTCATCCTGTCGGCCGAGATCATGGCCATCGCCCTGGCCGAGCTCGAGGCCGACAGTTTCGGAATGCAGGCCGCGGCGCTGGCCGCCGTCGGCATTCTCATCACCGCCGTCGTCTATGGCGCCGTCGGACTGATCGTGAAGCTGGACGATATCGGGCTTCACCTGGCCGATCGCGGCAACGCCGCCGCCCGGACCTTCGGCAAGGCGCTGGTGCACGGCGTCCCGCCCCTGCTCAAAGGACTGTCGATTATCGGCACCGCCGCCATGCTGTGGGTCGGCGGCGGCATCCTCCTCCACGGGCTGGGGGAAATGCACATCCTGACCGGTGTGCCGCTTTTCATCCATGATCTGGCGCATGCCTGGTCCGGCGGGTCGGGCGCTGTCGAATGGCTGCTCAATGCCGTCGGCGCGTCGATCGTCGGCATGGTCGTCGGCGCGCCGATCGTCGGTGTGGTCCATGTGTGGCAGCATCGCCCTGGCGCTGCGTCGGCAGGCTCAGTCGAAGTGCAGCCGGCGGTACCTCCCACGGAAGAATAGCAAGGGGTCCAGGCTCGGATCGAAGCTCGCCTTGATCACCTCGCCGACCAGTATCTGATGGTCGCCGCCGTCGTGGACGGCGTGGCGCCGGCATTCGAACACCGCCATGGATTCGGTCAGCACCGGCGCGCCAAGCTCGCCGGGCGACCAGTCGTTGGGCCCGAACCGGTCGTCGTGCCGCGTCGAAAATCGGATCGAGGCGGGCTGCTGGCCGGTCTGCAGCACGTTGACGGCGAAATGATCCGCCGCCGTCAGCGCCGACGCGCAATTGGCATGTTTGTGGATGCAGACCAGCAGCAATGGCGGGTCGAGCGATACCGAGGTGAAACTGTTGGCGGTCAGGCCGAACGGCTCGCCGCCCTCGTCGAAACAGGTGACGACCGTCACCCCGGTGGCGAAGCTGCCGAGCGCGTCGCGCAGCGTCCGCGGGTCGGACCCAGTGCGATATTCGCGTTTGCCTGCGGTATCGGCCATCGGCCCCGGGCTATAATCCAGCCCGGGGATTACGCCACCCCGGCCAGCCGGTTGATCGCTTCGGCCAGACTTATGTCGCGGTCGGTCACGCTGCCCGAATCATGGCTGGTCAGCCTGAAATCGACCCGGTTCCAGACGCATGTGAATTCGGGATGGTGATTGACCTTTTCGGCGCGCATCGCGACCCGGGTTAGGAAGGCGAACGCTTCGCTGAAATCCGTGAACGTGAACCGGCGCGTGAGCGCGTCGTCGCTCTTTGTCCAGCCGTCGGGTGCGGTCATCCTCATCCTCCCTGCCTATGGCGACAGTAACGTTTCGGGCGTCAGCTTTACGATCTCCGCGATGGTCCGGTCCAGCGAGGTTGACACCAGGTAGCGCGGCTGGAAGGCGTCATGCTTGTAGGGGGTGTGCACCGCCCTGCCGACGGAGAATGGCAGCCGCTCCACGTCGTTGCTTTCAAGGCTGAAATGCGCCTCGCCGAAGCTGGAGGCGAGGCCTGCGCCTAGGATCTTTAACTCGCCAGCCTCTTTGGCCAGGCCGAACTCGACGCTGTGCCAGTATAGCCGCGCCACGCGCTCGCCCTGCCCGGCGGCGATCGCCGCCACCCCCAGCCGGCCGACATGCTCGACCATCTCCGCGAAATCATGGTGGGCGAGCATCGGTATATGCCCGAACATGTCGTGGAAACAGTCGGGCGCTTCCAGATAATCGAGTTGTTCGCGCTTGCGAATGAAGTTGCCCACCGGAAAGACGCGCTTCGAAAGCATGGCGAAGAAGATGTCATCGGGCACGAGGCCCGGCACGGCCACGACCTGCCAGCCGGTGCGCGGGGTGAGGATGGCGTTCAGCCCCTCGACGTCCGGAACGCCTGGATGGGAAAGGCGCAGAAGGCCGATCCCGTCGAGGAATGGCGACACGATCCGCCCGCCGAGCAGATCAACCTGCCGCTCGAACAGCAGATCCCAGACCGCATGATCCTCGGCCGTGAACCGGTCCCAATGCTGCGGCACGACGAAGTCGCTCCATCCAGTCATCGGGTCCCTCTCAAGCGTGTCGGTGTGCATTCTCGTCATCCTTCACGGGCAATAAAAAACCCGCCGGGCGGTGGCCGGGCGGGGTCGAGGTTGGTCGTCTGAACTAGGCGCGCGTCAGCCGATCCCAACCCCGTCGGGATAATAATAGACGGTGCTGATCGTCGTGCGGTTCATTGCGGCCTTCCTATGCCGGTCATGGGCTGAACGATCAATGGCCGTTTCGTATCCGCATCATTCATCTGCCAGGCGCACGGATTTCGCTGTCCTACAGTTCATTCTTTGCATTACTCTCATCGCCATGCCGGCGATTCTGCCTTGGCGGTACCTCAACTTTCCCGTTGAAAAATCGCTGAAGGGCCAAAGGACACGCCGACGTAGCGCGTCTTTCGTGTCTTTCCGCGGCCTCGGTCCGCCGCGACTCGCCCTTGAAATGAACGGCCGCCCGGCGCAGTTGGGCCGCAAAGGAGACTGACATGGCCACCGCCGTCGCCGAAAAGGGCCCGCTCGGCCTCGAAAATCCGATGGGCACCGACGGGTTCGAATTCGTCGAATATACCGCGCCCGACATCGAACTGCTGCGGTCGCTGTTCACGAGAATGGGCTTTCCGGAGGTCGCCCGGCACAAGAGTAAGAATGTCACCCTGCACAAGCAGGGCGACTGCAATTTCATCATCAACGCCGAACCCGGCAGCTATGCCGAGGAATATGCAAAAGCCCACGGCCCGAGCGCCTGCGCCATGGCTTTCCGGGTCACCGACGCCAGGGCTGCCCACGCCCGCGCGCTGAAGCTCGGCGCGACCAACGTCGAGGTGGCGAAAGGCGACGGCGAGCTCGACATTCCGGCCATCGAGGGAATCGGCGGCTCGCGCCTGTTCTTCGTCGACCGCTACGCCGACAAAGGGTCGATCTACGAAGTCGACTTCGACTTCCATCCCGACTGGGGGCAACGGATGGCGGCGGCCGACAGCAAGCTCACCTACATCGATCACCTGACGCACAATGTGAACCGCGGGCAGATGTCGACCTGGGCGAATTTCTACGAGAAGCTCTTCAACTTTCGCGAAATCCGCTACTTCGACATTGAAGGGAAGGTCACGGGGCTATTCTCCAAGGCCATGACATCCCCCTGCGGCAAGATCCGCATCCCCTTGAACGAAAGCCAGGACGACAAGAGCCAGATCGAGGAATTCCTGCGCGAATATAAGGGGGAGGGCATCCAGCATATCGCGCTCGGCACGACCGACATCTACGAAGCGGTCGATATCCTTCGGGAACGCGGCATTCCCTTCCAGGACACGCCCGACACTTATTATGAAATGCTCCCGAAGCGGATCAAGGGCCACGAGGAAAGCATCCCCGAGCTCGAGAAGCGGCGAATCCTGATGGATGGCGCCCCGACCGAGGGACAGGGCCTGCTGCTGCAGATCTTCACCCAGAACGTGATCGGCCCGATCTTCTTCGAGATCATCCAGCGCAAGGGCAACGAGGGCTTCGGCGAGGGCAATTTCAAGGCCCTGTTCGAGAGCATCGAGCTAGACCAGATGCGCCGCGGAGTCATTTGAGCCGCATGACCGACGCCTTCATTTGCGATGCCGTCCGCACGCCCATCGGCCGGTACGGGGGGTCGCTGTCGAGCGTCCGCGCCGACGACCTCGCCGCAATTCCGATCAAGGCGCTGATCGATCGCAACCCAGGCGTCGACTGGTTCGAACTCGACGACGTCATCCTCGGCTGCGCTAATCAGGCCGGCGAGGACAACCGCAACCTCGCCCGCATGGCCGGCCTTCTCGCCGGCTTGCCTGACAGCTCGGGCGGCGTGACCCTCAATCGATTGTGCGGCTCCGGCCTCGACGCCGTGGCGATGGCGGCGCGGTCCATCCGGGGCGGCGATGCCGATCTGATCATCGCCGGTGGCAGCGAGAGCATGAGCCGTGCGCCGTTCGTCATGCCCAAGGCGACCAGCGCGTTCGACCGCAACGCCGAAATCTACGACACCACCATCGGCTGGCGCTTCGTCAACCCCAAAATGCGCGACGCCTATGGCGACGACACCATGCCGAGCACTGCCGAAAATGTTGCCGAGGAGTTTCAGATCAGCCGCGAGGACCAGGACGCCTTCGCCCTGCGCAGCCAGGAGAAAACGGCCGCCGCGCAAACCAGCGGCCGGCTCGCCGCCGAGATCGTCCCGGTCGAGATTGCCCAGCGCAAGGGCGATCCGGTGGTCGTCGACAAGGACGAGCATCCGCGCCTGACCAGCCTCGACAAGCTCGCCGCTTTGACGCCGATCGTCCGCAAGGATGGCACCGTCACGGCCGGCAACGCCAGTGGCGTCAACGACGGCGCGGCGGCGATCATCATCGCATCCGAACGAGCGGCCAAGCGCAATGGCCTGACCCCGCGAGCCCGCGTGCTAGGCGCCGCCGTCGCCGGGGTGCCGCCGCGGATCATGGGCATCGGCCCGACCCCGGCCTCGAAGAAATTGCTGGAGCGCCTCGGCCTCGAGATCGGCGACATCGAAGTGATCGAATTGAACGAAGCCTTCGCCGCCCAGGGGCTCGCCGTGATGCGGCAGCTCGGGCTTGCGGACGACGCCCCACACGTCAATCCAAACGGCGGCGCCATCGCTCTCGGCCACCCGCTCGGCATGTCCGGCGCGCGGCTTGTGCTGACCGCGACCGAGGAGCTGCAGCGGACCGGCGGAAGGCTCGCGCTTTGCACCATGTGCATCGGCGTCGGACAGGGAATCGCGCTAATCCTCGAACGGGTGTAATCTCACGGCCATGACCGACGTCGCCGCCATCGACCGGGACGCGATCCTCGCAATCCTCGACATCGTGCCTGACCCCGAGATTCCGGCCCTGTCCATCACCGACCTCGGCATCGTCCGCGGCGTGACCGGCGACCCGCCGCGAGTTCTGATCACCCCGACTTACTCGGGCTGCCCGGCGACTCTGGCCATCGAACATATGGTCCGCGAGGCGCTCGATTCCGCGGGCTTCGCCAACATCGCCATCGAGCGCCAGCTCTTCCCGCCGTGGACGACCGAGTGGATCACGGAGCGCGGCCGCGAGCGGCTCGCTGCTTACGGCATCGCCCCGCCGAGCGAAGCGTCAACGGCGACATGCCCGCAATGCGGATCGACCGACACCGTCGAGGTCAGCCGCTTCGGCTCGACCCCCTGCAAGGCGCAGTGGCGTTGCACTTCATGCCTCGAGCCTTTCGACCGCTTCAAATGTCACTGAGTTCCCCTTCCCCGAGATTTATCGGGGAGGGGGACCAGCGCAGCTGCGGGAGGGGCCCTCCGTCAGCGCTTCGCGCTGCCACCTCCCTGCAAATGCAGAGGAGAATGATTCAGCCGCACTGTGCGCGGTGCAGGAGCCGCTGGTCGGCGAGCACCAAGGCAACCATCGCTTCGACGACCGGCGCACCGCGGATGGCGACGCAGGGGTCGTGCCGGCCGGTGCCGCCAATGCTCGAGGTGGGCTTGAAGGCGACGCGAAGGCGGATTGGGTGGCCGGTTGAAATGCCGCCGTCGACGCCACTGCCCGTGGCGAACTCCAGATTCTCGCTCCCACGTCGCTGCGCCGCGGCGAATCCTTCGCCGATCTCAACGCCCTTGACCGCATTGATTCCCATGCAGGCCGCGGCCAGCTGCGCATCGAGCTTGGCATAGAGCGGCGCGCCCCAACCCGCCGGCACGCCGCCGGCGACGCATTCCACGACCCCGCCCAGCGAGTCCCCCGCTGCCCCGGCCTCGTCGATCATCGCCTCCCAGCGGCTATTGTCTGCCTGCCCGCCCACCTCGACCAGCTTCGCTACCACCGACACGTCCGGAATGATCAGCCGGGCGATCGCCCCGGCCGCGACCCGCACCGCCGTTTCGCGGGCCGAAGCGCGCCCACCGCCGCGATGGTCGCGAATCCCGTATTTGGCCTGGTAGGCGGCGTCGGCATGGCCGATGCGCGGTGGCGAATCCGCCAGGTAATCGGAGGGCCGCGCATCGACATTGTCGATCATCAGGCTGATCGGCGTGCCAGTCGTCCGGCCATCGAACACGCCTGACAGAATGCGCACGCGGTCCGGCTCCTGCCGGGGGCTCACCTGGGCGGACTGGCCTGGACGCCTCTGGTCGAGCCATTGCTGGATCCAGCCCTCTTCGAGGGCGATGCGCGGCGGGCAGCCGTCGACGATGGCGCCGATCGACGGGCCGTGGCTTTCGCCCCATGTCGTCACGCGCAGCAGGTGGCCGAAGCTATTCCAACTCATCGATGTGCGCTCCGATCGATCGCATCGTTTGGGCAAATCCGGGGAAGCTGGTGGCGATCATCTCGGCCCCGCCTACCGTGACCGGGCGCTCGGCCGCCAGCCCGAGCACGGCGAACGCCATCGCCAGCCGGTGATCGCCATGCGTCTCAACCTCGCCGCCACGCGGTTTTCCACCGGCAATCCGCAGTGCGTCGCCTTCGATGCTTGTCTCGACCCCGCACGTCCCCAGCCCGGCGGCGATGCCGGCCAGCCGGTCGCTCTCCTTGTGGCGAAGCTCGCCGAGGCCCTCGATCACCGTCTCGCCCCGGGCCAAGGCGGCCGCCACCGCCAGCGCCGGGATTTCGTCGATCATCGACGGGATTTCCGTGCTCGTGAACTCGGCCCCGAACAAGGGCGAATAGCGAACTCGCACGTCGCCGATCGTCTCGCCGTTCCGGCCCCGAACATTATCCATCGCGACGTCGCCGCCCATCCGCTGCAGCGCCACGACGAATCCGACACGCAGCGGGTTCAGAAGGACGTCGCGGACCGTTACCTCCGATCCGGGAATGATCGCCGCCGTAAGCCAGGCGAAAGCTGCCGACGAGGGATCGGCGGGGATGGTGAGCGCCTGGCCAACCAGCGACTGCAGGCCATTCAACGACACCCGCCCGCGCTCCATTTTCACTGTGGCGCCGAACTGGCGGAGCATGATCTCGCCATGATCGCGGCTGGGCACGGGCTCCTCGATCACCGTTTCCCCCGACGCCCGCAGTCCGGCGAGAAGGATGGCGGTCTTTACCTGCGCCGAGGCCGGTTCGTTGACGTGACGGATGGCGGTCAGCTCGCCGCCGTGGATCGTGATTGGCAGCCGATCGCCGCCATCGATCCGGGCGCCCATCCGGGCAAGCGGTTCGGTCACGCGCCGCATCGGCCGGCGCCGCAGCGACTCGTCGCCGGTGAAGGTCGCCGTCAGGTCGAAACCGGCCGCGGCGCCCATCAGCAGGCGCGCCGCCGAGCCGCTGTTGCCGCAGTCCACCGGGACCACCGGCGAACGCCATTTGCCGCCGGTTACGGCCCACTTGCCGGCGCGATTGTCGACGCCGATCCCGAATGCCCGCAGCGCTGCCACGGTCGCCATGACGTCGGCGCTCTGCAGCAAGCCGGTAATCCGGGTTTCCCCTTCGGCCAGGGCACCAAGGATCAGGGCGCGGTGGGATAACGACTTGTCGCTGGGGATCGCCGGTAAGCCCCGGATCGGGCCGGCCCGCGACGAGCGCAGCCTCACTCCGCGAGCAGCGCCAGCAGCGCGAAGCTCGTCAGCCAATGCTCGCCGGCATAGTCGCTGGCGAGGTGCGGGAGGCCGGCGGCCAGATGCTCGTCGGCGGCGGCGCGAGCCACGGCTGCATCCGCTTCTTCGAGCCGCGCCGCGATTTGCCGCCAGCACCAGGCTCGGCTGAGGTTCAGGCCGTCGAGGTGGGCGATCTTGCCGTCACTCCGGTCGCTGACCGTGGCCGGGGTGAATAAACTCGCCGGCCGCCGTTCGCACAGCCGTGGCAGGAAGGCGGCGAACCAGCTGCGAAAAGCGTTCTCTTCGAGCACCCGGGCCATGAGATGCGCCTCGGTCAGCGCCGACGACAGGAATTCGTCGCCCCCCGGCTCCCACGCCTGGCAATCGCGGTCCATGCCGTAACGGTCGCTCGCCCAGGCGCGGATCACTCCGGCCAGGTCGGAATCGAACTCTTTTGCCCAGTCGAGCGCCAGCAATAGTCCAAAGCTCGTGTTGAAATGGGTGCCGACCCGGATCGGATAGGTCAGAATGGGGAGATAGGCGCGGAAGCGATCGGCGAGGGCGCGGGCCAGCGGTTCGAGTTCCGTGGCCCAGGGGTGGTCGCCGTGCCGCGACGCTTCGAGGTGCAGATAAAGCAGCCAGCCCCAGCCGTACGGCCGCTCGAACCCCCGGCTATTGGGCCGCTCGAGATAGGCGCGCTCGCCCTCGACCTTTTCCCCCGTAAAGCTGTCGTCGGCAAGCACGGCGATTCGCTCCGCTTCGGCTATCTCCCGATACAGGCGGCGCAGCGTCAGCAGGCTCCACCAGCCATGAACGCAACTGTGCCAGTCAAAGCTGCCATAGAAGATGGGGTGGAAATGCCGGGGCGGTCGGGCGTCCTCGTCGGAATTCAGGACATGGTCCATCTTGTAGGGGTAGGGCTTGCGCACGTGGCCCAGCACGATGCCGGCGAAGTTCGATGCCGCCGTCTGGTCGAGCTTCACCGGTACGCCGCCAGGTAGAGGATCAGGATGTTGGCGGCGAGCAATGGCAGCGCCGTTCCGATCTGAGCGCGGATAACGCCATATTGATCCTTGAGTTCGAGCAGGGCCGCCGGGACGATGTTGAAGTTGGCGGCCATGGGGGTCATCAGCGTCCCGCAGAAACCGGCCAGCATGCCGACCGCGCCGATCACCGCCGGGTCGCCGCCATAGCCCTGGATCAACAGCGGCACGCCGATCGCCGCGGCCATCACTGGGAAGGCGGCAAAGGCGTTGCCCATGATCATCGTGAACATGGCCATGCCGACGGCGAAGACCAGGATCGTCAGGAAGATGCTGCCATCGGGAATGACGGATCTGGTCAGCGATCCGATGATCTCGCCGACGCCGGCGGCGGCGAACAGGACGCCGAGCGCGGCCAGCATCTGCGGCAGGACCGCGGCCCAGCCGATGGCGTCGAGCAGCCGCCGGCCTTCCTGCGCCGGCGCCACGGCCGGAGGCCGCAGCCAAATGAAGATCGTCGCCAGCGCCAGCAGCACGCCGAGGGCGAGGAAGACATAAGTCTCCCGCTTCGCCTCGATCCAGCCGTAACCGCCGACAGGAGTGTAATTGTAAACCAGCGTCCCGATCAGCGCCGTTACCGGGATGATCAGCGCCGGCAGGAAGAGCTTGTTGCCGAGCTTCTCCGACCAGGCCTCCCGCTCCTCGCTGCTGGTGGTCGGCGGGTGGCTGCGGCCGATCAGCCCGAAGCCGGCCAGGCCGGCCAGGCCCAGCACAAGCAGTCCGTTGCCGAAGTCCCCGATGAGATCGCCGCCCAGCAGGCTGAGCGCCATCAATCCCCAGAAGGCGGCATTGCCTAGCCGCTTCGGGTTGGCGCGGTCGACCGCCGACAGCCCGGCGATGACCGCGAACATCGCCCCGGCGAGGACATAGAGCCAGTGGAGGGTGATCATTGCTCCTCCCCCTCGGGGGCAGGGGAACCACGGAAGGCGCTGGAAGGGGTCCCCTCCGACGCGCTCCGCGCGCTACCTCCCCCAAAGGGGGAAGAGCGATGCAGGCTCCGATCGAACATGACCAGCCGCGCGCCGTGAATAAGGAAGGCGGCGATTGCCGACGGGATCGCCCACAGCGCCAGTTCCAGCGGCGCCAAATTGTAACCGTAGGTGGCAAGTACCTGCTGGATGAGGACGATCGAGCCGATGGCGAAGAAGATGTCCTCGCCGAAGAACAGGCCGACATTGTCGGTGGCGGCCGAATAGGCCTTCACTTTCTCTTCGGTGGCCTCGTCGAGGTGACCGTGCTGCCGCTCCGCTGCGGCCAATGCCATCGGCGCTACCAAGGGCCGGACAGTCTGCGGATGGCCGGCGGTCGAATGCAGGCCGATGGCGGCGGTGATTTGGCGATAGAGCAGGTACAGGATCAGGAGCTTACCAGTGCTGGCATTTTTGAGGCCGCGGATCAGGGTGGCGGCGCGCTGCTGCAGACCGTGCCGCTCCAGCAGGCCGATGACCGGCAGGACGATCCAGACGATGGCGATGATGCGATTGTCGTTGAACGCCTTGCCGAAGGTCGAGACGACCTCGACCGGGTCCATGCCGCCGAGCAGGCCGGTGACGATGGCCGAGACGGTCACGACCAGCATCGGGTTGAACTTCAGCGCAAAGCCGATGACGACCAGCGCGATGCCCAGGAGCGGCCAGTAGTTCATTGCTCCCTCTCCTGGATGCGGGAGAGGGAGCATCCGGTCCGGCCATGCTGGGGGCATGGCCGGCATGCGGATGCTCGCCGGCAGGCAAGCGGGGTGGGGGTCTGAGCGATTGAAAGAAAAACCCTCACCCTACCCTCTCCCGCTCGCGGGAGAGGGAATACCAAACCCGCCCCCGCCCGGCGTCTCGATGACGAACCGGTCGCCGATGCCGACCTCGGCCGAATCGGTCGCGCTCAGTATTTCAATGTTGCTGTCGCTTCGCTCCACCCAATTCCGGCCGGGCAGCGCATCGCCGCCGCCGGCAATGCCCTTCGGCGCAATCCGCCGGCGGTTGGCGAGCATGTTGGCGCGCATCGGCTCCAGGAAAGTGATCTCTCGGATGACGCCATCGCCGCCGTGGTGCGCACCCTGGCCGCCGCTCCCATGGCGAATCGCGAAGCGGTCGAGGCGCACCGGCAGCCGCGTTTCCAATATCTCAGGATCGGTCAGACGGCTGTTGGTCATGTGCGTCTGCACCGCGCTCGTCCCGTCATGGTCCGGTCCTGCTCCCGATCCGCCGGCGATCGTCTCATAATATTGGTGAGCCGAATTGCCGAAGGTAAAGTTGTTCATCGTACCCTGGCTTGGCGCAAGCTTTCCCGTCGCCGCGAACAGGCAATCGGTGACGACCTGGCTGGTCTCGACATTGCCGGCGACGACCGCGGCGGGGTAGTTGGGCTTCAGCATCGACCCCTCAGGGATGACCAAGGTAATCGGCTTCAGGCAGCCGTCGTTCATCGGGATGGGGTCGTCGATCAGGGTGCGAACGACGTAGAGCGAGGCGGCGCGGGCGATCGAGTATGGTGCGTTGAAATTGTCGGGCAGCTGGGCGCTGGTGCCGGTGAAGTCGAAGGTCGCCGCCCGCGCCGCTTTGTCGATGGTGATCGCGACCGATACGCGCGCGCCATTATCCATCTCATAGTTGAAAGCCCCGTCGTCGAGCCGATCGAGCAGCCGCCTGACCGATTCCTCGGCATTGGCGACGACATGGCCCATGTAGGCGGCGAGGACGTCGGGCCCATAGTCGCCGGCGGTCTGGACTAGCACCTCGGCGCCGCGGATGCAGGCAGCAAGCTGGGCACGCAGGTCGGAAATGTTGCGGTCGGGATTCCGCGCCGGATGCTCGCCCGCAATTAGCAATTCCCGCATCTCTGCTTCGCGGAAGCGGCCCTCGTCGACCAGCAATTCATTGTCGATGAGCACGCCTTCGTCGAGGATCGACCTGCTGTCTGGCGGCATCGAACCGGGCGCGATCCCGCCAATATCCGCATGGTGGCCGCGCGCCGCGACGAAGGCATCAGGTAAATCCTCCCCGGGACGGGGAGATGGCAGCTGCGAAGGGGCTGACGGCGGGGGTTCGGAGCCCTGCACGCCGCCCCCTCCACCACTCCGTGGTCCCCCTCCCCGTCCCGGGGAGGAATAGAAGACCGGGACGATGACCGTGATGTCGGGCAAATGCGTGCCGCCGCGATAGGGGTCGTTGAGCACGTAGGCGTCGCCGCGCCTGATGCCTCGCCCATCCCGCCGATCGCCGCGGCTGTTGATGATCGTACGGATGCTTTCCCCCATCGACCCCAGATGCACCGGGATATGCGGCGCATTGGCGATCAGCGCGCCTTCGGCGTCGAAGATCGCGCAGGAGAAGTCGAGCCGTTCCTTGATGTTCACCGACGTGGCGGTCGCCTGCAGTGCCACCCCCATTTCCTCGGCGATGGCCATGAACAGATTGTTGAAAATCTCAAGGATCACCGGGTCGGCGTCGGTGCCGATGGCGCGCTTGCGCGACGCGGCCGTCGTCCGCTGGAGTACCAAGGATCCATCCCGGCGCCGCTTCCCGCTCCAGCCAGGCTCGACGACGATGGTCGACGTCTCATCGAAGATGAGTGCCGGGCCGACAAGTTCCTCCTCCCCCTCAGGGGGAGGCGGCAGCGCCACAGGCGTTGACGGAGGCGGGCTGCTGACCGCCTCCACGACCAGAGCATCGACTACTAGCGCCGCGCCGAGATCGACATAGCCGAACCGCTTGCGATGAAGTTCGTGAAACGCCGCCGCCATCGCCGCCGGATCGGCCAGCTCCAGCTCCAGGCTGGTATCGCTGCCCGGCAGCCGCAGCCTCGCCCGCCGCAATATCGCCACCGTCGCCGCATCGATGCCCTGCTCAGTCATCGCCGCCATCGCCGCTTGCTCGAGCGCCGCCAGCTCGCCGCCGAAATCTTGCCCCAACGCCCGGATCAGGCTTGCCTCGCGGATCACCTTCACGTTTGCGAGGCCGATGCCGTAAGCGGACAGCACGCCGGCCAGGGGATGGATCAGGATCCGGGTCATGCCGAGCTGGTCGGCGACCGCGCAGGCATGCTGCCCTCCGGCGCCGCCGAAGCAGGCCAAGGCGTAACGGCTGACGTCATGACCCCGGGCGATCGAAATCTTGCGGATTGCGTTGGCCATATTGTCGACGGCGATGGCCAGGAATCCCTCGGCGATCTCGGTCAGGCTCTTCGTCCCGCCAAGCTGGTCGGCGACATATTGCAGCCGCGCCCGCGACGCGTCGGGATCGAGGGGCTCGTCGGCGTTTGGGCCAAACACCGCCGGAAACCGGGCGGGGTCGATCCGCCCCAGGAACAGGTTGCAGTCGGTGACCGTCAGAGGCCCGCCGCGCCGGTAACAGGCTGGACCGGGGTTCGCGCCCGCCGATTCCGGCCCGACCCGGAACCGCATCCCGTCGAAGCGGCAGATCGATCCGCCGCCCGCCGCGACCGTGTGGATCTGCATCATCGGCGCCCGGATCCGCACGCCGGCGACGACGCTCTCCTCGGCCAGCTCGAACCGCCCGGCATAATGCGAGACGTCAGTCGAGGTGCCGCCCATGTCGAAGCCGATCAGCTTCTCCTCGCCCGCCGCCGCGACCATGCCGACCACACCGCCCGCCGGCCCGGACAGAATCGCGTCCTTGCCGCGGAAGGCCGTCGCTTCGGCCAGGCCACCATTCGATTGCATGAATTTGAGGTCGGCGCCCGCCGGCAGCCCGGCTGCGACCCGGGCGACATAATCGCGCAGGATCGGCGAGAGGTAAGCATCGACCACGGTCGTGTCGCCGCGCCCGACCAGCTTGATCAAGGGCGCCACCTCGTGGCTGACCGAAATTTGCGTGAAGCCGATCTGGCGGGCGATCTCACCCAGCCGCCGCTCATGATCCTGATATTTCCAGCCGTGCATCAGGATGACGGCCAGCGACGGGATGCCGGTGGCGAAAACTTGCTCCAGCGAGGCTCGGGTGGCGCCCTCGTCGAGCGGTCGGATTATCGCGCCGTCGGCGCCGACCCGCTCGCCGATCTCGACGACCATTTCATAGGGCTGTTCGGGCAGCACGATATGCCGCGCGAAAATCTCCGGCCGGGCCTGGTAGCCGATCCGCAGCGCGTCGCCGAAACCAGCGGTGATCGCCAGCGCCACGCGGGCCCCCTTGCGCTCGAGCAGGGCGTTGGTCGCGACCGTCGTTCCCATCCGCACCTGGCCGACCGACCCGCCTTCCTCGGCGATGATCCGGCGGATCGCCTCGGACGCGGCGTCGGCATAATGCTCCGGATTCTCGGACAGCAACTTGTCGACCCGGACGCGGCCGCCAGGCCCGTGGGCGACGACATCGGTGAAGGTGCCGCCGCGATCGATCGCGAAATTCCATGTGCCGCTCACCGGTCGCGACTAGCGATCAAGAGGAACGCGCACAATCTCGACGCGGCAGCTGGCGGAGCGGGAGGGATTCGAACCCTCGATACGCTTTTGGCGTATACTCACTTTCCAGGCGAGCGCCTTCGACCACTCGGCCACCGCTCCCGCCGCACCCGGACGGGTGCATAACTAAAGAATCGCGCTGGAAGGGCGCTCCTCTAGTCAAGCGCGCGCCCGTCGGCAACCTTGCCGGTGCGCCCGCAATGCCCCTATGCCGCCATCGATGCGCGCGCTTGGGCTTCCCCCGTCTGCCGAGGAGATCGAGGCGATCGCGCGCCGCACGATGATCGCCTTGCCGGAACCGTTCGCAAGCCACCTCGCCGACATCGTCCTCCTGGTCGAGGATTTCGCCGACGAGGAAACGCTGGAGGCGATGGACATCGACGATCCGTTCGACCTGACCGGCATCTACGAAGGCATTCCCATCGGCGAGAAAAGCGTCGAATTGAGCGGCACGATGCCCGACCGGATCCGCCTGTTTCGCCGGCCGATCCTCGACGAATGGGCGGACAGCGACGACACGCTTGAACATCTCGTCGCGCATGTCCTGATCCACGAGGTCGGCCATCATTTCGGGCTGTCGGACGAGGCGATGCACGCGCTTGAGGACAGCGTCGCGTGACGGCGCTCCTGTCCTTTGAACAGGTTTCGCTTCGGCGCGGCGGGCGGCCGCTCTTCGAGCGTCTCGACCTGGCCTTGGCGGCGGGCGGTGGATTGCATCTCACCGGCCCCAATGGCGCGGGCAAGTCGAGCCTGATCCGGCTTGCGGCCGGCCTCCTCCGCGCGGAACGCGGCAAGGTCATGGCCGGGCCGCTGGCGCTGGCCGACGAGCATGTCGCGCTCGACCGGGAATTGCCGCTCGGCAAGGCGCTGGCATTCTGGGGCGCCGATGCCGGGATGGAGGCGATGGGCCTCGGCAAGCTCGCCGGCGTGCCCGTCCGGCTCTTGTCGACCGGCCAGCGCAAGCGGGCGACGCTGGCCCGGGTTGCAGCCTCGGGCGCACCGCTGTGGCTGCTCGACGAGCCGCTCAACGGCCTCGACGAGGACGGGATCGCCCGCCTCGACGCTCTGGTCGCAGCGCACCGCAAGGCAGGAGGCGCGGTGCTGGCCGCCTCCCACCGGCCGCTTGGCGGTCGCTGGACCGAAGTGAGGCTGGGCGAGTGATCAGCGCCTTGATCGTCCGCGACGCGCGCCGCGCCATGTCCGGCGGCGTCTGGCTGCCGGTGGCCTTTTTCCTGCTGGTGGCGACGCTGGTGCCGTTCGCGGTCGGACCCGACGCTGTCCTCCTCGGCCGGATCGGCGGCGGCGCCTTGTGGATCGCCGCGCTGACAGCCGCGCTGCTGCCGATCGAGCGGCTGGTCGAGTCCGACCGGGCGGCCGGATTCCTCGACCAGCTGACGCTTCATGGGGTTGCCGAGGAGAGCGTCGCGTTCGCCAAGATCGTCGCGCATTGGTTGACCTTTGCGCCGTTGTTGCTGATCGCGGCTGTCCCCGGATCGGTCCTGCTGGGCATGGAGGGCGAGGCGCTTGAGCGGTCCCTGGTGGCGCTGGCGGTCGGGACTCCGGCCCTGGCCGCGCTCGCCGTTGTCGTCGCGGCACTGACCTCGGGCCTGCCGCGGGCAGGATCGCTGGCCGGATTGCTGATGCTGCCGCTGGCCGTGCCGTTGCTGATCTTCGGCGCGTCGGTCAGCGGAGTCGGCGGACAGGGACCGCTTCTGCTGGAGGCGGCGATATCGCTGATTCTGGTCGCTGGCGCGCCGTTCGTGGCCGGCGCGGCAATCCGAGCCGCCAGGACCTAGCCGCGGCTCCAGCGAGCAAAGATTGCGGTCGGCAGGAGCAGGCCGCGCGCTTCCTCCCGAATCGCCATTTCGCCGACTTCCACTTGGCCGCCGAGATCGGCCAGGGTCTGGCGGACCAGCTCGCCGATCGCCAGCGCCGACATGCGCACCGCGTAAACCGTCAGCACCAGGAAGCGGCTGTTTTCGTCGAGCAGCCGCCTGCAGTCGGCGAGCAGCGGCGCGAGATCCTCTTCGAGGCGCCAGACTTCGCCCTCTGGTCCGCGCCCGAACTTCGGCGGATCGAGCAGGATGCCGTCATAGCGCCGGCTGCGCCGGACCTCGCGGGCGGTGAATTTGGCGGCATCGTCGACCAGCCAGCGGATCGGCCGGTCCTGCATGGCCGACAAAGCGGCGTTGTCCTTGCCCGCCTCGACCGATTTCTTCGACGCGTCGACATGGACCATGCGCGCTCCGGCCTCGCTCAGCAGAAGCGTTCCCACCCCGGTGTAGCCGAACAGGTTGAGGATGTCGGCACCGTCGGCGCGGGCCCGCATCCAGTTCCATTGCGGCGCCATGTCCGGAAAGAAGGCGAGGTGGCGGAAGGGGGTCAGCGAGGCGCTGAAGCGGACATTGCCCCATTTCAGGGTCCAGAAGCGCGGTACGGGCCGGTGCTGGACCCAGCGCCCGCCGCCTTCCTCGTCCGAGCCGGGAACGAAGGTGGCGTCTGGGTCCCAATCGGCCGTCGCCGGGGACCACATAGCCTGCGGCTCGGGACGGACCACGGTGATCCCGCCATAGCGTTCGAACTTCAGCCCGCCGCCGCTGTCGACCAGCGCCCAATCGGCCCAGGGCTCGGCGACGGCGGTGACGAGGCCGGTCACGCCGCCTTGGCCAGCTTGCCCCCAACGCTGGCCAGCGCCCGCGGACCGGCGAGCATTTTGGCGCCGGCGCCGCGCACCTGGTCGAGGGTAATCGCATCCAGCCTGGCGACGATCTCGACCGGTTCGACCAGCCGGCCCTCGCGCTGCAGCCGGGTGGCGACATAGCTGGCCTGCCCCCAGCAGCTTTCCAGGCTCATCAGCATCGCCGCCTTGGTCAGCGCCTTGGCTCGGTCGAGCTCGGCGATCGTGATCGAGTCGACCGCTTCCGCAAGCACCCGCTCAACCTGCTCCTGCGCCAGCAGCGCGTCGTCGCGGTCGGTCGCGAGATAGACGGAAAACAGGCCGCAATCGGCGAAGGGCTGCGCCATGGCGGATACTGTATAAGCAAGGCCCTGTTCCTCACGAAGCTCCTGGAAAAGCCGCGAGGACGCGCCAACGCCGACGACATCGGCAAACAATTGCGCCGAATAATTGTCGTCCTCGGCCCAGGCCGGCGCCGGCATGCCGATGGCGACCTGGGCCTGGCGACTCTTGCGCCGGTCGAAGCTCCAGCCGCCGACGAATTGGGCCGGCTCCGGAGTGACGGTCGGCCCGGGCTCCATGTCGCCGAACTGGGCCTCGGCAAGGTCGACAAGCCGGTCATGATCGAGCTTTCCGGCGGCGACGAGGATCAAACGGTTCGGCCGATAATGGGTGTCGAGCCAATCGTGCAGGTCGCGCACAAATATATGCTTCAGGGTGCCGTCGCTTCCCAGGACCGGGCGGCCCATGGCCTGTTTCGGGAAGGCGGCGGCCTGAAGCTGGTCGAAGACGATGTCGGACGCCGTGTCATGCGCTTCGGCCAACTCCTGGAGGACGACCTTCTTCTCGGTAGCGAGATGCGCCTCATCGAAATGCGGGCGGCGAATGAGGTCGGCGATAATGGCGACGCCGAGCGCAAGGTCGGGCGCCAGCAGGCTGGCGTAGAAGGCCGTGCCCTCGCGGTCGGTCGAGGCGTTGAGGTCGCCGCCGACATTTTCGATCATCTCGCTAATCTCGCGCGACGATCGTCCCCCGGCGCCCTTGAACACCATATGTTCGAACAGATGGGCGAGGCCGTTGAGGGACGCGGGTTCAAAGCGCGAGCCGGTGTCGACGTAGAG
>DASSPS010000089.1:0-25160 GCA_035699505.1 Sphingomicrobium sp. | reverse complement strand
GTTGGCCGGGGCCGTGGTAGGTGTAGCGGCCGCCGCGGCCGGCGACGTGGACCGGGAAATGCTGCGGGTTGAGCAATTCCTCGGCAGCCGCGCTGGTGCCGGCGGTGAACAAGGGCGGATGCTCGAGCAGCCAGACCAGCTCGGGCGCCGTGCCGGCCCGGATCGCCGCCGCCCGCGCCTCCATCGCCGCGAGGCTGTCGGCATAATTCGTGAGGCCGGGGCTGACCCGCCATTCGACGCCTTCGACATGGTCCATTGGCCCGCCAGATGGCCCCGGGCGCCGGTGCGCGCAAGCGCGATTGCAAGGCTGCGCCGCCCTCCGCATAAGGAAGCCGACGAGAGAAGGGGTATCGAGTGGCGAAATTGCATCTGTCGAAGGCCTGGGACGAAACCCGTGCTGCATTGGCCCGCGACGGCAAGCTGTATGGAGCGATCGCCTTGGCCTTGCTGGCCCTGCCGGCAACCATTTTTGGCACCATGGCACCCGAAATCCTGCTTGGTGGCACGCCGGCCAACCAGAACCTCCAGCTCGTTTTCCTCTTCGTGCTGCTGCTCAACGCCATTGGCCGCATCGCCATCAGCGGGCTGGCGCTGCGTGCCGCCTCGGTCGGCGAGGCGATCAGCCACGGCCTCAAGCGCCTGATGCCGGTGGTCGGCGCCTTCCTGCTCTATGTCGTGCCCATCGCCTTGGTCCTGGTCCCGTTCCTGCCCAGGGTGATGGCAGCGCCGGAGAGCCCGCCGCCCGACGCGCTGCTGGCCTCGACCCTGATCCTTGCCGTGGCGTTCGTGGTCGGCGTCCGGCTGGTTCTGCTGCTGGTGCCGGTTGCCGCTGCCGAGGCGGCCGGGCCGATCGGCCTGCTCAAGCGGTCCTGGCAGCTGACCCGGGGCAATTGGTGGCGGCTGACGGCATTCCTGACCGCCTTCTTCCTCGCCAGCATCCTGGCGTCGCGGGCGCTCGGCTATGCGGTCGGCGGCGTCCTGCTGGTAGCCGCCGGCCCGATCAAGGCGATGTCGCTGAGCAGCCTGATCCTGGCGGCGGTGCTGGCGCTGGCGGGGGCAGCTTTCACCACCGTTTTCAGCATCATGCTGGCGCGAATCTACGCTCAGCTGGCCGGGCCGGCTCACGCCGACGTGTCGGTCCCCAGCAGCGGCACCTGAGGCGCGGCGTCCGCCGGCAGGACGCCGATCAAGCGCGGGGCGGTGTAGCGCTCGATAGCGCGCTTGTAGGGGACGAAGCCGGCGCGCCTGTAGGCGGCCAGCGCCGCCGGATGATCGAGCGTGCAGGTATGGACATGGACCCGGGTTACGCCCTCGCGCCAGGCGCGGCGGACAGCCTCGCCAAGCAGCCATTTGCCATGACCTTCGCCCGCCAGGGAGGGGACGAGGCCGACGAAGGCGATCTCGCATTCGCCGGTCATACGGAAATCGAGCTCGAGCATGCCGACGACGGCCTCGACCGCGGCAATCTCGAACAATTCCACCTGGGGGTCGCCGATGATGGTTTCGAGCTCCGCGTCGGCCATCGCCAGGCGTGAGAACCAGAGCCAGGGCGCGCCGATCCTGCGAAACAAAGCGCGGTAATCGTCGAGGGTTGGTTTGATTCGGCGCAGCTGGAGCGTCGCCGGCGGCACCGGCTCGGCCGGCGGCTTGGTCATCTCGAGATAGGTGACAATGGCGGCAAGCTCGCCGTCGGGGAGGCATTCCAGGTTCACGACCATTTCGCCAGCGGCGGCAGGCTCATCAATATGGCGTCGATATTGCCGCCGGTCTTGAGGCCGAACAAAGTGCCGCGGTCGTAGAGCAGGTTGAATTCGACATAGCGGCCGCGAAAGGCGAGCAGCCGTTCCATGTCATCATCGGTAAAGGTCGTGTGCATCCGCTTGCGGACGATCTTCGGGAAAATGTCCAGGAATGCCTCGCCGACGTCTCGCGTAAACGCGAAATGGGCGTCGAAATGATCCTCGAGATGGTCATAAAAGATACCACCGACGCCGCGCGCGACCTGCCGGTGCGGAAGCCAGAAATAATCCTCCGCCCATTTCGAGAAGCGCGGGTAGAAGGTGGGATCGTGGCGGGCGCAGGCGGCGCGCAAACGAGCGTGGAACGCAGCCGTGTCCTCTTCATAGGGAATCGCCGGGTTAAGGTCGGCGCCGCCGCCGAACCAGCGCCTCGTCGTCGCCAGGAACCGAGTGTTCATGTGCACCGCGGGCACATGCGGGTTGGCCATGTGGGCCACGAGGCTGATCCCCGTTGCAAAGAAGCTGGGATCTTCCTCCGCTCCGGGGATTGAGGCGGCGAATTCGGGGGAGAATGTGCCGCCAACGGTGGAAACGTTGACGCCGACCTTGTCAAACACCTTGCCGGTCATCTGGCCGCGGACGCCGCCGCCGCCCGGATCGCCGCCATGGTCGGTCCGGTCCCACGGAATGAAGTGGAACGCCGAGTCCGACCCGGCGTCCCGCTCGATCTCCTCGAAGGCGGCGCAAATCCGATCGCGGAGCGATTCGAACCAATCGCGCGCCGCCTGTTGCTGGTCGTCCAACGGTTGCATGAAGGCCCTTTGCCTCGCCGGAGGGCGAGCCGCAATGACCGGCGAGCCCAGGTGTGACGAGGATCAAGCCCGTTGCGGCGGAACGGGATTGCGCTAGGCTGACTTTACGCGTGGCAGGAGGGGACAAAGCGTGTTGCTGATAGCGCTGTTGATTCCCCTTGGTTTGGCGATGGCCTATTTCGTTCTGGCCTTGTGGAAGGCGACACGCGAAAGGATGGCCGCGCCCAACCGTGAAGCGCTAGTCCTCGGATCGATCGTCAACTTCTTCGATACGCTCGGCATCGGCTCGATGGCGCCGACCATGGCTTGGTTCAAGTTCCGGAACATGGTGGCCGACCGGTTGATCCCAAGCACCATGCTGGTCGGGTTGACGCCGCCCACGATCACCCAGGGCCTCATTTTCCTGGTTCTGCTGGGGGTGATGGTCGATCCGGTGCTGCTCACCGGCTGTATCATCGCGCTTCTGGCTGGCGGAATCGTCGGTGCGCCGCTGGCGAAAGGGGCCCATGTCCGGGTGGTGCAGATGGTTGTCGCCGTGGCATTGCTGATCGCCGGCGTCTTCTACGCCCTGAACAACCTGCAGATGATGCCGGAGGGCGGCACCGCCGCCGGATTGCCGATCGACCTTACGATCCTCGCCATCGCCGCCAACTTCGGCTTTGGCGTCCTGCTCAGTTTCGGAGTCGGCAATTATGCGCCGAGCCTCCTGATGTTCAGCATGATGGGGATGGACCCAAGGCTGTGTTTTCCGATCATGGCGGCCGGCGCGGGCCTGGCCGCTGCAGCCGCCGGCATTCGGCACATCAATTATGGCGAGATCGACCTTCGGATCGTGGCCGGCCTGGCAATCGGCGGCATCCCCGCGGTCTTCGTCGCCGCCTTCATCGTCAAGACGATGCCGATGGAAGTTCTGCGCTGGCTGGTTATGGTGATCGTTGTCTATGCCGCGGCAATGATGCTGAGGTCGGCGCTTGGCGGCAGCGGCGATCGCCGCCCGGAAGTGCCCTCCGGGGGCGCAATCGATTGATCGCGCCCGTGCCGGCTGACGGACTGAACCGGGCGACTGCCTGTGCAATCGACCAGGCGTCAATCGCCCACTTGGCACCCGCGCAAGTGGCCGCTATCAGGCCCGCCAATCGCCTTGCAGGCCACTTCAAGGCGGCGTCGCACCGCACCGTTCCCGGTGCCGTCCAAGACCAAAGTCAACAAGGGTGAGCATGGCCACGCTGCAACAATCCGCACCCGGCAACGAAGCCGTCAGCGATAGCGGGGATGGCGTCCGCCGCCGGGACTTCATCAATATCGCCGCCGTAAGCTTTGCCGGCGTCGGCGTGGCGACGACTGTCCTTCCGCTGATCAACCAGATGAACCCGCCCGGGGATGTCCGTGCGCTGGCGTCGGTTGAAGTCGATATTTCGAAGATTGCGCCGGGCCAGGCGATCAAGACGATCTGGCGCAAGCAGCCGGTGTTCGTGCGCAACCTGACCCCGGCCGAGATCCAGGCTGCCAATAAGGTGCCGATGAGCGAGCTTCGCGACCCGCAGTCGCTGGCCGAACGGACAAAGCCAGGCAAGGCCAACTGGCTGATCACGCTTGGCGTTTGCACCCACTTGGGCTGTGTTCCTCTCGGCACTGGCGAAGGCGAGAACAAGGGCGATTACGGGGGATATTTCTGCCCCTGCCACGGCTCGCACTACGACACCGCCGCCCGAATCCGCAAAGGCCCGGCACCGCTCAACCTTTTCGTGCCGGAATATCAGTTCACATCCGACACCGTCGTCCAGATCGGCTGAGGGGGAATTAGCAGGCCATGAGCTTTTCCTGGGCAAAGACCTATGAACCCAAAAATTCGTTCATGCGCTGGCTGGACGAACGCCTGCCGCTGCCGCGCCTGGTCTATGGCGCCGTGGGCGGCGGCTATCCGGTGCCGCGCAACCTCAATTATTCGTGGAATTTCGGAGTCCTCGCCGGAATTTTCCTGACCATCCAGATCGTCACCGGAATCGTCCTTGCGATGTGGTATTTCGCGTCGGCCGACGGCGCCTTCAATTCCGTCGAGCACATCATGCGCGACGTTAACGCCGGCTGGCTGATCCGCTACGCCCACATGAACGGGGCGAGCTTCTTCTTCATCGTCACCTACATCCATATTTTCCGCGGCCTTTATTATGGGTCGTACAAGGCGCCGCGCGAGCTGGTGTGGATGCTTGGCCTGGTCATCTACCTGCTGATGATGGCGACGGCCTTCATGGGTTACGTCTTGCCCTGGGGCCAGATGAGCTATTGGGGCGCTCAGGTCATCACCGGCTTCTTCTCCGCCTTTCCGCTGGTCGGCGAGCCGATCCGAATCTGGCTGCTGGGCGGCTATGCGCCGGACCAGGCGGCGCTGACCCGATTCTTCTCGCTCCATTACCTGCTGCCGTTCGTCATCGCGGCGGTGGTCATCCTGCACATCTGGGCGCTGCATATCCCAGGGTCCGGCAACCCGACCGGAGTTGACGTCAAGGACGAGAAGGACACCTTGCCCTTCCATCCTTTCTACACGGCGAAGGACGGCTGGTTCGCCGCCGCCTTCATCCTGCTCTTCGCGCTGGTGACCTATTTCGCGCCGAACTTCCTGGGGCATCCGGACAATTACATTCCAGCCAACCCGCTGGCGACGCCGGCCCATATCGTTCCGGAATGGTATTTCTGGCCCTTCTACGCGATCCTGCGCGCCTTCACGGTCGATTTCATCCTTGCGGCGAAGCTGTGGGGCGTGCTGGCGATGTTCGCCTCCATCCTGCTTCTGTTCTTCCTGCCATGGCTAGACAGGTCGCCGGTCCGTTCCGGCAATTACCGGCCGGTATTCAAGCGCTTCTTCTGGTTGCTGGTCATCGACGTGCTGGTGCTCGGCTGGTGCGGCGGCGCCCCGGCGACCCCGTTCTACGTCGCCCTCAGCCAGATCGCGTCGGCTTATTATTTCGCCCACTTCCTGATCATCCTGCCGCTAGTGTCGCGCAACGAGCATACGCTGCCGCTGCCGGATTCGATCAGTTCGTCGGTGCTTCATGGCGAGGCCGCGGAAGCGGCGCCAATGGGATCAAAGGGTCGCGCGTCAGCGCAACCAGCTTAAGGGGCCGGACGAACAATGGGTTTCCTCTTTGCAATTCCGACCGCAATCCTCGCTTACTTCGCGCGGCTCGGCTGGGTAAGAAGCATCGCTCTCCTGGTCGGCGCGGGTTTCGCCGGGGTCCTGCTGATCTCGCTTGGGTCAACCGTCAGCAGCTACCTGGCCAGTCCACCCGCGGCGACAGCCGAGGAGGAATTCCACAAGCATCCCAAGCATCTGAAGCTGGCCAGCGACAGCCCTTTCGGCCGTTTCGACCAGGCCCAGCTGCAGCGCGGCTTCCAGGTTTACAAGGAAGTTTGCGCGGCCTGTCACAGCCTGAACCTCGTGTCCTTCTACCACCTCGAGGGGCTTGGCTATAACGAGGCGCAGATCAAGAATATCGCCGCCGGATGGCCGATCGAGGTTCCGACGGTCAACGCCGAAACCGGCGAGCCGGCGATCCGCAAGGCGCTTGCATCCGACCGCTTCCCGAATCCCTATGCCAACGAGACCGCCGCACGGGCCGCAAACAACAATGCGCTTCCGCCTGACCTGTCGCTGATGACCAAGGCGCGCGAGGGCGGCGGCGCCTATGTCTATTCGCTGCTGACCGGCTACGCCAACCCGAAGACCTACCGGAATGAGAAGGGCGAACCTCTGCCGGCAGCGAACCAGCCGGGCCAGGGGCTTCACTTCAACCCCTATTTCGCCAACCTGAACATCGCCATGCCGCCGCCGTTGAGCAGTGACGGGCAAGTCACCTATGCGGAGGGCAATCCGGCGCCGACGGTCGACCAGATGGCCAGGGACGTGGCCGCATTCCTGGTGTGGACCGCGGAACCGACCATGGACCGGCGCAAGGACGTCGGCTTCGCCGTCGCCCTGTTCCTGCTGATCGGCACGGTTCTGGCCTACATGGCGTACCAGAACTTGTGGTATTCGGCGAAGCGCAAGGTGGCGCCGGTAGGCGTCCTGGACAGCGGCAACAGGGCGAAGCGGACCAGGGCATCCCGCAAGGCCGGGATCAAGGAATGATCCTCGGCAGCCGCTAGTTCGGCCGCCGGCGCATCAGCACGATCGAGGTAAACGTCAGGACGGGCACATCGTCCTGGTTGGTGACCGTGGTGAGGGTCCGGAACGAGCCGATGTCCGGCCTGCTGCGCGACGGCGTCTTTTCAAGGATCTTGCCGCGCACGTGAAGCGTGTCGCCCGGATAGACCGGTTTTAGCCAGCGCAGCTCGTCGATTCCAGGCGAACCGAGCCCGGCCTGCTTTTCGTCGGTGACGTGGCGGGCGATGACCCCCATGACCATCGCGCAGGTGTGCCAGCCGCTGGCGGCGATCCGGCCGAAATGGGTCTTCGCCGCTTCCTCATCCGACAGGTGGAAGGGCTGGGGATCATATTTTTCGGCAAAGGCGATGACTTCTTCGCGAGTGACATGGACGGAGCCGAAATAGGTTTCGGCGCCGACAACGAGATCTTCGAAATGGATGGTCATGCGCGCTCCTATGGTCGGGGCGTTAAACGCTTGCAACTTGGCGTTGCGCCAGGAACCGGCTTAACTGATGGGGTGAAGCAGATTACGGGAACGGCGCGTTGGGACCCGCGGCTGATCGAAGCCGCCCTGGCCATGAACGAGAACCGGCTCGACATCGCCGAGCGGGTGCTGAAGCCGTATCTGAAGGAGGACCCGTTCGACGTCCGCGCCATCCGGATGCTGGCCGAGCTGGCGGCGCGGATCGGGCGATTGAAGGATTCGGAAACATTGTTGCGAAGAGCGGTGGAATTGGCGCCAGGTTTCACGGCAGCGCGGGCCAATCTCGCATTGATGCTGGGTCGTTCGGGTCGCCCGGCCGAAGCGCTCGAGCAGCTCGACGAGGTCTTCAAAGTCGAGCCGAACGATCTTGGACACAGGAACCTCAAAGCCGCGACGCTCGGGAAGCTTGGCGATTTCGAGCAGGCGATTGGTTTGTACGAGGAAGTGCTGCGCAAGGCGCCCGCCCAGCCGCGAGTGTGGCTGAGCTATGGCCACATGCTCAAGACCGTCGGCCGGCAGGCGGAAGGGATTGACGCCTATCGCCAGGCGATCGCGCTGAAGCCCGATCTGGGTGAAGCGTGGTGGAGCCTCGCCAATCTCAAGACCGTCCGGTTCGGCGAAGCCGATATCGACGCCATGCAGCAGGCGCTCAAATCGCCCGGCATCGCCGATCAGGACCGTCACCACCTCGATTTCGCGCTCGGCAAGGCGATGCACGACGCGGGTGAAGTCGACCAGGCTTTCGCGCATTATGCGGCCGGCAACGCGCTGCGCCGCAAGGATCAACCTTTTTCAGCGGCTCGGATGACGCGGTCGGTCGATCGGAGTATCCAGGCGTTTACGGCCGACATTCTATCGATGGCGGGCGGCAACGACGCGCCGGATCCGATCTTCATTGTTGGAATGCCGCGCGCCGGCTCCACGCTGGTCGAGCAAATTCTCGCATCGCATCCCCTAGTTGAGGGGACATCCGAGCTTCCCGATCTGCCGGCGATTGCTCGCGAGCGGAAAGGCTATCCCGAAATTGCCGTGGCGATGTCGCCAGAGGAGCGGCGCGCGGCCGGGCAAACCTACCTCAAGCGAACGTCGGTCCAACGTCGCACCGACCGGCCGTTGTTCATCGACAAGTTGCCGAACAACTGGCTATTCGTGCCATTCATTCACTGGGTGCTGCCAAACGCGAAGATCATTGACGCGCGGCGCCACCCGCTCAGCTGCTGCTTTTCCAATTTCCGCCAGCATTTCGCGCGGGGCCAGGACTTCTCTTACGACCTCACTGATCTTGGCCGCTATTATGGCGATTATGTGCGGCACATGGCGCATGTCGACGCGGTCCTTCCGGGTAAGGTGCACCGCGTTTTCTATGAGCGAATGGTCGATGATACCGAGGCCGAGGTGCGCTCGTTGCTCAATTATTGCGGACTCGATTACGATCCCGCATGCCTTGACTTCTACAAAACCGAGCGGGCGGTCCGGACCGCGAGCTCGGAACAGGTGCGTCAGCCGATCTATCGTGAGGCGAAAGAGGACTGGCGGCCTTACGAGAAGTTTCTCGAGCCACTGAAGAAGGCGTTGGGAGACGTTTTGGCGGCGTACCCGGACGTTCCAGAGACCTTCTTGCAACGCTGACGTAACAATCGGGCGTGTTGGCGAGTCGGACTGCGCTTTGGCCGTTGACAACTCGCCCCTCATCCAATGTCATACAAGCGACATTGCTGACAGGGGGCCGTGATGGGCAAGAATATCCAGGCAATCACCTTCGGGTTGTTGGCGTCGACTGCGCTGGCGACGCCGGCCTTCGCGCAGAATTCGGATTCACCGGCACCGGACACCAATGCGACGCAGGTGACGGGCGAAACGCCGCAGGAGCAGGTCGCCCGCGACGGCCAGGTGCCCGACGAAAGCGAGATCATCATCACCGCCACCAAGCGCGAGGAGAATCTCCAGAACGTCCCGATCAGCGTCCAAGCAATCGGGACCCGCCGCCTTGACCAGCTCAACGTTTCAAACTTCGAGGACTATACCAAGCAGCTTCCGTCGGTCAGCTTCGACACTTCGCAACCCGGATCGACCACCGTCTATGTTCGCGGCGTGGCAACTGGGAGCGACGGCAACCATACCGGATCCCTGCCCTCAGTCGGCTTCTATCTCGACGAGCAGCCGGTGACGACCATCGGTGGCACCCTCGACGTTCACATTTACGACATCGCCCGCATTGAAAGTCTCGCTGGCCCTCAAGGCACTCTTTACGGCGCCTCTAGCGAAGCCGGAACGATCCGCATCATCACCAACAAGCCGGAGCTAGGCGTCACCGCCGGGCGTATTGACGGTGAACTGAACAGCGTTGCGCATGGCGGCATGGGGGGCAGCCTGGAGGGCATGGTCAACTTGCCTGTCACCGACAATATCGCGTTCCGGGCCAGCGCCTTTTACCAGCGAGACGCCGGCTATATCGACAATGTGTTCGGCGAGAGAACCTATTGCGGAACGACGATCTACGGACCCGATCCCGAAGACCCAACCGAAGAGATTGCGGTCGGCTGCGTCCTGGACGGCATTCAAGTAGACAATGCAGACTTCGTCAAAAAGAATTTCAACACCCAGGAAATATGGGGCGGGCGCGCCGCGCTGAAGATCGAGCTCGACGACAATTGGACCGTCACGCCGGCAATCATGCATCAGAACAGTCACGCGGAAGGGGTTTTCTTCGAGGACTTTAATCTTGGCGATTTGGAGGTTCAGCGTTTTCGCAAGGAGCCGACAAGGGACAAGTTCACACAAGTAGCGCTGACGATCGAGGGCAAGGTCGGCAATTTCGACATCACATACGCCGGCGCTTACATGCACAGGCCGACTTTCGGCATCGCGGACTATACCGAATATAGCGACGCCTATGACGCTGCCTATGACGGCGGCATTGCATATTATCTGTATTTTGAGGATGCGGCGGGCCAGGAGATCGATCCGCGCCAGTATATCGTTGGCAGCAACAACTTCAAAAAGTTGAGCCAGGAGATTCGGATCGCGTCACCTTCCGACCAGCCTCTCCGGTTTATCGCCGGCGCCTTTTATCAGCGCCAGTCCAATGACATCCTGCAAGACTATAAACTGGACAATCTGGCGCCATTATTGTCCGTCAATGGCCTCCCCGGAACAATCTGGCTGACCAAGCAGGAGCGCATCGACCGCGATTATGCTCTATTCGGTGAAGTCAGCTATGATGTTACGCCGCAGATCACACTGACCGGTGGTGGTCGCTACTATAAGTTCAATAACACCGTGTTCGGCTTTGCCGGGTTCGGCCGCAATCCTGCATTTTTCCAAGGCAGGCCAGGCAATCCTCCCCCCAATGCGGCAGGAAGCTCCAGGACGGGTGTTGCTCAGTGCTTCACTGGCAGTGGAGACACGCTTCGTGACTCCCAGCTTGACAACACGGACACGACGCTGATTCTCGACGGCGCTCTGCCGGGCACGCCCTGCATCAACGTCGGCCGTTTCGAAGGCGGCGAGATCAAGCCCAAACAAAGCAAGGACGACGGCTTCACCTATCGCTTCAACGCGAGCTACAAGCCGCGCGACGGCCTGATGTTCTATGGGACCTGGTCGAAGGGCTTTCGTCCGGGCGGAATCAACCGGCAGCCAGGGTTCCCCGGCTTCGGGCCCGACTTCCTGATCAATTACGAATTGGGCTGGAAAACCTTGCTTGGGCCAGTGCGCTGGAATGGCGCGATCTATCATCAGCGGTGGAAACAGTTCCAGTTCAGCTTCCTTGGTCCGAACAGCTTGACTATCGTCCAGAACGGTCGCGACGCGAATATCAACGGTATTGAAAGCGACGTCGGTTATGTGCGCGGCGGCCTTACGCTGAATGCAGCGGCCGCCTACACCAGCGCCAAAACGAAGGGAAATATCTGCAACGCGCCGATCGATGTCGATCCGTCGCCCGATTGTACGGGATTGGACAATGAAGGTGAACCGGACGCGATCGCCGCACCGTCGGGGCGCAGGCTTCCGGTAACGCCGAAATTCAAGATTACCGGGACTGCGCGCTATGCGTGGGATGTCGGCGCGGGCAAGGCTCACGCCCAAATCGGAATTGTCCATCAGGGCTCGGCGCCCAATTTCCTGAAGGATAACGATGCCATCCTAGGAAAGCTTCCGGCGTCTACGCTGGTGGACGTGTTTGCCGGCTATAATTGGCGAAATATGAGCCTTGAGTTGTTCGGCACGAACATCTTTGACGAGCGGAACCAGCTGTCGCGATTCACGATTTGCGGCGCCAACTGCTCCTCGCTGGATTATCTTCACATCGTCCCCGGCCGGCCTCGAACGATCGGTCTGCGCGCGGGAATGAAGTTCTAGGGCGAGTGAAACCGGGGAGGGCGTGAAGCGTCCTCCCCCTTACAGTTATTCGAAGGGTCTCGAGCGGAGCCTAACGGTCACGGCGATCCCGCAGATCGTTAGACATTGAAGCGGAACAGCAGGACGTCTCCGTCCTGGACGACATAGTCCTTGCCTTCCGAGCGCATCTTGCCCGTATCCCGGGCGCCGGTTTCGCCGCCGCAGGCGATGAAATCGTCAAAGGCGATGGTTTCGGCGCGGATGAAGCCGCGTTCGAAGTCGGTATGGATCTCGCCGGCGGCCTCGGGCGCCTTCGCGCCGCGGCGAACGGTCCAGGCGCGCGCTTCCTTTGGGCCGGCGGTGAAGAAGGTGATCAGGCCGAGCAGCGCGTAGCCGGCGTGGATCATTCGGTTGAGGCCGGTCTCCTCCAGGCCGAGGTCGGCGAGAAAAGCGTCGCGCTCCTCCGCCGGAAGACTAGCGATCTCGGCCTCGATCGCGGCGGAGATGACGACCGCCTTGGCGCCTTCGGCGGCAGCCTTCTCGAACACGCGCTGCGACAGCGCATTGCCGCTAGCGGCATCGCCTTCGTCGACGTTGCAGACGTAGAGGACGGGCTTGGCGGTCAGCAACTGGGCCCGGCGCAATGCCTTATCTTCTTCCGGATCATTGGGCCGGACCAGGCGCGCCGGTTTGGACTGGCGCAGCAGTTCCAACGCCTGGCCGAGCACGGACACCTCGACCTTCGCTTCCTTGTCGCCCTGCTGCGCTTTCTTGACGAGGTTGGGGACGCGCCGCTCCAGGCTGTCGAGATCGGCCAGCATCAACTCGGTTTCGACCGTCTCGGCGTCGGCGAGGGGATCGACTCGGCCCTCGACGTGCGTCACGTCGCCATCCTCGAAGCAGCGCAGGACGTGGACGATAGCATCGACCTCGCGGATGTTGGCGAGGAACTGGTTGCCAAGCCCTTCGCCCTGGCTAGCGCCGCGGACAAGGCCGGCGATATCGACGAACTCTATCTGGGTTTCGATCGTCTGCGCCGATTTGGCGATGGCGGCGATGCGGCGGAGCCGCTCGTCAGGGACGGCGACACGGCCGACGTTCGGCTCGATCGTGCAAAAGGGGTAATTGGCCGCCTGCGCAGCAGCCGTTTCGGTCAAGGCATTGAAAAGCGTCGATTTGCCGACGTTCGGCAGACCGACGATGCCGCAGCGGAAGCCCATGGATATTCCTGAATTGGAGGGAATGTGGGGCCGCTTAGCGGGCCTTCAGGCGAAATTGAAGCTAATGCTGAGCCGGTCGCCGCGACCAGCGCCGGGCAATACCTCGTGCCGAAGCCAGCTTTCCCATAGCAACAGCAGGCCAGGCCGGGGTTCGACCGAAACGAAACTGTCCAACCTGGGCGGGGCGGCCATCATCAGCGGCAAGCGCGGATCCTCGAAGCGGATAGCGCCGGCACCGATCGGCACCTCGACGTAGAAGGTGCCGGAAATCAGGCTGTTGGGGTGGATATGTCCACTGTGATGCCCACCGGCTTTCAACAGATTGACCCACAGGCCGTCGAGCCGGGGCTTGCGGTGCAATGCCAAGCCGCACTCTTTCGCGAAGACGGCGGCATGGCGGGCGAGCCGACGGGCAAGCTGGGCGATGGTCGGATCGCGGGTCGTCAAATCGTCGAGCGACGCATAACTGGTGTAGCCGGCATAGCGGTGCGCGCGGCTCCAGGCGCGGCCGGCCCGGTCATCCCCGCTCAGCGAGCGGATCGAATGGGCAAGCTCGGCGAGCATCCCGGCATCGCCGATCTCGGCCTCGTAGAGCCGGGTGGGGAAAAGGTCGCGGGTCGGCACCGGAAGGTTGTGCGGCGCTTGCCCCATACGTGCAAGTGTTCCGGTCCTTCCGCCAACATGTCCACGCGATGACAGGCGCGTAAAGTCCTGTTAACGCTTGGCTGTCTTTCGTCAGTAGGCAGTGCCGGATGTCGGACGTCTTTGTGTCCTATGCACGTTCTACGGAGCCGCAAGCCAAGGCAATCGCCGCCGCCTTGAGAGATGAGGGCTATGAGGTCTGGCGAGACGATCAAATCCCAAGCCACAAGGCTTATGCCGAGGTCATCGAAGAACGGTTGCGATCCGCCAAGGCGGTCGTCGTCATCTGGTCGGCCGATGCCGCCAAGTCGCAATGGGTCCGCGCCGAGGCCGACACCGCACGCGAGCTCGGGACGCTTATTCAGGTGCGGGTGGACAAGACCTTGCCGCCGCTGCCGTTCAATCAGATTCAATGTTCGGAAATCGACTGTTCGGACGATCAGGTCACTGGGCCGGGCTGGGAGAAATTGAAGGCCAGCGTTTCGGCCCTGGCCGGAACTGGTCATGGCGCCAGGCGCGAACCTTGCAGCGTGCCGACGCAGGAGAAGGTGGCGATCTGCGTCCTGCCTTTCACCAACATGAGTGGCGACGCCGAACAGGAATATTTCAGCGACGGCATCAGCGAAGACATCACCACCGACCTGTCGCAGGTGTCGGCGTTGGAGGTCACCGCCCGTAACACGGCCTTCACCTTCAAGGGTCGGTCGGTGGATATTTGCGAAGTGGCGCGAAAGCTTGGCGTCACGCACGTCCTCGAAGGAAGCGTGCGAAAGGTGGGGAACCGGGTACGCATCAATGCGCAGCTGATCGACGGAGCCAGCGGCGCGCATCTCTGGGCCGAGCGTTTCGACCGCGACCTAACCGACATTTTTGAAATCCAGGACGAGATCGGCAAGTCGATCGTCGGAGCCTTGCGAGTACGCCTGCTCCCCGAAGAGAAAAAGGCGCTTGAGCAGCGCGGTACGAACAATGTCGAAGCTTACAAGCTGTACCTGCTTGCGCGTCAATATTGGCAGACCGGCAACCACGGTGACCAGCGACGTGAAGAGCGCGTCATGCGCATCTGCAAGCGAGCAGTCGAAATCGACCCTTATTACGCTCAGGCGTGGGCCTTGCTGGCGATTGCCCAGTCAAACCTCCATTATAATTTCGGGTCGGCCGTGGACGATGGCTTCGCCGCCGCGCACGCCGCACTGTCCATCGATCCCAACGTCGGCGAGGCCTATTGCGCCAAGGTTCGGCGGTTTGCTGAACGCGGCCAGGACGCGCAGGCGCAGGTGGAACTCGACAAGGCTTTGCGTGCGGCACCGGATTCCTGGGACGTCCACAAGGAAGCCGGACGGCTGGCCCGACGCCGGCGCGACGGCGCCGAACGGGCGCGGACCCACTATCGCCGAGCGGTCGAGCTGATGGACAACGACTTCCATGCGTGGGCGATGCTGGTGACCTGCTGCAAAGCGCTGGGCGATGAAGAATGCGTTCAATCGGGAGCGCGGAAGATGGTATCAGAGGCCGAACGCGCGCTTGAGCATGACCCCAGTAACGGCAGCGCATTGGGGATCGTCGCCGGCGGACACGCCATTTTGGGCGAGGCGGACCGCGCGCGCGAATGGATCAACCGCGCCTTGCTCATCGATCCGGACAATTTGATGATGCGGTACAACTTCGCCTGTGTTCTTGCCGGCTACGTTGGCGATGTCGACTGGTCTTTGCGTTTGCTCGAAGGGGTCCTGCGGTCCGGTGGCAAGCGCTTCCTTACAGCGGCCGAGGTTGATTCAGACCTCGATTCGTTGCGCGATAATCCCCGGTTCGAAAAAATGCTTGCGGCCGCGCGCGACAGGGTGGGCGAAACGCCCCAGTCGCCAGCTAGTCCTGCTGCAACCTGAGCGCCACCTCGCTCATGAACCGGACGTCGTCGCCGTCGGCCAGCCATTCCGCTTCTGCCGCGATGGCCGCCAGCAGGTCTGACAGGGGCTCCAATTCCGACTTGGCGTAATTGCCCAGAACATGCGGCGTGACCTTTTCCTTCTGGCCCGGGCCGGGGTGACCGATGCCGATCCGAACCCGGCGGAAATCGCGGCCGAGATGGGCGTCGATCGAGCGCAGGCCGTTATGGCCGGCGACTCCGCCGCCGACCTTTACCTTGACCTTCATCGGCGCGAGGTCGAGTTCGTCGTGGAAGACGGTCAGGGCATCGAGGTCGCATTTGTAGAAGTGCAGGGCCTGCTGAACGGACTCGCCGCTGACATTCATGAAGGTCTGCGGCTTCAGAAGCAGAATCCGGTGACGGCCGATCCGCCCTTCGGCGACCAGGCCGCGGAACTTCTTCGTCCAGGGCGAGAAATCGTGGACGTCGGCAATAAGGTCCGCCGCCATGAAGCCGACATTGTGCCGGTGCAGCGCATAGTGCGCGCCGGGGTTACCAAGGCCTGCCCAGATTTGCATGGCCAAGTCCTAGCGGCTCATGCGACCAAAAAGAAACCGCCCATCCTTGCGGACGGGCGGTTCCATTTTTTGAGAAGGAGGGGGCGTTTAGGCTTCCTCACCGCCTTCGCCAGCGGCTTCGCCTTCGCCGCCTTCTTCCTCACCGACGGTCGGCACTTCGCCCTCGGCCGCGGCTGCTTCTTCTTCTTCCTCGGCCTTCATCGCCGACGGGGCAACGATGGTGGCGACGGTGAAGTCGCGGTCGTCGATCGCCGCCTTGGCGCCCTTCGGCAGGGTCACCTCGCTGATATGGATCGAATCGCCGATTTCCAGGCCTGTGAGGTCGATGTGGAGCTCCTCCGGAATCTCGGCCGCGTCGCAGACCAGCTCGATTTCGTGCTGGACGACGTTGAGCACGCCGCCACGCTTCAGGCCCGGCGAGGCTTCTTCATTGTCGAATCGCACCGGGATGTTGACGCTCACCTTGCTGTGCTCGCCGATGCGCAGGAAATCGACGTGAATCGGGGCGCTGCTGACCGGGTGGAAGTCCACCGCCTTCGGCAACGTCCGGGTCGCCTTGCCACCAACGTCGATCATGACGATCGAATTCATGAAGTGGCCGGTTGAAAGCATCTTGTTGAGGAGCTTCTGTTCGACGTGAATCGCCAGGGGCTCCTTCTTCTCGCCGTAGATTACGGCGGGGACCCGACCGTCACGACGCAATGCACGGGAGGCTCCCTTGCCAGCCCGATCGCGCGGTTCGGCGGGCAGCGTCAGCTGTTCGCTCATTGCACTATCTCCAGAAGCTAAAACACCCGCCACGCCTCCAGGGATGACCATGGCCGGGAGGGCGCGCCCTAGTGGAAGGCGGCGTGAAAGGCAAGGCGTTTGCACCCCGGACCAAGCCGGGGTGACGGCGTGAGCGCAATTCAAAGCATTACTTTGACGGGGGATCCCTTGTCGGGGCCCTCAGTTCAGGCGGGCGGTGCCGAGGCCAAGCGTGGTGAGCTTTGCCCGGACGCTGTCGCGGCCGGCGAAATGGCCGGCGCCGACGGCGACGAAGACGGTCCCGGGCTGTTCGAGCCGCCGGGCAATCCATGCTGCCCAGCGCGCGTTGCGGTCGACAAACATCATCCGGTACATGTCGGGGGATTTCGTCCGCATCTGTTCCAGCATCGGCGCGAAACGTTCGGCGTCGCCCCGGTTCCAGGCCGCCTGCAGGTCGGCGAGGACCGACGATACCGAGTTCATCGTCGCTGCCGTCTCGGCCGCGCCGCGCGCCCTGGGCGCGGGCGGAAGCTTGCTGAACATGTCCAGTTGAAATTCGAAGCTCTCGAGCCCTCCCACCGGCTTGCCGGCGGCTAGCGCGGCGTCGCTCAGGATGACATCGGCACCCTGGGCGGTCGACATGCCGTTCGACCGGCCGGCCGACATCACCATCTTGGTCGATGACAGGAAGGAAGCCGACCCGGCAATCCTGGCAATGGGGCCGACGGTGCCGGCGGCTCCTAGCGCCTTGGCCTTGACGACGGGCACGGCCGATCCGGGTATGATGGTTTCCAGCACCAATTGGTCGGAACGGGCGAAGGCGCTTTCAACCTGGTCGCTGAACCAGTCGGACTGCCCGTCCAGAGCGTGGAAGGTGCCGAACAGGTAGATGGTGGTGTCGGCATCGGCGACGACCCACAGGGCCGGTTTCGCCGGCCGCAGCGGCGCGGGCGTTTCGGCCAGCGGCGGCACGAAGGCGGCAATGGCAGCGGCGATCGTCAAAAAGGCCATCAAATCGGTCCCCACCCAACGGACCAGGCCAGTTGCCGTCAACGTCGCATGAGCCGCCGGCCGACGGTGGATCGTGACCACCATCGCCGGGCGTCCGGCGTTTGCCCCCGCCGCTTGCCCATGTGGCGCATCAAGCCCCCCAGCCCGATACCCAGTGAGAGGATGGTCACCAAGAAGTTAACAAATGTCTAGCGCTATCTTTTGAAAGTGAAATTTTCTCGCCGAGACGCCCAAAAGCTGCGTTAAGCGGGCGACAATCCTACTGGATCCGGCGGATCTTCATGCCGCGGCCTCGCAGAAAGTCCTGGACCGAGCCCTTGCCGGCGAGGTGGCCGGCGCCGACGGCGACCATGACGGTGCCGGGCTGCGCCATCCGGCCCTCGATCCACTTGCTCCAGTTGGCGTTGCGGCGGCGGATCAGCGCCTCCATCAGTTCCGGCGAGGCCGACAGATCCTCATTGAAGGTTTTGGCGATGGCTTCGACATCGCCGCGCAGCCAGGCCGACAGCATGCCCTGGAAATGCTGGCGAATGTCGCCCGGGGTCTCGATCGCACCTTCAAGCAACGCTCGCTGCGCGCTTTCCGGAAGCGTGTCGAAAAAGCCGAGCTGCTCGCGGTTGGTTTCCAGTTGACCGATGGTCTTGCCGGCTCCCTGAAACGAGCTTCGCAGCACGGCCTCGACGCCTTCGCCACCCTCGAGACCGATCGACCTGAACTGAAGCCCGATCAGGCTGAACGCGGCCGCCCATGTTTCCATCCGATCGAACACCGCGCGGGGAATGCCCGTCTTGCGGATCGCGGCTTCGAGCAGCGGGCGCTTGGACGGATCGATCCGGTCGGCCAGGGGCGGCAAGTCGTTGCGAAAACCGAGCGACGCCATCGCCCCTGCCAGCTCGGCCGGATTCTTGTCATCGATGATCGTTTCCAGGACCAGTGACTGCGAACTGCCGATCGCGCTGTCGAGCGCCGGAGTGCGCCACTGGCTGTCCTTGGGAAGCAGGTGAATGGTGCCGAACAGGTAGATGGTCGTGTCCTGGTCGCTGACCTGCCAGAGCGCCGGCCGGGGCGCGGTATTGGCGACGGCGACCGGGGCCGGCGGGGCGGCGGTCGTGCAGGAAGCGGCCGTCGCCAGGCCGAGGGCGGCAAGGCAGCGCCGCAGGAACTTGCTCAAAGGATCGATCACGCAACACCCTTCCGTAACTGTCTTATAGGGCAGGATGTAGGGTTGCCGGACGAATCGCGCCAGTGTCGTGCTCGCCAATGCCCCGCACTGGCTCCGCGCGACACTTGCCCCGTTCAATTCCATCGGCCAAAGCCCGGTGCAGTCGACGAACAGCGGGACGGGGCGCGGCCTTGGCACTGACTTTCCAGGACCTGATCCTCACGCTTCACAGTTACTGGAGCGGGCAGGGCTGCGTCCTGCTCCAGCCTTACGACATGGAGATGGGTGCGGGGACCTTCCACCCCGCGACGGTGTTGCGGGCCCTTGGGCCGGAGCCTTGGAAAGCGGCCTATGTCCAGCCGTGCCGGCGGCCCACCGACGGCCGCTATGGGGAGAACCCGAACCGGCTTGGGGCCTATTACCAGTACCAGGTGATCATGAAGCCCAGCCCGCCGGACCTGCAGCAGCTTTACCTGGGCAGTCTGGACGCCATCGGCATCGACCCGCTCAGGCATGACATCCGCTTCGTCGAGGACGACTGGGAAAGCCCGACGCTGGGCGCCTGGGGGCTGGGCTGGGAAGTGTGGTGCGACGGGATGGAAGTCACCCAGTTCACCTATTTCCAGCAGGTCGGCGGATTCGACTGCAAGCCGGTGTCCGGCGAGTTGACCTATGGGCTCGAGCGGCTGGCGATGTACATCCAGGGCGTCGACAACGTCTTCGACCTGAAATTCAACGATGCCGGCGTGACATACGGCCAGGTCTTCCTCGACAATGAGAGGCAGATGTCGGCGTGGAATTTCGAGGTGGCGAATACCGACAGCCTGTTCGACCAGTTCCGGAAGGCGGCCGCCGAGTGCGAGAATTGCCTGGAGAACAAGCTGCCGATCCCGGCCTATGAGCAAGCGATCAAGGCCAGTCACATCTTCAATACGCTGCAGGCGCGCGGTGTGATCTCGGTTGCCGAGCGGCAAGCCTATATCGGGCGTGTCCGGGACCTCGCAAAAGGCGCCTGCGCGGCGTGGATGGACGCCAAGGGCTACGCCGCGTGAGCGATTTTCTGCTCGAATTGCGCTGCGAGGAGATTCCGGCGCGGATGCAGGCGGGGGCGCGGGGCGATCTGGCCCGGCTCTTCGCGGAAGGGCTGGCCGCGGCCAGTTTACGGCATGACGGCGTCCAGACCTGGTCGACCCCGCGGCGGCTGGTGCTCATCGCCAAGAATCTTCCCGACTCCTCGAAAGCGCAAGCCGAAGAGCTTAAGGGGCCGCGCACCTCGGCGCCCCCCCAGGCGCTGGAAGGTTTCCTGCGCAAGACCGGGCTTCGCCAGGATCAACTCGAGGACCGCGACGGTATCTGGTTCGCGACCATCGAGCGGCCCGGCCAGGCGACCGCCGACCTGCTGGCCGAAGCGGTCGAGCGGATCGTCCGCGACTTCCCCTGGCCCAAGTCGATGCGCTGGGGCGCGGCGTCGGCAAGCACGGCGTCGCTGCGCTGGGTGCGGCCGCTGCACGGCATCGTCGCCATGCTCGGCGAGGCGATCGTGCCGGTGATCATCGACGGGATCGCGGCGGGCGCGATGACGGTCGGCCACCGATTCCACCATCCCGGGCCGATCACCATCGGCGGCGCCGACGATTATTTCGAGAAATTGCGCGCCTGCCACGTCATTGTCGACCAGGAGGAACGCGAGCGGATCATCCGCGACGGCGCCGCCAGGGCGGCGGCCGACGCCGGCCTGAGCCTGGTCGAGGACGAGGGACTGGTGGTCGAGAATGCCGGCCTGACCGAATGGCCGGTGCCGCTGCTCGGCCGGTTCGACCCCGACTATCTGGACGTGCCGCGCGAGGTGATCGTGCTCACCATGCGCACCAACCAGAAATATTTCGCCTGCACGGGTGGGGATGGGGAGCGCTCGGAAGCGGACCGTCTCCCAGACGGTCCGACCCGACCGCTAGCCCCGGCCTTCGTTTGCGTGGCGAATATCGCGGCGAAGGACGGCGGCGCGGCGATCGTCGAAGGCAACCGGCGCGTGCTGGCGGCGCGGCTGTCAGATGCCCGCTTCTTCTGGGAGCAGGACCTCAAGGTGCCGCTCGAAGAGCAGGCGGCGAAGCTCGGCGGAATCGTCTTCCACGATAAGCTCGGCACCATCGCCGACAAGGTGGAGCGGGTGGCGAAGCTGGCGCGCTGGCTGGTGGAGGAGGGGATCGTCAAAGGCGCGGACCCCGGCCTCACCGAGAGCGCGGCGCGACTGGCCAAGGCCGACCTCGTCACCGGCATGGTCGGCGAATTCCCCGAGTTGCAGGGCGTCATCGGCGGCTATCTGGCGAGGGCGCAGGGCGAGCCGGACGCGGTCGCCGACGCGGTGCGCGACCATTACAAGCCGGTCGGGCAGGGGGACGAGGTGCCGACCGCACCAGTGACGGTTGCGGTTAGTTTGGCGGACAAGCTGGATAGTCTCATCGGCTTTTTCAGCCGTAACGAAAGACCGACCGGCTCGAAGGATCCATTCGCGCTCCGGCGTGCTGCTCTAGGAGCTCTTTCTTTGTCGCAGACGAACGCATTGCGTTTCGGCTTAGTCGAACCGTTCGACCTGATTAGATCAATGATTCACGAACAGAACCGCGGTGCTCACCTAATCGCGGCAATGGATTTCGGAGGTCGCCAGGTTGATCGCAGTGCAATTGAACTGGCCGAGTTTCTCGCCGACCGGCTGAAGGTCCAGCAGCGCGACGCTGGAGTCCGGCATGATCTGATAGACGCAGTGTTTGCGCTGGGCGGGGAGGATGACCTCGTCCGGCTGCTGGCCCGCGTGAAGGCGCTGCAGGCGTTTGTCGAGACCGGCGAGGGACGGGACCTGCTGGCCGGCTACAAGCGGGCGGCGAATATCTTGAAAAAGGAGAAGTGGGACGACAGCCGTCACCCTGAACTTGATTCAAGGTCCATTTCTCCGTCAGCAGAGCCGTCCCCAGAATGGATGCTGAAACAAGTTCAGCATGACGGCTTAGAGGTGGAAGAGCAGGCGCTTATCTCCGCGCTTGATGCCGCCGAGCCCAGGGCGAGCGCGGCCATCGACGCCGAGGATTTCACCGCCGCCATGGCGGCGCTGGCCTCATTGCGGGGACCGATCGACGCTTTCTTCGATCACGTTACCGTCAACGATCCCGATCCGGGCAAGCGGGCGCGGCGGCTTGGCTTTCTGGCTCGGTTCCGCGATGCGGTGAACCGGGTGGCGGATTTCTCGAAGATCGAGGGCTGATCAGGCCCGGCGGTCGTCCGCCGGGCGGCGGTCGGCTTCGTCGGTCACGCCGTCGCCGTCGAGGTCCGGGCCGCGGTTCTTGATGGCGGCGCCGCGCAGCGAATCCCGTTCGCGCCATTCGCGTTCCTTGGCGACCCATTCCTCATTCTGCTGGCGATGCTCGCGCTCCAGGTTTTCCCGGCGCGCGACCTCGTCGTTGTAACGGGTCTTCCACTTGCGGCGGCCGCCGGCGGTCAGGAAGGCGCCGATCAGCAGGCCGAGCACGAACACCAGCGCGACGATGATCCACTGGTCGGGCGTGAATGTCATCATGGTGAGTCCCCTGAACACATCGTTTCGGGGGTAAAGCGCCGCAGGGGGCATGTAGTTCCGCTCCCGTCATTGCCAGGAGCGAGAGCGACGAAGCAATCCAGCCCGTGAACTGGATTGCTTCGCTACGCTCGCAATGACGACGGATCAGCTGTTCAGGAAGTTGTCGCTGATCGAGCAGGCCGCCGGGCCGAGGATAACAACGAAGAGGGTCGGCAGGATGAACAGGATCAGCGGCACGGTCATGATCGCCGGCAGGCGCGCAGCCTTTTCCTCGGCGCGCATCATCCGCTCGTTGCGGAACTCGGCCGACAGGACGCGCAGCGCGCTGGCCAGGGGCGTACCGTATTTCTCGGTCTGGATCATGGTCGTGACGACGCCACGGACGGCATCGAGATCGACTCGGGTGGCGAGATTCTCGAAAGCCTGGCGGCGCTCGTTGAGGAAGCCAAGCTCAATCGCGGTCAGGCCGAATTCGTCGCCCAGTTCTGGATAGGCCTTGCCCAGCTCCTTCGACACGCGGCCGAAGGCGGCGTCGACGGTGAGGCCGGCCTCGGCGCAGATGACGAGCAGGTCGAGCGCGTCGGGAAGGCCCTTGCGCACCGCATGGCTACGCTTGGTGACCTTATTCTTCAGCCAGATGTCGGGCGCCTTGTAGCTGCCGACCAGCACACCGGCGACGGTCATGTACTGGCGAAGGGCCGACCAGTCCGGAAAGTAATCAATGACATAGATGAGGACGACCGCGGCGATGCCCAGCACCACCGGCAGGACGAAGCGCGCGAAGATGATGAAGAAGGCGAGATCCTTGGTGCGGATGCCGGCCTGCATCAGGCGCGTCTGGGTCTTCTTGATCTGGTCGTCCTGCAGCATCTTGAAGCTGCCGAGGATCGAGCGAACGCGGTCGGCCGCCTGGTTCTTGTTGGTCAGCCGCTTGCGCTTGTTGGTCGAGGCGACGATGCCCGCCTTCAATTGCTCGCGACGCTCGTTCAGCGCCTTGACGCGGCGAGCCATCGGATCCCTGGCCGTGGTCGCGGCGTAGATGGCGACGAGAACGGCCATGGTCGCGACTGCGCTCAGAATCGTTGCGATCCAGATGACGTCGAAACCGAGGAGGGTGGGGCCAGCAGGCTGCATGATGCGTCGCTCTCCGTCAGATCTCGAAGTTGACCATCTTCATCATGATGAAGGCGCCGATGCTCATCCACACGAGCCCGCCGAGTCCGGCGACAATGAGGCGCTGATCAGTGAAGAAGTTGTTCATGTAATCGGGGTTGATCATCCACACGAGCGTGAAGACGATGAAGGGCAGCGAGCCGACGATATAGGCCGAGGCCTTCGATTCCGAGCTCATGGCGCGGATCTTCAGCTTCATCTGCGCGCGCTTGCGCAGCACGTCGGCGAGATTCGACAGGGTTTCGGCGAGGTTGCCGCCGGTTTCCCGCTGGATGGCGAGCGTAATCACGAAGAACTGGAATTCGGCCGTGCCGAGCCGGTCGGCGGTTTCCTGAAGCGCCGCTTCCATGGTGCGGCCGATCTTCATCTTGTCCGACACGGCGCGGAATTCGATTCCGACCGGTCCGGGAAGCTCGCCGGCGACGATGCCCAGGGTCTCGGTGATCGGCAGGCCCGAGCGAAGGCCGCGGACCATCAGCTCGATCGCGTCCGGAAAGTTCGAATTGAACTTGGCGACGCGCCGGGTGATCATCTTGCCGATGACGAAGTGCGGCAGGCCGATGCCGACGAACAGACCAAGGAAGACCGCAAGCACGAACGGGAAGCCGCGCATCGTCAGCCCGAGGACGACGAAGGCGAACAGGCCAGCGCAGGCCATCGAATATTTGCCAAGCGTGATGCTCTTGCCGGTCATCTCCAGGCGCTTGCGGAGCAGCGCCGGCTTCGGAACGATGGTCGAGAACCAGCCTTCGATCATGCCTCCGCTGGCGCGCTGCGACAGCAATTTGCGGATCTGGGCCTGGGCGTTGGCCGCCAGCGCGCCCTCGGCATGGCGCTCCTTGAGGAGTTCCATGCGGCGCTTGACCGCCTTCGAGGCGGACGGACCGCTCAGCGCCTGGAGCAGCATGAAGGCCACTCCGGCAACGCCAACCATGACCATCACAAACAGCAGCATTCGACTGTCCAATCTTCCCCAGCGCCGGACCGTGGCGGCCTGACGGCCGCCCTGCCCGGAACGTTACGCCGCCTTTGCCTGCTTTGGCTTGGCGAGCATCGACTTCAGGTTGTCGACCAGATTCCTGGCGCCGGTGGCGGCGGCGGATTCGGTCGGCGCGGCGCCTTCCTCCGTCGCATGGCTCAGGACCATGTTGGTCAGCGACGTGAAGGGCGCTGCCATCTTGCCGGACGCGACCTCGGCCATCGGCTTGCCAAGCTTGGCGGCCTGCGCCGCGAGCTTGCTGTCGTACGGGATGACCAGATCGACGGGGCGTTCGATCGACTGTTCGAAGTCCTTGCGGCTGATTTCCAGCGCGCCGCCGGACGGAACGCCGTTGGCGACGACAATCACCTTGGTCTGCGGCGCGTTCGACTTCAGCCAGGCCAGGATGCGGATCGTGTCCCGGGTCGCGGCAAGGGTCAGCTCGGCAACGACAACAGCGACATGCGCGTCATGGACCAGGTGCGGATACTGGATCAGCATCTGCCGTGGCAGGTCGAGGACCGTTGATTCGAAGGCATTGCGCATTTCTTCCTGAAGCTGGAAGAAGGCGGTGCCGTCGGTGACCAGCGGCTGATGGATCGGCGCTTCGGCCGACAGGACGGACAGCCGCTCGTTGGCGCGAACCATGGCGCGTTCGATGAACAGGCCGTCGATTCGGCTCGGATTCTCGAT
>DASSPS010000088.1:0-21582 GCA_035699505.1 Sphingomicrobium sp. | reverse complement strand
TCCGCTGATTTCTGACTGATGGCACCCATGTGAACCCACTCCCCTTGTTCGTTGGGGTGAATTCAGCAGCCCGAGTATAAGAAATGGTTAACGCGCCGGTTACCGCTTTTTAAACGGGCAGATTGTCGATCAGCCTGGTGCCGCCGATCGTGGCCGCGGCGATCAGCCGCATCTCACCCTGCGGCCGGTCGAGCGGCTCGAGCGTGGCGGCATCCACCAGCGCCAGATAATCGACCCTGGCGAAGCCGGCATCGCCGAGCGCCGAGCGCGCTGCTGCCAGCGATTGCGCGACGCTTCCGCCGCCCCGGATAGATCGGGCGGCGGTCTGCAAGGCCTCGGGAAGCACCAGCGCCCGCCGGCGTTCGTCGGCGCCGAGATAGGCATTGCGCGACGACAAAGCGAGGCCATCGGCATCGCGCACCGTCGGCACGCCAAGGATTTCGACCGGGATATTGAGGTCGGCGACCAGCCGCCGGATCACCGCCAGCTGCTGGAAATCCTTTTCGCCGAACAGCGCCACCTCCGGGGCTGCAGCCAGCAGCAGCTTGGCCACCACCGTCGCGACCCCGTCGAAATGGCCCGGGCGGTGCTCGCCTTCCCAGCGCTCGCTGATTCCGGACACGCTCACCGTCGTTGCGAAGCCGTCCGGATAGAGGTCGGCGGCGGACGGCAGCCAGACGAGGTCGCAACCGGCCTGCTCAAGCATCGCCAGGTCGCTTTCTTCCTGCCGCGGATAGCGATCCAAGTCGGTGGAATCGTTGAACTGCAACGGGTTGACGAAGATCGACGCTGCCACCTTGTCCGCCCGCCCCTTCGCGGCCTTGATCAGCGCCACGTGCCCGGCATGGAGAGCGCCCATCGTCGGCACCAACGCGAGCGTCGCGCCGGCGCTTCGTGAATCTTTCACCGCCGTCCTAAGCCGTTCGACTCCACGGACTATTTGCACCTGCCCAGCCGCTCCGATAAACCGCTTCCAGGCGACGCTTTGCGGCTCGCCCGGGGGAAAGATCAAGGGCCATGCAGATTCCGCACTTCATCGTCTTCGCCAATGAAAAAGGCGGGACCGGCAAGTCGACGACGGCGGTCCATACGGCCATCGCGCTCGCCGCCACCGGCCAGCGCGTCGCCGCACTCGACCTCGACTACCGCCAGCGGACCATGACCCGCTATCTCGAGAATCGCGACGCCACCATGCGCCGGCTGGCCACGGATCTGCCCCAGGCGCGCTATGAAGTGCTCGAGCAAGCCGACGAAGCCGGCCTCGCCGCCGCGATCGACCGGCTGTCGGACGGAACCGACGTGGTCGTCGTCGATACGCCCGGTCGCGATGATCCGGTCGCCCGCGCCGCCATCCTCCGCGCCGACACTCTGGTCACGCCGATGAACGACAGCTTTGTCGACCTCGACCTCATCGGCCAGGTGAATCCGGAAAATTACAAGGTGACGAAGCCCAGTTTCTATGCCGAATTGATCTGGAACAGCCGCACCCAGCGCGCCAAGCAGACCGGCAAGAGCGTCGACTGGGTCGTCCTTCGCAACCGCCTGCAGCATGTCGAGAGCCACAATCTCCGCCGGGTCGGCGCGGCTCTGAACGAATTGGCCCGCCGGGTCGGGTTCCGGGTCATACCCGGGCTTGGGGAGCGGGTCATCTACCGTGAACTCTTCCCCAAGGGCCTGACGTTGCTGGATTTCGCGCAACTCGGGGAGGTTGGCCTCGGCCACATCACCGCCCGCCAGGAATTGCGCGAAATGATCGCTGGGCTTGGCATTCCCGACTCGGACGTGCAGGAGCCCGTCGCGGCCGCTGGCTGAACCCCGATCCATCCCCCTTTGTTCAACGAGACCATGACCCACATTTTCAATGCATCCATCCTGCGCGAGTATGACGTGCGCGGGATCGTCGGCGACACGCTTCACGTAGAGGACGCCTGGGCCCTGGGCCGATCCTACGCCGCCATGGCGCTCGCCGAAGGCGCTCGGCGGGTGGCCGTCGGCCGCGACGGCCGCACCCACTCGCCGATGATGGAAGCGGCCCTGGTCAAAGGGCTGACCGAAGGCGGGCTCGATGTCGTCCGGATCGGTGTCGGCCCCAGTCCGATGCTCTATTTCGCCGCGGCGACGCTGGGCGTCCACGGCGGCATCCAGATCACCGGCAGCCACAATCCAGCCGACTATAACGGCTTCAAGATCCTGCTGAACGGTCGGTCGGTATTCGGCACCGAAATCCAAGCGCTCGGCCGCCGCGCCGCCGAGGGCGACTGGACCGAAGGCATGGGCAGCATCGACGATGCCGATGTTTCCAGCGCCTACGTCGACCGGCTGGTCCAGGATTTCACCGGCCAGGGCTATCGGGTCGGCTGGGACTCCGGCAACGGCGCCGCCGGAGTCGTTCTCGACCGGCTCGTCGCCCGGCTGCCCGGCGTTCACCGGACGATCCACACCGAAGTCGACGGGACCTTCCCGGCGCATCACCCCGACCCCACGGTCGAAGCGAACCTCGCCGACTTGAAGCACCTCGTCGCCAGCGAGCAGCTCGATTTCGGAATCGCCTTCGACGGCGACGCCGACCGGATCGGCGCGGTCGACGGCAAGGGCCGGGTGATCTGGGGTGACCAGCTGCTGATGATCCTCGCCGAGCCGGTGCTCAAGGAGCAGCCGGGCGCGACGATCATCGCCGACGTCAAGGCCAGCCAGACCCTGTTCGACCGGATCGCCGAGCTTGGCGGCACCCCGCTGATGTGGAAAACCGGCCACAGCCTGATCAAGGCGAAGATGAAGGAGACCGGCGCGCCGCTGGCCGGCGAAATGAGCGGCCACATCTTCTTCAAGCACCGCTGGTACGGCTTCGACGATGCGCTCTACGCCGCCGTCCGCCTCATCGAAGCGGTGTCGCAGTCGGGCCGAAGCCTGACCGAGATCATGGACGCCATGCCCGCGTCCGTCGCGACGCCGGAATTGCGCTTTCAGGTCGACGAATCGCGCAAGTTCGCGGTTGTCCAGGAAGTTCTCGACCGGCTCGAAACGTCCGGCGCAACTGTCGACCGTACCGACGGCGCCCGGGTCAAGACCGATGACGGCTGGTGGCTTTTGCGCGCCTCAAACACGCAGGATGTCCTCGTCGCCCGCGCTGAATCGAGGGACCGGGCCGGGCTGGATCGGCTTGTCGCCCAAGTCGAGGCGGAACTGGCTCGGTCGAGCGTGTCCCTGAGAGGGGTCGCCGGCCACTGATCGCAAATGCGTGACGGCTTGCCATCGATACTGTAACACGGCGGCGTGCTTGACCCGCGCGCCTCCGACCTTGTCGAATCCGATGATGGGGTATCGACGCAGCGCCTGGTCCATGTGCTCGAACTGGCAGTCAACGACAGTCCGCTCGAAATTTCTCTCGGCGAGCTGATCAAGATCGTGGAGATGAACTCCAAGACAGGCGTACTCGGCTCGATCCTGCTGCTTGACGTCGACGGCAAGACGCTCCGCCATGGCGCGGCGCCGAGCCTTCCCGAACTCTATTGCGCCGCGATCGACGGTGCCGAGATCGGCCCCAAGGTCGGGTCCTGCGGGACCGCTGCCTATACCGGACGGCCGGTCTTCGTCAGCGACATCGATACCGACCCTTTGTGGGAGGATTTCCGCGACCTTGCTTTGTCGTGCGGGCTGCGGGCCTGCTGGTCGACGCCGATCATCAGCTCCGGCCGCAAGGTGCTCGGCACCTTCGCCATGTATCATCGCGAGCCGCGCGAGCCGACGGTCCGCGACCTCGCCCTCGTCGATCTGGTGACGCAAACCGCCGCCCTGATCATCGACCGCAAGCGCGCTGAGCCAGTGCTCCACGCGAACGACAGCGGGCCGGCCGCTCGATAGACCCAATTGACCTTCGTTGTCCGCTTCGTCGCAACAGCCGGCAGCGGAACGGTGGAAATGAGCAGCAGTCTGGGTTCGGCATCAGCCAATCCACCCTGTGCACGGGCGAAGGCGCTTTTGCCACGGCCGCTTCGGTCAATCGTCCTCATCCTCATAGCCAACCAGGTTCAGCTCCCGCGCCTTGATCTGGTGAGTCATGCACCAATGCATCAGCGCTTCCTCGCGCCCGTGCGTGATCCACACCTCCTTCGGCGCCACTTCCCGAATGGTCGTGGTCAATTCGTCCCAGTCGGCATGGTCGGAGATGATCAAGGGCAATTCGACATTGCGTTGCCGCGCCCGCTGGCGGATCCGCATCCACCCAGACGCCATCGCCGTCACCGGGTCGGGCAGCCGCCGGGACCAGCGATCGTTGAGCGCGCCGGGCGGGCAGATGACGATGTGACCGGCCATCTCCGCCTTCGGTACGCCGGCGGTGTGCCGAAGCTCGCCCAGCGGAACGCCCAACTCCTCATATAGCCGGCACAAGCGCTCCATCGCTCCGTGATAATAAATTGGCGCGTCGTGGCCGCGCGCCCGAAGCTCCTTGATCACCCGCTGGGCCTTGCCGAGCGCATAGGCGCCGACCAGTACGCAGCGCGACGGGTCGGCATGCAAGCGGTGGAGCAGCCGGTCGATCTCGCTGCCGGTGTCGGGGTGACGGAAGACCGGCAGGCCGAATGTCGCCTCGCTGATGAAAATGTCGCACGGCACCGGCACGAACGGCGGGCAGGTCGGGTCCGGCCGGCGCTTGTAATCGCCGGACACGACGACCCGCTCGCCAGCATGCTCGAGGACAATCTGCGCGGAGCCGAGGACATGGCCGGCGGGAACGAAGCGCACGTCGACCTCGCCGATCCGAACCATCTCGTCATAAGCGATCGCATTCCCGCGCTGCTCGCCGTAGCGCACGCCCATGATGGCCAGCGTTTCCGGGGTTGCCCAAACCGCGCCATGGCCGCCGCGGGCATGATCGGCGTGGCCATGCGTGACCAGCGCCTTGTCCTTGGGCTGGGAGGGATCGACCCAGGCGTCGGCCGGGCGCACATAGATGCCTTCGGGATGAGGCTCTATCCAGGAACCGAGACGGGCCATTGCGAGCTATAGTAGCGCAAACCGCCGGTTGTTCCCGGCTCAAGGAGGAATGCGGATGGATGAAACCCTTCTCAGCCTGATGGGAATCCTCGGACCGGCAATCTTGCTGGTGCTGTTGTTGTGGCTCGCTCTTCGCCGCCGCTCTGCGGGATCGACCGATTCGACCAGCCAGACTGAACAGGCCACCGACCGGCTTTATGAAAAGGAAGAAGAGCGCCGCCGCGACGGGACCGACGATCTCTGACCCCGGCCGGGCTTCCACCGCCGGTTGACCAATGGTTCAAGGGCCGCGGCTGGACCCCGCGGCGCCACCAGTTCGACATGCTCGACCGGGCACGGGCCGGGCGCAGCGCGCTGCTCGTCGCCGCCACTGGCGCCGGCAAGACGCTGGCCGGCTTCCTGCCAACCATCTGCGAGCTGGCCGAGGTCCCTGCAGACGGTCTCCACACCCTCTACGTCTCGCCGCTCAAGGCGCTGGCCGTCGATGTCCAGCGCAACCTGCTCGGCCCGATTGAGGAAATGGGGCTTCCGATCCGTGTCGAGACCCGGACCGGCGACACGCCGTCCCATCGCAAGGCGCGCCAGCGCGTCCGGCCGCCGCAAATCCTGCTGACCACTCCCGAATCGCTCAGCCTGCTGCTCAGCTATCCCGACAGTCAGGCCTTGTTCGCCGGCCTCCAGACCATCGTCGTTGATGAGCTTCATGCCTTCGCCAGGGAAAAACGCGGCGACCTTCTGTCCTTGTCCATGGCCCGTTTGCAGCGGCTCGCGCCAGGCCTTCGCCGGGTCGGACTGTCGGCGACGATCAGCGACCCCGACGCCTATCGCGGATGGCTGGCGCCAGACTCCGACGTCGACCTGGTCGATCTGGTGGAAGGCGATCCGGGCGCCGAACCGGACCTGTCGATCCTGATTCCCGAGAACCGGATTCCCTGGTCGGGCCACAGTGGCCGCCACGCCGCACGCGAGGTCATGGACCTGATCGAGAAGCACAGGACGACCTTGATCTTCTGCAACACGCGCAGCCTCGCCGAACTGATTTTCCAGGACTTGTGGGCAGTCAACGACAATGCCCTCCCCATAGGCATCCACCATGGCAGCCTGGCGCTGGAGGCGCGCCGGCGGATCGAGGCGGCGATGGCCGCCGGCAAGCTGCGCGCGCTGGTCGCCACCGCCAGCCTCGACCTCGGTATCGACTGGGGAGATATCGACCTCGTCATCCAGATGGGCGCGCCCAAGGGCAGCTCGCGCCTGCTGCAGCGCATCGGCCGCGCCAATCATCGCCTCGACGAGCCGTCGAAGGGCATCATCGTGCCCGGCAACCGGTTCGAATATCTCGAAGCCCGCGCCGCGCTCGACGCAATCGACGACGGCGAGCTCGACCCGGAAGGTTTCCGACCCGGCGCTTTGGACGTCCTGGCACAGCATATCCTCGGCGTCGCTTGCGCCGCCCCCTTCGCGGAAGAAGCCCTGCTTTCCGAGTTCCGCTCCGCCGCGCCCTACGCCGGACTGCAGGACGGGACGTTCCGCGAAGTGCTCGGCTTCATCGCCACCGGCGGCTATGCGCTGAAGGCCTACGACAAGTTCCGCCGGCTGGTTCGCGACAGGGACGGCAGCTGGCGGATCACCCGTCCCGCGATCGCCCTCCAGCACCGGATGAACGCCGGCGTCATCGTCGAGCAGCCCCTGCTCACCGTCCGCTTCGGCAACGGCCGACTGCTCGGCACGATCGAGGAAGGCTATGCCTCGACCCTCGCGCCGGGCGACCATTTCTTCTTCTCCGGGCTCAGTCTTCAGGTCGAGCAGATCAAGGACGGCGACGTCATCGTCCACGCGTCCAAGCATCAGGCGCGGATTGTCACCTACGGTGGGCAGCGCATGTCGATGTCGACCCATCTCGCCAACCGGGTCCGGCACATGCTTGCCGACCGCAACGACTGGCACCGATTTCCGGACGATGTCAGCGAATGGCTGGAGGTGCAGGACCAGCGCTCGCGGATCCCGGAGCCGCACGAGCTGCTGGTCGAAACCTTCGCCCATCACGGCCAGCATTTCATGGTCGCCTACAGCTTCGAAGGCTGGAACGCGCACCAGTCGCTTGGCATGCTGGTCACCAGGCGCATGGAGACAGCGGGCCTGAAACCGCTCGGCTTCGTCGCCAATGATTATGGCCTGGCCTGCTACGGGCTGGAGCCGGTGCGCGATCCCAGGGCGCTGTTCTCGCCGGACATCCTCGAACGCGAGTTCGTCGACTGGGTCGAGCAAAGCTATTTGCTGAAGAACGCCTTCCGCGAGGTGGCGGTGATCGGCGGGCTGGTCGAGCGGCGCCATCCGGGCAAGCGCAAGTCCGGCCGACAGGTCAGCTTCTCGACCGACCTCATCTACGACGTCCTGCGCAAGTATGAGCCGGGTCACCTCCTGCTGCGCGCCGCCTGGGACGACGCCAGGGCCCGCATGACCGAGCTGGGCCGGCTGGTGCGGCTGGTCGATCGCGCGTCTTCCACCCTGGTCCATGTCGAAGCGGAACGGATCACGCCCATGGCCGTGCCGCTGATGGTGATCATCGGCCGCGAAGCGACTCCGCAGGGCGGCGAAGCGGACGAGACGTTGCTTCGTCAGGCCGAGGTGCTCGCACAGGAAGCGATGGCGCTGTAAGCTCGCGGGAATGAAGCCCTTGGCCTTGCTCGCTCTGCCCCTGCTCCTGTCCGGCTGCATCGTCGGCCGGGTCGCGGAAACCGCCGTCGATGTCGTCACTCTGCCAGTCAAGGCGGTTTCGGCCGGGGTCGACGCGGCGACCACCAGCCAGTCGGAAGCCGACGAGAAGCGCGGGCGCGAGGCACGCCAGGCTGATGAGACGCGCGGCAAGCAGCTGCGCGAACTCGCCGACCGATGCCGGGCCGGCAAGCCCCTGCCCGGCGACGACTGCAGCCAGCTGCCGCGCTAGCGGCGTACGCCGAGGCTTGCCAGCTCGTACAGATAGTCGACGTAGAGCAGGACGTTCTCGTCGAAACCGGCGACCTTGGGGTTGCTTGACTTGATCATCACCCATTCGTTGGGGGCGTGGGCGCCGTTCCCACGGCTGATCCCGAACTGGCCGGTGGGCAGGTTGAGCGGCGCGCCATTGAACACCACACCTGGCCAGCTACCGGCATTGCGCGGGCTCAGCGTATATTTGATCCCCGCTTTGTCGAAGACCCGCTTCTGCGCCTGGATGAAGGCGGTGTTCTCATCGGTCTGATTGGGCCCATAGCCACCCGACACCGTCACCCGAACGTCGTCGAAGCCGCGCTTGGCGAGGTGCGCCTTCAGCTTGGTCACCGCTTCGTCCTTGGTCATGTTGGGGACCAGCCGGAATTCCAGCTTGGCCTCGGCCCGCCCCGGCAGCACGGTCTTGCCCCCCGGCCCCTGATAGCCGCTGATCAGCCCCTGGATATTGACCGTCGGCTGCGACAGGAACCGTTCCGAACTGGTCTGGTAATCCTCATTGTTTATCCAGCGGCCGACGCCCAGGCTCTTCTTGACGTCGGCCTCGCTGGTCGCCGCGACCCGCTCGGCGATGAGCTGCTTCTGCCGCGCCGTCAGCGGCGCCACATTCTCGAACCAGCCGTCGATCGCCGGCGTGTGCCCGTCGTCGGCGACCAATGAGTTGAGCGCCTTCACCAGCCGCCAGGCCGGGCTTTCGACCCGGGCATGGTTGGACGAGTGGATGTCGGTCTTGGGATATTTGTCCGATGTCTCGCCGCCGACCAGCAGCTGGAATTCGACCGCGCCCTTGGCCCCCAGCGAGATCCCGGCATTGCCCTGCGCGTCCTGCGATGTCGTCGGAATGAAGACGCCGACGGTCTTTTTGAGCGCGGCGGCCACCTCGGGGTCGGCGACGACATTCGGGAAGTTGGGGGAAGCGATCTCCTCTTCGCCCTCGGCGACCAGCACCAGGTTGACGGGCAGTTTGCGGCCGCTTGCCCGGATCGCCTTGACGGCGGCCAGGAAGGCCATTTCCGGCCCTTTCTGGTTGACCGCGCCTCGGCCCATCATGACCAGCCCTTCGCCGGGCCGTTCGACCAGCCGACCCTCCAGGGGCGGCGAGCTCCATTCGGCCGGGTCGAACTGCTTGACGTCATACATGAAATAGATGCCGAGCGTGGTCTTGGCGCCTGAATCGAGCGTCGCGAACACGCCGGGGACTCCGCCGCTCTGGACGATCCGAGCCTTGTCGAAACCGGCGTCGAGCGCGAGGCGCCGCATATATTCCGCTCCCTCGGCGACATTCTTGCCCTCGGCGGCGATGGTCGGAAGCGCGATCCAGTCCTGCAGCGCCTTGATGGTGGCGTCATGCTGGCTGGCGACGATCTGTTCGATCTGCTTGCGCTTCGGCGTCTGCGCCGCTGCCTGCCCTGGAAGCGCGACGGCGATGGCGGCGGCAGCCGTCAGCAAATGGTGAAGCCTGGTCATTGGATCCCCCTTCCGGATTTCATGGATAGATCGAGACTGGACGAGCCGTTTCGCCAAGTCCAGACGATTGCGGTGCGCTATTTCCTCGATACCGAATTCAACGGCTTCGGCGGCGCCCTGCTGAGCCTGGCGTTGGTGCCGGAGGATGGCGGCGAGGAATTCTACGTCACCCTGGCCTGCGGCGATCCGCTTGACCCCTGGGTCGAGCGGCATGTTGTCCCCTACCTCGATCATGTGCCGGTCGGACTGGTTTCACCGCGCCTCGATCGCACCTCGGCGGCCCCCGCCCTCGCCGCCTTTCTCGCCCATGGGCCGGAGCCGGAGATCGTTGCCGACTGGCCGGACGACATCGCCTATTTCAACCAGCTGCTGCTGGTCGGGCCTGGGCGGATGGTGCCGGTGCCGCCGCTGACGTTCCGGCTGGTGACCTTGCCCGGTTTCAGCACCGCCGAGAACAGCGCCGTCCCGCACAATGCGCTGCATGACGCCCGCGCCCTGCGCGACCATTTGCTGGCGCTGGAATAATCGCAAGCTGTCATGTCGGACTGGGTTCGGGATCCCCCTTTCGCCTTGCCGACATGAAAAGCTTTCGCGGAAATGACGGGTTGGATACAGGACCCTCATGGTTCCCTTTTCGTTCGCCGGTGAAACCTTCGCCGCCACGCCCGGCGGCGCCCTGTTCTGGCCGGCCAGGCAGGCGCTGTTGGTCGCCGATCTGCACCTCGAAAAAGCCAGCTGGTTCGCCATAGGCGGGCAATTCCTGCCGCCCTACGATTCGCACGCCACCCTTACGGCCTTGCTTGCGGAGGTTGAGCGAACCGGCGCGACCCGGCTCTACTGTCTCGGCGACAGTTTCCACGACCGGTTCGGCTGCGACCGGCTGCCGGCGGCCGCGCGCGACCTGCTCCTGTCGCTGACCGCCCGGCTCGAGTGGATCTGGATCGTCGGCAATCACGATCCGGGCTTTGCCGATCATTGCGGCGGAGCGATCGTCGATGAAGTCGAAGAAGGCGGGATCATCCTTCGCCATGAGGCGGTCCGCGACGAGGCCCGGCCGGAAATGTCAGGCCATTTCCATCCCAAGTTCAGGCTTCACCTGCGCGGCCGGCGGGTTTCGCGCCGCTGCTTCGTCGTTTCCGACCGCAAGGTCATCTTCCCGGCCTTCGGCGCGCTGACCGGGGGGCTCGACGCTCATCATCCCGAAATCCTGCGTAATGTCGGCGTAGGCGCGGCGGCGATCGTGCCGCTAGGCGACCGGCTGCTCCGCTTCCCCCTCGCCGCTTGACGCCAGCCGCGCCGGCAGAAGCCCGCGCACCATGTTGCCGACGAAGAATCCGCCCTTGAGGTCGGCGGCGGTCAGGTCGGATTCGATCGCCGTGCCCTCGTCGATCAACCGTTCGCGCAGGATGCCCGGCAGGACGCCGCGGGCCAGCGGCGGAGTAAGATACCGGCCGTCGCGCTCGACGAATACGGTGGTGAAGCTGCCCTCGGTGACCCTGCCTTCTGGATCCAAGAACACCGTCTCGAAGGCGCCGCTGTCGCGTCGTGCATCATCATAGAAATGCCGATCCGTCGTCTTGTGGCGGAGCCGCCAGTCTGACGGATCGACCGGAAGCGGCCGGACCGTCACCTCGACCGGCGTTGCCGGCGGCTGGCCGATCGCCCTTGCTTCGATCGCCATGACCCCGGTCGGCGACAGCAATAGCCGGATCATCGCCGGCTGCTTGCGGCCGAAAGTCGCGGCCTGGAGTTCATTGCGCGCCGCATGCCTGTCGAAAATGTGGCCAAGCGCCGCGGCCGACTTCCCCAGCCGCGAGAGGTGCCGGTCGAGCTCGACCAGGCCTTCCTCCGGATCGAAGCGCATCGTCTCGATCAGGTCGACGGGATCACCGGCGGCTCGAGTCACAAATTCCCCCTTGAGCAGGCATTCGGCCCACTCATCCTCGCCTATGCTGTCGACGACAAGCCCCGATCCAAGTCCGAGCCGTGCCACGGGGGCGCCGTCGGCAAGCTCCAGCGTGCGGATAAGCACGTTGAAGCTGGCATCGCCGCCCGGTTCGATCCACCCCATCGCGCCCGTATAGGCGCCGCGCGGCTCCGGCTCGAGCCTGGTCAGATGCCGCATGGCCGAGATTTTCGGCGCGCCGGTGATCGACCCGCAGGGGAAGATCGTTCCAATCACGTCGACCGCGTCGAGCCCGTCGCGCAGCCGGGCGACAATCCGCGACACCATTTGATGGACGGTCGGAAAGCTTTCGACCGCGAACAATTCCGGCACGTCGACGCTGCCGGTGTCGGCGATCCGCGCCAGGTCATTGCGCAGCAGGTCGACGATCATCAGATTCTCGGCGCGCTGCTTGGGATCGGCGGCCAGCGCATCAACCGCCCGTCGGTCCGTCTCCGGATCGCTATCGCGCGCCGCGGTGCCCTTCATGGGCTTGGCCTCGACGATGCCGCCGCGGATCGTGAAGAATTGCTCGGGCGACAGCGACAGCAGCCAGCCATCGGGATGCCTGACGATCCCGCCCCACCCGGAGCGCGCCGGCTGGCGGAGCCGGGCATAGGCCGCCATTGGGTCGCCCAGGACCGGCAGGTCGCAGCCGAAGGTCAGGTTCGCCTGGTAGAAGTCGCCCGCGAAAAGATGCTCGCGGACAGTTGCGGCGGCGGTCAGATAGTCGTCGCGCTGGATTCGGGGCTGCGGCCGGCCAAGCCGCGCACCCGCCGGATTCGGCAGGAAATCCTCGACTTGAATTTCATCGAAGCCGTGAAAGATTCCGAACCACAACAGGGCCCCCTCGATCGGCCTGGCAAAGTCCAGCAGTGCGGGGTCCAACGCAAACCCTGCTTCATAGGCGATGAATCCGGCGACGTGCCTCCCTGCTCCGACTGCCTCGCGCAGCGCCTGCAGCGCCGGCGCCACTTCATCTTGCGACCGAGCGGCCACTTCACCGACTGCCCGGCGATACAGCCGCGCCGGTCCGGCGCCGCCGCGTGCATCATCGAACAGGACGAATGGTTGATCAGCCGTCACGCCTGCCAATTGCACGCGTCCCGCGGCGCCCGTAAAGCCCAGCGCCATGAAAACCTTTTTGCTCCTCGGGTCCGCGCTCGCCCTGCTCGCCACTCCGGCCGACTCGCAGCCGATCGACCCAAAGATTCAGGCGCGGATCGACCGGATCCTCAAGCGCACGCCGCTGATCGACGGGCACAACGACCTGCCCTACGCGCTCCGCGAAAATCACAATCAAAGCGTCGCCAACCTGCAAAGCGGGGGCGCGCAGCGGGAAAAGCCGTTGATGACCGACATGGCGCGGATGCGCGCCGGACGGGTCGGCGGCCAATTCTGGTCCGTCTACATCGACGGCGAGCATGTCGGCGACGAGGCGATCCGGATCACGCTGGAGCAGATCGATACGGCGCGCCGGCTGATTGCCGCCTACCCCCAGGATCTGGAACTGGCCTCATCCGCCGATGACATGGTCCGGATCCACAAGCGTGGCCGGATCGGCTCTCTGCTGGGGGTCGAGGGCGGCCGGCAGATCGGCGGATCGATGGCGGCGCTGCGCCGCTTCTATGACCTTGGCGTCCGCTACTTGACGCTGACCCACAACCAGACGACCGAGTGGGGCGATGCCGCGACCGAGGACCCCAAGCATGACGGCCTCAGCCCGTTCGGAGTCGAGGTGGTCAGGGAAATGAACCGCCTCGGCATGCTGGTCGACATCAGCCATGTCGCGCCGACCACTATGCGGGACGCGATCGCTGCCAGCCGGGCGCCCGTCATCTTCAGCCATTCCGACGTCTATGCCCTGAACCCGCACCCGCGGAACATCCCGGACGATGTCCTGAGGCTCCTGCCGGCCAACGGCGGAGTCGCCATGATCACCTTCGTGCCGACCTTCCTGTCGCCCAAGGACTGGGCCTGGGCCCGCGAACGCCTGGCGCAAGAGGCTCGGCTCAAGTCGCTTTATCCCTTCGACAGCAAGCGGCAGGAAGTGGAATTGAAGGCGTGGGAGCAGCAGAACCCGCCGCCGGCGGTGACCGTGAGCGACGTCGCCGACCATATTGAGCATGTCGTCAGGCTCGCTGGCCACGACCATGTCGGCATCGGCGGCGATCTCGACGGCATTTCCCGCACGGTTGCTGGCCTGGGCGGCGCCGAAACCTACCCCAACCTGTTCGCCGAACTGATCCGCCGCGGCTGGAGCGACGACAATCTCGCCAAGCTCGCCGGGGGCAACATCCTTCGGGCGCTTCGCCGGGCGGAGTCGGTTGCCGCCTCGATGAAGGACGAGCCGCCGTCGATGGCGACTCTCGAACCGGCCAAATGACCGAGCCGCCGCTGCGCGCGGCCATCCTTCCGGTCACCCCGCTGCAGCAGAATTGCTGCCTGATCTGGTGCACCGAAACAATGCTCGGCGCCTTCACCGATCCTGGCGGCGACCTGCCGCGGCTCAAGGCCGCCGCGAGCCAGGCCGGGGTGGTGATCGAGAAGATCCTGCTGACCCACGGCCATATCGACCATTGCGGCCAGGCCGGCGTGCTGGCCGCCGAGCTCGGCGTGCCGATCGAAGGCCCGCATGAGGATGATTTATTCTGGATCGACCAGCTCGAGGAAGACGGCAAGCGCTGGGGAATCCCCGGCAAGCCGTTCAAGTCCGACCGCTATCTGGTCGACGGCGACCAGGTGACTGTGGGCCGGGTGACCTTCGATGTCCGCCACTGTCCCGGCCACACGCCCGGCCATGTCGTCTTCCATCACCCGGCGTCGAAGCTGGCGATCGTCGGCGACGTCCTCTTCCAGGGCTCGATCGGCCGCACCGACTTCCCGCGCGGCAATCACCAGCAGCTGATCGATTCGATCACCCGGCGGCTGTGGCCGATGGGGGACGACACCACCTTCGTCCCCGGCCACGGCCCGGTGTCGACCTTCGGGCATGAACGGCGGACCAATCCTTTCGTTGGCGACGCCGCGCTAGCCGCCTGACCGGCCCTCGGCTGCGCTTGCAACGCCGAGAGGAATCGCTATAGGAGCCGCTGTTCGCGACGATCCGGCCGCCGCCGCGGGGCTTTCCCGCCCAGAGCAGGCGCAGATCGTCGCCAATTTTTTTGTCGAACTGATTTTTGAGCAGGTGCCGCATGGCCGTTCCCAAGAGAAAAACGTCACCGTCGAAGCGCAACATGCGCCGCAGCCATCACGCGCTGCAGCCCACCGCCTTCCACGAATGCCCGAATTGCGGCGAACTGAAGCTTCCGCATAACCTTTGCCAGTCATGCGGCCACTATAACGGCCGCGAAGTCGTCCAGCCGAAGGAAGCCTGAGCGACGCGGGGCTGGAGCGCTTGGCCATGAACGCGGGCCCGCGCATCGCCCTTGACGCCATGGGCGGCGACAGCGGTCCGGCGGCCATGATCGCGGGGATCGCGCGCTTTCAGCGCAAGGAGCCCGGGGTTCGATTCCTCGTCTATGGCGATGAAGCCGAAATCCAACCGGAAATCGACCGGCATCCGGCGCTTGGCCGGTCGCTGACCATTGTCCACACGGCCGAGGCGATCGCGTCTTCGGAAAAGCCGAGCCAGGCGATCCGCCGCGCCCGGACAACCTCCATGGGCTTGGCGATCAACGCGGTGAAGGACGGCCTCGCGGACGCGGCCTTGTCGGCCGGCAACACCGGCGCTCTGATGGCCATGTCGAAGCTAGCCTTGCGCACCATGCCGGGCATTGACCGGCCGGCGCTGGCGGCCTTGTTGCCGACGCTTGGCGACAAGGACTGCGTGATGCTCGATCTTGGCGCCAACACGGAATGCGACGCCCAGAACCTCGTCCAGTTCGCGGTCATGGGGTCGGCCTATGCCCGCACCGTGCTCGGCATTCCCAAGCCGCGCGTGAAGCTGCTCAACATCGGCACCGAGGAACTGAAGGGCACGGACGAGCTGAAGGAAGCCGCCGCTTTGCTTCGCGACGCAAATTATTTGCCGCTGCGGTTCGACGGCTTCACCGAAGGCGACCAATTGTCGCGCGGCAATGTCGATGTGGTCGTCACCGACGGCTTTTCCGGCAATATCGCGCTAAAGACCGCCGAGGGGACCGCCCGTTTCGTCACCGACCTGCTCCGCCGGGCCTTCAAGAGTTCGCTGAGGTCGAAGGCCGGATTTGCATTGTCCAAGCCGGCGCTCAACCTGCTCAAGGTCCATCTCGACCCCAACAATCATAATGGCGCCGTCTTTCTTGGCCTCAACGGCCTGGTGGTGAAAAGCCATGGCAGCGCCACGCCCAAGGGGGTCGCCAACGCCATTGGCGTCACCGTCCGAATGGTCCGCAACGACATCACCCGGAAGATCGGCGAGGATCTCGACGAGTTTCGCGCCCATGCCTTTGCCAATGAGGCGGCGGAATGACCCTGCGCTCAGTCATCAAGGGCGTGGGTTCCGCATTGCCCAAGCGACGGGTCGATAATGCCGAGCTCGCCGAGCGGGTCGACACGTCCGACGAGTGGATCGTTGAGCGGACCGGAATTCGCAGCCGCTACATCGCCGAGGATGGCGAGACGACCGCGTCGCTGGCCACCGACGCTGCCCGCCGGGCACTCGACCATGCCGGCATGGTGGCGCAGGAAATCGACCTGATCGTTCTCGCCACCGCGACCCCGGACCAGACCTTTCCCTCGTCGGCGACCAAGGTCCAGGCGACCCTCGGCATTCCCGATTGTGTCGCCTTTGACGTTCATGCCGTCTGCACCGGCTTTCTCTACGCTTTGTCGGTCGCCGATTCGATGCTTCGCTCGGGCAATTCACGGCGCGCTCTGGTCATCGGGTCTGAAACCTTCAGCCGCATCCTCGACTGGGAAGATCGCGGCACTTGCGTTCTGTTCGGCGACGGTGCCGGGGCACTCGTCCTGGTAGCCGAGGAGAGCGAAAGCGGTATCCTCGCCACCAGGCTGCATGCCGATGGCCGTCACGGCGATCTCCTGTATGTTGATGGCGGACCGTCCACGACCGGAACGGTCGGCAAGCTTCGAATGAAGGGCCGGGAAGTCTTCCGCCATGCCGTCGTCAACCTCGCCGAGGTGCTCAAGGAAGTCCTGGTGGCCGCAGGGGCAACCGTCGATGATGTCGACTGGATCGTGCCGCACCAGGCGAACGCCCGAATCCTGGACGCAACGGCCAGGAAAATTGGGGTTTCGCCGGACAAGGTGGTGGTCACTGTCGACCAGCATGCCAACACGTCGGCGGCGTCGGTACCGCTGGCTCTAGACACCGCGATTCGCGACGGACGGATCAAGCGCGGCGACCTGATTGTGCTGGAAGCGATGGGTGGTGGCTTTACATGGGGCGCGGCAGCGCTCAGATATTGAAATATATCGGAAAATCGGCAAAAGTCGCATTGCCGACATCGGGACGATTTGTTACGGATATGTAATGCCGGAATCGGGGCGCCGGCAGGCTAAAGAGCGGGAGAAAATTCATGGCCGATCTCGGCATTGCTCGGGTGAACAGGGACGACGGTCTTTCCAGCACGCTGACCCGTGCCGACCTGGCTGACGTAGTGCATCGCAAGCTTGGCCTGTCGAGGGCCGAGTCGGCGAGTTTCGTCGAGCGGATCCTGCACCATATGTGCCATGCGCTGTCCGAAGGCGCGAACGTCAAGATTTCAGGCTTCGGCAGCTTCATCTTGCGTGACAAGGGGCAGCGGATCGGCCGTAACCCAAAGACCGGCGTGGAAGTGCCGATTGCGCCGCGGCGGGTTATGACCTTCCGCGCCAGCCAGATCCTGCGCGACCGAATCGCCAAATAAGATGGCGACGGCGACCGGCGACAAGGCTCCCGGCGCTTTCAAGACGATCGGCGAGCTGTCGCGGGAGCTCGGCGTCGCCCAGCATATTCTGCGCTATTGGGAAACGCGGTTCCCGCAGCTCCGGCCGCTTCAGCGCGCCGGTAACCGCCGTTATTACCGGCCGGCCGATGTCGAGCTGGCGCGACGGATCCATCGGCTGCTGAGTGCCGAAGGCTATACCGTCCGCGGAGTTCAGAAAATGCTTCGCGACAAGAGCGGCGAGCCCGCATCCCCAACGCATGCGGCTATCGTGACCCAGTCGGTCGAGCCCGAATCATCGCCGGCGACCGCTTCTCCGCCTGCGGTGGACCTCGACCGGCTTCGCGATCTTCGCAACTTCCTTGCGGACTCGCTCGACGGCTAGAGTTCGCGCGGAAAGATGACCTGTCGAATTTCGCCGGTCGCCGGTTCGACGTCGGCCCAGTGCTCGACCGGAAAATCGATCAGGGCGAAGGCGCCGGTTGGGTAATTCGCGCCGACCTTTTCCCGCATTCCGTCGCCGTCGGGCTTCGTCATGCGCAGGACGATGTCGTGAAAGCCAGGATTGTGACCGACGATCATCACCGTCCGCGCGTCGTCCGGAAGCGCATTGATCACGCTGATCAGCGTTCCGGTCGAACACATGTAGAGGTTGGGTTCGAAGCGGACTTCGGGAACCCCTTCAAAGCCAATGGCGAACCGCTCGACTGTTTCCCGCGCCCGGGCCGCCGGGCTGCACACGATCTGGTCGAAGGTCAGGCCGCGGCTGTGCAATTCCCTGCCGACCTTCTTCGCCGCCTTGCGTCCGCGCTTGTTTAGCGGCCGGTCGAAATCGGTGAGGCCCGGATTGCCCCAGTCGGATTTGGCATGTCGAAGGATGGCCAATTGCTTCATGTTGCACTTTCCAGGGGGCGCGCGAACTCGGTGTCTGCCAGCCTCGCCGCCACTCGTGCAACTGCTTCTTCGAGCGGAACGCGCGATATCGCCACGCCGGGCGGAAAGGCGCGCAGCAGGCGCGACGGCATCGCTGCCGACAGGATGACGAAGGTACCCTGGTCGCCTTGCCGCCGGATGAGTCGGCCGAAGGCCTGCGCCAGCCGCGCCCGCACGACACGGTCGTCGTACGCGCTGCCGCCCCCAGCCATCCGCCGAGCGCCGTGAAGCACTGTCGGCCTGGGCCAGGGCACACGCTCCATGACCACCAGTCGAAGCGATTCGCCCGGCACGTCGACTCCGTCGCGCAATGCGTCCGTGCCGAGCAGGGATGTTCGCGGATCGTCGCGGAAGATGTCCACCAGAGTGCCGGCGTCCATCGGGTCGACATGCTGGGCAAGGAGCGGCAGACCGCCCCGGGCCAGCCGGTCGGCAATGCGGGCATGAACGGCTTTCAGCCGCTGGATGGCGGTGAACAGGCCGAGCGTGCCACCGCGCGCCGCCTCGATGAGCTTGGCATAGGCGCCGGCCAGTGCTGCCGTGTCGCCCTGCTTGATGTCGGTGACGATTACCACTTCCGACGACGCCGCATAATCGAACGGGCTGTCGGCTTCGAAATGGCCGGCCAGGCCCGGAAAGTGCAAGGCGCCTGTGCGCGCCTCGGCCGTGTCCCAGCCGTCGCCGCCGCGCAGCGTCGCCGACGTCACCAGCACGCCATGCGCCGGCGCCATTACCGCCGCCGCCAGCGGCCTGGTCGGGTCGAGCCAGCGGCGATGGAGGGCGATATCAAATTCGCGGCCCTCGATCCGCTCGATGGCAAGCCAGTCGACAAAGTCCGGGTCGGCCGGTCCCCCGATCCGCGCCAGAAGGGCGATCCAGGCGGTCAGGATGTCGCGCCGCCAGCCCAGGCCGTTGATCGCGCCCTCGACGCGCGCCCGGGCGGCCGTATCCAGCCAGTCCGGAGCATCGGCGAGCACCGCCTCGAGCCGCCGCCCGAGCGCCGCCATCGGCTTCTGCAAGGCCTCGAGGCATTCGAGCGCCCCGGCGGAAGCCGCGACCAGAGCGCCGTCCGGCTCGGCCAGTTCGGTTTCCAGGCCATAACCGGCGTCCTGCGCCTTGGCCCTGGCGTAAACCGTGCCGCGCACCTCGACGAGCAAGGCCTCGACTGCCCCGAACGGGTCGCCGTCAGCGACGCGCTGCAGCCAGCCGTCGGACGGCAGGACCCGCGCCGCCTCGACGGCCGAGTTGAGGGCGCGGCAGCCCTCCTCGTCATAGGAAGCGACGTCCATCAGTCGCGCCGCAAGGCCTCGTCGCCGGCCTCGCGATCGCCCCTCCGGCCCGACGATCCACCGTCTCATCTCGATTGCTTCCTGGCCGCCGAACGTCACGGCGAAGGTCGAGTCGGCCGCATCGAACAGGTGATGGCCTTCGTCGAACACCAGCCGGGTTGGCGCGCTTTCCCGGCTCCGGGCGGCATTGACCATGACCAGGGCATGGTTGGCGATGACGATGTCGGCCTCGCGGCTGGCCCGCTCGGCCCGCTCGATGAAGCAGCGCCGGTAATGCGGGCAGCCGGCATAGACGCACTCGCCCCGCCGGTCGGTCAGCGCCGCCGCGCCCGCCCGCCGGAACAGGCTGGGCAGCCAGCCGGGCAGGTCGCCGCCGACCATGTCGCCGTCGCGGCTGTACGCCGCCCAGCGCCCGACCAGTTGCGCCAGGATCGCCGCCCGGCCGGTGAACCCGCCCTGGAGCGCATCCTCCAGGTTCAGCAGGCAGAGATAATTTTCGCGGCCCTTGCGTATGACGATTCGCCTAGCCCGCTCGGCTGGGTCTGCGAACAGGCGGCGCCCTTCCGCATCGAGCTGCCGCTGAAGCGCCTTGGTGTAGGTCGATATCCAGACCGTCCCGCCCGACGAATCGGCCCACAGGGACGCCGGCGACAGATAGGCCAGGGTCTTGCCGATGCCGGTGCCGGCCTCGGCCAACAGCAAATTGGGAGAATTCTCGGTTTGGCGCGGTGCGAAGATCGCCGCCGTTGCCGCCGCCATCGCTTTCTGTCCCTCGCGCGGCTCCGATCCCTCACCGGTCAGCGCCGCCAACCTCCGCTCCGCGTCGCTCGGCTCGACTCGAACCGTCCGCGGCGGGGGTCGGTCGGCAACCTCCTCCCACTGCGGCAGGCGCGAAAAGAGCATCCTCTCGCCGCGGTCGGGCCGCTGCAATCGCGTTCCGACCAGCGGCGCCCAGGCCCAGCCCAGGCGATGCAGGGTGGCGTTGACCGTCCACGCGCCCTCCCGTTCCGGCCAGTCCGAATCGGCCAGCCGGTCGAGCAGTGCGCCGCCGATCAGTCTAAGCGAGAGCGCCGCCTCGGCGTCGCTCGCCGGCGGTTCCACGCCCAGGACCCGGCACAGGCCGGCTACGGTCGGCACTGCAAAGCGCGCCGGGTGAATGAAGGCGAACAGTTCGAGCAGATCGAGGCCCGACAGGTCGGGATAGCCTAGCCGCTGCCCGGTCAGCGGCGCGTTGAGGACGACGTGCGGCGTCTCGGCGGCGCGGGCGATGGCCTCGCCCCGGCTGGCCTCGCGCGGCTGGCCGCCGTCGCCTTCCGCCAGCCAAATGCCGGCATGGGTTGCGAACAGCGTGGGAAGAGGCAAAGGAGCGGCCATTCCCGCCACCGTGCCGCCGCAAGAACAGAAGAGCAACGAATTTGACCGCCGACGCCATCCGATCCGTCGCCCTCGAGTCCAAGGCCTGGCCGTACGAGGAAGCGCGCAAGCTTCTTAAGCGCTGGCCGGACGGAAAGCCGAACGGCGAGCCGATGATCTTCGAAACCGGTTATGGCCCGTCCGGCCTGCCGCACATCGGTACCTTCAACGAAGTGCTCCGGACGACCTTCGTCCGCCACGCCTATGAGGAACTGACCGGCGGCGCGCCGACCCGGCTGATCGCCTTCAGCGACGACATGGACGGCCTGAGGAAGGTCCCCGACAATGTCCCGCAGCAGGAGATGCTGACCCGGCATCTCGGCCATCCGCTGACCAGCATCCCGGATCCGTTCGGCGAACATGAAAGCTTCGCCCACTACAACAATGCGATGCTGCGGCGCTTCCTCGACCGCTTCGGCTTCGACTATGAATTCGCTTCCTCGACCGAATATTATGCCAGCGGCCGGTTCGACGAAACCATCCGCCAGGTAATGCGCAAGTGGGATGAGGTGATGGGCGTCATGCTGCCCACGCTGCGCGAGGAGCGGCGCCAGACCTATTCGCCGGTGCTGCCCGTCTCGCCCAGGACCGGCAAGGTGCTGCAGGTGCCCGTCCGGGTGGTCGATGCGGAGGCGGGGTTGATCGCCTTCACCGACGAGAACGGCAGCGCGGTCGAGCAGTCGGCGCT
>DASSPS010000087.1:0-45495 GCA_035699505.1 Sphingomicrobium sp. | reverse complement strand
AGGAAATCGTAGCCGAGTCAAAGAGGGCATAAAGCCCTATCTTTCAATTGTTTGATGGAAATTCCTGCGAAATAACGAGCACACGCTAACTCGGATCAAAATTTCTCTTAATCAGCGGGTCCTAGGTTCGAGCCCTAGTGCGTCCACCATTTCCGGCGTGGGGAATGCCCCAACCATCCATTCCCAAACCCATAGCTAGGAGCTCCGTGGGCCAAACAGGATAACTCCCGCTCCAAGCAAGCCAATGGACGCTCCGATCACATCCCATCGATCTGGCTTCGCGCCCTCGATCAGCCAAAGCCACAAAAGCGCCGCCGTGATGTAGACGCCGCCATAAGCGGCATAAGCGCGCCCCGCATGCTCGGCTTCCACCAGCGTCAGAAGATAAGCAAACAGCGCCAGCGCGCCCATGCCAGGCACAAGCCACCAGATCGATTTGTCGAGCTTCAGCCATGCCCAGAAGGCAAAGCATCCCGCGATCTCCATCAGTGCGGCACCAATGTAAGCCAGGGCGGACACAACTCGTGGTGCCATCTTCGATGAACGTCCGCAATGGCCGGTCCCGGCGAGCGCGATGGCTTGTGCAAGGACGTCGGGGCGACAGGTTCGATCAACCTTGTCCGCAATCAGCAAGGCAATCGCCAGGCCGCCCCAAACGGAGCTCAGCCGAATGCCGGGTCCGCGCCAGGCCACCGAAGCCAAGGCTCGTCAGGTCAACGCCATGCGTCGATCGCCGGAAAAAAAACGCACCGCCGCTGCCCATGCCGGGGACCGTCCCCGATTGCCCGATCCTGGAAGATCTTTGGGCAAGCGATTGAAATTGTGCCGCTTGAGGAGCATATCGCCGGTCGTGAGAATCACGAAGCTCTTCGCGATCCTGATCGCAGCAGCGATGCTGTTCGCGCCGTTTGCCATGCAAAGCGGCGCCGCGATGGCGGCGATGCCATCGGATCAACACGCCCAGACGATGGACAAAGGTCATTGCGAAGGACAGCCGGCCGGAGACAAGGGCAGCAAGTCCGCTGACACGCCTTGCTGCGCCGCCATGTGCGCGGCCGTTGCCGTTGCGGCGGGATCGCCTGCCGAGCCGCCCGCTTTCTCGCCTGCTGTGGAGCGGCCACCCCTGAACCACTCCCTGCATGGCTTCCTGGCGAGGCTGCCCACCCCTCCTCCACGACTCGCGTAAACTCGACTTTCCCTCGATTTTACGGAGATTTAAGATGAAGAAGATTCTGACCGCGATCGCCTTGTCGATCGCCATCCCGGCCGTTGCCCATGCCCAAACCGCTCCGGCACCCGCGCCCAAGATGGAATGCTGCGAGAAGATGAAGGCCGAAGGCAAGGAATGCTGTTGCAAGGATATGGCCAAGATGGACCATGGCAACACTGACATGAAGGGTGGGGCAGACGCTCATGCCGGACATGACAAGTCGCAAAAGGCGCCGCCGGCCTCCCATTCGAACCGTTAAGCACGGCTGAGGGCTGGCGGCGGATTCTATCGCCGCCAGCCCGACGTTCCCGCGTCTTGTGGCTTTGCAAGGACCATTCATGTCGAACACGCTCGCTCTCCCGCGGCGCGCCTTTCTCCGCACGGCTGCGCTGGGCGGCGCCGGCGCCGGTCTTGCCGGCATCATGCCCGCCTGGGCTCAGCCCCTTTCCGCCGGCCTCGTCCGTCCGCTACCGACGGTCAGCGGCACCGACATCGCCCTTGCCATCGGCAAGGTCGCCGTCAGGGTCGACGGCAAGATCAGCCAGGCAGTCGGCGTCAATGGCACTGTCCCTGCGCCGCTTGTCCGGCTCAGGGAAGGCCAGAAGGTCCGGCTTCGCGTTCGGAACACGCTGGACGAGGAAAGCTCGATTCACTGGCACGGCCTGCTGGTGCCGTTCGCAATGGACGGCGTGCCGGGCATCAGCTTTCCAGGAATCATGCCGCGGTCAACCTTCGATTATGAGTTCGACGTCGTCCAGTCCGGCACCTACTGGTATCACAGCCACAGCGCCTATCAGGAACAGGACGGGCTTTACGGCCCGATCGTGATCGATCCGGCCGGCACGGATCCGGTCGCCTATGACCGCGAGCATGTGCTCGTCCTGTCCGACCACAGCCCGATGAGCGGCGCCGCCATCTACAAGAAGCTGAAACAGATGGGCGGCGGCTATTTCAACATGCAGCGGCTGACCCTGTCGGGTCAGCTGGCGGGCCGCGACCTGACTGCGTCGGAACGCCGGGATTGGGCGCGGATGCGGATGGATCCCGCGGACATTTCCGATGTCACCGGGTCCACCTACGATTTCACCGTCAACGGCTTTGGGCCCTTCGACAATTGGACCGGCCTGTTCCGGCCCGGCGAGCGCGTCCGCCTGCGGATCATCAATGCCGCCGCGCAGACCAATTTCAATGTCCGTATTCCTGGTCTTGCCATGACTGTCGTCCAGGCGGACGGCCAGAATGTCCGGCCAGTTGTCATCGATGAGTTCCAGATCGGTGTCGCCGAGACTTACGATGTAATCGTCACGCCGGGCGACCAGGCTTATTCCTTCGTCAGCGAAGCCATCGACCGATCCGGTCTAGGCCGTGCCACCCTGGCCCCGCGCGAGGGCATGTCGGCACCAGTGCCCCCGCTCCGCCCCCGCCCCGTGCTGACCATGAAGGACATGGGCATGGACATGGGAACGGACATGCCGAACGCACCCAACCCGGCGGCGGTGCGCGGCGTCGACCCGTCGGCAGAGCAAAACGCATCTCGTAATCTCTGGAAACTGACCGGCTGGACTGGCCCCGCAACGACTGCCGTGGCTGGAAATGCTGGAGCCGCAATGGCGGGAATGAATGGCGGCGCAACGGACCCGGGCGCTGCAGTTGCCTCCAACGCAATCGACCATGCGGCTATGGGTCATGGCGCCGCAACCGGCACCCCCCAGTCGTCCGGATCGATGGCTGGAATGGACCATGGCGCCGGCGCCATGAAACATAATATGCGTGATTTCAGCAACGCGCCGCAGGTCGACGACAATCCCGGCGTCCAGACGATCTCGCCGATGCCAATGGATCGGACCGGCGAGCCGCCGGTCGGCCTGGAAGGCCTCGGCCATCGGGTACTGGTGTATCGCGACTTGATGGCCCTGACCCGGAATCCCGATGTGCGCGCGCCGTCGCGGTCATTGGACATCCATCTGACCGGAAACATGGAACGCTACATGTGGTCGTTCGACGGCGTGAAGATGAGCGAGCCGGCCGAGCCCATCCCTTTCCGCCTCAACGAGCGGGTGCGAGTTACGCTCATCAACGACACGATGATGCCTCACCCGATCCACCTGCACGGCCATTTCTTCGAATTGGTGACGGGCCATGGCGCTCTGGCCCCGCGCAAGCATACGGTGAATGTCCCGCCCGGCGGCAAAATGACCTTCGACGTCACCGCCGATGCCCAAGGCGACTGGGCGTTTCACTGCCACAATCTCTACCACATGGCCGCGGGGATGATGCGCGTGGTCACGGTCCGACCCGACAAGAGAGATACGTAAAATGACCTCGCTCCAGACATTGGCCAAGTTCGTTGCGGCGGCGTCAATCCTGGCCGCCATGCCGGTCGCGGCCCAGGGACAGACCCAGCCTGCCGGGTCGTCGGTTCCTGCCGCCGGCGCCACCTGCGCCCCCGAGCATGCGGCCATGGGCCACTGCACCCCGACGCCCGCCGAAAAAGCGGTTCCTCCCCCTTCACGGCCGGTGCCCCGGTCGGAACCCACATGTCTGCCCGAACATGCCGCGATGGGACATTGCAAGCTGCCGGAGGCCCAGCCCGCGGCACAGCCACAGCCTGCTTCGCCACCCCAAACCGCGTGCCTGCCGGAACATGCCGCGATGGGGCATTGCACGGCGCCGACGCCGCAGCCCGCGCCCCCAGGCCCGTCCACCTGCCTGCCGGAGCATGCAGCCATGGGTCATTGCACTCCATCGCCCGCCACCGCCGCTGAAGGAACGAACCTCCCCGCTGGCAGTGCGCCCCCCCCGCCGGTCCCGACCGATCATGCTGGCGATGCCGTTTACGGCGTGCCGGCGATGGAATCGGGCCGGCACCACCTCAACAAGTTTCACGGAGGCCAAAGTCTTTACCAGGTGATGCTGAACGTCGCCGAAGCCCAGTTCCGCAAGGGCCGGGACGGCTTCGAGTGGGATGGCGAGGGATGGTATGGCGGCGACATCAACCGCCTGTGGCTCAAGAGCGAAGGCGAACGCGCATTCGGCCGCTCTCCGGAGAAGGCCGAGATTCAAGCGCTCTACAGCCGCGCCATCGGACCCTATTTCAACATCCAGGGCGGCCTCCGCTATGACTTCAAGCCCGACCCGTCGCGGATTTATGCAGTCGCCGGCTTCGAGGGCCTCGCGCCAAGCTTCTTCGAAACCGAGGGCGCAGTCTTCCTGTCCAGCAAGGGCGAGCTCATGGCTCGCCTCGAAGGCTATTATGATCAGCGCCTCACCCAACGACTAATTCTCCAGCCGCGTGCGGAATTGAACTTCGCCGCGCAAAGCAGCCGGGAGATCGGCGTCGGCAAGGGATTGAGCGACGCCGAGCTCGGCTTGCGGCTGCGCTATGACATCCGTCGCGAATTCGCCCCTTATCTCGGCCTTCAATATCGACGCGCCTTCGGGGACACTCGCCGTTTCTTGCGCGACGAGGGGGAAAAGGCCGGCGGCTGGAGCGTCCTCACCGGCATTCGAATGTGGTTCTGATCGACAGGGGAGAGTGAAATGAAGACGGTGATTTTTACGGCAGCCTCGCTTGCCATTGCCCAGCCTGGTTTCGCACAACCGGGATCGGCTCAATTGAGCCATCCAACCTGGAAGCATGCGGCGATGGTCGAAACCGCGGCCGTGAAGGCGGTCCTGGCTCAGTATCATGCGGCAATCGAGCGGCTCGATGCGACTGGCACTGAAATGCTGTTCACGGCGGATTCCGCCATATTCGAGACTGGGGGCGTGGAGGGCAGCTACGCCAATTATCTCGCCCGTCACCTTGGACCCGAATTGGGCCACCTCAAGAGCTTCAAGTTTTCCGACTACAAGGCTGATGTGCGGTTCGAGGGCCCGGTCGCACTGACCACCGAAACCTACAAATATCGCATCGAGGCCAAGGACGGGACGATTGTCGAGCGGCAGGGTGTTAGCACCAGCGCCCTCAAGAAAATCGACGGTAAGTGGAAGATTTTCCTTTCCCACAACAGCGGCCGCAAGCCGAAGGGCAGCTGACCATGGGGCGCGGCAATCACCGACTTGGCCTCGCGCTGTCCTTGTTCGCGGCGTTAGCGATCGTTGGACCGTCTCCCGCCTCTGGTCACGAGGCGCATCGCCGCCAGAGGGAGGCAGCGCTCAAGGCCAGGCAAATGCAGGCCAAGGGAGCGCAAGAGGCAGGTGTAACCGCCCCGGCCGGGATCAATCCGGCGACAATGCATGCGCCAATGGGCGACATGATGGAGTTGCCCAAGGTCGATCGATCGAAGATGAGCGGACTGGCACGCTTCATGGACTGGCTTGGGCGCCTCCACCCGATCATTGTCCACTTTCCAATCGCGTTCTTCCCCACTGCCCTGTTCACGGCCATCGTCGGCCGGCGCAGGCCGGCGTTCGCGGCGCCGGTGCAATTCATGGTGGTCGCCGGTGGAGTCATCGCGCCTGTCGCTGCCGTGCTGGGCTGGTTCGGCGGCGGCTTCAACCTGGCGACGGACGACTGGCTGCTGACCTGGCACCGATGGCTCGGCACGGGCATCGGTGTTGGAGCGCTGGCCTTGGCCATCTGGGCAATCAAAAAGCCTGAGCAGGATCGCAGCACCGGCATGATTATCGCCCTGGCGGCCATTTCGGCGGCGATCGTTGTTCAAGGGTGGTTCGGCGGCGCGATGATGCGCGGAATGGACCATATGAACTGGTGAGGAGAGAAGAATGGACCCGGGCCGCGAGCAACACGGCGCCATGAGCAAGGACATGGAGCAGCATCACTACAGGATGCTGGCCATCAACCTATGCCTCAGCCTGATCATCATGTACGTGGCGATGTTCGCCATGATCTGGAGCTGGGGCGAATTCATTCACAATGTGAATTTCTTCTCCATGGCGCTGGTCATGTGGGCGCCGATGTCGGCCGTCATGATGATGACGATGCGCTCGATGTATCGCAATGCGAAGCTGAACGCCGCGCTTTACGCGCTCTTCGCGCTGGTCCTGCTCCTCTCATTCATCGGCATTCGGGAGCAAAGCTTCGTCGGCGACCGGCAATTTCTCCGGTCGATGATCCCCCACCATTCGGGAGCGATTCTGATGTGCGAGAAAGCCAGGCTCGCCGATCCTGAGATCAAGCAGCTGTGTGGCGACATCATAGCCTCCCAGGAAGCGGAGATCGCCCAGATGAAGGCCTTACTGGAAAGGAAACGATGATGAGGATTGCCTGTTCCGAATTCTCCCGTCGCGACGCCTTAATGGCCTTCGCGGGACTTGCCGCGCTCGCCGTGGGCGCCTGCAAGCGCTCGCCCAGCGAAATGAATGTGGCAAGCGCCGTCGCCACGGATACGCCAGCGGCTCCTCGGCCGGCGGCCATGACGGTGTATCGCGATCCAAGCTGCGGCTGCTGCGAAGCCTGGGCCAGGATGGCTGAAAGGGCCGGCTTTCAAGTCACTTTGGTCGACCGCGGTGACATGCCGGCCATCAAGCAGCGGCTCGGCGTGCCGGAGGCGTTGGCTTCCTGCCATACGGCCATCATTGGCGACTATGTCATCGAAGGTCATGTCCCGCTCGACGCCGTCAGGCGTTTGGTCTCCGGGAAACCGGCCGGAATCCGCGGCATCGCCGTCGCCGGAATGCCGAGAGGAACACCGGGGATGGAAATGCCCGATGGAAGCAAAGACCCGTTCGAGATCATCGCCTTCAACGGCGCAGGAACGATGACCGCATTTCAGGGCTGAGGGGCCACCCAACTCATGGAGTACAAGATGATGAAGAGGTTTCGATTGGGATTGAGCGCAGTCGCGCTGTTGAGCGCCCTGGCTGCATGCGGCCCGCAAGCGCCCAGCGAAAATGTTGCCGCCAACGACATGAACGCCATCATGGCCGATCCCAACAATCCCTTCGCCCAATCCGAAATGGCGATGGATCAGGCCCTGGCCGCGGCGGTCGGCGTCAATGCGGCCGACAGCTGGGTAAAGAAAATGATCGAGCATCACCGAGGCGCGGTCGCGATGTCACGGGTCCTGCTTAAACAGAATCCGAGCCCGGATGCCGCCATGATGGCCCGCCAGACCATCGAAAAGCAGAGCCGGGAAATCGCCGATCTCGAAAAACTCGCTGCGTCCGGCAATCCCGACCCTGCCAGCGCCGAGCTCTATCGTCCGGCCGCCACGCAAATGCGCGCGGCGATGATGGCGGCGACGGGTGCCGATGTGTCGGAGACCTATCTTCGCAAGATGCTGGCCCATCATCAGGGCGCGGTGGCGATGTCCGATATCGCTCTCGCCAATGGCGCAAGCGGCGCCATCCGGGCGCAGATCGAAAAGACCAAGGCCGACCAGCAGAAGGAAGCCGCGATGGTCGAAGCCATGCTCCGCGGCGAGCCGATTCCGACCGCGCCACCACCCGCGAGCGCACCGACGGCATCTCCTCCTGCCGCCAAACAGACGGCCCCGAAGCCTGCCCCCGTCAAGCCGGCTCCGGTCACGCCCAAACCCGAGCCTGCGGCGGAACCCAAGGCGCCGGCGCCCACGTGCCTTCCTGAACACCGCGCCGCGGGCCATTGCTAACAATCGTCGGCGGCCCCTGCGCTCATGCTCGTGGGGGCCGTCTCCGTCAAAAAGCTGGAACAGTCACCCGCCAATGCGAACCCATGTAATTGCCCGCAAGACGCACAAATGGCTTGGGCTGTTCATCGGTCTTCAGGTTGTCATCTGGTCGCTCAGTGGCGTCTACATGACTGTGGTTCACATCGACACGATCCACGGCGATCATCTGGTGCGACCGGCACCGGACCGATCCGTCACCGCCGCGTCGCTGGCGGACCCCATCGCTTTGGCTGCGAAAACGGAAGCGAATTCCATCCGGCTCGCCTGGCTTCGGGAACAGCCGATTTATGTCACCGCGTCGAACGCTGGCGAAGTCGCGTTCGACGCGAAGACGGGGCGGATCATTCCGGCGCAAAGCGAGGCAGCAATCCGCGAGCTGGCCCGCTCCTACTACACCGGCGGCGAACCGATCGCATCGGCCAAGCTCATCACCGACATCCCCGGCGAGATCCGAGGCCGCAAGCCTCCGCTCTGGCGCGTCGAGTTCGATCACTGGAACAAACCCACTTTCTATCTCTCACCGGTCACCGGCGAGCTGCTTTCCCGGCGGCACGAACTGTGGCGCATCTTCGACTTTGTCTGGATGCTTCACATCATGGATTATGAGGCTCGCGAAAACGTCAACAACAGTCTGCTGCGAACCTTCACCTGGGGCGCGGTGCTGATGGCCCTCTCGGGCATCTGGCTGCTGTTCTACTCCTTCCACCGGAAGAAGAAAAAGAAGGCGGTGCACCCGTGACGATCAAGTCGATCTGGCTGCGCCGAATCCACAAATGGGTGGGTCTCGTCATCGGTCTCCAGTTCCTCATCTGGGCGATCAGCGGCGCCGCCATGGCCCTCATCAGTATGGATGAAGTCGCGGGCGGCGCGATGTCGGAGACTGTGAATCCTGCCGCGCCCCCAACGGCATCGGGTTGGGCCAATGTTCAGCGCCAGCTCGCCGACCAGCCGATCGCCGGTGCGAGACTTCGATCTCTACCTGGCCGCCAGGCCGTCGAAGTTTCGACGGATCGTGGAACAAGGCTGTTCGACGCTGGAAACGGTGAGCCGATCCGCATTGATCGCTCTTCTGCGGCGACGATCGCCAAGGCGGCGCATCCCGATGGCCTGTCGCCATCCCGCGTGACGGCGCTGACGGAACTGACCCTCGCCGTGCGCGAGCACGAGTTGCCGATTTGGCGCGTCGACTTCGCGGACGAGAAGGGCAGCAGCTATTATGTTTCGGGCGCCACCGGGGATCTGCTCGAGCGGCGCAACGACAGCTGGCGCTGGTGGGACTTCTTCTGGATGCTCCACAATATGGACTATGCGAACAGGACCAGCTTCAATCATCCACTGATCATCACGGTCGGCATCGCCATGGCGTGGTTGGCGGTGACGGGGTTCTGGCTCCTCTTCCGAACCATGTGGCGGCACGATTTCGCCGCGGCGAGGCGATTCCGAGCACGTTATCTGCAAGCGAGCGCGAGAGATGCGCGAAATAACTAAACCTTGCCCTCAAGCTGTAACGTCAGCGCGCGTCGAGAAGGCTCCATAAGGAGGCCCCGGTGCGTCCACCATTTGCATTCAGCCAGGCGGCGGCGCCAGCTCGTCGGGGGTTACGCGCCAGATGCTGTTCGAAAGGTCGTCGGCGACGATCAGCGCGCCGCGGGGATCGACGGTCACCCCGACCGGCCGGCCCCGGGTCTTGCCGTCCTTGCCCATGAAACCGGTGACGACATCGATCGGTTGCCCGGCCGGGCGCCCGCCGCGGAAGGGCACGAACACCACCTTGTAACCGGACGGTACCTGCCGGTTCCAGCTGCCGTGCATGCCGACGAAGGCTCCTTCGGTGAAGCGCGGTCCCAGGGCGGGTCTGGAAAAGGCCAGGCCAAGCGGAGCGACATGCGATCCCAGGCTGTAGTCCGGCCTGACCGCGACCCTGACCAGGTCTGGATTCTGGGGCCGAACCCGGGAATCGACGTTCTGCCCCCAATAGGAATAGGGCCAGCCGTAGAAGGCTCCCTGGCGGACGGCAGTGAGATAATCCGGCACCAGATTGGCGCCCAGTTCGTCGCGTTCGTTGACCACCGTCCATAATTGGCCAGGGCCAGGCGCAACCGCCAAAGCGGTCGGGTTTCGAAGGCCGGTCGCAAAGACTTTGTGCATGCCGGTCTCGGCATCGACCTGCCAGACCATGGCCCGGTTTTCCTCCATGCTCGTGCCGCGCTCGCCGACATTGCTGTTGGAACCGATGCCGACATAGAGGTAGCGGCCGTCGGCGCTTGCCGCGAGCGCCTTGGTCCAGTGGTGGTTGACCTGAGACGGCAATTTGGTGACTTCGACCGGCGGCCCGCTCGCCCGGACCTGGCCGGGAGCGTAATCGAAGCGAACCAGCGCATCCTGATTGGCCACGAACAGGCGACTGCCGATCAGCGCCAGCCCATAGGGCGCATTGAGATTTTCGGCGAAAACTGTGCGTCCCTCATAACGGCCGTCGCCGTCCGCATCGCGGAGCAAGGTCAGCCGGTCGCCGCCCTTGACCTTGGTCGTGCCCCGTTTCTTGATAATTCCGGCGATGAAATCCTTTGGCCGGAGAATCGGCGCGCCTCCGCCCTTTCCTTCCGCCACAAGGATGTCGCCGTTGGGCAGGACGAGCGTCTGGCGGGGTATCCTGAGGTTGGTTGCGATCGCTGTGATCGTGTAGCCAGTTGGGACTACCGGCCGCTGGTCACCCCACTCGGCAGGCCTGGCGATGGTCATCGCCGGCAAAAGGCCCTGCTCCGGCTCGGGCAGCCGAGGGTCCGGGCCATAGTCGACCGCGGCGCCGCCCCCGTCCCCGCAGGCAGCCAACAAAGCCGCCGAAGCAGCGACGAAGACCATCCGCCAAATGGTCACCGATCCTCTCCGAACCGGCGGGGAACATGAGCAGCCCAGATGGCGGCCATGGCCAGGGCCAAGCTGACCACAGACAGAATCAAGCCGGCCGGCATTGTCCCCCAGCCATCGCGGGCGTGGACGAGGGCGTTGACGATACCCACGACGAACAGTGCCAGCAGCAAGCCGGCATAAAGCCAATAAGGTTGGCCCGACCTGGCCGCGCGCAACAAGTCGATCAGTGCCCACAGCAGGGCCAGTGCTGCAAATACCAGTCCGCCGGCAATCAGCCAGGACGCGAAATTGACCCACTGGATTTGATAGCTTTGGCTGTAGCCCCAATCGCTCAGCATGGCGCCGAGGAACAGGGGCAGCGTCCCGGCAAGCAACACGACGTGCACCGGGTGCAGGGCCCCTCCCCGCCTGTTGAAACCAGCTTTCGCCAAGTTCGCCTCCCTCACCTTCGCGCTTGCTGCGACCTGATCGGCGAAGGTCGGCCAGCAAGCCGACTATCGGAGGAATGCCAGCAAGAGCCGCACGGTTCCCCGGTGCCGTCAAAAACTCTGTTCTGGGAGTTCGTTGGATGAAACCTATAAAGGCTTAATGACCAGTTCCGCCGGCATATTGCTGTTCCTGGCCACCATCCTGGGCATGGAGCTTGTCGCCTATGGGACACATCGCTGAGTCATGCGCGGTCCCGGCTGGTTCCTGCACGAAAGCCATCACCGCGACCGCCCTGGCCGGTTTGAGCTCATGACCTCTATGCCGTGATTTTCGCGCTTCCGTCCATTGTCCTGGCCTCTCGCCATTACTTGATCAGGATGCGCCGTCGGAATCGAGCGAATAGCCCTCGGCCCGGACCGTGCGGATCAGGTTCGGGTCGCCGATTGACGCCCGAAGGCGGCGAATGTGGACATCGACCGTCCTGAGTTCGATATCCTCGTTGTGCGGCCAGACCGTGTCGAGCAGCTGCTGACGCGAGAAGACCTTTTCCGGATTCTCCAGGAAATGCCGAAGCAGCCGATATTCGGTCGGCCCGAGCGACATCGCCGCCCCGCCCCGCCGCACTTTGTGGGACGGAATGTCCATCTCAAGGTCGGCGTAACTGAGCTTTTCGGCCATCAAGGAAGGCCGCATTCGCCGCAACAGGGCGTTGGCGCGGGCGACCAGCTCCTTCGGGCTGAACGGCTTGGTGACAAAATCGTCGGCGCCGGTTTCCAGGCCCCTCACGCGGTCATCCTCCTCACCCCGCGCGGTCAGCATCAGCACCGGCAAGTTGGCGGTCGCCGCGTTGCGGCGCAATCGCCGGCAGACTTCGATGCCGCTCGTTCCTTCGATCATCCAGTCAAGGATGACGAGGTCCGGCCTGACTTCGTCGATCAGGATCAGCGCCTCGTCGCCGCTCGGGGTGCTGGTGACGGTGAAGCCTTCCTTGCTGAAATGATATTTCACCAGGTCGGCGATCGGCCGGTCGTCTTCGACCACCAGGAGGCGCTTGGAGCCGCCGCGGGACATCAGCATCAACCCGCCTGGATCCGGCGGGCGCGCTCGGGCATGTGCTGCCCGGTCGCCGCATAATAGACCATCTCGGCGATGTTGGTGGCGTGGTCGCCAACCCGCTCAAGGTTCTTGGCGACGAACAGCAGGTGCGCCGACTGGCCGATATTGTGCGGATTCTCCATCATATGGGTCAGCAGGGTGCGGAAGATGCTGTCGTAGAAATCGTCGACGGCATGATCGCGGTCGGCGACCCGCTCGGCGGCGTCGGCGTCGCGTTCGACGAAGGCGTCGAGCACGTCGTGGACCATCTCCGTCGCGATCCGGGCCATTTCCGGAAGCAGCGACAGCGGCTCGATCTTGCCGGTATTGCCCAGCAACGGCACCCGCCTCGAGATATTCTTTGCATAATCGCCGATCCGTTCAACCACGCTGGAGATTTTCAGCGCCGCGACCACTTCGCGAAGATCGCCGGCCATGGGGGCCCGAAGGGCGATAAGCTGGACTGCGCGCCGCTCGGCTTCAATCTCAAGCGCGTCCAGTTTGCGGTCGTCCTCGACCACCTTTTGCGCGCCCTCGACGTCGCGCTGAACCAGGCAACGCATCGCTTCGCCGATATTATGCTCGGCGATCCCGCCCATCTGGCTGATGAGCGCCCGCAGCCGGTCGATATCCTCATCGAACGCCTTGAGCGTATGTCCGCTGGTCTGCTGCATCACGATTGCTCCGATCAGCCGTAGCGGCCGGTGATATAGTCGGTGGTGCGCTTCTCGCGCGGGTTGGTGAAAATCTCGCTGGTCTTGCCATATTCGACCATCTCGCCGAGGTGGAAGAAAGCCGTGCGCTGCGACACGCGCGCCGCCTGCTGCATGTTATGGGTGACGATGGCGATGGCATAGCGGCCGCGAAGCTCGTGGATCAATTCCTCGATCCGGGCGGTTGCGATCGGGTCCAGGGCCGAGCAGGGCTCGTCCATCAGGATCACTTCCGGGTCGACGGCGATCGCCCGGGCGATGCACAGCCGTTGCTGCTGGCCGCCCGAAAGCGCGGTCCCGCTTTCCTGAAGCCGGTCCTTGACCTCATCCCAAAGGCCGGCGCGCTTCAATGATTTTTCGACGATATGGTCGAGCTCGCCTTTGTTGGCGGACAGCCCATGGATGCGCGGCCCGTAGGCGACATTCTCGTAGATCGACTTGGGGAAAGGGTTTGGCTTCTGGAACACCATGCCGACGCGGGCGCGCAGCTGGACGACGTCCATCGCCGCGGAATTGATATCCTGGCCGTCAAGCTCGATATGGCCGGTGACTTTCGCGGTGGCGATCGTGTCGTTCATGCGGTTGAGGCATCGCAAGAAGGTCGACTTGCCGCAGCCGGAGGGGCCGATGAAGGCGGTCACGCGGTCGTCGTGGATGTCGATGGAAACATCCTTCAGCGCCTGCTTGTCGCCATAGAAGACGTTGACTTTTTCGGCCCGCATCTTCGGGGTCCGCGCCGGCGAATTGCCCGGCTCGGCGTCCGCGACCTTGGGGATCGGCGCGCTTACCGCGGTTTCCGGTTCGGGGGCGTCAAAGCGCTGCCCCTTCGCTTCGGCGGCAATTGCCGCCGAGGGCGCCGGTACAGGCGTCGTTGCGGTCAAGGGCATCTTCTCTTTCATCAGGGTCACCAGCGCCGCTCGAATTTGTTGCGAAGATAGATGGCAAGTCCGTTCATCAACAGCATGAACAGCAGGAGGACGATGATCGCCGCACTCGTTTTCTCGACGAAGTTGCGGTCGACCTCGTCCGACCAGAGGAAGATCTGTACCGGCAGAACGGTGGCCGGGTCGGAGATCCCGGTTGGCGGGGACGCAATGAAAGCGCGCATGCCGATCATCAGCAGCGGCGCCGTCTCGCCCAGCGCCCGGGCCATGCCAATGATCGTTCCGGTGAGGATTCCGGGCAGCGCAAGCGGCAGGACATGGTGGAACACCACCTGCATCTTGGATGCCCCGACCCCAAGTGCGGCGTCACGAATAGACGGCGGCACCGACTTGATGGCGTTGCGGCCGGCGATGACGATGACCGGCATGGTCATCAGCGCCAGCGTCAGCCCGCCGACCAGGGGCGCCGACCTTGGCAGGTGCATGACGTTGAGGAAGATGGCGAGACCGAGCAGTCCGAAGATGATCGAGGGCACTGCGGCGAGGTTGTTGATCGACACTTCGATGGTGTCGGTCCAGCGGTTCCGCGGCGCGAATTCCTCCAGATAGACGGCAGCAAGGACGCCGATCGGGAAGGCCAGCAGCATGGTGACGATGATTGTCAGGAAGCTTCCGGCAAGTGCTCCCCAGACGCCCACTGCCGATGGATCGGTTGCATCCGACTGCGTCAGGAAGTCGCTGTTGTAGCTTAGCTTCACCGCCTCCCGGCTCTGCAGCAGCCGGACGAGCTGTTCGGCCTTGGCGTCGCCGTCATTCTTATAGGCGACGTCGATGTCGCTCGCCGCCGGCAGCCACAGCTGCGCCCGGCGGCTGAGCAGATCGGGGTCTTCGATCAGCTGGCGGCCAAGCGACCGGACTCCGGCGGCCCCGAACAGTTCGTCGGCGTCCGGGCCGTAATTGGCGATCGCAGCCTGCGTGAGCACCGCGTCCAGGCCCGCGTCGGCAATGGCCTGGTCGGAGTCCGCGCCGCGCAAGGCGGCGGGCTCCACAAACAAGTCGGATCGGGGGAAATCGATGGTCAGCGCGACCTCGGTGCGCGTGAATCCGCCCAGACCCTTCCACGCCATCGTCACCAGCAGGAAGGCGAGGAACAGCACCGACAAGCCGACCGCGGACAGGCCGAGCAAGCGGAATCGCCGCTCCGCCGCGTAGCGCTTGCGCACGCGGGCCTGCATTGCTTCGTCCGTCCAACGGCTGGGTGGGGCGCTACTCATACTGCTCCCGATAGCGGCGGACCACCGTGAGCGCGATCAGGTTGAGGATCAGGGTAATGACGAACAGCGCCAGCCCGAGCGCAAAGGCAGCCAGCGTCTTTGGACTGTCGAACTCCTGGTCACCGGTTAGCAACTGCACGATCTGGGTAGTGACCGTGGTCACGCTCTCAAAGGGGTTTGCGGTCATGTTGGCTGCCAGGCCGGCGGCCATGACGACGATCATCGTTTCGCCGATCGCCCGGCTGACGGCCAGAAGCACGCCGCCAACCACGCCGGGCAGCGCTGCCGGCAGAAGCACCTTGCGGATGGTTTCGGACCGCGTCGCGCCGAGCGCCAGCGAGCCGTCGCGCATCGCCTGCGGCACGGCAGCGATCGAATCATCGGACATGGAGCTGACGAACGGGATGATCATGATCCCCATCACCAGCCCGGCGGCGAGCGCGCTCTCGCTCGATGCTGACGAAATGCCAATGGCGATGCCGAAATCGCGAACCAGCGGCGCTACCGTCAGCGCCGCGAAATAACCGTAAACGACGGTCGGCACGCCGGCGAGAATTTCCAGGATCGGCTTCATCCAGGCGCGGACCGTGGGGTGCGCATATTGAGTGAGGAAAATCGCGCTCATCAGGCCGAGCGGGATGGCGACGATCATGGCGATAATCGCGCCGATGAAGATGGTGCCCCAGAACAGGGGCACCGACCCAAACGCGCCGGACGACCCCGCCTGGTCGGCGCGAAGCGCTGTCTGCGGGCTCCATTCGGTTCCGAACAGAAAGTCCGCGGGCGGAACCATGCTGAAGAAGCGCAGGCTCTCAAACATCAGCGACAGAAGGATTCCAAGCGTCGTGAGGATCGCCACCAGCGAGGCCCCGACCAGCATGATCATCGCCCATCGTTCGACGCCGGTCCTTGCCCGGAACTGCGGCTTGCTTCGCCGCAGCGCCAGCGCCAGCGCAATGCCGGCGATGGCGATGGCGATGGCGCCGCCGAACAGACCGAACCGGCCCCTCGCTTCCTTGAACCGCGGGGCGAGCTGGCTTGATTCGGCGTTGAAGCCCACCTCGCGTTCGCCGGCGGCGATCTCGCGCGCCTCGCTGAGGATTGCGTCGCGCTGCATCTCGAAGTCGGGCAGCGCCCTTCCCTCCGGCGACGACAGCACGGTCTGGTCGACCAGGCTCCGCTGCGTCGGCGTCCAGATCGCCAGGAACAACAAGGCCGGCACGGCGCACCACAGCGCCGCATGCATGCCATGATAGAATGGCAGGGAATGCAGCCGCTCGCCCCCGCGCATGGCGGCGGCGCGGCGAAAGCCGATCAGGAATGCGGCGGCCGCGAGCGCAAGGACGAGCGCGGCCGCCGCGGCGATGGTCATCGGTCGCTTCCGACCCTACTTCAGACTGGCCGGATCGAGCGGCTTGAGATCGGTCGCCTGCTTGCTGGCCGCCTCCGCTTCGGCGCCGCCCAGCGGCACCAGGCCACGGCCTTCCAGCGGTCCGCCCTTGGCCCAGGAACGGGCGTAGGCCGCGAAGAACTGCCGGATCGCCGGCTTCGCCTTCAAATGCTCGCCCTTGACGTACACGTAGAGCTTGCGGGCGCCGGGATATTGCAGGCCGCTGATCGTCGCTTCGGTCGGTTCGATGCCGCCGATCGATACGGCGCGAACCTTGACTGCATTCTCCTCTAGGAAGCTGTAACCGAGAACGCCAAGGGTACCGGGGTCGGCCGAGACCTTCTGGACGAGCAGATTGTCATTCTCGCCGGCCTCGACGAACAGCCCGTCCTCGCGGATCTTGGTGCACACATCCTTGTGCTTGTCGCTGTCCGTCTTCTTCAGCGCCTTCATTGCCGGGTCGCTTTCACAGCCCTTCTCCAGAATGAGTTCGGCGAGGCTGTCCCGCGTGCCGGAAGTCGGCGGCGGACCGAGCACCCGGATCTTCACCGCCGGCAGAGTGGGATTGACGTCCTTCCAGGTCTGGGTCTTGTTCGGCCCCTTCCCGAACGGATTTGCAGCGAGCGCCTTGTAGATGTCCGCAACCGTCAGGTTCATCGGCTGGGCGCCCTTGGCTTCAATGATCGTCAGCCCATCGATTCCGATTGGCACCTCGATGACGTCCTTGGCGCCGGCGGCGGCGCAGGCGTCATATTCGCTTTTCTTCATCTGGCGCGAGGCGTTGACCATGTCCGGGAATTCGCCGCCGACCCCGCCGCAGAATAATTTTATCCCGGCTCCGGTGCCGGTCGATTCGACGATAACGCTGCTGCCCGGATTGGCGCGCTGGAACTCTTCGGCGACCATGGTCGTGAACGGATAGACGGTCGACGATCCGACGACCCGCATCTGCGCAGTCGATCCCGACCCGCCGGAATTGCCGCCGCAAGCGGACAGGATGGCCGTGGCCGAGACGAGCAGTGCCAGCTTTTTCATTTTGAAATCACCCTTTTGGAAGAGGCCCCGATTCACCGGCGCAATACCAAGGCCGTCTGACGGCTGTGTGACACTTCTGTTTCGTTTTTATGACAATCACGAAATTGGGCGGGAGATCGGCAAGGTGACGACCACCGACGTTCCCTCCCCAACCTTGCTGCGGATCTCCATCGTCCCGCGATGGCGCTCGACGATATGCTTGACGATGGCCAGGCCCAATCCCGTTCCCCCGGAATCGCGGCTCCGTGCCGCATCGACGCGATAAAAACGCTCGGTCAGGCGGGGCAAATGCTGCTGCGGGATTCCCTGGCCGCTGTCCTCGACGGCCAGTCGGACCGATCCGTCACTCTGCCCGATCGTCACCCGGATCGGAACGCCTGACGGGTTGGTGCCATAGCGGACCGCGTTGTTCAGCAGATTGTCGACCATCTGGGTGAGCTGGGCCCGATCGCCAAGAATGGCCGGGACCTCGTCCGGTTGCTCGATCAGGATTTCGGTGCCGGCGCTGGCCGCCGCCGGGCGCAACTGCTCCACGGCTGACGCCACAATCTGCTCCATCGCCACGCTTTCGGTGGGGGCGACAAAGCGATCGGCCTCGATCCGCGACAGGCCCATCAGGTCCTCGATGATGCGCAACATTCGCCGGGCTTCGCCGCGAATGGTCTGCCCGAACTTCAGGCGCGTCTCCTGGTCGAGATTTTCATCATCCGCCAGCGTTTCGGCATAGCCCAGGATAGCTGCCAGGGGCGTACGAAGCTCGTGGCTGGCATTGGCGACGAAATCGACTCGCATCTTCTCGGCAGCGGCGGCGGCGGACCGGTCGACCAGTCGAACCAGGAGCCGCCCGTCATCGAATTCGCGGATCGACAGCAGCCAGGGGCGCCCAAACCCGCCGATGCCGCTCACTTCCAGATCGCCGGCTTTCCCAGCCAGAATGTAGCTGAGCGCCTTCGGACTTCGGATTGCCAACCGGACGTCCACGTTCTCGATTCCCCGGCCGAACAAAGCCTGTGCGGCCCGGTTGGCTTGGAGGAGAATCCCGCGGCGAACGATGAGCAAAGGCTCATCGAACGCCGCAAGAATAATCGCCAGTTCATTTTCGCCTTTGGCCACGATGGAGCGTCTAGCGCGCCGGGTCCGAATGGCGAAGGCTCAAACGCTCCTCAGAAATCGACCTGGGCTCTCAGGGCGGCCATGTCGACGCTATAATCCCGATCACCGGAAACCGAAATCGCCGCATCATTGTAGAGGATGTGCGCGTAGTTAAGGCCAAAAAGAACGTAATCCGTTGGTTTCCAGTTCAAGGAAGCCTGATACGCGTTCTGGGTGCCGCCGATGAATCCGCCGTCGGTGAGATCAAGATAGTCCCAGCGCAAGTTGAAGCCCAGCGATCCCCAGCCGTCCTTGCCCACCGGCTTTAGGACTTTGACTCGGTCGAACTTGCCGCCTTTGTATCCGCGGCTTTCACCGGTCAGGAAATAGCCGGCCTCTATGTACCCACCAAAGAAGGTCGGCTTGGTCAGACTGCCGATTCGGCCGACCTGCTGCCAATAAGCTTCGCTGGCCAGATGAAACGGTCCGAAAATCCCTGCGGCCTCTAGCCCGTATCCTGTCTCCGACGTAGCGCCGGAAATATTTCCGGTGTCGACAAAGCGAACATCGGTCGTGTGCACCGCAGGCCGCTGGCGATAACGGACCGTGGTCGCGGCGTCATTCAATTCGCGCCAGTGCGCCGACCCTGCAAAATGCAACTGGTTCGATCCCATCTTCGGCGCGAAAACCAGCCGCCCATCGACGCCGTAACTGTTGTTGTCGTCACCGACATTGTTGAGATCATTGATGCTGTCCGTGAATGCGCCAAGCTGGGCGAGCAGGTCGCCTTTGGTATACTGGACGGAAGCCCCGACTCGGCGCTCGAATCCAAAGGCGTCGGTGAATGCCGCCCGTTCAATGAAGCTTGAGTGAAGTGAGCTGGTGAGCTCGTCCAGCGACTGAAAATTATTGTGCTGGCCAACGATGAACTCGGCGTCCCCTGCCTTGTAGGATAAAAGGGCGTCGGTAAACTCGACATCTCCTGGGGCGAAGTCCAGTTCGAACTTGTAGCCGAAGCCACCAGGCACGGATCCTTCAACTCCGAGCCGAGCGCGACGAACCTCGTTGGAAAAGCCAAGCCCAGCATTCGAATAACCGTCAGGCGCACCCACGGTTGCGAAGTCGTACATCAGCCTTCCGCGCGGCTTGAATGACCAGCCCGCTTCCTTGTCCTCCAGCTGCGGCGCGCCCTTCCATGACGGAACCTGCTTTGTGACTTGCGCCCGCAGGGATTCGACGGAGGTTTGGAGCGCTTCGATCTGGGCCTGCAGGAGCTCGATCTGCGCTTGTGCGGCATCAAGTTGGCCCGCGGACGCGATCGTTGCGTCAGCGGTCGCATCGGATGCGTCCGGCTCGGTCGCCTCGGCGGCCGGCGGATCCTGGGCCGCCATCGCTGGCATGGACAGCAAGAGCGCACTTCCGGTGAGCAGCGCTGAAGTGATGGAGATACGATGCATTGACGTGGTTCCTTTTCCCCCGTGGCCTATCGACCACCTCGGCGCAGAATGAATTGCTGCGCGCGATCTTTTCATCGATTGGTGAAGCTATTTGATGCTGGCCAGGTTTAACGGCGTGAGTGTGCGCGCCGCCTGCTGGCTGCGGGCGCGAACCGCGGTCGGGGCCGCAACCAGGCCCAGTTTGACCATGTAGCCCTTGGGCCCGACCGCGCTCTCCTTGGTCAGTTCGGCGACGAAGGCGCGGATTGCGGGAATGGCTGCGACGTGCGCATTCTTGACATAGACATAGAGCGGTCGGGCGCCAGCATATTTGAAGCTGCTGATCGTCTCGTAGGTCGGCTGCACGCCATTCAGCGAAACACCCTTAAGCCGGCCAAGATTCTCCTCCAGGAAGCTGTAGCCGAAAACACCGACCGTCCCTGAATTGGCGGCCAGCTTCTGGACGATAAGATTGTCGTTTTCACCGGCTTCGATAAAGGCGCCGTCTTCGCGCACCGCAGTGCAAATCGCCTTGTGCTTGTTGCTGTCGCTTTTGGCTAGCGCCTTCATGCCGGCATTGGTTTCGCAGCCGGGAGTCATCAACAGCTCGGTCAGGGCGTCGCGAGTGCCGCTGGTCGATGGCGGGCCGTACACCCGGATCGGCAACGCCGGCAGCTTCGGATTGACGTCCTTCCATGTCTTTGCCTTGTTCGGCTTACCGAACGGAGTCCTGGCAATCGCCATGTACAGGTCCCGTTGCGAAATCCCGGTTAGCGGTGTCGACCTGGCGGTGGCGATTGCAACTCCGTCCAGTCCGATTTGAACTTCGGTGATCTTGTCGACTCCGTTGGCCGCGCATTGCTTGGCCTCGGACGCCTTCATTCGGCGGGAAGCGTTGGCGACGTCCGGAAAACGAACCCCGACCCCGCCACAGAATAGCTTGAAGCCGCCGCCGGTGCCGGTCGACTCGATGATCGCCGCGCCGAGCCGCGGATTGGCCCGGGCGACGCGCTCGGCCGCCGCCTTGGCGAAGGGATAGACCGTCGACGAGCCGACGGCGCGCATCTGCGTCCGCGCATCGGCCATGCCTGAAGTGGAAATCGCCGCCAGAAGCAGCGAGGCGTAGGTCAGCGTTCTCCGAGTCATGGCAGTCCCCTTGGGCCGGCCCCAATGCCGCCCGCGACTCAGCCTCTAGAAAAAGACTGCTACGCCCGAATGACCGGAATGTTACGACCCGGTGACATCATCAGCGTGGCTTATCAGCTGATAAGGAATTTGGTGATTGTCCGTGAATTTTCCTCACCATATCATTTTCCCATGCCGGCCCGTCCTCCCTCCTTGCGCGCGATTGCGGCTTTCGAAGCCGCCGCTCGCCATCAGAGCTTCGCCAAGGCTGCGGACGAGCTCAACTTGACCCATGGCGCGATCAGCCACGCCATCCGCGGTCTCGAGGATCGCCTCGGCAACGAATTGTTCGATCGCCAGGGCCGGGGCGTCGCCTTGACGGATGCCGGGCGTATCCTGGCCGGGCGGGTCCGGCTCGGGATCGGGCTGCTCAGCGACGCCTTCGATACGAAGCCGTGGATCGAGCGCTCGCGACTGGTGGTGTCGACTCTTCCGGGCTTCGCCACCAGGTTCCTCGCCCCGCGTCTCCACCGGTTCCGGGAACGTCATCCGGACATCGATCTCGAGGTCGGCTCAAGCTGGAGCCTCGCGCCGATCGGGGACCGAAAGATCGACATCGGCCTGCGCTATGGTCCCGGCGGCTGGGCGGGCCTCAGCGCGGTCAAGCTTGCCGAGGAATCCATGTTTCCTGTCGTTTCGCCGTTCTACGGCCGGCCGTTGCCGCAAACGCCCCGGGAACTGCTTGGCCACGACCTTATCGGTCACTCCCATTTCCCCTGGCGGCTCTGGTTCGCCGAAGCGGGGCTGACGACCGGGGAGCCGAAGACAGCGCTGTTCGTCGACGATTCCGCCTTGGTGCTGGATCTCGCCGCGGCCGGCGCCGGAATTGCGCTGGCGCGCTCGCTGCTGGTCCAGGGCGATCTTGACACCGGCCGCCTGCGCCGCCTGTTCGATTTCGAGGTGAAGGCGGACTATTCCTACTGGATGGTGTGGAACCCGGTTTCGCCCAAGCTCGCCAATATCGAACTGTTCCGCGCCTGGCTGACGGACGAGCTGGCCGCGCCCGGCGCTGAGCACCCGCCGGCCAACGACCAGTCGTCACAGGCGGCGTGAGCGAAATTCCCTAAGCCGGGCGCGTTCACGCTTCTATGCCGCAACAATGCCCCTGACCGTCCAGGCCATCGACCATGTCGGCATCCGGGTCACCGACCGGGCCCGGTCCCTTGCCTTCTACGGGGAACTGGGGTTCGCGCCCGACCCCGGCTTCAGCACCGACCGGGTTGCCGAAATCGTCAGCGCCGATGGCGTCCGCCTCAACCTCATCTTCAATGGCGAGGGGCGCGCCAACAACGTCCTTCTCGACGAAGTCAGGCTGTGGCCGGGCTATACGCATGCCGCCTTCATCGTCCCCAGCCTGCAGGATGTGATCGACTGGGCGGAGAAGCGCGGCGTGGTCATCACCGAAGGCCCCCACGACTGGGGCCGGCGCCTGACCTGTTTCCTGCGCGATCCGGACGGCAATGTCCTCGAATTCAATGAGCTGAAAGCCTAGGCCAGGCGGATGTTCGCAACGCTTCTCGCCTACACGGTCGCCGCTCTGCTGCTCACCGTAACGCCGGGCGCCGACACCCTGCTGGTCGTCCGCTACGCCGGGGGCCGAGGGGTCAGAGCCGGCTTCGCGGCGGCGGCGGGCGTCTGCCTCGGCACTCTGGTCTGGGGTGCGATCGTCGCGATCGGGGTCGCCGCGCTGATCGTCGCCAATCCCTTCCTGTTCGAACTTCTGAAATGGGCCGGCGCCGCCTATCTGGTCTGGCTCGGCATGACCCTGCTGTTGCTCCGGCCGGACCATGCGAAGGCGGCGGACGGAGGAACGGCCGGCCGCCTCGACCACCCTTTCGCCAGCGGGCTGCTGACCAACCTTCTGAACCCGAAGGTCGGCCTCTTCTACGTCGCCTTCCTGCCGCAATTCATTCCGCCCGGAGTCCCGCAGGGCCCGTTCATCCTGCTCCTCGCGGCGATCCATTCCCTGCTCGGACTGATCTGGTTCGCGCTGATCATCGCCGGGGCGGACCGCGCCGCCGGCCGGCTGCGCCATTCGCGCGCGAGCAGCATCCTCGCCAGACTGACGGGAATCCTGTTCGTCGGCTTCGGCGCCCGGCTCTTGCTCGACAGCCGCTAGAAGCGCGCCCGAAGGTCGCCCAGCGACGCATCGTGGGTGAGGTCGAGGTGCAGCGGCGTGACCGACACATAGCCGTCCGCCACCGCTTCCAGGTCGGTCATGTGGCCCGGCGTCTGCACCATCGGCCCAAGCCCGAACCAGTAATAGTCGTAGCCGCGCGGGTCGGTCCGCTGGACGATCCGGAGCCGGCCGTAGTCGCGGATGCCCTGGCGGCATACGCGGATGCCCTGCACCTCCTCGGGCGGAAGCGCGGGGAAGTTGATGTTGACCAGGGTCCCGGCCGGCATGTCGAATTCCATCAGCGGCGCCAGGACCCGTTCCGCCCAGGTCTCGGCGGCGGCGAACGGCACCGTGTCGCCCATCCCTTCGCGCGAATAGCTCTGGCTGAGCGCGATCGACCGGACGCCGGCAAGCGCGCCCTCCATGGCCGCCGATACCGTCCCCGAATATGTGACGTCCTCGCCCAGGTTGGCGCCGCGGTTGATCCCCGACAGGATGAGGTCGGGCGGACTGTCCTTCATGACATGCGCCAGGGCGAGCATCACCGCGTCGGTCGGCGTGCCGGTCGCGGAGAAGCGGCGGTCGTCATGGCGGCGCAGCCGCACGGGCTGGGTCAGGGTCAGCGAGTGGCCCGCTCCCGACTGCTCCTCGGCCGGCGCGACAATCCAGATATCGTCGGAAAATTGGCGGGCGACCGTTTCCAGCAGGGCCAGGCCGCGCGCGTTCACGCCATCGTCGTTGGTCAACAGGATCCGCATGGCGCCGCCTATGGGCGAGCAGCCCGGCATCGGCAAGGCGCAGAGCTATTGCGCCAATTTGGCAACAGCGCCGCCTTTTCTGGGGAAAAGCGCGCGGTCAGTGCTTGTTAAGCCTTTGGGGCTTACTTATAGGCGCGCATCGGGGACCAGGCCGACTGGATAAATAGCCGGAAAGTCTGGACAATTGCCTCGCGGCCGAACTGGATGGCCCGGCTTGGCGGCGAAGCGGCGTACGGGCATCTGCCCAACTTTGGGCGTGCCATGTCGGGAGGGCTTATGGCGACCGCACTTGTCGACCTTTATGGCGGCGAACCTTTACCTTTTGATCGATTGATCCTGGCCGAGGGTTATCGCCCGTCGGACGGCGAAGACTTCATGTGCGACAAGCACCGCGCCTATTTCCTTCGCAAGCCGAAGGACTGGAAGGAAGCGGTGATTGAGGAATCGCGCACCACGATGGCCCAACTGCAGGTGGATTCGCTTCGCGAGCCAGACCTGGCCGACCGTGCGTCGAGCGAGACCGATTGGGGGATCGAGCTTCGCACCCGCGACCGCCAGCGCAAGCTGATCGCCAAGATCGATTCCGCGATCCGCCGCCTCTACGAAGGCGAATATGGCTATTGCGAAGTGACCGGCGAGCCGATTTCGCTGGCCCGGCTCGAAGCCCGGCCGGTGGCAACCATGACCCTCGAGGCGCAGGAGCGCCACGAGCGGATCGAAAAGGTTTCCCGGGACGATTGATTGAGCTCCCGCGCATATGGGCGCGATTGCCTCGCAATCGGGACCTTATGTCGAAGAGAGAGCGAAATCCGGCCGACCTGCGCTTAAGCCGCTTGCTGCGCCAGGCGACAGGTTCGACGTCACGCGATTCACTCGCGCGACGGACTCTCTCACTTGCGGATAGTGTTCGGCGCTTCGCGCCACCAAAGCTTTGCGTGACGCATTCCGACGCTTCTGAACATGACGCTGACGCGGCGGGTAAGGGCTTCTGCCCTCGCCGCCGCGGCGTAAAAAAAGAGCTAGTGGGTGAAGTGACCCGCCAGCTCGTCCTTGATCTTCAGTTTTTCCTTCTTCAGCTGGTGGAGAAGGTCTTCGTTGGGATGAGGCCGATGCTCTTCTTCGTCGATCATGGCGTGGAGCGCCGCGTGCTTGGAGTGGAGAGCCTCGACCTGAATCTTGTCCATCGGTGCAATTCCTTCCGTGAAATGCATGTGACAACCGTGTGAATAAATCACGAATCGGGACTTTTGTCTCCACTGGATTTTCCATTGGCCCCTTCACTCGCGCGGCCCGTCGCAGCGTCGCCGGGCGGTTCGACTGCCGTCCGGCTTTGCGCTAATCGGGATGGCCATGAACGACGATGCGCCCGGTCAGCTCGACGCACTCAAGGCCGAGCATCGCCGCCTCGATCAGGAAATTGCCGAACTGGAATTGGCCGGGAATGCCGACCAGCTTGAAATTGCGCGCCTGAAGAAGCGCAAGCTCCGGATCAAGGACCATATTGCCCTGATCACCGACCGCAATATTCCCGATATCATCGCCTGACCGCTATCCTTGTCCCGTTCTCGGACGCCGCGAGCTAAGCTGCAGCCACGCGGCACTCCAGGCGTTCCAACCAGGCCTCAATGGTGGCAAGTTCAATGCCGATGAACGATTCGAACGACGAATTTCAGCCGGAAGCGCGGATCACGCCCAGGCTCATTGGCGCCTTCTATACGGAGGCGATGCTGCTTGCCGATGAAGCGCGCTCCTATTTCGACGATGCGGGCCGGGCCGATCGCAATACGCTGGATCCGATGGCGCGAGTCGGGTTCGCCTGCGAATCGCTGAAGGTCACGACGCGGATCATGCATATCGTCGCCTGGCTGCTTACCCAGCGGGCGGTGGAAAGCGGCGAATTGACCGCGGCTGGCGGGCGCCGTCCCGAACGGCGCCTCGGCCATGCCCAGGACAGCGACCCCGACATCGTCGCTAAGTTACCGGAATCGGCCCGGAAATTGATCAATGCCAGCACCGATCTCTATGCCCGCATCAAGCGCCTGGACGCAGGGGTCTTGGCCGATGACCTGCCGCAGAGCCCCGCCCGCGCGCTGATGGGACGGCTCGAGCGCGGCCTCGGTGGGCAACCTTAAAATCTCGCGCTAACCTGCGCGCCATGCGCAGCTTCACTTTCTATCCCGGTCCCCGGTTGATCGCCGGCGACGGTCGGTCGGCGGATATAACCGACCTGCTCCCGCCCGGCCCATGCCTGTTCGTCACGGACGAAGCGCTGGTTGGGCTTGGCCTGACCGATGCCTGTCGCAGTTCGCTCGAGGCAAGCGGCCGCGCCGTCATTCTGTTCGATCAGGTCGAAGCGGATCCGTCGCTCGGCACGTTGCTGCGCGCGGTCGCGGTCGGGGAAGAAGCGCAGGCCGCCTCGGTCGTCGGCTTCGGCGGCGGCAGCCCGATGGATGTCGCCAAGCTCGCCGCCTACCTGATCGGCTCGGGCGACCGGCTCGACGACATCTGGGGTGTCGACAAATGCTCCGGCCGTGGATTGCCGCTCGGCCTCATCCCAACCACCGCCGGCACGGGTTCCGAAGCCACGCCGATTTCCGTCATCACCTGCGACGGCGGCGTCAAGCTTGCGGTCAATGCACGCCCGCTCACGGCGGCTTGGACCGTTCTCGATCCCCACCTTACCCTTGGTCTGCCAAGGCACGTGACGGCGGCAACGGGGATCGACGCCATGGTCCATGCCGTGGAAGCCTTCACGTCCGCGCGCCTGAAGAACCCGCTGTCCGATGCCCTCGCCCGCGAGGCACTGCGCTTGCTGTCGGCCAATCTGCTGACCGCTTGCGACGATCCGGCCAATATCGAGGCGCGGTCGGCCATGCTGCTTGGCGCACATCTTGCGGGGCTCGCCTTCTCCAACGCCCCGGTCGCCGGGGTACACGCCCTCGCCTATCCCCTTGGCGGCATCCACCATCTGCCGCACGGGGTCAGCAACGCGCTGATGCTCCGCCACGTTATGGCGCACAATCTTGAGTCCGCGCGCGAGCTTTATGCCGATCTGGCCGAGATCGTCGCTCCGGATTGCGCCGGGCAGGGCACCCAAGCCCGCGCGGCCATGCTGGTTGAGCGTCTCGATCAACTCGTTCGCGACAGTGGCATTGCGCCCCGCCTTCGCGACCACGGCATCCCCGCCGACGACCTGCCGATGCTGGCCAGGGAAGCCATGCGGCAGGAACGGCTCCTCGTGAACAACCCCTGCCCCATCGTCGAGGACGACGCGCGGCGCCTGTACGAGGCGGCCTGGTGAGTCGTCCGCCGCCACCCCGGCGAGAGGATTTCCACAACTGGCGGCGGCTGACGACGCGCTGGGCCGACAATGACGCCTACGGCCACGTCAACAATACCGTCTATTACGAATGGTTCGACACGGCCGTGAATGCCTGGATGGTTGAGCAGGAACTGCTCGACATCGTTGCCGGCGACCCGATCGCCCTCGTCGTTGAAACCAGCTGCAGCTATTTCTCTTCGCTGGCTTTTCCGGAGCGCGTGGAGGCCGGGCTCGCCGTCACTGCGCTCGGCACTTCGAGCATCCGCTATCGCATCGGCATCTTCGCCGACGGCGCTGTATCGGCCGCGGCGGCGGGCGAATTCGTCCATGTCGTCGTCGACCGGAGCATGCGGCGTCCGGTACCGATTCCGAATGTATGGCGGGAAAAACTTGAAGCTCTTGCATTATGATCCCCCCCCTTGGGGGGAGGACCTAGCCGCCGCACAACTCCACCCGCGCCGCCTCATATTCCCGCGCCAGGCGCGCGACCAGCTCGCCCGCCGGCTGGACCTTGTCGATGACGCCGATCCCTTGCCCCGATCCCCAGATGTCGCGCCACGCCTTCGCCCCGGTGGCCGACTGGAAACTCATCGCCTCCGGCCCCGCCGACGGCAGATTGTCCGGGTCCATGCCGGCAGCGACGATCGAGCCGCGCAAATAATTGCCGTGGATGCCGGTGAAGAGGCTGGAATAGACGATGTCGGCCGCCCCGGACTTGACGATTTCCTGCTTGTAGTCCTCGGGCGCGCGGGCCTCGTCCGTGGCGATGAACGGCGATCCGATATAGGCGAAGTCGGCGCCCATCGCCCGGGTGGCGAGGATCGCTCGGCCATTGGCGATCGCGCCTGACAGGCATAACGGGCCATCGAACCAGCTGCGGATTTCCTGGACAAGGGCGAAGGGCGACCAGCGGCCGGCGTGACCACCCGCACCTGCCGCGACCGCGATCAGGCCGTCGGCCCCTTTCTCGATCGCCTTGCGCGCATAACGGTCGTCGATGATGTCATGCAGCGTGATTCCGCCCCAGCCGTGGACGGCATGGTTGAGATCCTCGCGCGCGCCGAGCGAGGTGATGACGATCGGCACCTTCCACTTGGCGCAGACCTGCATGTCATGCTCGAACCGGTCATTGCTTCGATGCACGATCTGGTTGACCGCGAATGGCGCGGCCGGGGCGTCCGGATGGTCGCGGTCGTGCGCCGCCAGGGCTTCGGTGATTTCATGGATCCACTCGTCGAGCTGCTCGGCAGGCCGGGCATTGAGCGACGGGAAGCTGCCGACAATCCCGGCCTTGCACTGGGCGATGACCAGCCTCGGGTTGGACACGATGAACAAGGGCGCCCCGATGACCGGCAGGCGCAAGCGGTCGAAGACCGGCGGAATGTTGCTCAAGAATGCCCCCTCTTGCCCGTCACAGGCCGTGATAATCCCGATACCAGCCAACGAAGCGCGGCACACCCTCGTCGATGGACGTGGTCGGCCTGAAACCGTGGTCGCGCTCGATCGCGTTGATGTCCGCGCAGGTTTCGCGGACGTCGCCGGGCTGCATCGGTTGCGGCGAGATAACCGCCGTCCGGCCGGTTTCCTGCTCGAGCAGCGCAACCACCCGCATGAGATCTTCGCTGCGGTTGTTGCCGATATTGTAGATCGCATGCGGCGCCAGGCTGCCGCCGGGCTTTTCCGCCCCGTCCGCCTTCGGCGGCGAATCCAGGCAGGCGACCACGCCCGTGACGATGTCGTCCACAAAGGTGAAGTCGCGCCGCATCTCGCCGGCGTTGAACAGGGGCAGCGGGTTGCCCTCGAACAGCGCCCTGGTGAAGATCCACATCGCCATGTCGGGCCGGCCCCACGGCCCATAGACGGTGAAGAAGCGCAGCCCCGTCGCCGGCAGGCCGTACAGGTTGGCATAGGATTCGCTGACCAGCTCGTTCGCCTTCTTCGTCGCCGCGTAGAGCGACAGGGGATGGTCGACGCGATCCTCCACCCGGAACGGCAGGCGCGTGTTGCCGCCATAGACCGAGGAAGATGAGGCATAGACGAAATGGTCGACGCCGCGCGCCCTCGCGAGCTCGATCAGATTGCCGTGCCCGACCAGGTTCGAGTGGATGTAGGCAGCGGGGTTTTCCATGCTGTAGCGAACCCCCGCCTGCGCGCCGAGATGGACGATCCGGTCGAACCCGGCATTGCCCAACGCCGCCGCTAGACTCGCCCCATCGGCAAAGTCGACCCGTTCGAACCTGAAGGCACTGCCGAAGTCGCTGCGCAGCCGCTCCAGGCGCGCTTCCTTCAGCCTCGGGTCGTAATAATCGTTGACGCAGTCGATCCCGATCACTTCATCGCCGCGCTCCAGCAGCGCGCGAGCCGTCGCAGCGCCGATGAACCCCGCCGAACCGGTGACCAATATCCGCATGGCCCGCGCTTAGCCGGTGCGGTCGGCGCTGGCCATGCAATTGCCGCCGAAAATGCTAAGCGGGCCGCATGGGAGAAAGCGCGGAGCCCGGCAACCTGGCGGACGGCGGCGGCAGCGCGTCGGCGCTGCGATCCGTCTATCGCGGGCTGCCACGCAACCGCCAGCGACAGCTTTGGGCGCTGCTCCTGCTGTCGATCGTCGGCGGGCTGGCCGAATTGATCACGATCGGCGCGATCGTTCCCTTCCTGTCGCTGCTGGCGTCGTCGGAAACCTACGCCGTTCCTGGCGTCGCCGAGGTCTTCGCCCTGCTTGGCGCCGATTCGCGCTCGGAGCGGCTCACCACCGCGACCGGACTGTTCAACGCCGCCGCCCTCGCCGCCGGCGCGATCCGCCTGCTGCTCGCCTGGACGAGCCAGTCCTTCGTCCAACGCCTCGGTCACGATCTCGCGACCGAGATTCAGCGGCGGATCCTGGGCCAGCCCTACAGCTATCACCTTGCGCATAACAGCAGCGAAGTCGTGGCGTCGCTGGAGCTGGTCCACCAACTGAGCTACGGCGTCATCCAACCGCTCATCCAGGCGGCGGCCGGGGCGGTCATCGCGCTTTTCGTGGTCGCCGGGGTGGCGGCCGTCGACGCCCGGACCGCGCTCCTCGCCTCGGCCGCATTCGGGCTGAGCTATGCCGCCGTCATCCTCCTCTACCGTCGTCGGCTGCACGGCCGCTCGGCGATCATCGCCGCCGCTTATGGCGAGCGAGTCAGGCTCGTCCAGGAGAGTATCGGCGGCATTCGCGACATGATCGTCGACCATGCCCAGGACGCCCACGTCGAGGCCTTCCGGCGGGTCGACGGCCGGCTGACCCGGGCAAGGACCGAGACCGTCCTGGCAAGCGTCGCCCCGCGTTTCCTGGTCGAGGCGGCGGGCATGGTCATCCTGGCGCTGGTGGCGCTGATTCTCGCGCGCTCCGCCGGCGGTTTCGCCGCCGCTCTGCCAATCCTCGGCGCCCTTGCGCTTGGCGCGCAACGGCTGCTGCCGCTGGTCAACCAGCTATACCAGGGCTGGTCGCTGGCGGCGGCCAATCGCGCCATCGCCAGCCGGGTCGTTCAGCTGCTCTCACTGCCCGTCAGCGAGGCCAGCGCGCCCGTCCCGCCGCTGCCGTTCGCGGGGAGCATCGAATTCCGCTCGGTGTCGTTCCGCTATCCGGGCCGCCAGAAGCCGGCGCTGGACAGGATCGACGTCACCCTGCGGCGCGGCGAGCGGATCGCGCTGACCGGCCCGACCGGAAGCGGCAAGAGCACATTCGCCGACCTGCTGATGGGCCTGCTCGCGCCAACCGAAGGCGCCATCGTCATCGACGGCAGTCCCCTCGACGGCGCCGCCCGATCCGCATGGCAGCGCTCGATCGCCCATGTCCCGCAATCGATTTTCCTCATCGACGCTTCGATCGCCCGCAACATCGCGCTCAGCGCCCCCGACCTGCCGATCGATCCCGACCGCGTGATCGCCGCCGCCGAAGCCGCCCAGCTCGGCGCCTTCCTCGCCACCCTGCCCGACGGCATCGACACCCTGGCCGGCGAGCGCGGCGTTCGCCTGTCCGGCGGTCAGCGCCAGCGGATCGGCATCGCCCGCGCCCTCTACAAGCAGGCGCCGGTGCTGATCCTCGACGAGGCGACCAGCGCCCTCGATGAAGCGACCGAGGAACAGGTCATGCGGGCGCTGGACTCCATTCCCGGCCTGACCTTGCTGGTCATCGCCCACCGGCCCTCGACGATCGATCGCTGCGGCCTCAAACTGCGGCTCAACCAGGGCCGGCTGGAGCCCCTGCCGGGCTAGGCGGCGGCTGCAAGCACGCCCTTCTGCTCCCTCAGCCAGGACTGGAACATCAGGATCGCCCACAAGGCGATGCCCGAATCCTGCCTGCCGGCAAGGTGCAGCCGCCAGCGCCGCTGGATCCGCGTCGCATCGAACCAGCCTTCGGCGGCCATGCGCGCCGGGTCGAGCAAATCTTCTGCCCAGGGCCGCAGCGGCCCCTTGATCCAGTCGCCGACGGGAATCGCGAAGCCCGCCTTGGGCCGCTCGAACAATTCGGCCGGCGCATGCTGGTACAGCAATTTGCGCAGAATGAGCTTGCCCGCGCCGCCGCGGATTTTCATGGCCGTAGGGATTCGCGCAGCCACTTCGGCGACGCGGTGGTCGAGGAAAGGCGCTCGCGTCTCCAGGGCGACCGCCATCGACGCCCGGTCGACCTTCACCATGATGTCGTCGGGCAGATAAGCGACGGCGTCGGCGAACATCATCCGCACCGCCGCCGGCCCATGGACAGCCAGGTCGGCGCGGCCGCCGCCGTCCGCGCCAATCACCGGCGACGGCTCTCCCGCCCATTCGTCGAGGAAATTGTCGAACAGATCGTCGATTCGCCGGGAACGGGCCGCGACCCGGAAGCCCTTCTGCACCTTGGCGCCCAGATGCCCCGGCGCCCCGCTTGAACCCAGGCGGATCAGGCTGTTCCAGATCTCGGGAGACACCGCGCCCAGCCCGCGGCCGAGCCCGGCGCGCAGCGGCGCGGGGATCCGCCGCATTCGGTCCCACAGCCGCTCGGCCGCGAAATAGCGGTTGTAGCCGCCGAACAGTTCGTCCCCGCCATCGCCGGACACCGCCACGGTCACCCGTTCGCGGGCGAACTTGCTGACCAAATGAGTCGGGATCTGCGACGAGTCCGCGAAGGGTTCGTCATACATGGCAGACAGTCGCGGGATGACGTCGCGCGTCTCGGCGACCGTGACATAGCGCTCGTCGTGAACCGTGCCGAAATGCCGGGCGACAGCCTTGGCATGTTCCGCTTCGTTGAATCCCGCCTCTTCGAACCCGATCGAGAAGGTCCGCACGGGGACCGGCGAATGCTTCTGGTAGAGGGCGACGATCGTCGAGCTGTCGATTCCGCCGGACAGGAAGGCGCCGATCGGCACGTCGGCCATCGATTGGCCGGCGATGGCCCGGTCAAGCGACTCTTCGAGTTGCTCCAGCGCCTCTGTCTCGTCCCTGATCGGCGCCGCCTGGCCCCGCTCGACCACGTCCCGGTAAGACCAATAGGGGCTGAGGGTGATGCCGCCGTCGCGGCCGGTCCGGGGCGGTTCGCGGCGGGGCGTCCGGACCGATTCCGGGGCAATGGTCAGGATGCTCGCCGGCGGCACCTTGAAGATGCGCTCGTAGATGGACAGCGGCGCCGGGATGTAGGTGCGCGCCGCGAACCGGCCCAGCGCTTGCCGGCTGACGGGATTGTCAAACCCGGGCACCTGGCGCAGCGCCTTCAGCTCCGACCCGAACGCGATCAGCCCGCCGACCCAGCCGTAATAGAGGGGCTTTTCGCCGAACCGGTCGCGCACCAGGTGCAGCAGCCGGTCGCGCCGGTCCCAAAGGGCGAACGCATACATGCCGGCCGACCGGCGAAGCGCTTCCTCAAGTCCCCAGTGCGCGATTCCTTCCACGAAGGTTTCGGTATCCGACGTTCCGCGCCAGTTCCGCTCGCCATGGTCGCCTTCGAACTGCCGGCGAAGATCGCGGTGATTGTAGATTTCGCCGTTGAAGGTCAGCACGAACCGGCCGTCGGCGGACTGCATCGGCTGATGCCCGGCGGGCGACAGGTCGACGACGGCGAGCCGCCGGTGGCCAAGACCGATGCCGGCGGCCTCGTCGGTCCAGACGCCGCGATCGTCCGGCCCGCGATGCGCCACGGCGTCGGCCATCCGGCCGACCAGCCCGGCGTCGACCTCCCCCATCGTCAGGATGCCCGCAATTCCGCACATCGCCTCAGTCCCCGCCGTCCACGCGCTCGCACAGGTAGTTCATGGTGGCAAAAATCTCAGATCGGCTTCCCTCGTACGACCATGGCACCGGGCCGCCCGGAAGTATTTGATACATCTTGTATGTCGAGCCGAGCATGGCGTGGAAATCGGCAAGGTAGGTCTTCGAGCTGATATTGTTCTCGCCAAACTCGAACTGGATGAAGCCGACCCTGCCCGCGCCAACCATTTCCGTGGCGCCTTGGAGGACCATCAGCTCGTGCCCTTCAACGTCGAGCTTCAGCAGATCGATGGATTCAATGCCTTCCTTCCTGCAAAATAAGTCCACCTTCGTCAGGCTGACGCGCTCCGTAAACTCGTCGCGAAAGGGGCGCACGGGCCGCTGTAGCCGGTGCACGGACGCGATCGTCGATCCCGGTTCGGAAGAATAGAGATCGGCCTCTCGCTCGCTATCGCTGAACCCGAATGGATGAAGCCTGACATTGGCTTGTCCACGCAGATTCGACTCCAGGTCGGCAAAGGTCGCTGCGGAGGGCTCGAAAGCGTGAATGACGCAGTGCGGGCCGAATTGGGCGAGACAGGCTTTGGTGAATTCGCCCACGTTCGCGCCCACGTCAAAGATCACCAAGCCGTGCTGACCGCGAAGTCGCCGGGAGACAAAAGCCAATGCCTCTCTCTCGCCGGTCTGGCTGAATTCTGAAGCCCAATAGTTAAGCCCGACCAACGACAACCGGTGCAACCGCGTCCATAGCGGCCGAAGCAGCGGCATTCGGGCCAATCGCGCAAGACTCATTCGTGCATTTCCGAAGTTGAACAGCGATCAGCTAGAGACCGATGATCAAATCACCGCAAGCGCAGAAGTTCATTCCTCCGGGCCGCTTGGCTCTGCTTGCCGATGCGGGGCGGCCGGTGCCATGAAGCCGGTTACCACGACAGGCGAAAGAGCGGCGCGCTTAACTGCATGAAACCGGCATCTTCCAACTTCGCGGCCAGCGTGCGCGCGTTCTTCGCCGCGCGAGGCGACTTGCTGTCGGCTGGCTTCGCGAGTCTTGCGCTGCGGATGGCCGGCATGGCCAGCACCTTTGGGCTTGGCGTCATGCTGGCACGGCTGCTCGGCCCGGCCGATTATGGGACCTATGGTCTGGTCGTCGCGCTAGCTGCCTTGGCAATGACCTTCGCCCACCTCGGCACTTATCAGCTGGCAGTTCGGGAATTGAGCGTTCGAAGCAGCCGCGGCGACTTGGCGGGCGCCCGACGAATGGCGGTCCAGTTCCTGACGGTGGCGGGGGGCGCCTCGGTTTTGCTCGGTGCCGCCTCCGTCCTGATCGCGCTCGCCATTTTCGGCCCCGGCAGCAGGGAATTGGCCTATGCCTGGCTGGGTGCGCTGCTGGTCATGTTCCTGACCGTCAGCACCTTGATGGCGGCCGAGCTGCGCGGTCTGGGAGCGCTCGTCAAAGGGCAGTTCTTCGAATTCCTTGGCCGGCCAGCGATTGCCCTGGCAGGCGTCGTTGTGCTGCTCGTTATCGGCGTTCGCCTCGGTGCGATCGGTGCATTGTGGCTGCAGGTCGGCGCTGCGGCAATCGCGTTGCTGGTTAGTTCGGTTTGGCTTGCACGCGCGTTGCCCAAGGCCTGCGGCGATAGGCCAACAAAGCGTGATTTCTCGTGGCTCAAGGCTGCCTTGCCCCTTGGTGCGGTCGAATTGCTTCGGCAACTCGATGGCACTTATGCCATTGTGCTGGTGGCCGCGTTCAGCTCTGCCGATGATGTTGGCATTTTCCGCGTTGCGGTCGCCTGCACCCCGCTACTGGGGATGCCAGGCGCCATGATGCACATGGTTCTCGCCCCAAGGATTGCGCGACTTCACGCCGCCGGCGATCGCAACGAACTCCAGCGCCTGCTTGCGGAAACCAGCGCGCTCCTTGTCGCTATCCTGCTGCCCGTCACAATCCTTGTCGCCCTTTTTGGGCGGCCGTTGGTCGGGGCAGTGTTCGGACCGGCCTATGTAGACGCCGCGGCGCCCCTCATCGTGTTCACCATTGCGCACACCGTATTCGGCTTTTTTGGAATGGGTCCGGTATTGCTGGCAATGACCGATAGCGAACGGCATCTGACAAAAATCTACCTCGGCGCCGTTGGCTTGGCAGTCGCCGCGTCGCTTCCGCTCATCATCCTGCTCGGCACCATTGGAGCCGCCCTCGCCCAGGTGGTTTCATTTGCAGTAGTTGGGCTTTTTTCTTGGCGGTACGCCAAGCGTGCCTTCGGCCTGGAAATGACTTTCCTGAAAAGGCGCCAAGCTGCGGAAAAATCTTCCTGAGGCCAGTTGAGTCAGGCGTTCGCCACCGGCTCGATCAGGCTTGGCGCAGTCGCCGGAAGAAGTGGCGCCGACCGGAAAGGCGGGCAAACCGGTCGGGTCCGAGCAATTGAATGCCTGCGAACCGCGAAATTTCCTTCACCAGCATTCGCCGCTGACGCAGGAATTTCAACGACCGCATGAAGCCCACCCAGGCGCTCCGGCGGTCACCCACATACAACGCTGCCAGATAGCCATAGAAGTTTGCGCGGCTGTGCAGCTGCCGGATGAGCGCTGGCGAAAGCTGCTGCAGGTCGGCGATTTCCTTCATGGCCAGCGCGGTGTTGAGGGATCGGCGGATGTTCCGCGCCGCCTTGGCGGCCGTCCCCGCGTCGCCGCTGTAATTCATCCCGTGCAACCGGTAACGGAACAGCTTGTCCGCGACATAATCCAGGCGGCTATCGGGGTCGGCCGCCACCCAGAACGCCAGCGGCCAATCCTGGTAAGTATTGCGCGGGTCGGGCAGCTTCTTCGCCCAGGCGCAGAAGCCAGCAGCGTTCGCAACGGAAGCCCGGATTGCCATTGCGCTGCCGAGCCACACGTAATCAGTCTGATTCAGGATTCCTTGGCGCAACGCCTCACTCATCCCGGCTTGCGGCACTGGCGTCAGGCATTGCGCGGGCCGCGTTTCGCGATCCAGCACTTCGCCGCCCTCGTTGGCGTACCACAGATCGTGCGTGGCGAAGGCGAGCAGGGGGTCGGCTCGGAATCGGTCGAAGACGGATTGCACCTTTTCCGGAGCCCAGAGGTCGTCACCGTCAAGGAAGAAAAGCAGGTCGTTAGACGCCGCCTCGATGCCCGCGATCGTCGCCAGCAATACGCCCGAATTCTCCGCCGTATTCAGGTAGCGTGCCTCAGGAAACTGCCGGATGATCTCGACGCTTTTGTCGGTCGAGCAATCGTCGACGACGATCAGCTCGATGCTACCGCGGAAGTTTTGGTCCAGCACCGACTGGATCGACTCGGCAATAAACCGCTCCAGGTTGAAGCAAGTGACGATGACGGTGACGCAGGCGTCAACCTTGGCCATTTGCCGCTTGGTCTCCGGCTTTTGCTGTCAGTGAAGTATATAGCTGGTGATATATCTCCACTCCGGTTTGAAGGTCGAACCAACGCTGGGCAGCGCCGCGGATTCGGTCGGGCGGCGGTGCGTGAGCCAGCGCTTCCACGCCCTGGGCGAGGGACTGCTCGTCGAACGAAGGCACGACGGCCCCGGCGCCGATGTCGGCCACGATGCGGTCGACGTCACCCACGCCGCTGTTGAGCAGGACCGGAATGCCCAGCGCCAGCATCTCCCCAAGCTTGGTCGGCGAGCAGCCGGCCATGGCTTCGCCCGGCCGGTAGAAGGCGATACCGGCATCGGCCGCACCGACCGCCGCCGGCACCTCCTCGCGCCGGCGTGGCCGGAAAAGGATCTTCTCCTGCGCAATACCGAGTTGCTTGGCCTTGGCCCGCAATTCCTCCTCGCCCTGGGTCGCGATCACGAGGAAAACGGCGTTTCGTCGTTTCGCCTCGAAGACCCGGAACGCTTCCAGCATTTCCCTCGCCAGCATGCGGTCGCTGATCGAGCCGAGATAGGCCAGCACGGCGGCGTCCGCCGGGATGCCCAGCGTCCGGCGCGCCGCCGCTTTCTCCTCGGCCGACCGCAGCCGGAAATGATCGAAATCGACGCAGGTCGGAATGACGGTGATGAGGACATCCGTCCACGTCTTGAGCCGATCGGCGCCGGCATGGGTCAGGCTGACGATGGCGTCGGCTTCCGTGAAGAAGGCCGCTTCGCGCTTGCGGAAAAAGCCGATGATCAGCGCGAACAGAGGATTGCCCGGCCGCCAAAGGCCCATGTCGATGCGCTCGTCCACGTAAAAGCCGCGCATGTCGAACAGGAAGCGCAAGCCATGCCGCCGTTTCATCCGCAGCCCGACCAGCGCGCTGATGTAGCTCCGGCAGTGGACGATATCGAAACCGTTTCCACGTTGCAGCCGCTCGGCCGCCCGAGCCATCGCCCGGACGTCGCGCAACGTCGACAGGACCGGCGGGCGGGCATGATAGGTCTGGGGCTGCCAGTCGATCCCGGCCTCGGCACAGGCCGCGACGACCGCGCCTCGCTCGGACTCGCTGCGGCCCGGCTTCTCGAAGCTCACCACCGTAATGGCATGTCCCCGGCCCGCGAGCCCCTGCAGATAGGGCAGTATCTGCGATCGACCGAGCGGGTCGGTCAGCCCGTCGTAGGAGAGGAAGAGGACCCTCCTGCCGGTCGCTCCCGGACTAGGCCTGGCCAAGCGGGTTCCGGATCGAGAAGACATTCTCATCGAGATAGACGAAATCGCGGTCGCGTTCCGCCATGGCTTTCAGGAAGTTGCGCGCCGTTCCCTCGCCGGGATAGAGCCAGTCGTGAAGCTCGATGGCGATGAGTGGGAACTGGTCGATCCAGCCGATATTGGCCGAGAACAACTCGCCTTCGGCGCCCTCGATGTCGAGCTTGGCGATGAAGGGCTCGCAGCCCTGCGCCCGGTAGCGCTCGACGATGCCGTCCATGGTCACGGCCTCGACTTCGACGCCGGTTCCGTCCGGCGATGTGCGGATAGCATTCTTGCCGGCCCTGGGGTCGGCGATCCGGAGCGTCCCGGCCTTGCTGGCGGCGGCCGCGTGGAGCGGATCGACCGACCCGCAGGCCCCGACGTTGCGGGTCAGGAGCGCGAAATTGTCCGGGTCCGGCTCAACCGCCGCCACCCGCGCCTCCGGCCATGTCAGATGGAAATAAAGCGAGGAATAACCGGCGTTCGCGCCCAGATCGACGATCAGCGGAATCCGCTCATGCGCCAGCATCGACTGGTAAAGACCGCGCACCTCCCCGAACCTCGCCAGGGGCCGCAGGTCGTAATCTTCGTCGACGAACACCTGGTCGAAGGTCATCCAGTCGGATCCGCCCTCGCGAATCTCGACCTCGACCTGCCGCGAGCCATTGCCGACCAGCACCCGGCTTCGCCCGTTGGCGGTCGACAGGCGCTCGAACCGCATCGTCTTCGGCTTGACCGGAACCAGCTTCACGCCGAGCCGGGGCATGGCATAGCCGTTGAGCAGGCTCGCCGCCTTCCGGCGCAGGGCCCGATAGCCTAGCACGCCGGCCCATCGACAAAATCGGCGTAGCGGTCGGCCAGATAGTCGTCGAGGCAAACCCGCCAGTCGCGCATGACGTTGAGCCCGCGCAGGTCGAGCTTGGTCGTCAACAACCGTTCGGACGCCGGGCGCGCGGCAAAATATTCAGCGGCGAAATAGTCCGACGATACCGGCGTGATCCGCACCCGCTCGGCCAGCCCGAGCCTGTCGACCAAATATCGCGCCACTTCAAGCCGGCTGGTAACTCCGGAGCATACCAGATTGTAAACGCCCCAGAAACCGCGCCCGAGGAGAAGCTCGGCATTGCGCGCGAAGTCCCGCGTGTAGGTCGGCGTCCCAAGCTTGTCGTCGACCACGTGAAGTTCCGAAGCGCCGGCCTTCAGCTGCATCATCAGCTTCTGGATGAACTTCTTGTCCTTGGCCGGCCCCCCGCCCATCATCCAGCCGGCCCGGCAGACCAGGAACCGCCGCGCATTCTCGGCGACGAACCGCTCGCCCATATATTTGCTGCGGGCATAATGGCCGAGCGGGTTGGGCTGGTCCCAGTCGTCGTAGCTGTCCTTCGCACCGTCGAAGATGCCCGCCGTGCTGATGTACAGCAGCGGTACGTCCAGCGCGTTGGCGATATGGACGGCATGCTCGACTCCCAGCGTGTTGGTCGCATAGGCCTCGTCCGGATGCTCCTCGCAATATTCGAGGCTGGTTAGAGCGCCGAGGTGGAACAGATAATCGGGCCGAAAGTCGACGACCTCGTTGCGGTAAGCGTCGAAATCGCGAAAATCGAGCGGGGACAGCCAGTTGGCGTTGACGTCGATGTCGGTCGCCCGGATTTCGCAGCGGCCCGCGAGGACGTCGTGGAAGCCTTCGCCGAGCATGCCGCCGGCGCCGGCCATGTAGATCCGCTTGCCATCCAGGCTCACCCGAGACTCTCCTTCTTCGACGCCGACTTGGGTCGATCAACCATGCGCCGACAGGCCGCATGCCGCTTGCCGGTCTTCGGTCGCGCCATGAGCCAACCGAGCCATGGATGCGTCACCCGCGGCAAGCGGAAAATATCGCGGCAATGAAGGAATGGCGCATCGATCCGTCGGTCATCGGTCCGCCATGACGCTGTCGATCACCCGCCTGTAATCCGCCGCCACGGCCTTGGTGGAATAGCGTTCAACGGCGTCCCGGCGCGCCTGTTCCCCAAGCCGTCGCCTGAGGGCCGGATCGTCGATCAGCGTCTCCAGCCCGGTCAGCCAGTCATCGTCGGATGTCGCCAGCAGGCCGTTGTCGCCATGGCGGATGATTAGCGGGGTCGTGCCGACATTGGTCGCAACGCAGGGGATTGCGAACGCCATATATTGGATCGCCTTCAGCCCGCTCTTTCCCGTCACCCAATCGTCGACCGGCAGCGGATAGACGCCGATGTCGATGCCCTGAAGATCCTCCACCTCGCGCTCCACGCTCCAGCGGATCACTTCAAGGTCGACGCCGGGCAGCTCATAGTCGAAATTGCCGATCACGCGCAGCTTGAAGGTCCGGCGCTTCGCGAGTTGCTGAAAAACCGGCCGGAGCAGGTCCAGGAAGGGTCGCGAACTGAAGGTCCCGGTCCAACCGATCGTGACGACATTGTCGTTCGAATAAGGGTTTGCCGGCACGAAGCGATCGGTGTCCACCGAGGACGAGATGTAGGTGCAAGCCCGGCGCTCGTTGATCCGCATGCACAGTTCGTTGAGAGCAGGGGCGCTGGTGATAACATGGTCCGCGGTTTGGATCAGGAAGCGCGCCTTGCCTTTACCCCGAAGCGATCGAACCATGCTGTTCGGGTGGCCTTTGACCAGCGGATCGACGTCACCGACGACATTGTCCTCGACGTCGTAGATCAGTTTCCTGGCGAGCCGCCTCGTCATGCGTTCCAGCACCGTCGTGCCCAGCGGCGTCACATACATGAAAACATAGACGACGCTGTACCGGCGGACCCTCATCACATCGCCCAGGCGGCGAACGTGTCCACGAAGCGTGCCCCAAACTTTCTTCCAGAAATGCCCCCTTTCATAGACGATTCTGAAGAAAGCCGGGTCCATGAAAGGACTGACATCGATATCGAAACCGGACTTCGCCCAGTCGTCGAAATATTGCTCGTATTTCAGTCGCTGCCCAGCCGCGACGCCTTCTGGAAAGGGGCACAGAACCAGCATCGTCTTGCGATTTGGGGTCACGCTTTGTGGCCGCGGGCAACCCAGAATGGCTCATTGTCGCTGAAAACAACGCGAGTCAGTCCGGCGGCCTTCATCATCCCGTCGATCTCGTCGCGGGAGAAACGCTGCTCGAGTCTGGTTCCAAATCGATCGAGAGCGTCAGTCCGCATCGAGTAGAAGCTGAGGGCGCGATAGGCGCTGAGAGGCAAGGCGCCGACATGGAAACCCAACCGCTCCGCGCCCCAGGCGATACGGGCCAGCGGCCAATAAACCGTAGCCGCGATCAGGGTCGTGACGAATTTGCGTGGACCGAACGGCAGTCGGGCAATCGAGAGCCGCGCGACATCGGTTAACCTCCAAAGAGCCCGAAACCATCCTGGCCGGTTATCGAGCGCATAATAGAGATAGACGAGGAATGGAGCGCCACTTTTCAATTTCCTGACACAGTCCGCCAGGGCCGCCGCGGCATCGGGGACATGATGGAGAACACCAAGGGAATATCCAAAGTCCTGGCTATTGTCAGGCAGCGGAATCGTATCGGCGGCGGCAAGATGGAAAGTGACGTTCTTGGCATGACGCAGGTTGCGCATGGCGACCGATAACGCTTCTTCAGACGGATCGATACAGTGCAGGCGGCCGACCTTTCCGGCAACCCCCGAAGCCCATCGTCCAGACCCGCACCCCAGGTCGAATCCTTCCGCGCCCGCTGGCAGTTCCGCGAAAGGAAACAGGCTGAAATAGCGATCGAACAGTTCTCGGTATTCGGTGGCGCTCAGTCTTGATTGGTCGAAAGCCAGCCATTCCTTGCCGAATCCCCGAACTGTCGCGGGATCGATGTTGTCCGATTTCCTAGGCATCGGCCCGCGCCCTTCCCGACGCCCCCCTAGACGTCAGCGCCCGTTCCGACTTCATTGCTCCGCCCGTCATGCCGCGCGGGACCTGGCGAGCCTTTCGACCGTGGCCCGGAGGGAGTGTTGCCAGTCGGGAAGGCGAAAACCGAAATCGCGCTCGAAGGCCGTGCTGTCGAGGACGGAATTGGCCGGCCGCTGCGCCCTGGTCGGCCAGTCGGCGCTGGCCAGCGGGCGAACGTGCGCGGCCTTGAGGCCCAGGCGCTCGCGCTCGCTCATGATCCGCCGGGCGAAGCCGCACCAGCTCGTCTCGCCTGTCCCCGCAAGGTGATATAGGCCCTCGCGGCCGTCGAGCCGGTCGGCAATGCTGAGCAATGCGCCGGCGAGGTCCGGCGCCGAGGTCGGGCAGCCGCGCTGGTCGTCGACCACGGCAAGCTCGTCGCGCTCGTCGGCCAGCGCCATCATCGTCTTGACGAAATTATGGCCGAAGGGGCTGTAAACCCAGGATGTCCGGATGATCAGATGCCTGCCCGCGGCCTCGCGGACCGCGTGCTCGCCCGCCAGCTTCGATGCGCCATAGCCGTTGAGCGGACACGCCGGCGCATCTTCCCGATAGGCTCCCGGCGAAGCGCCGTCGAAAACATAGTCGGTCGACAAATGGATCAGCGTCGCGCCGATTGTCCTCGCCGCTTGCGCGATCTCCCCGGCGGCGTCGGCATTGATCCTCAACGCCCGGTCGAGGTCATCCTCGGCCTGGTCGACGGCGGTATAGGCCGCGGCGTTGATCACCAGGCCGGGCCGTGCGCCGGCGACCGCTGCCGCAGCGCTTCCGGCGATTTCCAGGTCGATGTCCGGCCGCCCGGCAAAGATCACATCATAGGCGGGAATGCTCGCCGCCGCCTCGGCCAGGCTCATCGCCAGTTGACCGGACCGGCCGACCACCAGGATCTTCATGCGCCCCTGCCCAGGCGCTCGCCCGCATAATTTCCTTCCCGGATCGGGCGCCACCACCATTCGTTCGCCAGGAACCAGTCGACGGTCTTTTCGAGCCCCGTCTCGAACGTCTCGGCCGGCTTCCAGCCCAGCTCGGCCTCGATTCTGGACGGGTCGATGGCGTAGCGACGGTCGTGACCTGGCCGGTCGGCCACGAAGCGGATCAGGTCTTTGTATCGCTTTCCGCTGGCGCGGGGGCGCTTGACGTCGAGCATGGCGCAGATCGCCTCGACCACCGCCAGATTATTCCGCTCGCAACGGCCGCCGATATTATAGCTTGCTCCGGGCCGCCCGTGCATCATCACGAGCTCCAGGGCGCGGGCGTGATCGTCCACATAGAGCCAGTCGCGGACGTTCGCCCCCACTCCGTACACCGGCAGCGGCTGTTCCTCGAGCGCATTGAGGATGACGAGCGGGATCAGTTTCTCCGGGAAGTGATAGGGCCCGTAATTGTTGGACGTGTTCGACAGGACCACGGGCAGGCCATAGGTCGTCCGCCAGGCCCGCACGAAATGGTCCGCCGCGGCCTTCGACGCCGAATAAGGCGACGACGGCGCATAGGGCGACTCCTCGTGAAAGGCGCTTTCGCCGAAATCGAGATCGCCGAACACTTCGTCGGTCGACACATGGTGGAACCGGAAACTCTCGGGCATGCCGCGTTCGCGCCAGTAAGCCAGCGCGGCGTTCAGCAGGCTGACCGTCCCCTCGACATTCGTCCGGACGAAGACGTCCGGCCCGTCGATGGACCGATCGACATGCGATTCCGCGGCCAGGTGCAGGATCTTGTCGGCCTGCTCCGACCGAAGCAGGTCCAGCATCGCCGGCTGGTCGCATATGTCGGCGCGCACGAAGCGGTAATGGTCGCTGCCCTCGATTTCGCGAAGGGAATCCAAATTGCCCGAATAGGTCAGCTTGTCGACATTGATGACCCGGTATTCGCCGGTGCCGATCAGGTGGCGGCAGGCGGCGCTGCCGATGAATCCGGCGCCGCCGGTGACCAGCACGGTGGTCGGCCCGGCCATCAGAAGCCGGTCTCGACGTCGGACAAGGATGGCGCGGCCCGGTCCTTGTCCGACAGGATGAGCCCTTCCCTCACCGGCCAGTCGATGGCGAGGTCGGGGTCATCCCAGCGAATGGTCCGCTCGGCGGCGGGGTCATAAACGGAGCTTACCTTGTATTGGACTTCCGTCCTCTCCTCGAGGGTCAGGAAGCCGTGGGCGAAGCCGTGCGGGATCAGCAGCTGGTTCCAGGCCTCGGCCGACAGCGTCACGCCAACCCATTGGCCGAAGGTCGGCGACGCCCGCCGGATGTCCACGGCGACATCGAAGATCGCGCCGCGCGACACCCGGACCAGCTTGACCTGCGCGGCTGGCGGGACCTGAAAATGAAGGCCGCGCAGGACTCCGCTGGCAATGGACAGGGAGTGATTGTCCTGGACGAAGTCATGGTCGAGGCCCGCTTCAGCCATCGCCGCCCGGTTCCACGTCTCGGAGAAAAAGCCCCGGTCGTCGCTGAATTGCCGCGGGCGGATTTCGACCACGCCGTGAAGCGCCGTCGGCGCCACCTCAATCATGCGCGGTCTCGCGGACCCGGCGGCGCAGATAATCGGCATATCTGGTCTGGCCCAGGGCGTCGGCCCGCTTGAGCACCTGCGCTCCGGTCAGATAGCCGAGCTCAAGCGCAATCTCCTCGAGGCACATGACTTTCAACCCCTGCCGCCGCTCGATCGTCTGGACGAAGGAAGAGGCGTCGTGGAGGCTTTCATGCGTTCCCGTGTCGAGCCAGGCGAAGCCTCGGCCGAGGCGCTCGACGGTAAGCGCGCCGCGGTCGAGATAGGCCTGGTTGACGTCGGTGATTTCCAGCTCGCCGCGCGCCGACGGGGTCAGGCCGGCGGCGATGTCGAGCACGTCATTGTCGTAGAAATAGAGGCCGGTCACCGCCCAGTTGGACTTGGGGTCGGCCGGCTTTTCCTCGATTCTCAGCGGCCGGTTGGTCTTGGGGTCGAGGGTGACGACCCCGTAGCGCTCCGGATCCTCGACCGAATAGGCAAAGACGGTCGCGCCGGCTGTCCTTGCGGCCGCGCGGCGGACCAGTTCGATCAATCCGGCGCCATAGAAGATATTGTCGCCAAGGATCAGGGCGACCGGGCTGTCGCCGACAAATTCTCGTCCGATTACAAAGGCTTCGGCCAGTCCGTTGGGCGCCGCCTGCTCGGCGAAGCTGAGCTGGATTCCGTAATTCTCGCCATAACCGAGCAATTCCTTGAATCGCGGCAGGTCGGTCGGAGTCGAGATGACAAGGATCTCGCGGATCCCGGCCAGCATCAGCACGCCGAGCGGATAGTAGATCATCGGCTTGTCGAAAATCG
>DASSPS010000086.1:0-4011 GCA_035699505.1 Sphingomicrobium sp. | reverse complement strand
CGATCCCGCAACGGGGCTGCCGCGCAACTATAGCGACACCAATTACGCGCTGCCGTTCTCGCAATTCTCGCCGTTCGGATTCAACGGCCGGTTCCTCTACGGCCGCCTGTCGACGAATTTCTAAGTCGTCGGAAGGAGGGCTTCGGCCCTCCGGTCGGCTAGTGCCGGTGCTCGCGCCGCAGCAGGTAGCGGCCCTCGTCGAAGCGGTCGAACAGGCTGTCGATCGCCGGGTGGTCGATCGGCTCGTCGCTGTCGTCCGGGACCAGATTCTGCTGGCTGACGTACGCGACGTAGCTCGCCTCGCTGTTCTCCGCGAGCAAATGGTAGAAGGGCTGGTCCTTGGACGGCCGGATGTCCTCCGGGATCGCGTCGTACCACTCCTGGCTGTTGGCGAACTGGGGGTCGACGTCGAAGATCACTCCGCGGAAGTCGAGCAGCCGGTGGCGCACGACCTCGCCGATCGCGAAGCGCGCCAGCGGCATCTTGTGGTCGGCGGCCATTGGCCTGAAACGATCGGTCGGGGACATGGCTGCAATCTAGGGACGCTTCAGCTCAGCGCAAGGATCGCGGGCCTAAGGTTCCCGGGCTAGGCAAGCCCAGGAGCCGCTGCTAGAGCGCGCCTCCGACCGACCGCCGGCATGGAGCCGGCCAGCACCGAAGACCCGCGGAGAGGTGGCTGAGTGGTCGAAAGCACCGCACTCGAAATGCGGCGTATGGGCAACCGTACCGTGGGTTCGAATCCCACCCTCTCCGCCAGTCGGTCCAGCTGCCAAATATTTTCCGGCCTGCTGCCAATGCATCGTACCGGCAAAGGGGCCGGCCCGACACCGCAATTGTCCCCAATTGGAGCGGCCCCGGGGGGAGCCTTGCCACCGCCGCCGATTGGCTACACCATGACCGCGGTGCACGAAAAGGACGGCAATGCACGAGAGGCAGTGACGCGCCGAGGGGGACATGTCACCTTTTGAAAGACTTGCTGTGGATGGGCACGGCCAAGGCCCGGGCGAGGCCGAGGTCCCGGACGTGTCGGCGATCATCCCTTGCCTGAACGAAGAGCGGACAATCGGCATCTGCGTTTCCAAGGCCCTCGGCGCGTTCGCCAAACGGGGGATCAAGGGCGAGGTCGTGGTCGGAGACAATGGGTCGACCGACCGGTCGGTCGAGATTGCCCAGGCCTTCGGCGCGCGCGTCGTCGACCAGCCCGTCCGGGGATACGGCGCCGCGGTCAGCGCCGCGGCGGCGGCCGCGAAGGGCAAGTATCTGATCATGGCGGACGCCGACGATTCCTATGACTGGAGCCAGCTCGACGGGTTCCTCGACCTTCTCGAGGATGGGGCCGACTTCGTGATCGGCAATCGCTTCGCCGGCGGGATCGAGCCGGGGGCCATGCCCCGGCTGCACCGCTACCTCGGCAACCCCGTGCTATCGGCCGCCGCCCGCTGGCTCCACCATTCCCCGGTCCGCGATTTCCACTGCGGGATGCGGGGTTTTACCGCGGACGCCTTCAAGCGCATGGGGGCCCGCTCCCCCGGCATGGAGTTCGCGTCCGAGATGGTCATCAACGCCCACCGCGCGGGCCTGACCATCCGGGAAGTGCCGATCAAGCTCTATCCCGACCAACGCGACCGGCCGCCGCATCTGCGCTCGTTCCGCGACGGGTGGCGCCATCTGCGGCTGATCATCGCCCATGCGCCCGACACGCTGTATCTGTTCCCGGGCCTGATGTTGCTCGCGACCGGCGCCTTCGGCCTCGCAGTCCTCGCCCGCGGGCCGGTCACGGTGGGCGGGCAATATTTCGGCATTCACTTCGTGGCATTCTCTGCGATGGCCACCCTGGTCGGCCTGTCGGCCATTCTCCTGGGCATGCTGGCGAAGGTGGCGATCGCCATCTATCAGCCGGCTGAAAAATCGCGCGTCGTGCGTTGGCTGAAACGCGGCCGGCCGCTGGAATGGCTGGTCGGGACTGGCGGCCTGCTGACGGCCGCGGGACTTATCGGCGAGGCCCTTCTCGCCTTTGAATGGCTGTTCGTCGGCGGCCCGATGGAGCGCTCGGTGCACCTGGCCTTCGTGATCACCACCGCCTGCGTGTCCGGCGTCGTCATGGTCTTGTCGGGATTCGTCCTGAAGCTGCTGCTTGACAGCGTCGATGACCACCGCGCGTTCTGATCCCGCGCGTGCGTGCCGGACCGCCAGGCCCGGTGAGCGGGAAGGCGGTTGCGCGACCGCCCGGCCATTCCTGTCGGTCGTCATGCCGGTGCACGAAGGAGCGGAATGGATCGGCAGAACACTGGACTCGCTTGCAGCCGAGCCAACCGACGGCATTGAAATTATCGCCATAGACAGCAGTCCGACAAGCGCCACTGCGGACATTATCGAGCGATATGCAGGTCGGCTGCCGGTGAGGCTGCTCCGGCGCCGCGATCTCGCTCGCTGGCAAGCCAAGTCTAATTTGGGTGTGGAGCTGGCCGCAGCCGACCATGTCTGCATCCTCCACCAGGACGATCTCTGGCTGCCTGGGCGCGTGAATGCCGTTCGGCGCTGGCTGAAGGCCGCCCCGGAAGCCGCGCTTCACCTCGCCCCGACGATCATTGTCGACCGCAACGGCCGGCGAATGGGCCGCTGGACCTGCCCGCTGCCGCCGGACGAGGTTCTCGGGACCGAATTTCTGCTCAAGCGGCTGCTGGTTCAAAATTTCGTTTCCGTGCCCGCCCCGATATTCCGCCGCAGTGCGTGGCTGGCCTGCGGAGGTATGGACGAGGCGCTCTGGTATACGCCGGACTGGGACATCTGGGTGAAGCTCGCCAGCGCCGGGCCTGTCGTCTATCACGACGAAATCACGACTGCTTTTCGTATTCACGGCAGCTCCCTGACCGTCACCGGATCCCGCGACGCGGGCGAATTCCGGTCGCAAATGCAAACAGTCCTGGAAAGGCATCTGCATCGGCTTCCGCCGAGCAGCCGCCGCCGGGTTGAATCGGCCGCTCGGGCATCGATCGACATCAACGTGTCGCTGGCCGTCGCGTCGGCCGGCAGCTTGGCGGGCCTGGCTCGCGCCGCGGGAAGCGTGCTGTCGCTCGGGCCGCTCGGGATCCGGCGCTATTTGCGCGACTCCCGGTTGCGCGAGCGCGCCCTGTCACGGCTTCGCGCGAAGCTGGCGGGAGCGTTATGATGCCATTGCCGCGTCCTGCCCCGATCGGCCAGCGGCCGGTGCGGCGGTACGGGCCGGTGCCCGCCGGCCGGCGTCTGCTCGTCGAGAGAGGGTGGCGTTACTTTCTGGTCGGACTGGTGTGCGCCGTTGCGAACTATGCGGTCATGCTGGCGGTCGACGCCCTGGGCGGTCATTACATGCTTGGTACGACGATCGCGTTCCTCGTCGTGACGGCGAACGGCTATGTGATGCACAGCCGGTTCACCTTCGCCGAGCGACTCAGCTTCAAAGGGCTCATGCGCTTCACGGCGGGGGTGGCGGCGGCCTATCCCGTCGCGGCCGGAATGATGATCCTGCTGTGCTCAGGGCTCGGTTTCAGTGTCGCGGTCGCCACTCCCATCGCCACCGTCGCGATGTTCGCCTGGAACTTCGCCGCAGCGCGCTGGGCCATACTGCCGCGGCTGACGCTCGCGCCGGCCGTCGTGTCGACGCCAGATACCAAGGCAGACTGTCGGCCAGCGGAGAAAGCGTAGCTGCAATGTTGCCGCCAGGTCAGCTCGCGCGGCGAATCCTCGGACGTCATTTCGAGACGGCCGCCAACGCCTATCGCCGATTGTTCGTAAACCTCGATAGAATCGTCGATGTTCTCGACCGCGAACTGCCGAATGGGGCGAAGGTTCTCGACATAGGAGGCGGTGACGGAGCGCTGGTCGAGCGGCTGCTTCGCCGACGCCCCGACCTCGCGGTCACGATGTGCGACCGGGCCTCGGCAATCGGCACGTTTCTAAGCGACCTGAACCGAGCGAAGGTTAAGACGTTTCCCGCGACCGACTTCGTCGACGTGAGCGGGTCCTACGATTTCG
>DASSPS010000085.1:0-8177 GCA_035699505.1 Sphingomicrobium sp. | reverse complement strand
CGACGAAATCGGCTTGTGGCAACAGATGGACCGGGTCGAGGAGGAAATCTCCGGCTCGACCTTGCTGATCCGCGATCCGGACTTGAATCTCTACCTGAAGAATCTCATCGGCAAGGTCGGCGGGCCGGCCGCGCAGGACATGCGCATCTACCTGGCGCGGGTCCCCGATTTCAACGCGGTCATGTTTCCGAGCGGCTTCACGGTCATCTTTTCCGGACTGCTCCTGCGCATGCGCAACGAGGCCCAGCTGGCCGGGGTCATCGCCCATGAATCGGGCCACTTCCTGCGCCGGCACATGATCCGCAGCTGGCGCGACACCAAGCGAAAGACCGACATTTTCGCGATCGGCTCGATGGCGCTCGGTGTCGCCGGTGGAGCGGCGGGCGTTTACACCGGCGACATCGCCCAGCTTGCCCAGCTCGGCACGCTCCTGACCCTGTTCCGTTACAACCGGCAGATGGAGGCCGAGGCCGATGCCTTGGGCGCCCGTCTTCTCGCCGAGCAGGGCTATCCGGCCATCGAGATGGCCAATACCTGGCGGCAATTGATCGGTGAGCAGGATGCCAGCGCGCGCTATCGCCGCAAGCGGCGCGACCGCGGCTATGACCTGTTCGCGACCCACCCGGCGCCGGAAAGCCGGATGGCCGATCTCAAACTTTCGGCCGCAGAAGTCACGGTTCCGGGGCGGGTCTATGACCACGGCCGCGACCGTTATTTGCGGGCCATTGGGGCGATCCGTCCGACCCTGCTCGACGATCAGGTCCGGCTCAACGATCCCGGCGCCAGCCAATATCTCATCGAGACCCTTGCGCAGGACGGCTGGAATGGGCTGCTGCGTTATTACGAGGCGGAGGTGTGGCGGCTTCGCAACCGCGCCGGCGACGATGCCCGCGCCGCGCAGGGCTATGCGGTCGCGACCCAGTTTGCCGACGCGCCGCCCGAAGCATGGCGTTGGCACGGCCTCAGCCTGATCAAGACCGGCCGTCAGGCCGAGGGCAAATCGGCGCTCGCCCAATATCTGCGTATGAAGCCGACGGCGCCTGACGCGCCATTCATCCGTCAAATGGTTTCGGGGAGCTGACATGAAGGCCAAGCTGCTTATCGGCGCTCTGGCGCTCAGCCTGACCGCCTGCTCGTCGCTCGGCGGCGAGGGGATCGGCCAATACTACCGGCTTATCAAGGTCAAGGAAACTTCCGTCGGCGAGGGATCGATGATCGTCACGCCCCCTCGCCCGTGGAACGAGGCGCGCCGCTTCCTGTTCGATTATGTCCGCTGGGTCGAGGACTGGACCCTGAACGGCCCTCTGCTCGACGGCATCACCTTCGTGTCCGGGATGCCGAGCGGTCGCTACCTGGTCACGCAGAGCAAGCGGGACGAGCGGCAGGTGCCGAAGTTCCGCGAGGACATGACTGCGCCGGAAATCGCCTCGATGCTGGAAAGCGCCTGGCGGGTGCGCGGCGGCGCCGTCGACTTCAGGACCCTGGGCCTTGCCCCGCGGACCTTCATGGGCGCGCCGGGCTTCCAGTTCGACTATGAGCATCTCGATACCGACGAGTTGTGGCGCAAGGGCCGGGCGGTCGGCGCGGTGATCGACGGGCGGCTCTATCTGATCATGTACGACGCCGCGCGATCCCATTATTATGCCAATGCGATCAACGATTTCGAGGCGATCGCCAACTCCGCTCGAAGGAAACGCTAGCCCACTGGCGAGATTGGCGTTGTCGGTGGCTCGATGCTCGGCTGGGCCGGCGCCGGCGTGTCGATGTCTGGGCCAGGCGGATTGAGCTCCGGCGGTGCGGGCGTCGGCTGGCCGGGCTGCGGCGGCTGGGGCGTGGCCGGCGGCGGCGTTTCCGGGGTCGACGGTTCGCCGGGATTATCCGGGAATGGCGGCAACTGGCCCGGGCGGGCAGGATCCTGGTCTTGCACGGATACTCTCCTATCACCGGGTTGAACGCGCCGGCTTCGCCGCGGTTGCTGCCCGGCATCCCCGTTTGCCAGCCGTGGCTTGCCCCTTGGCCCATCCTTGCTATAGGCCGCCGCACCTTCGGGCGTCCCGCGCGCGTGGCGGAATTGGTAGACGCGGCAGGTTTAGGTCCTGTTGTCGAAAGATGTGGGGGTTCGAGTCCCTCCGCGCGCACCATTTTCACGCGCAGTGCATCCCGGGGATGCATGAGCAAGAAGAACGCCTGACCGATAGATTAGGAAACTGACCGCAATGAAAACCGTCCAGACGGAGAACGAAGGCCTGAAGCGGGCCTACAAGCTCATCATCGGCGCCAGGGAAATCGAGGCGCTGGTCGAGAAAGAGGTCCGCCGAATCGCACCGCAGGTCCGCATGCCCGGTTTCCGTCCCGGCAAGGTTCCGCCCAACCTGATCAAGAAGATGCATGGCGACCAGTTGCAGGCCGAGGCGCTCAACACCGCTGTCCAGGAAGGCGTCCAGCAACTGCTGACCGAAGAGAAAGTGCGCCCTGCGGCCCAGCCCGAGGTCAAGCTCGACGACAGCTATGAGCATGGCAAGGATGCCGAGGTCACGGTCAGCGTTGAGGCGCTGCCGGACGTCCCCAAGCCCAATGTCGCCGGCCTGAAGATCGAGCGGCTGACGGTCGAGGCGGACGAGGAGGCGGTCGACGAGCAGCTCGGGCGCCTGGCTGGCGCCAACAAGAGCTGGGACGACGCGCCCAAGAATCACAAGGCCGCCAGCGGCGACCGGGTCGTCATGGACTTTGTCGGCACGATCGATGGCGAAGCCTTCGACGGCGGATCGGGCGAGGGCATGGCGGTGGAGCTCGGCTCCGGTCAGCTGATCCCGGGCTTCGAGGACGGCCTGGTCGGCGCCAGGGCCGGTGAGCAGCGCGACGTCAAGGTCACGTTCCCCGACGATTATCCGTCTGAACGGGTCAAGGGCAAAGCGGCTACTTTCGCGGTCAAGGTGACGTCGGTGCAGATTGGCAAGGCGGCCAAGGCGGACGATTCATTCGCCAAAACTCTCGGCCTCAAGGACCTGGACCAGCTCAAGGATCTGCTCCGCAACCAGCAACAGGACGAGCTCGACGGCCTGATCCGCACTCACATGAAGCGCCAGCTGCTCGACATCCTGGCCGAGCGCCACGATTTTCCTGTTCCGCCGTCAATGCTCGAAGCGGAATATAACAATATCATGGGCCAGCTGCGCCACGAGGCCAGCCATGAAGCCGATCCCAAGGCGGCGCTGGCCGAGATCGACAAGGATGCGGCCGAATATCGCAAGATCGCCGAGCGGCGGGTCCGCCTCGGCCTGTTGCTGTCGGAAATCGGATCGGCCAACGGCATTGAGGTCAGCCAGCAGGAAATGAGCCGGCTGATCGGCCAGGCCGCCTCGCAATATCAGGGCAAGGAGCGGGAGCGCTTTCTGGAGATCATTCAGCAGAACCCTATGGCCGCCGCCCAGTTGCGCGCGCCGCTGTATGAGGACAAGGTCGTCGACTTCCTGTTCTCGACCGCGGAAATCACCGAGCGGACGGCGACCCGTGCCCAGCTCGAAGCGGACCTGGAGAGCGAAGAGGGGCATGTGCATGGTCCGGGCTGCGGCCACGATCATGCTGCTCCGGCGAAGGGCGCGAAGAGCAAGAAGGCGGCCGCCAGGCCCGCCAGGCCGGCCAAGGGAACAGCCGAGCCGGAGAAGCCCGCCAAGGGTGCGGTCGAGAAGCAATCGGCCAAGCCCAAGCCCGCCAAGCCGCTGAAGGACGGCCCGCCGGGCAAGCCGGCGACCAGGCCCGCGGCCAAGGCGGAAGCGAAGGCGGAAGCCAAGAAGGTCCCGGTGAAAAAAGCTGCGGCGAAGAAGCCTCCGGCAAAGAAGAAATAATTCGTCATTCCCGCGAGAGCGGGAACCTAGCTATAGACATCAGCACTTCGTCCGCGCTTTCGCCGGGATGACGATGGGGGAATATGGCTAAGTCCGCTCAACCGCGCATCGCCGTCCTGCTTCCCTGCTATAACGAGGAAGCGGCGATCGCGGCGACCATTGCCGGCTTCAAGGCGGCGCTGCCGGGCGCGGCCATCTTCGTTTATGACAACAACAGCCGCGACCGGACTCGCGAGGCGGCGGCTGCGTCCGGCGCCGTCGTCCGCACCGAGAAGCAGCAGGGCAAGGGCCATGTCGTGCGGCGCATGTTCGCCGACATCGAGGCCGACATCTACGTCATGGCCGACGGCGACCTGACCTATGATCCCAAGTCGGCGCCGGCGATGGTCGACCTCCTTCTCGCCGAGGAGCTCGACATGGTCGTCGGCACCCGCCGGCATGACGCGAAAGACGCCTATCGGGGCGGCCATGTGCTGGGCAACCGGCTGTTCACCGGCCTTTTGTCCGGCCTGTTCGGCCGCAGCTTCTCCGACATTTTCTCCGGCTACCGGATCTTTTCGCGCCGCTTTGTGAAGAGCTTCCCGGTCCTGTCGTCGGGCTTTGAGATCGAGACGGAGATGAGCGTCCACGCGCTTGAACTTCGAATGCCGGTGGGCGAGGTTGAGACCGCCTATGGCGCCCGGCCGGAAGGGTCGGTGTCGAAGCTGTCGACCTTCCGCGACGGCTGGCGCATCCTGAAGACCATCGCCACCCTCTATCGGATCGAACGGCCGGTCCTGTTCTTCGGCAGCATCGGCGCGCTGCTCCTCCTCGCCGCCGTGATCCTGTCGATCCCGCTGGTGATCACCTACCTCGATACCGGCCTGGTGCCGCGCTTCCCGACCGCGATTCTGGCCACGGGCCTCGTCATTATCGCCGTGCTGTGCTTCTTCGCCGGTCTGATCCTCGACACCGTCACTCGCGGCCGGCGGGAAATGCGGCGGCTGGCCTATCTCGCCGTCCCCGGCCCGTTGGCTGAGCTTTCTGTAACTGAAATGTCACACGGCGCTCCTTAACGTCGGTTAACCGCCGTTTACGCCGTGCCGCAACCGTAACAATTCGGTAAATCCCCGATTTCTACCGACCGGGTCAACAAGGGGAAGACGATGGGCATCCAAAAATCTGCATTCCGAGTCAGCAGCGCGTCACTGGCGCTTGCGTTCATGCTTCAGTCCGCGCCGGCGATGGCGCAAAGCACGTTGCCGCCCGCAGATGTTGCCGAAACGCCGGCCGCCGTCGGCGAAAGTTCGGATGGCGAAATCGTCATCACCGGCTCGCGCATCCGGCGGGATCCCTTGTCGCTGGAAGCGCCGGTCACCTTCGTCGACAATGACGACATCGCCAAGACCGGCCTGAACTCGATCAACGATGTCCTGCAGCGGCTGCCAAGCTCGGGCGGCGGCCTCAACAGCAAATTCAACAACTCGGGCAACCTCGGCAACCCGCCGGACGGCGGCGGCGTCGGCGCCGGCTCGGCCGAGATCGACCTGCGCTATCTCGGGTCGCGCCGGACGCTCGTCCTGGTCGATGGCCTTCGCTTCGTGAACGGCGCATCGGCTTCCGGCGTGCCCGGCTCGACCGACCTCAATTCGATCCCCGAAAGCGCCATCGAGCGAATCGAGGTGCTCCAGGACGGCGCGTCGGCCATCTACGGGTCCGACGCGATCGCCGGGGTCATCAACATCATCACCAAGCAACGCCAGGCCGGCTTCATCGCCAGCGCCCAGGCCGGCGGCTACCTTGAGGAAAATGATGGCTGGTCGCAAAATTACCAGCTGAGCTGGGGCAATGGCGGCGACGGCCCGCTCAAGATCGTGGTCGGCGGCAATTATGTGAAGCAGGACCCGGTGTCGACGGCCGACCGGGCCTTGTCGGCGTTTCCCGAGCCCTATTTCACTTCCTGCATCGCTTCCTGTTCAAGCTTCACTCCGAACGGACGGTACACCGGCACGGCCTTTGTCAATGGCGATGCCACGCTGATTGCGCCGGTCCTCAATAGAGCCACGCTACCGGCGGATTTCCGGGCCTTTTCCAGCCCTGCAGACCGGTTCAATTTCGGGCCGTTCAACTATCTGCAGATTCCGCTCGAGCGGTACGGCCTGTTCGGCAACCTCCGCTACGAAATGACCGACGCCATCAATTTTTCAGCCAAGATGTTGTGGAACGAGCGGAAGTCGAAGAACCAAGCGGCGCCGCTGCCCTTCGGTATCGGGCCGACGTCCGGTCTGACGCCGGTCCTCAGCGCCATCGTGGTCAGCGCGACCAACCCGTTCAATCCGTTCGGGGTCGATCTTGGCGGCGCCAACAACAACGTCAACGCCATCTTCCGCCGCTTCATCGAAGGCGGACCCCGCCGGTTCAGCCAGACGGTCGACACGATCTACTCGGTGGGCACGGTCGACGGGCGTTTCGACATGATGGGCCGCGAATGGTACTGGGACATCAATGCGTCCTACGGCCGCAACAAGGCCCGGCAGACCATGCTTGGCAACATCGACAGCAGCAGGCTTCGCCAGGCTCTTGGCCCAATCGCGGGATGCACTGCGCCTTGCGTACCGTTCAACCTGTTCGGCGGCGCGGGCTCGATCACGCCGGCAATGATCGACTTCGTCACGTTCGTTCAGAATGACAGCAGCGAGCAATCGCAATTCGACACCACCGCCAACCTGTCGGGGAGCCTGTTCGACTTGCCTGGCGGCCCGCTCGGCGTGGCAATGGGCCTTGAATATCGCAAGCTCAAGGGACGGTTTGATCCCGACCCCGTCGTCGCGGCCGGCTTCAGTTCCGACATTCCGGCGCAGCCCACCCGGGGCAGCTACAACGTCAAGGAGGCCTATGCCGAGTTGAACGCGCCATTGCTTTCGGGCGTGACGCTGGTCGAACTTCTCGAACTCAACGGCGCCGTCCGCTTCTCGGACTATTCGACGTCGGGCTCGACGACCAACTTCAAGGCCGGAGTCAATTGGAAGCCGTTCCAGGATCTGCGTCTTCGCGGGTCCTGGGCCGAAGGCTTCCGGGCGCCGTCGATCGGCGAGCTCTTCGGCACTCAGTCTCGCTTCGACGAAAACCTTGACGATCCTTGCTCGTCGCACACGAACAACGCGGCGCCCAGGCGCTTCTCCAACGATGCTGCGGTCCGCACCGCCTGCATCGCCGCGGGCGTCCCCGCCAACGGCAGCTATCAGCAGGCCAACGCCCAGATTTCCGTGAACACCGGCGGCAATCAAAATCTTCTGCCCGAAACGTCGGAAAGCTGGGTCGTTGGCGGCGTCTACAGCCCGTCCTGGCTGCCGCGATTCTCGATCGAGGCCAATTGGTACAAGGTCAAGGTGGAAGGCGCGATCCAGGCAGTCCCGAGGGCGACGACCGTCCTCAACTGTCTGCTGACCGCCGACCCGGCAACCTGCGCCCTGGTCACCCGGGTCAATGGCGAGTTGATCGAGGTCGAGGGGCTTTTGCAGAATATCGCCGCGATCAATACCAAGGCGATTGACGTCAACCTGGCCTATACAACTCCGGAAACGACCATCGGCACAGTCGCCTTCACCTGGAATAATACGTTCCTTCGCAAATTCGACGTGATCGTCCCGGGCCCGACGGGTCCGCAGCTGCTCAGTCGCGAAGGCACGCAGGTTGGGGCTCCAGCCCAGGCTTTCCCGAAGCATAAGTCGGTGTTCATCATGGACTGGGAACGCGACCTGGTCGGCGCCACCATGACGACCCGATATGTTTCGACCCTTAAGGAAGTCGGCGGCCAGCTAATGGAATCGGTGGTTTATATCGACCTTCAGGGCCGCTACTCGCCGACCTGGTGGAACGACCGGCTTGGCTTCGCGGTCGGCGTGAACAATCTGTTCAACGTCAAGACTCCGGGATGCGTCAGCTGCGAATCGAACAACTTCTCGCAGATGGCGCACGACGTTCCGGGCCGTTACTATTACGCCCGGCTGTCGCTCAAGATGTAACGTTCGCAATCCTCTCGTAACCATGGGCGGGCGGCTGGATCGACCAGTCGCCCGCTTCCTTTTGCCTACCCGCTTGAACGCAATGCCGTTCGCGCCGATGTAGGCGGCCGGGCAATCATCAAAGGGATTTCACTTCCTCATGGACCATCAGGATATCGCGTCGCAGCTCGTTCCGATCGTTATCGAGCAGTCGAACCGCGGCGAGCGCAGCTTCGACATCTACTCGCGGCTGCTGAGGGAGCGGATCATCTTCATCACCGGCGCGATCGAGGACCATATGGCCTCGCTGATCACCGCCCAGCTGCTCTTCCTCGAGTCCGAGAACCCG
>DASSPS010000084.1:0-27640 GCA_035699505.1 Sphingomicrobium sp. | reverse complement strand
GAAGCGGTGTCGAAGGGCCAGGATATCGGCGCAATGGCCGAGCCACCGGCGGAAGTCGCGCTGGAAGCCTGATAATTGGACGGTTCCCCGGCGAAAGCCGGGGCCCAGGCGGCGCTTTGCGCCGTTTTCGGATTGGACTGGACCCCGGCCTTCGCCGGGGCGCTGAAGGAAATGCAATATGGCTGAGATCACGGCTGCGGCCGTCAAAGAGCTCCGTGAGCGCACCGGCGCCGGCATGATGGACTGCAAGAAGGCGCTCGCCGAAACCAATGGCGATCTGGAAGCCGCCATCGACTGGCTGCGCGCCAAGGGTCTCTCGGCCGCCGCCAAGAAGGCCGGCAGGACGGCTGCCGAAGGCCTGGTCGGAGTCGCCGTCGAGGGCACTCGCGGCGCCGTCGCCGAGGTCAATTCGGAGACCGATTTCGTCGCCAAGAATGAGCAGTTCCAGGACTTTGTCCGCAACGTCGCGGCGCTTGCCCTGCGGACGGGTGGCGACGTGGAGGCCCTGAAGGCGTCCGCTTATCCGGGCGGCGGCACCGTCGAGGAAAAGCTGACCGACAACATCGCCACGATTGGCGAAAACCAGTCGTTGCGCCGCACGGCGGTCATTTCAGTCGATCAGGGTGCTGTCGTGTCCTACGTCCACAATGCCGTTGCCCCTGGCCTGGGGAAGATTGGCGTGCTGGTTGCGCTGGAAAGCGCGGCGGCGGCCGATGCTTTGCAATCGCTCGGCAAACAGCTGGCGATGCACATCGCGGCGGCGAACCCGCTCGCGCTGGACGGCGATGGGCTTGACCCCGCGCTGATCGAACGCGAGCGCGCCATCGCCCTGGAAAAGGCCAGGGAAAGTGGCAAGCCGGACAACATCGTCGAGAAGATGGTGGAAGGTGGGATCAATAAGTTCCGCAAGGACAATGCCCTGCTCTCGCAGCTGTTCGTGATGGACAACAAGACTCCGGTCGCCGATGTCGTTTCCGCCGCCGGGAAGGAGGCCGGCTCGCCGATCAGCCTGGCCGGATTCATCCGGTTCCAGATCGGCGAGGGCATCGAGAAGAAGGAAAGCGACTTCGCCGCGGAAGTCGCCGCCGCCGCGGGAACCCGGCCCGAGCCGGTCGCCTGATCAGCAAGGCAGTTGGAAAATGGGGCGGGCGCGCTAAAGCGTGTCCGCCCTTTTTCGTAATAGGCGCTAGATTGGACAAATCGACCACATGATCCGCCCGCGCTTCAACAGGATCCTGCTGAAACTTTCCGGCGAAGCGCTGATGGGCTCGGGTCCATTCGGCATCGATCCCGAAGCGGCGGCCGGCCTCGCCGGTGAAGTGGCCGCCGCCAAGGCCCAAGGGCATGAGCTGTGCCTGGTCGTAGGCGGCGGCAACATCTTCAGGGGCATGGCAGCCGCCGCCAAGGGCTTCGACCGCGCCACTGCTGACTATATGGGCATGCTGGCCACCGTGATGAATGCGCTCGCCCTGCAGAACGCGCTGGAGAAGCAAGGCATCGATACTCGCGTCCAGTCCGCCATCCCGATGTCGAGCGTGTGCGAACCGTACATTCGACGGCGCGCCTTGCGGCACATGGAAAAAGGCCGGATCGTCTTGTTCGCGGCCGGAACCGGCAATCCCTATTTCACGACCGACACCGCCGCTGCCCTGCGCGCCGCTGAAATGGGCTGCGACGCCTTGTTGAAGGGCACCAGCGTCGACGGCATCTACACCGCCGACCCGAAGAAGGATGCAGCCGCGACCCGCTATGACTCGGTCACGTTCGATCGCGTACTTCGCGACAACCTGAAGGTAATGGACGCCGCAGCGATCGCCCTGTGCCGGGACAATGACATCCCGATCGTCGTGTTCAACGTGCGCCAGCCAGGGAATCTCGCGGAAGTCCTGGCCGGCGCCGGAACCGCGACGATCGTCCAGTCCGAGGAGTAATCAATGACCACCAGCATCGACAAATCGGATATCAACCGCCGAATGCACGGCGCCGTCGAAGCTTTGAGGCACGACCTTGGCGGCCTTCGCACCGGCCGGGCCTCCACGGCCCTGCTCGACCCCGTGCATGTTGATGTCTATGGGGCCAGCATGCCGCTGAACCAGGTGGCGACCGTGTCGACGCCGGAAGCCCGCTTGCTGTCGGTACAGGTGTGGGACCGGTCCAACGTTCAGCCGGTGGAAAAGGCCATCCGTTCCGCCGGGCTTGGCCTTAACCCGATCACTGACGGGCAGTTGATCCGGCTGCCGATCCCGGAACTCACCGAAGAGCGGCGCAAGGAACTGGCCAAGCTGGTCGGCCAATATGCGGAAAAAGCGAAAATCGCCGTCCGCAACGTCCGGCGCGACGCGATGGATCATCTCAAGACCGATGAAAAGAAGCACGAGATCAGCGAGGACGAACGCAAGCGGCTCGAGCATGACGTGCAGAAGATGACCGACGACACGATCAAGGAAATCGACGTCCTCGCCGACGCCAAGGAAAAGGAAATCCTCGGCAAGTGAGCAAATCCCCGGCCGCCGCAGCGGAGGGGGGCCAGATGCTCGCCGGCGGCGGGACAGTCCCTCGCCACGTTGCGATCATCATGGACGGCAATGGCCGCTGGGCGCAGAAACGCGGCCTGCCGCGCGTCGCCGGTCACCGCGCCGGCGCCGAAGCGGTTCGGAGCACGTTGAAGGCCGCTGTCAAATATGGCGTAGAAGTTGTTACTCTCTATGCATTTTCATCTGAAAACTGGCGGCGGTCCGAAGAAGAGGTGTCGGACCTCACTGGCCTTTTGCGATTCTATCTTGAAAAGGAATTGGCGACGCTGTCGGAGGAAGGGGTCAGGCTGCGCCTCATCGGCGATTACGCGGCCTTTGGGCCCGAACTGGTCGAAAGGCTGGAACGCGCGGTTGCCCAGACAAACAGCAATGACCGCCTGACCCTCGTGGTTGCGCTCAATTATGGGGCACGACTGGAACTGGTAGAGGCTGCTCGGGCCCTGGCTCAGCGAGTGGCGGATGGTGACATGGCGGCGGAGGCCATCGACGAAGCCGCCCTGGAGCAGGAACTGGATACGCATGGACTGCCGCCTTTGGACCTGTTGATCCGAACGTCGGGGGAAGTACGCCTGTCGAATTTCCTCCTGTGGCAAGCGGCCTACGCGGAACTGCTGTTCATCCCGACGCTATGGCCGGATTTCGACGAAGCTGCCTTTGCCGGCGCGCTCGGCGAATTCGGGCGCCGGCAGCGGCGGTTCGGCGGCCGATGAGCAATCTTGCCGTCCGATCGCTGACCGGCCTGGCGCTCATCGTTCTGGCGCTGATGGCAGCCTATGTCGGCGGCATGTATTTCGCGGTGCTTGCCGCCGCGGCGTCGACCGCGATCTTCTACGAGTGGATGCGGATAACGAGGGGCTGGGGATTCGGCTGGAGCGCCGCCGGGTTTGCCTATGCCCTGCTTGCCGCATTGGCGCTGCTGTGGGTGCGCGACCGGGCCGACAATGGCCTCGCGGTGGTAATCTGGATTTTCCTGGTGACTTGGGCGACCGACATCGGCGGCTATTTCGTCGGCCGCGCTTATGGCCGCCGGAAGCTCGCCCCGGCGATCAGCCCCAACAAGACCTGGGCAGGGCTTTATGGCGGCATCGGCGCCGCGATCCTGATCGCCGGCGGCTGGGTCCTGCTGCTCGACCTCGATCCCGCACTGTATCTCCTGTCGCCGATCCTCGCCGGAATGGCGCAAGTGGGCGATCTGTTCGAAAGCTGGATGAAGCGGCGCGCCGGGTTGAAGGATTCGGGCAACTGGCTGCCGGGCCATGGCGGCATCTTCGACCGGCTGGATGGACTGATCCCGGTCGCCATCCTGACCGCCACCGCCCAGATCGTGGGCGTGATTTGACCCGCAAAATCTCCATCCTGGGCGCAACCGGATCGATCGGGACGTCCACGCTCGACCTCATCGAACGCTCGCCGGACCAGTTTGAGGTCGAGGCGGTAACAGCCTTCACCAATGTCGCGGCGCTGGCGGACTCGGCGCGGCGGACCCGGGCCCAGCTGGCTGTCATTTCCGACGAAAGCCGGCTGGCCGAGCTTGAGCAGCGGCTGGCCGGCAGCGGATGCCGGACAATGGCCGGGCAGGACGCCCTCCTGGAGGCCGCGGCCGGCGACGCCGACTTCGTCATGGCTGCGATCGTCGGCTGCGCCGGGCTGCGGCCGGTGATGGCCGCGGTGGAGGCAGGCAAAACCGTCGGGCTGGCCAACAAGGAGGCGCTCGTCACCGCCGGAGCGTTGATGATCGATTCGGCGCGGCGCCACGGCGCGACCCTGCTGCCGGTCGACAGCGAACATAATGCGATATTCCAGTGCCTTGCCGGCAACCGCAAAGACGATATCGCAAGGTTGGTCCTGACCGCCAGCGGCGGTCCGTTCCGGACCGCATCGACCAATGACATGCGCCGAGCGACCCCGGCGCAGGCAGTCGCCCATCCCAACTGGTCGATGGGCGCGAAAATCTCGGTCGATTCGGCCACCTTGATGAACAAGGGGCTCGAACTGATCGAGGCTCATTGGCTGTTCGGCGTTGATGCTGATCGCATCGACATCCTTATCCACCCGCAATCGGTCATCCATTCGCTGGTCGAATTTATCGACGGCTCGATGCTTGCGCAGTTAGGGTCGCCGGACATGCGAATCCCGATTTCCTACGCGCTGGCCTGGCCGGATCGGATGGCCAGCGCCGCCGAGCCGCTGGACCTGGCCCGGATCGGCCGGTTCGACTTCGAAAGACCCGACGAGCAACGCTTTCCGGCACTGCGGCTGGTGCGCGAAACGCTTGCACGGGGTGGGGCTGCGCCGGCGGTGCTGAACGCTGCCAATGAAGTTGCCGTCGCGGCTTTCCTGGCCGGACAAATCCGCTTCACGGACATCGCCGGCCTGGTCGAAGACGCGGTCGGCAACGCGCCCGTCGGGCAACCCGGCACCGTCGCAGACGTCATTGCCATCGACCAGGCCACAAGGCGCAAGGTCGATCTACAGATCAAGGAAGGCTGCAGCTGATGCTTGCCCAACCGCCCGCCTGGTTCATGATCGTCGCCTTTTTATGCGCGATCGGTCCGCTCATCATCATTCACGAGCTCGGTCACTATTGGGTGGCCCGCTGGTTCGGGATCGGCGCCGAAACCTTTTCCATCGGATTCGGGCGGAAGATCGCCGGCTGGACCGACAAGCGCGGCACCCTGTGGAAGGTCGGCTGGTTGCCGCTGGGCGGTTTTGTCCGCTTCGTCGGCGACGAGGACGCTGCCAGCAGCGCCGCGGACCAGACCAGGCTCAGCGCCAGTGATCAAAAGCGAAGCTTCCATTTGCGGCCGGTGTACCAGCGCTTCCTGGTTGTCCTGGCCGGCCCGCTGGCCAACTTCGCCTTTGCGATCCTGATTTTCGCCGTCTTCTTCATGACGATCGGCGCGCCGCGGACGGCCAATGTGGTCGACAGGCTCGAACCAGGCGGCGCCGCTCAGGCCGCAGGAATCCAGCCCGGGGACCGAATCCTCGCCATTGCCGGTCGGAAGACCGAGACCTTCGAGCAGGTCAGCCACATCGTCACGCTTCATCCCGACGAAGCGGTCGGCGCCACGATCGTCCGCGGCGGGCAAACAATCCAGCTGCCGGTTCGCATCGGCGTCCGTTACGAGAAGGATCGGTTCGGTCAGAAATACCGGATCGGGCGGCTCGGCATCTGGAGCGGGACCCTGAATTACGATCGCCTCGACGTCATCCAGGCGCTGCCGGCGGCGACCTCCTACACAATCTCTTTGACCCGTTCGATGATGGAAGGCATCTGGCAGATCGTCAGCGGGCGGCGTTCGGTCAAGGAGCTTGGCGGGCCGTTGAAGATTGCGCAAGTCGCCGGACAACAGGCATCGCTGGGCGCATTGCAGTTCATTCAGCTGGTTGCACTCATTTCAATTAATCTCGGATTCATCAACTTGTTGCCAGTCCCAATGCTTGATGGCGGTCACCTGCTTTTCTATTCGATCGAGGCGGTTAGGCGGCGGCCGGTCAGCGCCGCGGCGCAGGACTGGGCGTTCCGGGGAGGGTTGGCACTGCTTGTCGCGCTGCTCCTCGTCACGACCTTCAATGATTTGGGCTCGTTCGGTCTTTGGGACCGGCTTGAACGCTTGATTGGCTAGGGCTGATAGGGCAGGGCGAACACATCGACTGGCGGCGCTCGAGAAGGCCGTGGTTTTTCACAAAAGGCGGGATTGCGTGGTTTCAACAATGAAGTGCAGCAAGCGTGGCAGCGCGGCTCTCCTGGTCGGCACGATCCTCGGCGGCTGGTCGGCACCGCTGGTTGCGCAAGCGTCGGATCCCGCTGCAGCGGCGGCTGCAACAGCCCCGGTGCAACAACCGACCGCGCAGCAGCCAGCTCCGGCGCCTCAAGCGGCCGCGCCCGCGCCTGCACCCGCTTCCGGCACCATCCGATCGATCGCCGTGCGCGGCAACGAACGGCTCGAGCCCGAGACGGTGCGGTCTTATTCCAACCTGACTCCGGGACAGGAATATAATAGCGAGACGCTCGATACGGCGCTGAAGGATCTCTACGCCACCGAATTGTTCACCGATGTCGTGATCACAGGCGGTGACACCGGCAATATTGTCCTTACGGTTCGGGAAAACCCGGTCATCAACCGCATCGTGCTCGACGGCAACAAGCGGATCAAGGACGACAAGATCCTTCCGGAGATTCGACTGGCGCCGAGGCAGATTTTCACCCGTTCCAAGGTCCGCGCCGACGTTGAACGGATCATCGAATTGTACAAGCGCCAGGGCCGGTTCGCCGCCCAGGTCGAACCCAAAATCATCCAGCTGGACCAGAATCGGGTCGACCTGGTGTTCGAGATTTACGAGGGCGACAAGTCCAAGGTTCGAAGCATCAACATAATCGGCAATGAAGCCTACAGCGACGAGCGCCTGCGCAAGGAGATGTTCACGCGCCAGGCCGGCGGCATACTGGGCTTTTTGAAATCGAACGACAGCTATGATCCGGACCGGCTGGCGGCCGACCAGCAGAAGCTGCGCGCTTATTATCTGACGCAAGGCTATGCCGATTTCCGGGTCGTTTCGGCCCTTGCCGAGCTGACCCCCGACCGCCGCGATTTCGTCATCACTTATGTTGTCGAAGAAGGACCGCGGTACAAGTTCGGAACCGTCGATGCGGAGAGCGAGCTTCGCGACCTAAACGCCGAGCGGATCAAACAGGAAATCAAGATCCGACCGGGCGACTGGTTTGACGCCAAAAAGGTCGAAGACACCGTCAGCGCGCTCAACGAGGTGGCGGGCAATCTTGGCTATGCTTTCGCCGATATTTCGCCGAGCTATCAACGCAATTCCGAAAAGCGGGAGATGAACCTCGTTTTCCGGGTGGCGGAAACGCCACGGGTCTATGTCGAGCGGATCGACATCGGCGGCAATACGGTGACCAGGGACAAGGTCATCCGTCGGGAATTCCGCATCAACGAAGGCGATGCCTTCAACGCCCTGAAGGTCAAGCGTAGCCAGGATCGGATCCAGAGCCTCGGCTTCTTCCAGGAAAAGCTCGAGGTCAAGCAGTCAGAAGGATCCGGGCCAGACCGGATTATCCTGACCGCCGACGTTGAGGAAAAATCAACCGGCGAACTGCAACTGTCCGCCGGCTATTCGAGCCTTGAGAAGTTCATCATCAATTTCTCGATCGCCCAGCGGAACTTCATGGGCAAGGGCCAGGAGCTGAATGCCGGAATCAACTATTCGCGCTACAGCAAGTCGATCCAGGCCGGCTTCGTCGAGCCCTATCTGTTTGACCGGCAGATTCTGTTCGGCGGTGAACTTTTCCGCCGCGATTACAGCAGCTTCAACTTCGTCGACAGCAAGCGGAACACGACTTACAAGCAGGTCAGCACGGGCGGTGGCCTCAGGCTCGGCTTCCCGGTTACCGAATATACCAGCTTTGGCACACGCTATTCGCTGGTCCTCGACAACATCACGCTCGACAAGGGCACCTTCTACACCGATCCCGATGGCACCGGCCCACTAACGCCCGCCTGCGACCCGCTGAAGGCAGGCGCATATCTTTGCGACGAAATTGGCAACCGGCTGACGTCGATGCTCGGCTATTCCGGCATCTTCGACAATACCGACGGCATCCGTCCGACCCGCGGCCAGCGGCTGATCTTGACTCAAGATTTCGCCGGTCTTGGCGGGGATGTTCGTTTCATCCGGACCCGCGCCGATGCGACGAAATATTTCAGCTTCGGGGGCGGTTGGGTCTTCTCTGCGCATGCCGAGGGGGGCTACATCCATCCCCTGAACAAAAATCCGGGAATCGGCCGCGACGCCGTTCGCATCACCGACCGCTTTTTCGGACCGCAGATGCGGGGCTTCGACATTCGCGGCATCGGGCCACGGATCGAGCGGGTCCCCTATGATTCAACCGGCTTGCTCAGTGACAAGGGAACGCAAGTCAGCGACGCACTCGGTGGCCGGGCGTATTACATGGGTCGGCTGGAAGTGGAGGCGCCGACCAATTCCACGCTAAAGAGCCTCGGGCTGCGGCCCACGGCATTCATTGACATTGGCTCTGTTTGGAATCTGACCAGTCCGGTTCTGACCGACATCGTGGCGTTCTGCAGCGACGCGACCGGTGCCCTCACCCGGCAAATCCTGCCCGGCGACGCCAATCCGAATTGCGCGACCACCGAAACGCGGAGCCCCGGTTTCAAGGAATTCTATCGCGGCGACTCACCAAAGCCGCGCCTATCGATCGGCATCGGCGTCAATTGGACGTCTCCGTTCGGACCGCTTCGCCTCGACCTCGCCAAGGCGCTGCTGACGCAAAAAGGCGACGACACCAAGTTGTTCAGCTTCAACGTAGGAACTGCATTCTAATGAAAAAACTTATTCTTTCCACAATCGCCGCCGCCGCAATGGTCATCCCCGCCGCGGCGCAGGCCCAACGCGCACCGGCCGCAGTCATCATTACCGTGAACACCGATCGCATTGCCCGCGATTGCACTGCCTGCCGCGCGGCCACTACCACGATCCAGGGGCAGCAGAATGCGCTGCGCACCCGCGCCCAGACCCTCGCTCAGCAACTCGAGACCGAGAGCAAGCCGATTCAGAACGCAGTTAACGCTCTCAACGGCAAGGCGCCCGACGCCGCGCTCCAGGCGCGCATCACGGCCTTCCAGACCAAGCAGCAGAATGCGCAGCGGGAATTGGCCGCGTCGGAGCGCAACATCCAATCGACACAGGTCAACGTGAACCAGCAGATCGGGGCGCGCCTGCGCACGATCATCAGTTCGGTCGCGACGGCGCGGGGCGCCAACATTGCGCTCGATTCGGGCGCGACGCTCTACTCGGCGCCAGCGGTCGATGTTACCGATGCCGTCCTCGCGCAGCTTAACCAGCAACTTCCGGCGGTCAGTGTCACACCGCTGCCGCAGACGCAGCAGCCGGCACCTTCGCAAGGCCGGTGAACGAAGCCGCCGCAAGCGCCGCCATCCCGGCCTCCGCCGGAACCCCGCTGGACATCCGGCGGGTGATGGCGGCCTTGCCGCATCGCTATCCCATGCTGCTCGTCGACCGGGTCGAAAGCCTCGATCCGGACAAAGGCATCGTCGCCATCAAGGCGGTGACGATGAACGAGCAATTCTTCCAGGGGCATTTCCCTGGGCGCCCCATCATGCCCGGCGTGCTGATCGTCGAAGCGCTGGCGCAGGCGGCGGGGATCCTGGCGGTTGAATCGCTCGGCCTCGCGGGCAGCGGCAAGCTCGTCTATTTCATGGCGATCGAGGGCGCCAAGTTCCGCCAGCCGGTCGAACCAGGCGTCCTGCTCCGCCTGGAGGTCGAGTTCGTCCAGAAGCGGACCACCGTTTGCAGGTTTGCCGGACGGGCGCTGGTCGACGGCAAGCTTGCGGCCGAGGCGCAATTCACGGCGATGATTGCCGATCCGCCGGCCTGATTGCCGACAAGTTCGGGTCGACCCGGAAAATCTCTTCGATGATGCCCGTGGCCTGCAGCCCCGGTGGGTTTGCGTCCGCTACCAGGCGGCAGCCAGCCATCAGCAACAGGCGATCGCTCCAGCCAAGCGCGGCCCGCAGGTCATGGATCGCCATGATGATCGTTCGCCCGCCTGTCCTGGCCCGGTCGCGCAATTCGTCAAGAATGACCAGCTGCCAGTAGGGATCGAGGTTGGCGATCGGCTCGTCAAGGAGCAGCAAAATCGGATCGGGCGCAAGTGCCCGGGCAATCATCACCCGCGTCCGCTCGCCGGTCGACAGCTGATCCATCCGGCGGTCGACGACCCCGGACAGCTCAAACCGGTTGACGAGCGGGCTCCAGTCAGCCTCCGGCGGCAAGGCGAGCTCGATGAAATCCCGCGCCGACAGCGGCCATGCAACATCGCGGCTCGCCGGCAGGAAAGTGAACAACCGCTGGCGGAGGTTCGGAGCCAGTGAGCGAGCGCACTCTCCCGCGATAATGACCACGCCCGAGGCGGGCGGGATACCGGCCAACGTCTGCAGCAGGCTCGTTTTCCCGCCCCCGTTGGGGCCGATCAGCCCGACCAGTTGGCCGGCGGCGAACTCAAGGGAAATATCCTGGAGCCGCCCCGGCATCGCCAGGTTTCGAGCGACGACCAGGGCGCTCATCGGCCCAGCTTCCATCGCATGCGGCTCACCAGCCAGAGGAAGAAGGGCGCGCCGAGGACGGCCGTGGCGACGCCGATCGGCAGGGTGCGGCCAAGCGGCGCAAGTCTGACGATGAGGTCGGCAGAGAGCAGCAGCAGCCCGCCGATCAAAGCCGCCGGGAGGATTGCCGAGCCGGGGCGACCGCCGGTCAATCGCCGGGCGAAGATCGGGGCGACCAGGCCGATGAATCCGATCGCCCCGCACACCGCGACGCAGGCGCCGACGGCGATGGCCGTCGTGGCGATCACCAGCAGGCGCAGCCGCCGGATGTCATAACCGATTGCCTGGGCCGACTGCTCGCCGAGCGCCAAACTGTCGAGCGGTCGCACCTGGCTCAACAGAAGGGCGATGCAGGCCAGCGTTGGGACCAGGGCGAATAGCGACTGGCCCAGGCTGCGGTCGACCAGCGATCCCATCAGCCAATCATAGGCGTCGTAGAATGCGAAAGGGGACGGGGCGAGGGCGAGGGCGAGCGTGGTCAGCGCGCCGGCCAAAGCGCTGATCGCGAGCCCGGCCAGCAGCAAGGTCGTGGTCTCGGCGCGCGGGCCGGCGAGGAGCAGGAGGAGACCGAGGGCGGCCATGGCGCCGCCGACCGAGCCGAGCGACATGGCGAAGGGCGAGGCGAATTCGAGGAGGTAGGCGGCTATGACAGCGCCGAGTGCCGCGCCGCTGGTCGTTCCAGTTAAATCCGGTGATGCCAATGGGTTGGCGAAGATTGTTTGCACCGCTGCTCCACACGCGCCGAGTGCCGCGCCATAGGTCAAGGCAAGCATGGCGCGGGGCAGTCGAAGCTGCGCGAGCAAGTCCCAGGCCAACGCCGGATCGCGCGCCTGCAGAGTAGCGAACGATCCATAAGGCAAAGCAAGCGACAGCAAGAAAGCCACCGCAACCGCGACAAGCAGGAACGGCCGGGTCATCTGGCGAGCTCGCGGCGCAGGCGGCGGATCTCCGGGACGAGCAGGGGCCCCATGCAGGTCCAGCGCCGGCCGTCGGTCGTCAGGATGCGCCGGGCGCGCACGTTCCTTGCCAGCGGGTGCGCGAGCCAGCGCTGGTCGCCGGAATATTCGCCCGAGCGATAGCTGCTCTTGAGGAGGACGGCCGGCGGCGCCACCAGCAACTGCTCGAGGCCGATCCGGTCGCCCCGCACCGGCCGCTGGTGAAGCCCCGCAAGCCGCATCCACTGCGCCGCCAGGCTAGTCGCGCCAACGGTCAGCCCGCCGCCGGACAGATAGAGCGAGTCGACTGCCCGCGCCGGCGCCCCCGCCCGCAATGCCGCCATTTGCCGGACCATCTCCTCGCCCGCCTGGCGGCGGTCCAGCGCGCCGGCAACAATCCGCACCGAGATGATGACGTCATCGACAGACTGCGGATAAGGCAGGGCAATCACCCGCATGCCGAGACGCCGGGCAATCGCCGCCCGGTCGTGCCCCTGACCCCCCATGGTGAAAACGAGGGACGGCCGGCGTGGCGCGACATCGAGCAACGTGCCGTCATTGCGCGCAAAGCGCCGCGCCTGCCGCCACAGCGGGGTTTCGGCCTGCTGCTGCGAGAGATGCGTCACCGACACGATCTGGGCCGGGCGGGCCAGCAACAGCAGCAGTTCGTCGGTGCACAGGTTGAGCGAGGCGGCGCGGACCGCGGCGCTAGCGCCGAGAAGCAATGCGGAGACCGGCATGCACCCCCCTTCCTTCGGTGCGATAGCCGACGGCGTCGGTGTAGCGGGCGTCGAACAGGTTTGAGGCGCGCGCGAAAAGCTCGACCGGCCCGCTAACCCGATAGGCCAGCCGGGCGCCGGCCAGCCAGTAGGATCCCAGGCGGGCGATGTCGTAGGGGAAGCTGTCGCGCTGATCGAGGTGGGCGCCGACATAGGCCAGGGACGCGCCATAGGTGAGGGGCCCCGTCGCCCCGTCGACGGCGAGAGAGCCGCTATGTTTGGGCCGGCGGCGCTCGCGCGGCCGCTGCGTCCCGGCGGCGTTGAGCTCGGTCGCGTCCAGATAGGCGTAGGCAGCGGTGAGCCGCAGGGTGTCGCCGACCGACCAGCCGAATTCGGCCTCCAGCCCGGAGCGGCGGCTCTTGCCGGCGCGATTCTCGGTGGTCGAGGGAAAGAGGTCGAACCGCTCGACGATCTCATCCTTCAGGCGCTGCCGGTGCCAGGTCAGGGACCCGGTGAGGCGCTGTCCGCGGTAGCGAACTCCCATGTCGAAGCCGCGTGAAGTTTCCGGCTTAAGATCCGGATTGCCAACGAAGAATGCCGGGCTGAACCCGTAAAGGTCGAAGAAGGTCGGCTGGGCGATTCCTTCGGCGTAGGACGCGGCAAGCGAAAAGCCGCCGCCGAGCCGACCAAGCAGCGAGGCGCGCAGACTGGTGGCGTCCCCGAATCGGTTGAAGTGGTCGCGGCGAACGGCGAGGTCGGCGATGCCGAACCCGGCGTCCGCCCGCCATTCGGCGGTCAATGACTGGCGTTCCCGGCTGCGGTCCTGGTTGGATGATCCGAAATAGATGGTGTCGCGGGCCCGAAACTCTTCCCGCTCGTGGTCGGCCGCGGCGATCAGCTTATGGTCGACCGGGCCGGTCTTCAGCCGATATTCGATCTGGCCGCCGGCAACCCATCGACTGCCGCCGGTGCGGTTGGTTTCCTGATCGGCCAGGAAGTTGCGGTTGGACGAGCCGAGCGCGCTTGCCGACAGATGGCCAGACAGGCCGCTTTCCCGATTGCCGGCGCGGAGGACAATGCCCGCGGCAAGCAGCCGGAAGCGGCTGTTGTCGAGCGTGTCGGCGCGATTGAAGGTGACCGGGTCAAAGCCGTCGAACTGGCTTTTTCCGGTCAGCGCCAAGGCGTTGAGCGTGACGTCAACCCGATCGGACGGCGCCCAGCCGAGGCGCGCGCGGCCCGACAGGTTGCGGTAGCCGTCGCGATCGCCTGGGCCGTCGAAACTGTTGATCCCCGTCGCGCGCTGCCAACCGGCGGCAGCGGAGAGGTTGAGTGCGTCACCACCAATCGACCCCGAGGCGCCGCTGCGAAAAAAGCCGAACGAGCCCGCCTCGGCGCGCGCGGATCCCCCCGACGGACCAAGGGGATCGCCGTCAACGCTGATGACTCCGCCGATGGCTTCCGATCCCCACAGGGCCGATTGCGGGCCTCGAACCACCTCAATCCTGGAGGCGAGGTCGGCGTTCAGGAGCTCGAAGCGGGGCGCGTTGCCGGTTGCTGGATCGTTGACCTTGATGCCGTCGACGAACAGCAGCGTGTGATAGGCCTCGGCGCCGCGAATGCGGACTTCGGTGATCGATCCCGCCGGGCCGCTGGTGGAAACGCCGAGGCCGGGCGTCAGCCGCAACAGGGCAGGGACCAAAGGCTCCCCGAGCCGGTCGATCCTTGCCTTGTCGATGGTGCTGACGCTGGCGGCGACGTCGCCGGCTTCCTCCGGCGTCCGGGTGGCGGTAATGACGATTTCGTTGCTGTCGATTGCCTGGATCATGATGGTCCCTCTTTTCCGTTGACGAACAGTCGTCACAGAGGGAGGCCATCCCACGCTCCACGGCTGGACCCGGCCGGGGAAACGGACGACGGACCAAGGCAAGTGTCTGACTGACCCCCCAAGCGGGGCATACAGTTGCGGGCACAGCGCCGGTTTCACACCGGCTTCCTTCTTGGCCGGCGGCCGTAACCGCCAGACCCTGGTCCTGGCGCAAGGGCTAGGAGCCGGGCCGTAATCTTGTCAAGCAAGGGCAGGTAAGCTAGGGGGCCGCGACACCTTCGAGGCTGCTGGTCGGAAACCAGCGCTAACCCCAGGGAAAACAACATGAAGTCCGATACGCACCCCGATTATCACCTGATCAACGTCGAGATGACCGACGGCACCGTTTTCCAGACCCGTTCGACCTGGGGCAAGGAAGGCGACACGCTGCACCTCGAGATCGACCCGACCGCCCACCCGGCCTGGACCGGCGGCAACCAGAAACTGCTCGACAGTGGCGGCCAGGTGGCGCGCTTCAACAAGCGGTTCGGCGGCCTCACCCTCGGCAAAAAGTAAGCGGCGCGGATGGACGCCCCATCCGCCGCTTCCCAATTCCGGCATCGCTTTGCGCCTCGGATCGAGACCGAGCGGTTGATCCTGCGCGGTTTCGAGGCCGGCGATTTCGACGCCTACCACGCGACCATGCAGGACCCGGAGGTAATGCGTTACCTCGGCGCCGAAGCGCTGGGCCGCGAGGAGGCGACCCGGCGGATGAGCCTGTTCTGCGGCTTCTGGGAATTGCAGGGACGTGGCATGTGGGGCGTCGAGCGCAAGGAAGGCGGGCCGATCATCGGCCATGTCGGCCTGTTCGACCTGCGCCGCGACATGCAGCCGTCGATCGAGGGCATGCCCGAGATGGGCTGGATCTTCGACCGGTCGGTGCACGGGCAGGGCATTGCCTATGAGGCCGCCAAAGCGGCGCTGGACTGGCATGACGCGACCTATGGCGTAATGGAGATCCCGGCGATCATCGCGCGGGAGAACCAGGCATCGATGCGGCTGGCGGAGAAGCTCGGCTTTGTTCGGGACGCGGATGCGACGTACAAGGGCGAGGCGATCGCGCTGTTCAGACGGGCAGCGGGCTAATCAGGACAAGGCGGCCCCGGGTCTAGTACGGGATGGCGGCCTTTCTACCAGCCGCCGCCACCACCACCGCCACCGCCGCCGCCTGACGATCCGCCGCCGCCGGAGCCGCTGCCGGAGCCGGGCGCGGTCGACGCAGCGCTGAGCGTACTGGCGAGGCCGGAGCCGAGGGTCGAGGCGAAGCTTCCCGGGTTGCTCCACGGATTGGAATGGCCGGAGTACCAGCCGAACCCTCGATGTCCTTCGACCTGGGCCGCGGCAAGCCTGTCCTTGAAGCGGTCGGCCCAGTCATTCTCGACTCCGAGCGCGATGGCGAAGGGCAGATATTTTTCGAACAATTCAAAGGCGGGCGAGGGGGCGCCGGTCATCCGGTCGAGGCGGGGGCCTTCGGCAACCGATAGATAATGGCGGAAACCCATGATCCGGTCGAGGACGGTGCGGCCCTCCTTCGTCGGCGCGGCAATCCAGAAGAAGGAGGTGATCATCAGCGGCACGGCCAGCAGCGGCAAGACCAACGGCGCGATCCAGCCGGTTTCGAAGGCGGCGAACAGGATCGGCATGCCGGTGGCCAGGGCGGCGGCGAAAGCGATGGCCATCAGCGCCGCGATCAGGCATTTGCCGACCGTCGACAGGCCATGGATCAGGATGGCGAGCAAAGCGCAGGTCAGCAACGCGCCAAGGGCGACGCCGATCTGCAATATGTCGACCGTGCCCGTGGCGGCGGTAACCGCCGCCGCCGTCAACCACAGGCCGGCGATCACGATACCCACGCCTGCCGCCGCCCAGCCATAGTTGCGGTTGAACATCCTTCCTTCGAACTGTCTTTTAAAAGCACTCTCCAACATCTTCTTCGCAGACGAGAATTTCTTGTGATTCTTCTGCTCCATGATAATTGTCTCGCCGGTCATGGCGATCTGGGCGAGCATGGCTTGTTCGGCGTCGGGCAGAGGCTCGGTTCCAGGCGTGCGCTCGAGGCGCATCTTGTCGGCTGCGAGGCCGAAGAAGCCGCCATCCTCCTCGCTCAGTCGAACATGGCCCCTAACCCCGGAATCGACCAAGGCGGCGGCGAAGGCGCGATTGTCGAGCCGGCGCTTCCAGACATAGCGCATGGCCGCCGGGCTGAGGCCGTCCGGAGGCGAAAAAAGCGGGACAATGGTGCCGGCCGGCGGATCGCGGCCAGCGCGCGCCCAGGCGAAATAATAGAAGATGCAGGCGCCGATCAGGCCGAGGCCGCCGACGGCCAGTGGGCCGTAATCAGCGAGCAGCCAGCCGGTCCGGGTGGCCGAATTCGCATCGGCGACGACACCCTTGGGGAAAGCCACGGCGACGGTGAAGCCCTCGTTGGGGCCGAGCGGCCGGGTGGTCCGGAAGGCGATCTCGCCGGGCTTGCGGTCGATCAGTTCGGCGAAGCTGGCCGTCGAGCCTTCGCGGCCGGTGTAGAGAGCATATTTCCCGAACGGGGCGGGCTCGGGCAGGCGTATGTTCACTTCGGCGGCTGCGATCGGGAAAACCCAGCCGTTGCCGGTGACGTTCCAGTAGAGCTCGTCATAGTCGGCGAAGCGGCCGAGCTGGCGGGTGGTTCGGAAGCGGATGACATAGCGATGCTCGGCGGGATCAATCAGCCGGTCGGGATCGCCGATCCGAACCCTCACCCCGCGGTTGATCGGCTCGACCCTGGCCGGCTCGGGCGAGCCGTTGCGGGTGACCGAGACGAGGTCGAAACCGACCTTCAGCTGGGCGCCATTGCGGCCGTGATAACGGGTCGGGAAGTCGCGGAAGATGCCGCGTTTGATGCGATCGTTCTCGGCGACGACGTCGATTGTCTCGGCGACGTCGAGCGAACCGTCGGCGCGAATGTCGATGTCGCTCGTGAAGCGGGTGATCCGCTCCTCGGCCATTGCCGGAGTGGCCAGCAAGGCAGCGGCGGCAAGGACCAGCCGCAGCAGGCGCATCGTCACGCCGCCGGGCGGGCGAAATTGACCTGCGGCGCGCTCTGGATGGCGGGATCCGCATCGTTGTAGAAGGGCTCTTCGGCGAACCCCAGGGGCCTGGCGACGAGGACGGTGGGGAAGCTTTGCACCTCGGAATTCAGGTCGCGGACGGTGGCGTTGTAATAGCGCCGGCTGCTCTGCAGCTCGCCCTCGACATTGGCCAACTGGTCCTGGAGCTGGAGGAAATTGGTGTTGGCCTTGAGCTCCGGATAAGCCTCGGCCACGGCGAACAACTGGCGGAGCATGGCGGTCATGGCGTTGTCGGCGGCGGCGGTCGCCTCGACGCTGCTGGCATTGGTCGCCTCGGCGCGGCGGGCGGTGACCTGGTCGAGCGTCTCGCGCTCATGGGTGGCATAGCCCTTCACCGTTTCGACGAGGTTGGGGACAAGGTCGGCGCGGCGGCGAAGCTGGACGGTGATGCCGCTGAACCCCTCTTTGGCCAGGGCTCGAAGCCGGACCAGCTTGTTGTACAGCGCGATGACATAGACGATGCCGAGGACGATGACCCCCAGCAGGACCCAGCCGATCAGACCCATGGCCTTTCCCCCCAAGTTCGGAGGGGAAGCATAGCAGGTTGGACTGCCCTAGAAAGCCGAAATGCCAGTGATGGCGCGGCCCAGGATCAGGGCGTGGACGTCATGCGTGCCTTCATAGGTGTTGACGGTTTCCAGGTTGGCGGCGTGGCGCATCACCTGGAATTCGGCCGAGATGCCGTTGCCGCCGTGCATGTCGCGGGCGATCCGGGCGATCTCCAGCGCCTTGCCGCAATTGTTGCGCTTGATCAGGCTGATCGTCTCGGGGATCAGCTCGCCGGCCTCGAGCCGCCGGCCGACGCGCAGCGCCGCCTGCAGCCCGAGCGTGATGTCGGTGATCATGTTGGCGAGCTTCAACTGGACGAGCTGGTTCGCGGCGAGCGGGCGACCGAACTGCTTGCGGTCGAGCGTGTACTGGCGGGCGGCGGCGTAGCAGGCCTCGGCCGCGCCCATCGAGCCCCAGCCGATGCCGTAGCGGGCGCGGTTCAGGCAGCCGAACGGACCCTTGAGGCCCTCGACGTTGGGCAAGAGCGAATCCTCGCCGACCTCGACATTGTCCATGACGATCTCGCCGGTGATCGAGGCGCGCAGGGACAGCTTCTCCCTGATCTTGGGGGCGGTCAGACCAGCCATCCCCTTTTCCAGCACGAAGCCGCGGATGGCGCCGCCATGCGCTTCCGACTTGGCCCAGACGACGAAGACGTCGGCGATGGGCGAATTGGTGATCCACATCTTCGAGCCGGTCAGGCGGTAGCCGCTGTCGGTCCTGGCAGCGCGGGTGCGCATGCCTCCGGGATCGGAGCCGGCGTCGGGCTCGGTCAGGCCGAAGCAGCCGACCCATTCGCCGGACGCGAGCTTCGGCAGATATTTGCGGCGCTGCTCCTCTGAACCGTAGGCGTAGATCGGGTACATAACGAGACTGGACTGGACCGACATGGCCGAGCGGTAGCCGCTGTCGACCCGTTCTACGGCGCGGGCGATCAGGCCGTAGCTGACATAACCGAGGCCGGCGCCGCCATAGTCGTTCGGGATGGTCGCGCCGAGCAGGCCGAGCTCGCCCATCTCGGACAGGATCGACCGGTCGAAATCCTCGTTGAGATACGCCTCGGTCACCCGCGGCTGGAGCTTGTCCTGGGCATAGGCCTCGGCCGTGTCGCGGACGAGCCGTTCCTCGTCGCTCAACTGATGGTCCAGATCGAACGGATCCGCCCAGTTGAAGGGCAGGACTTTGGGCTCGCCCACGTAACATCCCCGCGCAATGTGTGAAGTCGCGGGCTCCTTAGCGGCGTCAATCCTTCTGCGCCACCCTCGTCGCCCCGCCGCCAAAGGTCTGCTTCAGGGTCAGGCTGACGCCGACATGGCGGTTGCGCTCGCGAAGCTCGATGCTCGACGGCTGCGGCGCTGACCGGTTGGGCGTGAAGAAGGTCCGCTGGCGGTAGGCATGGGTATTGAACGCATTGTCGATGTCCAGCGTCACCGCCGTGCGCGGGCCCGGCCGATATTCGACGAACGCGGTGCCAAAGGGCCCGCCGTTCCAGTTGGTGTCGATTTCATTGGCCCGGAAGAAGCTGAAGCGGTCGCGGTCGCTGACCGTGAAGCCGTAGGAGAAGGCTCCCGAATCGCGCCGCATTTCCACGTTCCACTGCCACTCCGGGAAGAAGTCGCTGAAGCGGCGCGTCTCATTGGAAATGGGGTCGTGCACCTGCGATTTCTGCACCTGGCCGAACAGCTTCAGGCGGGTGCCGGACAGGCCTAGGCGGACCAGGGGGGCGTCGACGGTCAGCGAGGCGAAACTGCGCCTGCCGGTGCCGATGTTGCCGGGAGCGCTGAACCCTCCTTCCATCAGGATCTGGTCCTGCAGCATCGAAATGCGGTCATGACCAACGTCGAACTTGACGAGGCCGTCGCCAAGGATCGGCTTTTCCACTGTGCCGCGAAGCTCCCAGGTGCGCTGCGGCTGCAACTCCGCATTGCCGCCGTTGACCCGGTCGTTGGAAATTTCGGCGATGCTGATGAAATCCAGGAAGTTGAGCTGGGCGACAGTCCGGCGCAGCGCCAGTCGGGTCCGCCAGCCGTCGCCGGGGGACCAATCGACGGAGACGCTCGGCTTGAGGAATTTGAGAGTGCGTTCCTCGCTGGCGTCACCAGTCACGGTCAGCTTCGACATTTCGTAATTGACCCCGGCGTCGACCCGAAGGGACGGCGAGAAGGTCTTGCCGACCCGGACATAGACTTCGCCGCGTTTCTCCTTAACCTTCGCCTGGTCGATCGGCAGGTCGACCCGCTTCCGGGCGCCGGCGGCGTCGATGGTGAAGAATTGCACGTCGCTGTCGAGCGTGTTGAGAACGCCCTCGGCCCCCAGTTCCACCGAAAGCCCGGCAAGTTCGGCCCGGGTCCAGCTCAGCCGACCGATGGTTTCCCCCTGGCTGGTGTCCTGGATCTGCTCGGTCCCGCCGACGATGGCCGGATTGTTGCCGAGCAGCCCGTTTCGGGCGATGTAGGTGTCGAGATTGTCACGGGAGCGTCGGGTCGCCAGGGCAACGAACTTGATCGCCCCGCCGGCGACCGGCCGGGTGACATCGCCACCAACCTCGAACGCGGGGAAGCGATATTTCTGGATCAGGCTGTCATCGTGGGGGGCGCCGCCGGCCGACGTGACGCGATTGTACTGCCACAGGTCGAACCTGCTCGGACCCCAGCGGAAGTTGGCGCGCCAGGCGTTGTCCTGCGCCCGTTCGAGCGCCCAGCTAGCGCTGACGTAGGGATCCTTGTTGAAATAGGTGTTGTACTTGCGGCGATATTCGATCGGAGCACCTGACGGAGAGGCGGTGATAGTATCGGTGCCTTCTTCGCCCTGCCGATTACGGCCGGTGCCCGCCGACAGGTTGATGGTCGAGGCGCGCCGCCGGATTTGCGCCGAGCCAGTGATGTCGGTGTTGATATAGCCGGTGAACCAGCGCCTGGCGGCCGCGGTGACGTTGCCGGTGACCCCGCCGGTCGCCGACATGATGACGTTCAGCACCTGGCTTTTGCCCGAATAATCCGAGCCGAACAGGTCGCCTGGCCCGACTTCGACCCGCTGGACGCTGCTGGCGGGGATTCGCTGGAGGATGGTCTGCAGCGAATCCGATTTCGAGCTCGGCCGGGCCCCATTGATGACGACATTGCCGGCCGCCCCGGCAAAGCCGCGCGCGTTCGAGTCCCCGAGGTCTAGCGAGAAGCCGGGCACTCGCTGGGCGATATCAAGCGCAGTACGCGGCGAGAATTGGGCGAAAAAGGCCGCCTCGTAAGGCGTGGTCCGCGTCGGCTGGGCAGGATCGGCCGCGGGGGCGTCACCCGGCGGCTGGTTCTGCGCATTTGCCGGCGCTGCCATCAAGGCGCCAAGGGCCGCCGAAGCCAGGAATATCGATACGCGCATCCGGTTTTCCCCTGTCATTTCAAGGGTGGCGATGACCTTCGGCGACCCGGCGCTCCATCCGGGTTCGACCAACCGACAAAAGAATCCGCGAAGTGGAATCCGACGACGACCGGTGGGCGAAGGGGCGAATGAACGGCCTAGAAATTACCGCGCACGGACAGGCTGAAGATGGGTCCGATCAGGCGGTCGCGCTTTTCCCGGAAAGACAGGGGCGAGGTGGTTCGAAAGCCGGTGTAGACCAGCCGGTCCCAATAGCTGCGGGCGTTGAGGATGTTGCCGACCGTGGCCCGCACTGTCAGCCCGGCGACATCCTTATTCTCGACGAAGGCGCTGACGAACCAGGGACCTTCCCACTGCCGCCCGACCTCGGTCAGTCGGACGGTCTTTTCCGGATAGAAATGGTTCGCCCCCGATCCCCAGGCCCAGTCACTGCCTGGGATGTCATGCCGAAGCGCCAGGTTGATCTGGCGGCGTCCGTTGCCGCTGAAGGGCCGATGGTCGCCGGTCAACGGGTCCTTCAGCCGCGATCCGTAGAAGGACAAGGTGGCGTCGAGCTTGGCGCCCTTCCAGCCGATTGGGTCGAAGAGCAGGGTCGTCTTCGATTCCAGTCCCCAGCTTTTGCCCTTCTCGATATTGCCCGGGGATTCGCCGCTGAGGCCGATGGGGACGATGTCGACGATATCGTTCCATAGCCGGTAATAGAGGCGAAGCCGGGTCGTGCCCCATTGCCCTAACTTCTTGTTCGCCTCGAAATCGGCCTCCCAATATTGCGGCGGGACGAGGTCGAGGTTGCCCGCATTTTCCGTGTCGCTGGTCAGGTTCACCGAGGCCAGGAAGTCGTAGAAATTGAGCTGGCCGACACGGCGGCGAAACTTGAGGCTGAGATCAAGATCGTCGCTCGGCTTCCAGGCCAGCGACACGCTGCCCTTGGGCCGAAAAAAGCTGCGCGACTGGGCCGCGACATCGCTGGCGCTCGACAGCTTCGAATATTCGCCGCCGGCGACCAGCTGGACGGTAAGGTTGTCGCCGAGCGGCCGGCCGTGAGTCAGGAGGACTTCGTAGCGGTCCTCCTGAACTTCGCCGGTGCCGCCGGGAAATATCAGCTCGTCGAAGTCGCCGCCGGCATCGAGCTCGAACAGGCGGGTGTCGCTGTCCAGCTTGTTGAAGGCGCCTTCGGCCGAGATCTGCCAGTCCGATGATCCGCTCTTCCAGCTATATTCGCTGCGCGCGATCCACTCGCTGGTGCGCCCATCCCGCGAAAAGCGGAAGCCTTCGTCGGGACGATTGTCGGCGAATTCCGTGATCGCCGTCGAACTGTAGGGCTCACGCTCAAAGCGGCGCAGCCCGATCAGCTTGAGCGTGCCGCCGACGAGCGGGAAGGCATAATCGCCGGTGACTTCATAAATGAAGCCGGGATTCTTGTCTCGGGTGCGGCGAACCCGGTCGACGCCATCGACACGGTCGCGCTCGCTGGTTTCGAAATAATCTTCCCAATAGGGCGTATAGGACAGGTTTAGGTTGCCGACCCGGCCGCCATCACCGCGCAGCGTGAAGCGACTGCTGATGCGCGGCGAGTTTGAATTGAAGCGCCACTTGTCGTCGCGAAATTCGGTCGCGGTTCCGGTCGGTTCATAGATGACGGTCGGGCCGCCCGCGGCGCTTCGGTTGGCATTGCTGCTGAGGCCCAGCGTATAGTCAAGCCGGCCCGTGGTACCGGAGTAGCTGATTTCGCCACGGGTGAAGACCGGATCGCTGTAATGGGCGCGGAATTCGGGCGTCCAGGCAAACTGGCCGCTGGCCTTCCTTGTGCTGGCGATGACGTTGGCGACCTGGCCGGACAGACCGGCGATGCCGAGCGTCGCCGCATCGACGATCTCGATCCGCTCGACATTGCCGGCGGGGATCTTCTGTAGCTCAGCAGTTGCCCCGCCCGACTTGCTGGAGATTCGCTCGCCGTTGAGGAGGATGTTCTCGGACGCCTGGCCAAGGCCGCGCTCGACCTCGGCGGCGCGGATGACGAATCCCGGCACCTGGACCAGCATGTCGTAGGCGGTCTTGGGCGCGAATCGGGCGAAGTCGGCCGGAACAAAGGTGCGCTTCGACGCCGATCCCGGCGCCACGGCGGGTGCGGCCGGAGCCGTCTGGGCGCGGGCTTGCGGCGCCGCGATCAGCAGGAAGGCCGCCGAGCAGAGAAGGGCCGAGCGCGTCAGGCGCCGATCCTGGGCCATGGTCAATCTCCCCTACGAGGTGCTTGTCAGCGATTGCCGGGCCGGTAACCGGCAAGCCGAAGCCGGACGAGCTGGTCCGGGGAGGGCAAAGCGACCCCTTCCCCCTTCAGGTCGCGGATGAAGTCGGCGGTCACGCCATGGATTCGCAGCTCGACCAATTTCCGGGTCGGCACATTGCGGTAGCCTAGCGCGGCAAGATCGGTGACGAAGTCTGGAGAGACGCCATGGATCTGCATGGCGACCAGATCCCTGGCGTTGATGGCCGGATAGCCCAGCCGGGTGTAGGCTCGAACCAATTCCGGCTGGACCTTGAAGATTTTGAACTGGACCAAGTCTTCTGGCGACAAGGCGCGGAATTGCGGGCCGATGGCCGCCATGTCGCCGATAAAGCGGCCGTTGATCCCGAAAATGCGAAACTGGACGAGGCCGTCGACCTTGCCGAACCGGTAGCCGGCATCGGCGATTTCCCGAACATAGCCGGCGGTCGCACCGTGGATGCCGAGGCCGACCAGGTCACTGACGGTCGGCTTGTCATAGCCCTGCCGGGTCAGTTCCTCGACCAGGTCATAACGGACCTTGGCGAGGGTGAGATCATAGGCCTGGCGCCCGGTCGGGCGGCCGATGCCGGCGGCCGCCAGGCGCCCGGCGAAAGCAGAGTCGGGAGCAAAGCTGCAGGTGCCGGCGCCTTGCCCATTGCCAACGGTCCCGGCGCAGTCGAGGCGGCCTGCTTCCCGGTTGAGCGAGAAGCGGGCCGGCTGGCTGGCGCCATTCAGCTGGCCGGAAGCCAGGCCTTCAAGCTCAACGAGGTCGTAGCCGTTCGACCAGTGACTGTTGTTGCGCGAGCCCTCGCCGGTGCGGAAGCCGAGCTGCACCTTGCCATCGTCCCGCCGGTCGAGACCGTCGATCGTCCAGCTGATCGGGCCCAGCGGCCGGTTGTCGTCCGACCCCTTGGGCGCCGCCGTCGAAGCGGTGCAGGCGGTGGCGGCAGCGGCGGTCAGCAGCAGCGTGAGCTTGGTCATGGTCGTCTCCCTTGCGGACAAAGCTGTCCCGTTCGCCCCGAAGGACGGTGCTGAAATCCGGAATGTGTGGGTCAGTCGGCGGTCAGGCGCGGCGATCGGGATCAGGGCCCGTCGAAGGTTCCCTTGGCGACGTCATCGGGCTGAACGTTGAAGGTCTTCATCTTGACGAACTGCTTCGCGCTCAGATTCTTGTAGCCGGCCTTGTGGAATTTGCGGACATAGTCGGCGTTGACCCCGAACATCCGCATCTCGGTCAGATCCTTGAGCGAGGCGCGGCCGAACCCGACCGAGGCCATTTCGCGGACATAGCGGGCACTGACCCCCTGTATCGCGGCGCTGGTCAGCCGCTTGACGCTGAGGTCGGCCTGGCCGGCGCGGCGCAATTCGCGGACGAAGTCAGGCTGGACGCCGTGCATCTTCATGGCGATGAGGTCGTCCATCGAGGCATTGCGAAGCTCCGGCGATGCGGCGCGCATGTCGCGGACATAATCTGGAGTGAGGCCCATCATCTTGGCGTTGATCGCTTCGTCGAGCGGAGCGCGGGACCGCGAGGGATGGGCAACGGCGACGGCGACAGCCCCGGTGCGGGCGGCGGCGCTGGCTTCGGCGACGGCCGCCGCGATTTCGGCCCGGGCGGCGCCGACTTCGCGGCCGGCCCTGGCGATTTCACGGTCGACGTCGGCGTCGATATCCACATCCCTGTCCTCATCGCCCGAATTCGGGTGGGCGACCATGAGGGCCGATCCCGCCAGCGGCGCCCGTGCACTGGCGCCAGCGGCAACGGCGGCGGGGGTGGGGGCGGGGGCGGGGCCGGCAACAGCCTTGCCGCCGGTGCTGACCGGGCCGGTCAGGACCGGCGCAATCGGTGTAGTGGGCACGAAATTCAGCGCCGCGACCGGGACCGCCATGCCGGCGGCGAAAAAGCCGGCGGCCGACGTCCAGCGCCATCCGCCCGGCGCCCGGGTCAGCGCCTGGTCGAGCACCCGGCGAACCCGGCGGGACAGCGACCCTCGCGACGGGGCGACACCATGGGCGCCGAGCAGCAGGCCGTTGCATTCATGGCGGGCGACTCCGACCAGCAGCCGGGCATAATCGGTGTCTTCGATATCGCTGCCGAGCACAGCGTCGTCGGCCGCTTCCTCGCGCAGCTGGTGCGCTTCGCGCGCCAGCATCCAGACGAACGGATTGAACCAGAACAGGGCGACGGCGACCCGCGCGAGGAGCAGCTTGGCCCAGTCCAGCCGGGCGACGTGGGCAAGCTCATGGGCAATGATCGCCTCGGCGTCGCCGCGCGCCTCGGCGGCTTCGTCGTTGAGGACGATGACCGGGCGCATCAGGCCCCAGCTGACCGGCGAACGAAGCTCGCTGCTGGTCAGCAGCGCGGTGCCGTTCTTGAAACCCATGCGGCGCTGGGCCCGGGCGAGGGCGCTCAGCCAATGGGTGTCGACCAGGACCTGCGCCCGGGACTTGAGCACCACGAGCCGGCCGATGGCGATCACAGTGAGCAGGAGGAGCAAAGCGGCCGGAAGGGCGTATCCGGCATAAGTCCAGTCGATGCCGACTGACCAGGGCTCGGCCGCGGCAGCCACCGGCCCGGGAAAGGAAGCGGCGACCGGGGCGACCTCGGGCACCGGGTCGGCAGCGGGCGCCACTTGGCCAATCGGCTGAGCGGCCTCGGCGGTCAGGAAGGCCGGCCCGGGCACGTCGAGCGCCGGCAGGATGAAGGTCGCGACCGGCAGCAGCAGCAACGCCGCGAGCCCGAGATGGGCAATCCAGCTGCGGTCCGACGCCGAGCGGCGGTGCATGAGCTTGAGCAGCAGCAGGGTGCCGCCGGCGACCACCAGCGACTTGGCGGCAAGGGCGAGATACCATTCCATCACTTGTCTCCCTTCGCCTTGGCCGCGCGGGCGCGGGCGATCATCGCCTCGAGCTCGTCGAGCTCGCTCGAATCGAGGCGGTCCGACATGCCGAGCAAGGCGCTGGCCGCGCCCGTCGCCGAACCGTTGAAGAATACCCGGACCACCTCGCTCAATGCTGAACGGCGAGCGACCGTGTCGGCGACGACCGGCGTGTAGAGAAACCCGCGGTCCGATTCGTGACGGCGAACGAAGCCCTTGTCCTCGAGCCGCTTCAGCATCGCCCGAACGGCCGAGCCGCTCAGCGGATCGGGGAGGGCCTCGCAGATGTCCGCAACCGCCATCTCGCCATGCACGTAGAGCAGGTCAACAATCTGCCGCTCACGGGGTGGAAGCTTGCTAAGCACGTCCGTCCTTTCAGCGCTACATTTGTAGTGTGTGCTACATTTGTAGCGATCCCGCAAGCGGTTTTTGCGAGACGGCGGAATTCTTCGACGAACGGATGGCAGGGAGGGCGGGCTAGAACCCCCAAAAGCGCCCGCGGCAGGCAGGCGTATTCCGGTCAGATTGCCCGCGGTTGCCGCACGGCCGGCAATGCCGTCGCCAAGAGGAGGGAAAACAGAAGCATAAAAGTGGCGATGAAGGTGAGCGGCTGGCTCATCGATCCAACCAAGGCGGTCAGCGGATCGATCAGCTCCAGTCGCGCCAACAGCGAATATAAGGCATCGTTGAACGGGAAGCAGAACGCCGCGGCCAAGAACGGCCACCCGTTTCTTGGATCCCTGATGAAAAACATAACACCGACGGCAAGACAGGTGACCTGTCCCGCCGCGCCAGCCATCTGGAACCGATAAAAGGTTTCGGGACCATCGACTCTGAACGGTGGTGCAAAGCTTGTCAGGGCGAAAAATAACGCGATGCCCATGAACATGATGGTTGTGCTCAAGAGTAAAGAGCCATGTAGTTTCCTGCGCCTTTTGAGCAGAAAGGCGAGAAAGATGATCAATCCAAGTTCGAAGCTTCCCATGACGTTCTGAACGATCATGAAGTCGCCTTCACCAGAGACCATTCCCTTGTGGGCTGAATGGACGGCCAGCATCGCCGTCGTGGCGAACAACAACGGACCGGCGACCAATACGGCCAGCCCGACCGTCCGGTGCGTCCGGTAGCTCCTTCTCGCAATCAGGATCAGCTGGGCCAGCAGCAGGGACATCCAGATGAAAGCGGTCGCGATATGAAGAAAGTGATGCGGCTGGGCTTCGCGGTCGCCGAAAAATATGTTCCAGAAGCCGAGGATG
>DASSPS010000083.1:0-10231 GCA_035699505.1 Sphingomicrobium sp. | reverse complement strand
CGGGATCAAGCTCGATCACGGCCTGACCCATTTCGGCGTCGACGTCACCGGGACCGTCGCGCTCGACGTCGGATCGTCGACCGGTGGCTTTACAGACGTGCTGCTGTCGCGGGGCGCGGCCAGGGTCTATGCGGTTGATGTCGGCACCAACCAGCTCGCCTGGAAGCTCCGGCAGGACCCGCGCGTGGTTGTGCTTGAGCAAACCAACGCTCGCCACCTTACCGCCGAATTGATCCCCGAAGCACCGGACATCGTCGTTTGCGACGCGAGCTTCATCGGACTCGCCAAGGTTCTGGAAGCGCCGCTCGGCCTCGCCAAAACCGGCGCCAAGCTTGTTGCTCTCATCAAGCCGCAGTTCGAGGCCGGCCGCGACGAAGTCGGCAAGGGCGGGGTGGTTCGCGACCCGGCGGTCCATGAGCGGGTCTGCACCGCGGCAAGGGACTGGGTTGAATCGCAGGGCTGGAGGGTGTTGGGCGTGGTCGAGAGCCCGATCACCGGACCCGAAGGCAATCGGGAATTCCTGCTGGGAGCGATCAAGGGGGATTGAATGAGCGATACGCGCGACGACCGCGGCCTGTGGAAGAAGGCGTTCCTCACCGTTCCGGCGATCGTCATCATCGGCTCGGCGATGGGCTATCTGTCCAACAGCGGTTTTTCGAACGACTGGTATGCCGCGCTCCGCAAGCCGGAGTTCCAGCCGCCGGCCTGGGTGTTCGGCGCGGCCTGGACGGCGCTGTACATGATGATGGGGATTGCGCTGGCCGCGATCCTCAATGAGCCCGACAGCCCTGAGCGGCGGCGGGCGCTGACCCTGTTCGGCCTCCAACTCGGGCTCAATTTCGGCTGGTCGCCGATATTCTTCGGCGCCAGAATGATCGACCTGGCTCTGGTCGTCATCGTTCTGATGCTGGTCCTGGCCCTGGCGACGGCCCGGGCATTTAAAAATATCCGGAAGGTGGCAGGATATCTGCTGGTTCCCTATCTTCTGTGGTTGTGCCTCGCTACGGCGCTCAACTATGAGACCGGCAGGCTGAATCCAGGCGCCGATGCAAGGCCGCTGGGGATTACGGGAGCTTGATCAGATGCAATCGGAAAATCGGCTGTTCGACGATTTTGTGAAGATGATGAACGGTGTCGCCGGCACCATGGCCGGAGTCGGCCGGGAGGCCGAATCGTCCATGCGCGAGAAAATGCGCGAATGGGTCGGCGGCATGGATTTCGTCGGCCGCGACGAGTTCGAGGCGGTGAAGGCGATGGCGGCCGCGGCGCGCGACGAGAATGAAGCGCTTAAGGCTCGGATCGCCGTCCTGGAGGCTCGCGTTACCGGCGCTGCGGCCGCGGCCGCGACTCCGCCGCGCAAGCCCAGGCCGAAAGCGGAGCCGAAGCCCTGAGCGACGAGGAAATCAGTCAGGAGGAGCGCGACGACGGCGCCCCCATCGAGGCGCTCGAGCAATATTTCGACGCCCGCGGCTGGGCGTGCGAGCGCTCGGGCGAGGGCGAAATCGTCGCTTTCGCAAGCGGCAGCTGGGCGCAATATGAGCTTCGCGGCGTCTGGCGCTCCGAGGACCAGGTGCTCCAGTTCCTCGCTTTCCCGGACATCAAGGTCAACGTCGAGAAACGCCAGGCCATTTACGAAGCCCTGGGCCTGATCAACGAACAGCTTTGGCTCGGCCATTTCGAGATGTGGTCGGGCAGCGGCATCCTCGTCTTCCGCCACGCCACCATCCTCGACACGCGCGACAGCGACGGCCTCAGCCTCGAGCAGGCGGAAGCCATTGTCGAGGCGGCGATGGAGGAATGCGAGCGTTTCTATCCCGTTTTCCAGTTCGTCCTGTGGGGCGGCAAGTCGCCCGGCGAAGCCATCGCCGCGGCGCTGATCGACACGCACGGCGAAGCGTGACCGCGCTGCTTCCCGTTCCCACCTGGTTCGTCGGTTGCGGCAACATGGCCGGGGCGATGGTCGACGGCTGGCGGTCGGCGGGGATCGACCTGTCGACCGCGGTCGTCATCCGCCCCAGCGGAGCGCCTGTCCATGGGGTCCGCACCGTCACCCGCTTTGCCGACGCCGGCAACCCGCCGTCGATGGTCGTGCTGGGCGTAAAGCCGCAGAAACTGGGAGAGGTTGCGCCGGAGCTGGCGCCCTGGATCACGTCGAAGGCGATCGTCCTCTCGATCCTCGCCGGGGTCGAAGTCGCCACCCTTCGCGGTCGCTTTGCCAATGCCCGCGCCATTGCCCGGGCGATGCCCAACCTGCCCGTCGCGGTGCGGCGCGGTGTTGTCGCCCTCTACAGCGATGATGCCGATGATGGTCTGCGCAGCCAGCTATCGCAACTGTTCCAGGTCCTCGGCTTCGTTTCCTGGACCGGCAGCGAAGCCGAGTTCGCCGCCATCGGTTCGGTCGCCGGCGCCGGCCCCGCCTATGTCGCCCGGTTCGTCGATGCGCTTGCCAAGGCAGGCGTTGGCCGTGGTCTGGATGAGAGTTTGGCGCGGACCGTGGCCCTGGAAACGGTGCTTGGCACCGGCTGGCTTGCCGCCGCTACCCAGGAAAGCATGGCGGACATCGCCCGGCGGGTCGCAAGCCCGAACGGCACGACCGAAGCGGGGCTGGCTGTGCTCGACCGTGACCATGTGCTCGACCAGTTGATCGGCGTCACCATCGACGCCGCCGCCCGCCGTGGCGCCGAGCTCGCCGAGGAGGCTCGGAGCTCCTCCGTCGCTTGAAGGACGCCCGCGCCTGGCCTAGGCGCGTTCCGTCCCCGCAACAGGATGTCCGAATGCCCGACAAGCGCACTTTTGACGATCGCGACGGCTGGATCTGGTATAACGGCAAGCTGGTGCCCTGGCGCGAGGCCAATCTGCACGTCCTCAGCCATGCGCTTCACTACGGTTCATCGGTCTTCGAAGGGCAGCGCGCCTATAATGGCGAGATCTTCCGCCTGACCGACCACAGCACAAGGCTGCACAATAGCGCCCGGATCCTGGGCTTCGAAATCCCGTGGAGCATCGCCGAGATCGACTCCGCCTGCCGCGAGGTGCTGAAGGCTAACAACCTTATCGACGCCTATATGCGCCCGGTCGCCTGGCGCGGGTCGGAGCAGATGGGGGTGACCGCCGGGAACGCCGCTCCGCACGTCGCCATCGCCGCCTGGGAATGGGGGAGATATTTTGATCCGGACAAGGCGGCGCGCGGGCTTCGTCTCGACGTGGCGCAATATCGCCGCCCTGCACCCTATACCGCGCCCGTGCACAGCAAGGCGGCGGGCCTCTACATGATCTGCACGCTCGCCCGGCAGCAGGCCGAGGCACGCGGGTATGACGACGCCATCATGTTCGATTGGCGCGGCCAGGTCGCCGAGGCGACCGGCGCCAACGTCTTCTTCATCCGGAACGGGGAGCTGCACACCCCGACACCCGACTGCTTCCTGGACGGGATCACGCGCAGGACGCTAATGGAGCTTGCTGAAAAGCGCGGCGTCAGGGTGGTCGAGCGCGCCATCTGGCCCGAGGAGCTGGAAAGCTTCGAGCAGATGTTCATCACCGGCAGCGCCGCCGAAGTCACTTTCATCCGCGAGGCCGGCCCGTGGAATTTCGAAGTCGGCGACCTGTCGCGCCAGCTGGCCACGGATTATGACGACCTCGTCAACGGCCGCGTCCGCAATAGCGATACAGCCTAAAGCATTAGGAACGGCAGCCCAACCCCGACTGTTAAGTTTTCCTTCAAACAGGAAGGGTTATGCATGCATATCACCAGAAGGAAGGCTCTCGTCAGCGCGGGGATGTTCGGATCACTCGCGCTAGTCGGGGTCATTGGCGCCACCGCCGTTTCCGCTCAAAGCGATGGAGCTACGGCCTATACCGCTGCGCTGAACGCACTTCCCAATACCCGCGGTCGAGGGACCGCCAGCCTTCTGCTGTCGGGCGACAAGCGCACCCTGACGGTGAAGATCGAGGCCAGCGGCCTGGATTCGGGCGGCGTCCATCTCAGCCACATTCACGGACGGTCGGCGGGTGGCGAGCCAGTAGATTCGACCTGCCCAACCATCGCCGAAGACACCGATGGTGACGGCTTCGTCGAACTCGCCGAGGGTGCGGTTCGATATGGTCCCATCCTGATAGATTTCATGAACATCGACCCCGACCAGGATGGTGAGGTCCAATTCTCAAAAACGATCAGGCTCACCGGCGATGAAAACATTCTTCCGCTCACCAATCGTCACATCGTCATACACGGCATGAATGTCGGCGCAGTCGGCGCAAACACTCCTGGCGAAGTCAACGGGACGGCCGAATATAAGGTGTTGCTGCCGGTCCTGTGTGGCGAAATTACCCAGGCGGGCAATCCGGGCGACGCGATGCGGTTCCGCGAGAAGCCGCGCGGCAACTAGATCGACTGGCTCGGCCTCAGCTGAGCACGCTGAGGTCGAGCTGCTCGCTCGGTCCGAACCAGATGACATGCTCGGTGTGATCGGGCAGGTCATCGCCGGTGCTGGCGTGGGCGAAGATGGTGAGGCCGTCGCGGTTGAGCGCAAGCCATTGCGCGACGTCGCCGAATTGGTCGGGCATCACCGTCAGTTGGCAACTCCCGCGCGGGTGCGGCCCGATCGGCTGGACATGGAAGCGCCCGACCGGCACGCCGAACCGCTCGTGGGCGGCAGCCGCCAGCGCTTGCGCTTGTTCGAGTTGATCCGGGTTGAAATAGATGTGCGCGTGGAAATCGCGGATGGAATTGTTGCTCATCGGGCTCGTTTAGCAGAAGCCGTGGCTATCATCTTCCCTTGACCGCATGCCCCGCTATAAGCCCGCCACCTGCTGGTCGCGCGCCAAGTGCGCCCAACGCCTGCTGGGGCGTCGCCAAGTGGTAAGGCACCGGTTTTTGGTACCGGCATTCGCAGGTTCGAATCCTGCCGCCCCAGCCAGTTCGCACCGCGTTTCGAGGGCGCTGCCCAAGGCAAGTCTGATGCGCTAGACCCCGCTTGGGCAGGGAGGGGGCAAGGTTGCGGACAGTCGGAATTCCCTTTTCGTCACCGCTGGCCGTGAAGCTGCTGGCGGCCGCGTCCGGCGCCTTCGCGATCCATTATTATTTGCTCCACGAACTGTTCGGCCCGCTTACCGTCGATGAGGCCTATTTCGCCCACGTTTTCTGGCTGTTGCGGCATGGCCAGGCGATTTACACCGACTTCTACGCGAACCATTTGCCAACCTATTTCCTGCTTCTGAACCCGTTGTTGCCGGCCGGCAGCGACAGTAATCTCGATTTCGTCTGGGCACTTCGGGCGACCGGCCTGGCCGCCGCCCTGGCCTATGTCGCGATGCTGTGGACCCTGGCGCGGCGCGATTTCCTCTACCTCCTGCCGGTCCTGCTCCTGTTTCTCGTTTTCGCGAGGATGACGGAAATCAGGCCGGATACGGCGGGGCTGCTCCTGTTCAACACCGCCTGGTGGTTGTTGCTGACGGACACGTCGCGACGCAACCTGTTGGTCGCGGCGCTGCTCGCCGGCTTGGCGCTGACGTTCACCGCGAGGGCGCCGGTCATGGCCATCGGCATGGGGACGCTGATGCTGGCGCTATGCGCCATGCGCCGCGACCATCGAACGCCGATCCTGCTGACGGCAATCGGCATCGCTTTCCTCGGTCTGCTCGCCCTCGCCTTTTTCGCTGCGCCCGATCGCTTCGGGACCATCGTCCGGATGGTCTATCTGGATCCGATCGGGATCATGCCCGACGTCCCGATCTCGACCCGGCTGCTGCGGATCGATCGATTACTGATGGTGGCGCTGATCCTCCTGGCCCTGGCGGCCGCGGTCAGGCGGCGCCGGGAAGCGCGGTCGCTCGTCATCCTGTTCGCGTGCACGACGCAGCTGGCGCTGATCCTGGTCGACCCGTCGCCCTTTCAATATGTCTATGGCTGGGCGGCGCTGCCGACGCTCGCCGGCCTGTCGCTGCTGGGCGACCGGGCACCCGCGCGGCTGCATGCGGGACTGACCCTTTCGGCGGCAATGGGGGCGGTGCTCGTCGCCAGCTTGTCGTTCGCCGGTCCAACGCCTCGCCCGGGGTCGATTTTCCGGCTGACCTACGATCGGCCGTTTGCAGGGCAGGAATTGGCTAGCGTTTCGACGCAGCGCCTGCTGCAGATGGCGACAAGGTCGGAGCGTCAGCAAGGGCTGTGGAACCAGCTCGCCCTGTTCGGTGAGATTTGCCGGCGCATCCCAGGCCCTGTCCTGACCCGATTCTACGCCAATATGATCTGCCAGCGTGACTCCCTCCACGACTGGGCGGGCCTGCGATGGCCGCCGATTTTCGAGGATGACCCGTCAACCGCGCCGCGCGCCGAGTTTCAGCGCCTCTTCTCCACCCGCCCGCCGGCGCTCGTCGCCTGGGGCAAGCAGGATCATGTGCCCAAACTCAATCCGTGGGGCAGGGCCTTGCTCGCCGATTACGACATTTATGAAGGCTATGCGCTTAAGCGCCAGCACTAGGCCTCACCAGACTCTGGCCCGCTTCTCCTTTGGGATGTAGAGCGCGTCGCCTTCCTTGATGCCGAAGGCGGCATACCATTCGTCGATGTTCGGGACGACGCCGTTGACTCGGTATTTGCGAAAGCTGTGCGGGTCGCTGGTGGTGTAACGGCGGATCTCCTCGGGAGTGGCCTTGCCCGCCCAGGCCTGCGCCCAGCCGAGGAAGACGCGTTGATCGCCGGTCAGGCCGTCCAGCACTGGCGCCGGCCTGCCGTTCAGCGACAGATGATAGGCGTCGAGCGCCATGGCGAGGCCGCCTAGGTCGGCGAGATTTTCGCCCATCGTCAGGTCCGGGTTGATGAACGATCCCGGCACCGGCTCGAACTTCGCATATTGCGCGCCGAGGATGGCCGCGCGGCGCTTGAACTCGGCCGCATCGGCCGGGGTCCACCAGTCGCGAAGGGCGCCGGCGGCGTCGATCGTCCGGCCCTGGTCGTCAAAGCCGTGGGTCAGTTCATGGCCGATGACCGCGCCGATCGCGCCATAGTTGATCGCCGGATCCGCGGCGGGATCAAAGATTGGCGCCTGCAGGATGCCGGCGGGAAAGACGATATCGCGCAGCGAGCCGTTGTAGGCGTTGTTGGTCTGCGGCGTCATCAGCCAGTCGGACTTGTCGACTGCGCCTTTGCTGCGATCGGCGTAGAAGGCCCAGTTGGCGGCGGCCAGGCGGCGGACGTTGCCAAGCACATCGTCACGGCGAATGACAATGCCGGAGTAATCGCGCTGCTTGTCCGGATAACCGACCTTGATCTGATAGGTCGTCAGCTTCTTCAGCGCCTCGGCCTTGGTTGCCGGGCTCATCCAGTCAAGCGCCTGGATGCGGTTGGCGAAGGCCTTCATCAGATTGTCCGTGAGCCCCTGCATGGCGATCTTGGTCGCGGCCGGAAAATGCTTGTCGGAGTAAAGCTGGCCGACCGCCCAGTTCATCGTGCCGAGACAGGTGGTGGCGTCGACGCAATCGGTGCCGGCGACGGCCGCCATCGCATTCTTCCACCGCGGGCGGGGCTGTTTTTGACCCTGCAGCGTCTTGCCCCTGAATTCGAAGTTGGCGGAATCGAAGGCCTTGGACAGATAGGGCGCGGCCGTGTCGGCGGTTCGGAAGGCCATCCATTCGCGAAGGGTCTCGACGGGCGCATTGGCAAGGACCGCGGCGAGCTTCGGGAGCGCGCTATTGGTCGTGACCACGAAGCGCGCGCGCCCACCGACGCCGGCGCCGGACAGGAAAGCGTTCCAGTCGAATTGGGGCGCCAGTGCTTCAAGCTCGGCTAGCGACATCGGGTGGTATTGTTTGGTGAGGTCGCGCTGCTCGACCCTGGTCCAGCTCGCCTCCGCAAGCGCTGTTTCGAACGCCATTATTCGGCGCGACGCAGCGGCCGCATCCGGCCAGCCGGACAGCGTCAGCAGGGTCTGGGCATAAGTGCGATAGGCATCGCGCTGCGGCGCAAAATTTTCTTTCAGATAATAATCGCGATCGGGCAGGCCGAGCGACCCCTGGCCTAGGTATAGCGCATAGGCCTCTGGATTTTTGAGGTCGGTATCGATTCCGAGGGCAAATGCCGACGGATAGATGCTTCCCACCGACGATCCCATCAGCCGAGCCAGGCCGGATCGGTCGGCGGCGCGGATCGAGTCCAATTCCGGCTTGAGCGCGCTCGCGCCCAGCCGCTCGGCCATCGCTTCGTCCATAAAGCCCGCATAAAAGGCGCCGACCTTGCCTTTGATGTCAGTCGGCTGGGCGAGGGGGTTGTGGGCTGCCTCCTCCAGGATGGCTTTCAGTTGGGCTTCCATCCGGTCGGTCATTTCGAACCGGCGCGAGGCGATGACCCGGTCGGCGGGGATGGCAGTGCGCGCAAGATAGGCGCCGTTGGCGTGCTGGAAGAAATCGTCCCCTGCCTTGGTGGCGGGATCGATCGCGGTCAGGTCGAAGCCCCAGGGCGTGTAGAAGGGCCGGTTCTGGGCCCCAGCCGATGTCGTTATCGCCGCTCCGCCGAGTAGCACCGCAACTGTCAATGCGCGCATGTAATGATCCCTGTACCAATGAAAAATTCCATTAACGCTAGGGCCCGGCCGCCAAGAGGAAAACCATCAATTCGACGAACGGCGCATTGGCCGCTTCATTGACCCGGCGTCAGGCGATAGAGCGGTCTGGGGAGGGACGTTTTTGGCCGGACCGCTTGCAGGACTGAAAATCGTCGAGATGGCCGGCATTGGACCCGGGCCGTTCGCGGCGATGATGCTTGCCGATCATGGCGCCGAGGTCGTCCGTGTGGAACGGGCGGGGATGATTGGCATTCCCAATGATCCATTGCTCAGGTCGCGGCGAAGCATTGCACTAGACTTGAAGCAGGACTCCGCCCGCGACATCGTCCGCAAGCTGGCAGAGCGCGCCGACGGCCTGGTTGAAGGGTATCGGCCAGGCGTGATGGAGCGGCTCGGGCTCGGCCCCGATGCGTTGCTGCGTTCGAACCCAAGGCTTGTGTTCGGCCGGGTGACCGGCTGGGGCCAGGAAGGGCCGCTCAGCAAGACTGCGGGGCACGACATCAATTATCTCGCCATCACCGGCCTTCTGCACGGCATAGGGCCGAAAGAACGGCCGGTGGTGCCGATCAACTATCTCGCCGATTATGCCGGCGGCGGCCTGGCGCTGGCCTTCGCGATGGTCGCAGCGCTGCTGGCGGTGCAGCGAGGCGGGACCGGTCAGGTCATCGATGCGGCGATGAGCGACGGGGCGGCGCTGATCGGCGCTCTGACCTACGGCCTTCGGGCGGCCGGGGCCTGGCGCGACGAGCGCGAGGCGAACCTGCTGGACGGCGGCGAGCCGAGCTACGGCGTCTATCGCTGTCGCGACGGCAAGTTCCTCGCGCTTGGCGCGATCGAGCCGCAGTTTCGCGAGGCTTTGTTCAAGGGGCTGGCGCTACGACCTGGCGCCAGTCGGGAAGAAGTGGCGACGGTCATCGCGTCCCGGTCGCGTGACGAGTGGACGGCGCATTTTGACGGTGGCGAGGCCTGCGTGGCTCCCGTGCTCGATTTGAGCGAGGCGCCCACGCACCCGCACAATATCGCTCGGCGGGTCTTTCTCGACTTGGAGGGCGTGTTCCAGCCTGCGCCTGCGCCCCGATATTCCGCAACGACGCTCGACCGTCCCGATCCGCCACGCCGGGAAGGCCAGGACGGGGAAGATATCCTGGCCCGGCTCGGCTATGCCGCCGCCGACATCGCCGCGATGAGGGCCGAGGGAGTGCTGCTTTGAATCCGCTGTACGAGAATATGGCGACCAGCGTGTTCGAGCGCATGTCGAGCGCCGCCGCCAGCCATGGGGCGGTCAATCTGGGCCAGGGGTTCCCTGATTTCGGGTGGCCGGAGGAAATCCTCGACGCTGCAGCCAAAGCGCTCAAGGATCGGTCGAACCAATATGCACCGTCGCGCGGCCTGCCCGAGCTTCGTGAGGCGATTGTCGGCCATTACCATCGGCATCAGGGCCTGGAGATAGATCCGAATTCTGTCTGCGTAACCTCCGGCGGGACCGAGGCGATCGCGGCATGTATCCTCGCCACGGTCGAGCCAGGCGACGAAGTGATCATCTTCACCCCGGCCTATGATTGCTATGCTCCAACTATCCGCAGGGCTGGGGGGTCCGTGCGCGAAATCGCGCTGCGACCGCCCGAATGGCGGCTTGACGAGGGCGCGCTGGAAGCGGCCATCGTGCCAAGGACCAA
>DASSPS010000082.1:0-7323 GCA_035699505.1 Sphingomicrobium sp. | reverse complement strand
ACCGTGTGGATCGCCATGCTGGCGCTGGCCGGGGTCAGCATGCGGCTGTTGATCGGCATGGCGGTGGCGGGCGTCGCCGGGATCGTGCTGGCCTATTTCTTCTACGACGTGGCGACCGCCCGGATCGACGGCTTCCTGTTCGGCGAGGGCGACACCTTTCAGACCGATAGCGCCATGCGCACCCTGACCGCCGGCGGCCTGTTCGGAATGGGGCCGGGCGGCGGGACGCGGAAGTTCAGCCTGCCGGAGCCGCATACCGACTATATCTTTTCGGTCATCGGCGAGGAATTCGGGCTGATCGCTTGCCTCGCCATCGCCCTTCTCTATCTGGCGATCGTCGCCCGGGTGCTGGTCAAGCTGCTCGACGAGGAGAACAGCTTCGCCATCCTCGCCGCCGCCGGCCTCGCCATACAGTTCGGCCTGCAGGCGATGATCAACATGGCGGTCAACGTCCAGATCGCCCCGTCCAAGGGCATGACCCTGCCGTTCATCAGCTATGGCGGATCGTCTATGCTGGCGCTGTCGATCGGCATGGGTTTGCTGCTCGCTTTCACCCGGCGAAACCCCTATCTCACCCGCTCGCCCTATGTGGTGAAGTGGAACGGGGAGCAGCTGCGCGCTTAATGGCAAGTTTCGTCCTGGCCGCCGGAGGGACCGGCGGACATATGATCCCGGCTCATGCGCTCGCCGCCGAACTCAAGGCGCGCGGGCATGGCGTGCTGCTGATCACCGACGAACGCGGCGCCCGCTTCCCCGGCCTATTCGACAACGTGCCGGTGCATATCCTGCCAGCAGGACGGCTCGGCGGCGGCCCGGTCGGCTGGCTGAAGGCGGGATTTTCGGTGCTTGCCGGGCGGCGCGAGGCGCTCGGGCTTTACCGCAACCATCGCCCCGACGCGGTGGTCGGCTTCGGGGGCTACCCCGCTTTCCCCTCGCTGATCGCGGCGAGCGCGAGGCGGATCCCGACGGTGCTTCATGAGCAGAATGCGGTACTCGGCCGGGTCAACCGGCTGCTGGCCGGCGAAGCCACGGCCATCGCCACCGCCTATGACAAGGTCGAGCGGCTGAAGGCCAAATATCGAGACAAGACGGTGCTGGTCGGCAACCCAGTCCGGGACGCCGTCCAGCGGCTCGGCGAACAGCCGTTCCCGCCGTTCGACGAAGTCGCGCCGCTGAAGATCCTGATCACCGGCGGCAGCCAGGGCGCGACCGTCCTTAGCGAGGTGGTCCCGGAAGGGCTGGCGCTGCTCAAGCCGTCGCTTCGCCGGCGCCTGCAGATCGTCCAGCAATGCCGGCCGCAGGAAATCGAGAAGGTCCGTGACCGCTATGCCTCGCTCGAAATCCCGGCCGAGCTTAGCACCTATATCGAGGATATGGCCGCCCGCCTTGGCGAGGCGCATCTGTTCGTCGGCCGCGCCGGCGCGTCGACCATCGCCGAGTTGACCGCGGCTGGACGCCCGGCGATCCTGATCCCCTTCCCGTCGGCGACCGACGACCACCAGACCGCCAACGCCAGGGAAATCACCAGGGCGGGCGGCGCCCGGACCATCCCGCAGCCGCAATTCACGCCGGAAGTGCTGGCCCGCCAGATCGAGGCGATGGCCGCCGACCCGGTCGCGCTCGGCAATGCCGCCGCCCGGGCGCTGTCGGTCGGTCGACCGCACGCCGCCCGCGATCTCGCCGACCTGGTCGAGCGGGTCGGCGGCGGATTATCGCCCTTGCTGGTCGGGCCCAGCCTTTCGCCACGGGTTCGTTCCGGCGTCGTGAACGGAGTGCCGGCGTGAAGGCGTTCGGCACCGACGTCGGCACCATCCATTTCGTCGGCATCGGCGGCATCGGCATGTCCGGAATCGCCGAGGTGATGCACCAGCTCGGTTATAAGGTGCAGGGCAGCGACATTTCGGAAAGCTATGTCGTCGACAAGCTTCGCAAGGCCGGGATCGAGGTCGCGATCGGCCATGACGCCGCCAACCTTGGCGATGCCGCGGTGGTCGTCTGCTCGTCGGCCATCAGCCGCGGCAATCCGGAGATCGAGGCGGCCGCCGAGAATCGCCTGCCGATAGTCAAGCGCGCCGAAATGCTGGCCGAGCTGATGCGGATGCAGAAGACGATCGCCGTCGCCGGCACCCACGGCAAGACGACGACGACGTCGATGATCGCGGCGATGCTCGACGCCGGCGGTATTGATCCGACCGTGATCAACGGCGGCATCATCAACCGCTATGGCTCCAATGCCCGGCTGGGCAAATCCGACTGGATGGTGGTCGAGGCCGACGAAAGCGACGGCAGCTTCCTGCGGCTCGACGGCACGATCGCCATCGTCACCAATATCGATCCCGAGCATCTCGAGCATTACGGCAGTTTCGACAAGGTCAAGGACGCCTTTGTCGAATTCATCGAGAACGTGCCCTTCTACGGCCTTGCAATCCTGTGCGTCGACCATCCGGAGGTGCAGAACATCCTGTCCCGGATCCGCGACCGGCGGGTGGTGACCTATGGTTTTTCGGCACTGGCGGACATTCGCGCCGACAGTGTCGCCTCGGTGCCGGGCGGCAGCCGCTTTGACGCGGTCGTGCTCGAACGCGACGGTTCGCGGCGGACGATCGAGGGGATCGAGCTGCCGATGCCGGGCCGGCACAATGTCCAGAACGCGCTGGCCGCCATCGCTACCGCCCTTGAGCTGGGCATGGACGATGCGACCATCTGTAAAGGCTTCGAGCGGTTCGATGGGGTCAAGCGGCGCTTCACCCGCGTCGGCGAGGCCGACGGGGCGCTGATCATCGACGATTACGCCCACCATCCGGTTGAGATCCGCGCCGTCCTGTCGGCGGCGCGCGAAGGCGCGGAAGGGCGGGTCATCGCCGTCATGCAGCCGCACCGTTTCACCCGCCTAGAAGCGCTGATGGAGGATTTCCAGAACGCCTTCAACGACGCCGACGTGGTGTTCGTCGCGCCCGTCTATCCGGCCGGCGAGGAGCCGATCGAGGGCGTCGACAGCGACGCCCTGGTCGAGGGCCTGCGCGCCCACGGCCACCGCATGGCGCGGACGGTCGGAAGCCTCGACGAGCTTTGCAGGTCCCTTCGGGACCTTGCCGCCGAAGGCGACATGATCATTTGCATGGGCGCCGGCGACATCACCAAATGGGCGGCGGCGCTGGGCGAGGGGATTTGCGCGGCGAGGCGGAAGAAGTGAGTGCGGCTGTAAGCGAAACTAGCCCTGGGGCCTTCGAACTTAAGATCAGCGAAGGCAGCTTCACCGTACCTGAGCATGCAGGCCGAATCACGGCGAATGCGCCTTTGGCGCCGTTGGTCTGGTTCAAATCAGGTGGCAACGCGGAACTACTTTTCGAGCCCGCGTCTGAAGAGGCGCTGGCCGAATTTCTCCATTCCTTGCCCAGTTGGGTGCCGGTCATGGCACTTGGCCTCGGCTCCAACATGATCGTCCGCGACGGCGGGGTGCCGGGCGTGGTCGTCCGGCTCGGCAAGCCGTTCGCCAAGGTGGAGGCGGTTGACGAAGTGACGCTGAGATGCGGCGGCGGGGCCAGCGGCATCCTGGTATCCTCATCGGCGCGGGACGCCGGCATCGCCGGCCTTGAATTCCTGCGCTCGATCCCCGGCACGGTGGGCGGGTTCGTGCGGATGAACGGCGGGGCCTACGGGCGCGAGACCAGCGACGTGCTGGTCGAATGCGATGTCGTGCTGCGGGACGGCGAGCGGGTGACCTTGCCGGCCGAGGCGCTGCGTTACTCCTATCGTCACAGCGAGCTGCCCGAGCAGGCGGTGGTCGTGTCGGCGACCTTTCGCGGCCGCCCCGGCGATCCGCAGGCCATCCAGGCGGAGATGGACCGGATCGCCAAGAGCCGCGAGGAATCGCAGCCGCTGCGCAGCCGGACCGGCGGCTCGACCTTCAAGAACCCGCCGGGCCACAAGGCCTGGGCGCTGATCGACACGGCGGGGTGCCGCGGTCTGACCCATGGCGGCGCCCAAGTGTCGGAAAAGCATTGCAACTTCCTGCTCAACCTCGGTAGCGCGACCAGCGCCGACATCGAGGAGTTGGGCGAAGAGGTCCGCCGCCGGGTGATGGCCCGGTGCAACATCAGCCTCGAATGGGAAATCCAGCGGATCGGAGTGGTCGAGTGAGCGTCGCGTTGGACCGGGATCTTCACGTCGTCGTGCTGATGGGCGGCTGGTCGAGCGAGCGCGAGGTGTCGCTGACCAGCGGCAAGGGCGTCGCCAACGCGCTTCGGACAAGCGGGTGGAGCCGGGTCACCGAGCTCGACATGGATCGCACCGTCGCCGCCCGACTTGCCGAACTGAAGCCCGACGTGGTGTTCAACGCCCTCCACGGGACACCGGGCGAGGACGGCACGGTGCAGGGCATGATGGACCTGATGGGCCTGACCTACACGCACAGCGGGCTCGAAACCTCGGTCATCGCCATCGACAAGGAACTGACCAAGATGGTCCTTGTCCCGCACGGCATCCGCATGCCGGCCGGCACGATCGTCGCCAGCGATAGCCTGTTCGAGCGCGACCCGATGGCCCGGCCCTATGTCGTCAAGCCGGTCAACGAGGGGTCTTCGGTCGGGGTCGCCATCGTCACGGAAGAGGGCAATTACGGCCATCCCATCGGCCGGGACGTCGACGGCCCGTGGCATCATTTCGACCGGCTGCTGGCCGAGCCCTTCATCAAAGGCCGCGAGCTGACCGTCGCCGTGCTCGGCGACGAGGCGCTTGGCGTCACGGAGCTGAAACCGACCGCCGGCTTCTATGACTATGACGCCAAATATACCGACGGCCTGACGGTCCATGTCTGCCCGGCCGAAATTCCCGACGAGATCGCCCGCAGCATGATGGACATGGCCGTCAGGGCGCACCGCCTGCTGGGCTGCAAGGGCGCGTCGCGCTCCGACTTCCGCTGGGACGATGAACAGGGCGAGGCCGGCATCTACCTGCTCGAGGTCAATACGCAGCCGGGCATGACCCCGCTCAGCCTCGTCCCCGAGCAGGGCAAACTCAACGGTCTATCCTACGGAGACGTTGTCGAGCGGATTATCGCCGAGGCGCTCAAATGAGCGCCCGAGTCCGGCGCGGCTCGGCGGCACGGGCCCGTCCGCGCCGGCCATCCGCGCCGAGCGTCAAGGTGCCGAAGAAGATTGCGTCGAAGCTTCCGGTCGACCAGGCGCGCGCCAACAAGCTGGCTGGCGCCGGTTTCGCGCTGTTCATCCTGGCCATGGGCGTCGCCGTGCTGGTCGCACTCGACGTTCCTTCGAAAGCGGCGACCAGCATCGGGGCGGCGGTCGGCCGGGCCGGCTTCGTCGTCGACGGCTATCAGATCGTCGGCATCAACCGCATGGATCGCGACCTTGTTGACCAGGTCGTCGGCGATGAATTGCGTCGTGCCGCGGATGTGGCGGGCACCAGGAAAGCTCCGCAGCCGATGGTCGACGTGGCCGGCATCCGCCAGCAATTGCTGCGCTACGGTTGGGTCGAAGATGCGCGCGTGTCGCGCCGACTTCCCGACACGTTGGTGATCGACATCGTCGAGCGGCGGCCGGCGGCGCTGTGGCAGGACAAGCAGCGGCTCGCCTTGATCGACAGCAACGGCGTGGTCCTGGATCGAGTCCCGGTCGACGGGATGCCGGATCTGCCGTTGCTGATTGGTCCGTCGGCCAACCGCCAGGCCCGCCGGCTTGACGCCCTGCTTGACAGCGTTCCGACCCTGAAGCCCCAGCTTGCCTCGGCCACCTGGGTAGGCCGCCGGCGTTGGGACCTGGCGTTTCAATCGGGCGAGACCATCGTTCTTCCCGAAGGCGATGCCGCCGCCCGCGACGCGCTGGGCAAGTTCGTCAAGCTCGACCGCTCCACCGGGCTTCTTGGACGCGGGCTGGTTCGCTTCGACCTGCGCGTTCCGGGCAAGATGACCGTTCGCCTGCCGCGCGCCCCGGGCGAGGCGATCGCGCCGACCGAAGTCGTGTCGACCGAGCAATAGATGGCCCAGGCGCAGCATCAGCCACTGTTCGGCGCCGTCGATATCGGATCGTCAAAGGTCAGCGCCATCATCCTGACCGCCGGGGACGACGGGCTGCGGGTGCTGGGCACCGGCCAGCGCGAGAGCCGGGGTGTCAAGCGCGGCTATGTCACGGACATGGAAGCGACCGAATTTGCCGTCCGCGAGGCGGTTGAGCTGGCCGAGCGAATGTCTGGCGTGACGATCGAGGAGGTGTGGGCCAGCTTCGGCGCTGACGGCCTGTTCAGCGACGTCGCCAATGTCGAGGTTGAGCTGGGCGGCCATCAGGTCGAGCAGTCCGACATCAACCAACTGCTGAGCGCGGGCAAGGCAGCGATCGACCGGGGCGGGCAGACTGTCCTCCACGCCCATCCCGCCTTGTTCACGATCGACCGGGCGCAAGGAGTCCAGCAGCCCATCGGCCTTTACGCCAACCGTCTGGGCGTCGACATCCATGTCATCGCTGCCGATCCATCGCCGCTTCGCAACCTCGATTATGTCATTCGATCGGCCCACCTCGGCGTGAAGGCGATCGTCGCCTCGCCGGTGGCGGCGGCGGCCGCCTGCCTCACCGACGAAGAACGAGAGCTTGGCGTCGCCCTGGTCGAGATCGGCGCGGAGGTGACCAATGTGTCGGTGCACTTCGGTGGCATGCTGGTCGGGCTGCGCTCAATTCCGCTGGGCGCCAAGGACATCACCGATGACATTGCCTGCGCTTTCGCCGTCCGCCGTCGCGACGCCGAGCGGATGAAATGCTTTTACGGGTCGGCGATGACGTCCCCACGCGACAATCACGAGATGATCGAAGCGCCGCAAATGGGCTCCGATGAAGGCGCCGAGCCCATTCGGATCACCCGCGCCCAGCTGATGATGGTCATCCGCCAGCGGGTCGAGGAACTGACCGGGAAGATCGAGGCGGCGCTGAAGGAGCTGGGCTTCACCGGCCCCGTCGGGCGCCAGGTCGTGCTGACCGGCGGCGGGGCGGAACTGAAGAATATCGCCGATTACATGCAGGGCGTTCTTGGCCGAGCAGTGCGGACCGGCCGGCCCCGGACCCTTACCGGCCTTCCCGACGCCCACAGCGGTCCTGCCTTCGCGACCCTGGTCGGGCTCGCCAGCCTCGCTGGATCGGGCAGCGGCGACATCCGTGACATCGCGCTTGGCCAGGTGACTCAGCGCAAGCCGCCGACCGGAGTAGTCTCCCGCCTGATTGCGGCGATGCGCGGCGGCTACTGAGATAGGCTAAGCCCGCCCGGCGCCCGGCGAGAAACCGTATCGAACCCTGCTTCGCTGTGATAGCGCTACCTTGGGGG
>DASSPS010000081.1:0-5338 GCA_035699505.1 Sphingomicrobium sp. | reverse complement strand
TGGAGCGGGCGAAGGGATTCGAACCCTCGACCCCAACCTTGGCAAGGTTGTGCTCTACCCCTGAGCTACGCCCGCTCGCGGCGATCGCCGGGCAGGTGAATCGTCGCCGCCCGGCTGAGGTGAGGCGCGCGCCTAGCATGGGGCCCACGCCAACCGCAAGGCCCACCCGCGAACCGCTTGTGGGCAATCGCCGGGCCGCCCATATGCAGGTCCCACCCAATGCAGAGTCGGAGTGACGCGTGGCGACCCTAGGTCTGAGCGAAGCAGAACGCGAGGCAATCGCCCGGTTCGAGGCCGATGTCGTCAACCCGTCGGCGACCAACCTGGTCATCCTCGATTTCTGGGCGGAGTGGTGCGGGCCTTGCAAGGCGCTGTCGCCGGTGCTGGAGAAGATCGCGGCCGATTATGCCGACAAGCACGTCAAGCTGGTCAAGATCGACGTCGATTCGGACAAATTCATCGCCGCGCAATTCCAGGTTAAGTCGATCCCGACCGTTTATGCCTTTTTCCAGGGGCAGCCGATCGCCGACCTCACCAATTACCGGACCGAGGGGCAGCTGACCCGGATTCTCGACGAGTTGCTGAAGCAGTTGAAGATCGGCGGCGACGCCCCCGCCCAGGCGGTCGAGATGGAGCCGCTGCTGGCGATGGGCGAGCAAATCCTGGCCGAGGGCGACGCTGCCCGGGCGGTCCAGTTCTTCCAGCAGGTTCGCGACATGGCCCCCGACAATGGCGCAGCCGCCGGCGGGCTCATCCGGGCGATGGTCGCGGCGGGCCAGCTGGACGACGCCCGGGCGCTGCTCGATTCCCTGCCGGCCGACCTGGCCGCCCAGGCGCCCGTCGCCCAGGCGCGGGCGGCGCTGGACATCACGGCGGCGGCGCCGGAAGCCGATACCGCCGAGCTCGAATCGCGGCTCGCCGCAAACCCCGACGACCATGACGCGCGGTTCGAACTGGCCGGCGCCCGGATGGCCGCCGGCGACCGGGATTCAGCGGCCGACGCTCTGCTCGACCTCATCGCCCGGGATCGCGACTGGAACGACGGCGCGGCCCGCAAGCGGCTGCTGCAGCTGATCGAGGCTCAGGGGCTGGAAGATCCCTGGGCCCGCGCCCAAAGGAGGCGGTTGTCGGCGGTGCTGTTCACATGACCGCGCCGGTGCGCCTGCCGATCTTTCCTTTGCCCGGCGCGATCCTGTTCCCGCGCGCGCAACTGCCGCTGCATATTTTCGAGCCGCGCTACCGCGACATGGTCCGCGACGCCGCCGACGGCGCCGGGCGGATCGGCATGATCCAGCCGCAGGCGATGGCGGTGACCGACGGCGAGCCACCGCTCTATTCGGTCGGCTGCGTCGGCGAGATCGTCGGCATCGAGGAACTGGACGACGGCCGGTTCAACATCGTCCTGCTCGGTTCGACCCGCTTCCGGCTGATCGGCGAAACCGACATGGGCACCGCCTATCGCCACGCCGAGGTCGATCTGACCGCGTTTAACGACGACGAGCCGCCACCGCTGGAGATGATCCAGCGGGCGGAGGTCGAACGCGAGGCCCGGCGTCTCGGCGACGCGCTCGGCCTGGCGGTCGACTGGGAAGCGGTCGGCCGGCTGGACGACGAGATGCTGGTCAACGCCATCGCCCAGGTCGCGCCGTTCGACATCGGTGCCAAGCAGGCGCTTCTGGAAGCCGAGAATCTGGCCGGCCGCGCCGACCTGCTCGTTCAATTGATGCAATTCCACCGGGCGGCGGTGAGCGGCGGAGTCGAGATCGAGCCAACGCTGCAGTAGGCTCACGCGCCGGGCTGCCGGGGGCAGTCGAGCATGAGCCTCCTTCGGAGGGGCGTCGGGGGCCCCCTCCACCATCCTGCGGATGATCCCCCTCCCCGTCCTGCGGAAGGTTAAATCGGCAATCCGCGCAGCAGGAGCGGCAGGTCGCCGCTGGTGCCGCGGGCTTCGCTCATCAGGCGGTTCTTGACCGGGCCGAAGCGGTCGATGAGGCCCATTCCGAACCGGCGGACGGCCGACGCGGTTCGGCCGGGAACGGCGTACACCCGGGTCAGGCTGTCAGTGGCGACGGAGACGGACAGTGCGTCGAGCGCCCGCCAGCGCTGGTAGCGATCAAGCAATTGCCGGTCGCCGAGATCGAGGCCGAGGCGGGCGCCCTCGACCAGCACCTGGGCCAACGCGGCGACATCGCGAAAGCCGAGGTTGAGCCCCTGGCCGGCGATCGGGTGGATGGCGTGGGCGGCGTCGCCGACCAGCGCCAGCCGGCGATCGGTGATCCGGGCGGCGTGGTGAAAGCCGAGCGGGTAGGTCGAGCGCGGCGCGGCGAGGCTGACCCTGCCCAGGAACCCGCCCATGGCCGCCTGCGTCTCGGCGGCGAAATCCTCCTCGCCAAGTTTCATCCAGCCGGGCGCGTCCGCCGCCGGCACCGACCAGACGATGGCCGAGCGATGGCCTTGGCCGTCGTCGGTCATCGGCAGCAAGGCGAACGGGCCTCCGGGATAGAAAATCTCATAAGCGACATGGTCGTGGGGCCGTTCGTGGCGAAGAGTCGAGACGATGGCCTGATGATCATACTGCCAGCGGGCGACCCGGATGCCCGCTTCCTCCCGGGTTTGCGAATTGCGGCCGTCGGCAGCGGCGAGGACCGGCGCACAAAGCTTGCGGCCATCTTCCAGCGACACGACGACGCCATGATCGCCCCGCTCCGTCGTCGTCACCCGCGACTTCCACAGCAGCCAGAGGTTCTTGCCGGCCTCGGCGCGCGCCATCAACGCCGTCCGGAGGTGGCGATTCTCATGCATGACTCCGACCGGCTCATCATCGCCGGCTGGCGGCTCGAAGGCGAGGCCGCCGGGCTGAAGGCCATCGGCGACGGTGATAGTGCGGATCGGGCAGCCGTCGACCGGCAGGCAATCGGCGATTCCGACCGTTCGCAGCATCCGCATCGACGAGGAGGAAACCGCCGTGGTCCGGCCGTCGAAGGCGATCGTCGCCCGACCGCCGGGATCGGACGGGTCGACGACGATGGCGGTGAGGCCGCTGGCATCCAGCGCCGCCGCCAGGGTCAGGCCGACCAGCCCGCCGCCGAAAATGATGACGTCCGCACGATCCATCCAGCGCCGCTCTAGTCGCGCGCGCCCGCGAAGGCGAGGCGGCAATGCGGCCAATTAGCCACAGACGGCGGCCGACGTCACGACGTCGCTTGACCCCGGAGTCCCCGGCAAGGCATTTTAGGCGCTGCACAATTTGTGGGGGAGTGGAATGGCGACCACTGCGGCGCGGGCTGGGAAGCGCGATCTCGCGCCGGACTGGCGCGATGCGCTGCGCGCCTCGATCAGGCGGCTGGTGCTGCGCAGCTGGGGAGCGCTGCTGATTGCGTTGAGCATCGGCGGCGCGGTCGCCATGGCGACTCACCGGTCGACCGATCCCAGCTTCACCACCGCCGCGGCGGGACCGCCGGCCAACTGGATGGGCGCGTTCGGCGCCTATATGAGCGACGCATTGCTGCTCCTGTTCGGGGTCGGCTCGGCGCTGTTGCTGCCTGTCATCGCCATCGCCGGCATCCGGATGGTGCGGCTTGAGCCGTCGGGGCGGATCGGGCGCGGCCTGTTCATCGCCGCGCTTGGCGCGCTGCTGGCCGGAACCGCCCTCGGCCTCGCCGATGCCTCATCCGTGTCGGGCTTGCCGGGCGGCTGGGGCGGCGCCTTCGGGCTGGCCACCGCCGCGGGCATCGACGCGCTGATCGGGCTGATCGATAATCCGTCGATTGCCGGGCCGGTCCGGCTGACACTGCTGATGCTGTTTGCGATCGGCGGGCTGATTCTCGGCTTTCTCGCGCTCGGCCTCCGCCCGGAAGAAAGGGATTGGGCCAAGGCAGTGATCCGCCGCGATTCCGGCAGCCGAGTGTCGGCGGCCCCGCGCTCCACCGAACTGCGCGAGGAACGGCAGGCTGCGTCGCCGCCCAGGTCGCGCCCCGCCGTCGCCGTAGCGGAGCCGCCCCGGCCGGTCGTTCCGGCCGGACGCGCCGGGGCGCGGCGGCCCGCCGCGTCGCAGCAAAGCCTAGCGCTTGGCGATCATTACGTCCTGCCGGCGGCCGATCTTCTTGCCACGCCGCCCGAAAAGGGGCGCACCCAGATCGACCGCGCCGGACTGGAACGCAACGCGCGGCTGCTGGAGAGCGTGCTGGAGGATTTCCACGTCCGCGGCGATATCGTCGAGGTCCGCCCCGGCCCGGTCGTCACCATGTACGAACTGGAACCGGCGAGCGGCATCAAGGCCAGCCGGGTCATCCAGCTGGCCGACGACATCGCCCGCAACATGTCGGCGTTGTCGGCGCGCGTCGCCACCATTCCCGGACGAAGCGTAATCGGCATTGAATTGCCCAACCCGAAAAGGGAATCGGTCAATTTGCGCGAGCTTGTCGACAGCCAGGCCTTCGCCGACCAAAACATGTCCCTGCCGCTTATCCTCGGCAAGAATATCGCCGGCGACCCTGTCATCGCCGACCTGGCGCCGATGCCGCACCTGCTGGTTGCCGGCACCACCGGATCGGGCAAGTCGGTGGGCCTAAACTGCATGATCCTGTCGCTCCTCTACAAGATGAGCCCCGACCAGTGCCGGCTGATCATGATCGACCCGAAGATGCTCGAACTCAGCATGTATGAGGACATCCCGCATCTGCTGGCGCCAGTGGTGACCGAGCCGGGCAAGGCGATCCGCGCGCTGAAATGGACCGTCGAGCAGATGGAGGAGCGCTACCGGATGATGGCCAACCTCGGCGTCCGGGCGCTGCCGAGCTTCAACGCCAAGGTCCGCGAGGCCAAGGCCAAGGGCGCAACGCTCGGGCGGCGGGTGCAGACCGGCTACAACGCCGACACCGGCCAGCCGGTCTACGAGGTCGAAGAGCTGGAATATGAAGTCCTGCCCCAGATCGTCGTCGTCGTTGACGAGCTGGCCGACCTGATGATGACCGCCGGCAAGGAAGTCGAATTCTTGATCCAGCGGCTGGCGCAGAAGGCGCGGGCCGCCGGCATCCACCTGATCATGGCGACGCAGCGGCCGTCGGTCGATGTCATCACCGGCGTCATCAAGGCGAACCTGCCGACCCGCATCAGCTTCCAGGTGACGAGCAAGATCGACAGCCGGACCATCCTTGGCGAACAGGGCGCCGAGCAACTGCTGGGCAAGGGCGACATGCTCTACATGCCGGGCGGCAAACAGATATTGCGCGTCCACGGCCCCTTCGTCAGCGACGAGGAGGTACGCGCCGTGGCCGATCATTGGCGGAAGCAGGGCGTCCCCGACTATGTCCAGGCGGTGACCGAGGAGCCCGAGGAT
>DASSPS010000080.1:0-8246 GCA_035699505.1 Sphingomicrobium sp. | reverse complement strand
CACCTGGTCGACGCTGCCGGCGACGACCCGGTCGGCGCCTGGCGCGTGGTCCGCGGCGAGCTCGACAGCTACGGCGCGGGCCTGGCCGACAAGCCCGAGCTGATCGCGCTCAGCCGGACCGACCTGGTCGAGCAAGAGGTGCTGGCCAAGGTCGCCAAGGCGCTTGAGAAAGCTGCCCGGGTGAAGCCATTCCCGATCTCGGCGCCGATCGGCGAGGGGATCGAGCCCCTGCTCGACGCCATCGTGCGGGGGCTGGGCCGGGAAGCCGAGGCAGAAGCGGCAAGCGAGCCGGCCGGAGACTGGTCGCCGCTATGAGGATGGCGGTCACCGGCGGCACCGGCTTCGTCGGATCGCATTTCGTCGACGCCGCGCTTGCCGCAGGTCACGAAATCAACGCCCTCACTCGCCGGCCGCAGCCAGGCCGCGCCGGCGTCACCTGGATCGACGGCTCGCTGTCCGACCGGGATTCGCTTCGCCGATTCGTCGATCATTGCGACGCGGTCGTCCACATCGCCGGAATCCTCAACGCGCGCGACCAGGCGGGCTTCAACGCCGGCAATGTCGACGGTACGCTGAACGTCCTTGCGGCATCGACGGCGGGCGGAATCCGGCGCTTCGTCCACGTCTCCTCCCTCGCCGCGCGCGAGCCGAAGCTGTCGATGTACGGCGCGTCCAAGGCCCGGGCCGAGGAACTGGTCGAGCGTTCGGGCCTCGACTGGACGATGGTCCGCCCGCCGGCCGTCTATGGCCCTGGCGACCGCGAAACGCTCGACCTGTTCGCCATGGCCAAGCGCGGCATCGTCCTGCTGCCGCCCAGGGGCCGGCTGTCGATCATCCATGTCCGCGACCTCGCCCGCCTGTTGCTGGCGCTGGCCGAGCCCGATGCCCCCGCCAAAGTCACGCTCGAACCCGACGACGGCAAGCCGGGCGGCTGGAGCCACGAGGAATTCGCGACTGCCCTCGGCTTCGCCGTGGGCCGGAAGAGCATTCGCCTGTCGATGCCCAGTCCCCTGCTCAGGCTCGGCGCCGCAATCGACCAGATCATCCGCCGAGACCGCGCCAAGCTGACCGTCGACCGCGCCGCTTACTTCTGCCATCCCGACTGGGTGGTCGACCCCGCCAGGGCCGCCCCGCCGGAGCTGTGGAGCTCGCAAATCAGCTCGCCAGAAGGGCTCGCCGACACATATCGTTGGTATTGCGAGAAAGGCTGGCTGTAACCGCCCCACCCGCGCCGCATTCGCGCCCCATTGCGTTGCTTAACCGCGAGGCCGTGATTACGGGGATTCCATGACCAACCGCGACGAGATGAACGCCAGAATCCTTGGCCTGATCGAGCCTTTCAACAAGAAGGGCATCGAGGTCACGGGCGGCACCCGCTTCGCCCAGGACCTGGAGTGGGACAGCCTGACGGTGATGGACTTCGTCGCCACGGTCGAGGACGAATTTGACATCCTGATCAGCATGAACCGGGCGGCCGAGATTGAAACCGTCGACCAGCTGGTCGAAGCGGTCGAGAGCCTCAAGGAATGAATCCCGCCACCGTTCGAACCGATCGTGAGGAAGCCCTGTCCTTCCTTACGCAGGTCGAAGAGAGGCAGCCCTTCGACGCGCTCAGGGCGAACTGGATGTCGATCGGATGACCGACCTCTTTTCCAGGTTCGACGATCTCATCGCCATGCGCGAGGGGTTGCTTGCGGGCGGTGTCACCGACCCGTTCAACTTGGTCATGGAGCGGGTCGAAAGCCCGACCGTCGCCATCTGCAACGGCAAGCGCACGATCCTGCTTGGCACCTATAATTACATGGGCATGACCTTCGACGCGGACGTGGTCGCGGCCGGCAAGAAGGCGCTCGACGAATTCGGCTCGGGCACCACCGGCAGCCGGGTGCTGAATGGTACCTACTCTGGGCACAAAGCTTGCGAGGAGGCGCTGAAGGATTTCTACGGCATGGACCATGCCATGGTCTTTTCGACCGGCTACCAGGCCAACCTCGGCATCATTTCCACCATCGCCGGCAAGGGCGACTATATCGTTCTCGACATCGACAGCCACGCCTCCATCTATGATGGATGTGCGCTTGGCAACGCCGAGATCGTGCCGTTCCGCCACAATGACATCGAGGCCATGGAAAAGCGCCTCAAGCGCATCCCGGAGGGCGCCGGCAAGCTGGTCGTGCTGGAAGGCGTCTACTCGATGCTCGGCGACATCGCTCCGCTGAAAGAGATGGTCGCAGTCGCCAAGGCCAATGGCGCAATGGTGCTGGTCGACGAGGCCCATTCGATGGGCTTCATCGGGACAAATGGCCGCGGGGTCGCCGAGGCGCAGGGCGTCATCGACGAGGTCGATTTCATTATCGGCACCTTTTCCAAGTCGGTCGGAACGGTCGGTGGCTTCTGCGTATCGAACCATCCAAAGTTCGAGATATTGCGGCTAGTTTGCCGGCCCTACGTCTTCACCGCCTCGCTGCCGCCAAGCGTGGTGGCGACGGCCGCCACGTCGATCAGCAAGCTGATGCATGGCGCCGACAAGCGCGCCCATCTGTGGGAAAACAGCAAGCGTCTGCACGCCGGGCTCAAGGAGCTTGGCTTCACGCTTGGCACCGAAGAGCCGCAGTCGGCGATCATCGCCGTCATTATGCCCGACCTCGAAACTGGGGCGGCCATGTGGGAAGCGCTTCTGAAGGAAGGGCTATACGTCAATTTGGCGCGGCCGCCGGCGACTCCGGCGAACATGACCCTGTTGCGCTGCTCGCTGTGCGCGCTCCATTCGGAGGCTCAGGTCGGCGAGATTTTGGCCATGTTCACCGCTGCCGGGCGTGCGACGGGCTGCATCCAATAGCGACGAGCCGCCTTTCCCGCGCCCGATAAGGGGTTTAAGGCGAATTCATGACGCCGGCGGGGGACGAACTGCGCTTTGACTGGCGCCGCGGCGGTGCGGCTGCCGGAGCGCTGATCGCCGCCCTCGTTCTCCTCATCCTGGTCGTCCTCGTATCGATCTCCAACCAGGCCCGTGACGAGGCGTTGAAGGACGAGCGCCACGCCTATGACGTCGCCCTGGTGGCGCGAAGCGTCGATAGCAGCCTGTCCCGGGCCGAAGCCGCGCTTGGGCGTTTCGTCCTCGACGAGAATGTCGAAGTCACCGGCAACATTTATTACAGCAACTGGCGTTTGGCTGGTCACCAGATCCTGCAGCTGGACCGGCTGGTCCGCCGCGATCCAGACCAACGGCGTCGGGTCGGGGAACTGTTGCTTCTTTACAGGGCGCGCGGCGAGGAGCTGGCGCTTGCGGCGCGCATGGCCGCCGCCGCGCAAGGGCAAGGTGGCACCGCTTATTTCTACCAGGCGGGCCAGTCCGATACCGGTAAGAACCTGACTGCAAAACTCGACGAGATCGCTGCCAGCGAGCGTCAGGCCCTTCGGCACCGCATTAACCGCTCCCGGATATTCTCCGCCGAGGCGGAGCGGCTTACCGACTATCTGAGCTGGCTGGGAATCATCGTCGGACTTGGCGCAATCTTCCTCGGTATCGTCGCCTTCACCGCGATTCGCCAGTTCGCGTTCGCCCGCAAGTTTGCCGAGAGCGAGACCGAGCGTGCGGAGGTGCTGGAAATGGCGGTCCGGGACCGGACCCAGGAATTGTGGGAGGCCAACCAGGCGCTGAAAGCCGAAGCCGAGGAACGGCAGGCGGCCGAGGCCCAGCTTCGGCAGGTGCAGAAGATGGAAGCCGTCGGCCAGCTTACCGGCGGCATTGCGCATGACTTCAACAATATGTTGGCCGTCGTGGTTGGCGGCATCGATCTCGCCCGCCGGCGCCTGAACGGACCCAAGCGGGAAGTGCTTAACCATTTGAACAATGCAATGGAGGGCGCGACCCGCGCTGCCGCCTTGACCCGCCGGTTGCTGTCCTTCGCCCGCTCGGAGCCACTGCTTCCCGAACGAGTTGAAAGCTCCGCTCTCGTGTCGGGGATGTCCGATCTGATGGACCGGACCTTGGGCGAGCGGATCACCGTCCACGTCGACCTCGCCGACGACGCCTGGCCGATCTACGTCGACCCCCACCAGCTGGAAAATGCGATCGTCAACCTGGCGGTGAACGCCCGCGACGCCATGGACGGCACCGGGCTGCTGCGGATTTCGACCAGCAATGTGACGATGGCCGCCAACGAGGTTGGCGACATCAGCCCCGGCGACTATCTGCGGATCAGCGTCACCGATACCGGCTGTGGCATGACGCCGGAGGTTCTGGAACGCGCGTTCGAACCCTTCTTCACAACCAAGCCGGTCGGCAAGGGCACGGGCCTGGGCCTGAGCCAGATTTTCGGCTTTGCCCACCAGTCCGGCGGCGAGGTCGGCATCGACAGCACGGTCGGCAAGGGGACGACCGTGTCGATCTACCTTCCCCGCACGCGGATCCAGTCAAAGGTCCGGTTGCATCCGTCCGCGCAGCGCCAGGCTGACGTCCACGTTCCGGGCGCCCGGATCCTCCTCGTCGAGGATGACCCGCGGGTCCGTTCCTCCACGGTCGAGGCGCTGGAGGATCTCGATTATGACCCGGTCGCCTGCGCCAGCGGTGCCGAGGCCATCGACCTGTTCACCAGGCAAGTGTTCGACCTGGTCATCAGCGACGTCATCATGCCGGAAATAACCGGACCGGAACTGATCCGGACCCTGAAGGGCATGCGCGAGGATTTCGCCGTCCTGTTCGTCACGGGCTATGTCGGCGAAGGGGAAAGCGACGATCTCCGCGGCTATGAACTGCTGCGCAAGCCGTTCACGGTCGGCGCATTGGCGATGGCCGTCGGGGCGGCGCTGGCACGAACTCCTATCGAACCGCACCGGACCGGAGGAGCCGCGGCAACAGGCTGATCGCCGCCAGCAGCGGCCAACGGCGCTGCCAACCCTTCAGGCGGATGTCCGTGCCGGCATGCCGGTTGATCTTCCAGGCGATATAGTCCGCGCCGCCAGCGAAGGTTGCGCTCGCTTTGGCCAGCCGGATGACGGACAGCAGCTTCCCCAGCAAGCGTCGCCGGGTCCAGCTGGCGCCGGTCGGGCGATCTCGTGGAATGGCGGCGACAGCCGATGTGGTGAAGGCCAAGTAGCGGTCAGGGTCAACATCAACGACCGAGGCGCCTCGTTCCTTTCGTTCGGCGCGAAGCTCAGCGGAATAGGTCAGGGCGAACGCTCGACGCCACCAGTCCAGGGGCGCTTCACCTTCCCTTCGACCGGCGGCGGCAAGCAATGTCGGGGCGGCTCGGGCAACAGCAATCACAATTTGCTCTCTCTCCGCCGGATCGACCCAGACCAGCCGTGATGGCTGCGCAAATCGCGCCCACACCGACACATTGTTCGTTTCCGGCCCATTCAGGCGGTGGAAGTCGTCGACGCTGAGGACGGCATATTTTGCCGCCAGCCCGTCGTGTTCGGCGTAGAAGACATTTGGCGGGATCAGCCGGTTGGCGACAGCCAGCCACGCTTTCCCATAAGCCTCCCGATAGCTGGACACGATGAGGTAGAAATCCAGCATCTGTCCATCGAGCTGCTTTTGCCGGAGGCAAGAACCATAAAACAGGACGGCGCGGGATGCGGTGCGATGCCTGGCGACTATGGCTTCGGCCATCGCGCGGACCCGGGGATCGACTGGAAGATCAAGCTCCTGCCCGACCAATTCCTTCAGCGACGGCATCGAGGACGCTCAGGCCGCGAGGCGGATGAACGACAATGGCTGTGCGGTCTCCAGGAAGATCGGCCGGCCGCGTTCCGCCCGGAAGGTCTCCCCATCCATGATGACGCTGGAATCGTCGCCTTCAATGCTGATTTCGTCCGCTTCTTGGAAATGGACACCCTGCAGCTTGGTGCCGGCGAGCTTGCCGCGTAGGCTGGCGATGAACGCGCGGAGCAGTGAAAAAACCGGCCGTTCCTCGACTGCAAGCAGTTTCAGCCGGCCCCGCCCTTCCGTGTGAAGGTCGGTGGCGAGCAGCATTTTCTCCAGAGTCGTGACGACCAGCAGGGTGAAACGGCCTTCCAGGCGGCTGTCGCGCCGGACGGAGACTTCCAGTGGCCGAGGGCGCGGCGGCAGGAAGCTGCCCTTGAGCCTGAGCAGCAACTGCAGAAGCAGGGCAATGGCCGTCAGCACATGGCTGATTCCGTTCGGCAGGCCGAGCGGGTAAATCTTGTTGCGGCAATAGAGCATCGTGTCCGCCAGGCCGGCGCCGCCGAGGAACATGCCGATCTGGGTCCTGCCGCCCAGGCCGCACCGCAAGGCGATCAGCTCCCGCTCGACAAGATGCGGGCTGAGATCGGACTTGGCCAGCTCCAACAGGCGTTCCAGCGCCACGATCGGGTCTCCCTGGACGCCGAGATCGAGCGCAATCAGATTGGTCTTGCCGCTCGGCAGGACGGCAACGGGAGGGCGTTCCGCGCCGAAATGGTCGCCGTTGTAGATTTCCGTAAGAGCGGTCTGGACGGTGCCGTCGCCGCCGTTGATGACCAGCACCTTGGGCCGGATGCGGGCAATGGTGCGAAGCGCCTCGCCGATCTGGTCGGCGCGTTCGACCTCATAATGGAAAATGTCCGGGTGCTCGGCGCAGAAGCTTCGCATCCGCGCCAGTTGCGCGATATTTCCCGTCGACTTGGGGTTCGACAGGAGGGCGATCCGAGGCCGGTGCATCAGCCGGTCCTGGCGGGACCGAAAGCGCACGAACCGGCCACGTCCGCCGCTTGCGGCAGGACGGCTGTCGGCATTGCGTGCGATTTCACCATGATTTTGCCGGCCGCTTCGCTATGAGCACAATTGGGCGGCGGCGCCATGAAGACGCTTTCGCCCGGATCTTATCTTGGTGCGCTTTGCGGCCAAATGATGGTGTCGGAACGACGAAAAGTGCGCCGCCTGTCCTTAATTGACCGATATCTGGCTCGCCAGATCGCCGTGCCGCTGCTCGGCACCCTGATCCTAGCGGCGATGCTGCTGGTTCTCGACAAGATGCTCAGGCTGTTCGACTTCGTCGTCACCGCCGGCGGTCCCGTCAGCGTCGTGTGGAAGATGCTGGCCAACCTGCTTCCGGAATATTTCTCGCTCGGCATCCCGATCGGCCTGATGCTTGGCATCCTGCTGGCCTTCCGCAAGCTGGCGCTGTCGTCGGAACTCGACGCGCTTCGCGGCATCGGCATGGGCTATGGCCGGCTGCTGCGAGTGCCTTACGTTTATACGGCTGCATTGCTGCTGTTGAACCTCTTCATCGTCGGCTGGCTGCAGCCCTGGACTCACTATGGCTATGAGCGGCTGCGGTTCGACCTGCGCTCGGGTGCGCTCGGCGCGTCGGTCAAGGTCGGCGAGTTCAACCGGCTGGGCAAAAGGGTCACGCTTCGGATCGACCGGAGCGAGGGTCGGGGATCGCGCCTGCATGGCATCTTCATTCAGCTCGACGACCGGTCGGGCATGTCGATCGCGGCGACGGCGGACCGCGGCCAATTCCTGTCGACCGACGATCCGGACACCATCCTGTTCCGGCTGGAAAATGGCCGGCTGGTCCAGGATTCGCCCAAGTTCGCGGCGCCGCGGACCCTGTCGTTCGAAAGCTATGACCTGCCGATTTCGCTGCCCGTCGTCGACCAGTTCCGAAAGCGCGGACATGAGGAATTGGAAGAGCTGACCCTGACCGAACTGTTGCGCGCCGGCTATCTGGGTGCCGCGCCCGACCCCAAGCAGGCCGTGGCCGCGCGCGCCCACTTCCACTTCAGGATCGTCGAGGTGGTGATGATGCTGATGCTGCCGCTCCTGGCGGTGGCCCTGGCGGTCCCGCCCAAGCGAAGCACGTCGGCGCTGGGTATCTTCGTCAGCATCGTGACGGTTGTCGCCTATCACAAGGTGAACCAATATGCCGAGCAGATGGGGGCGCAGGACCGGATCGTTCCTGAGCTTGCGCTGTGGCTGCCCTTCCTCGGCTTCACCGGCCTGATCGCCTGGATGTACCATGTCCTCGCCCAGCGGCCCGGCGGTCAACCGATCGGCGCGCTGGAGCGCGCCTTCGCCCAGGCCGGCAAGGCGATCCGCCAGCTGATGCCCGAGCCGAGACGGGCATGATCAACCTGCAATTCATCCCCTCCCGCCAGATCGCGCTCTACATGGTGCGCATGTTCCTGACCCGAAGCCTGGCGGTCCTCGTCGCGCTCGTCCTCGTCCTGATGACGCTCGACCTGCTCGGCGAGTCCGGCAAGATCCTGGCCGTCCCCGGCAATGGCGAAGCCGA
>DASSPS010000079.1:0-11182 GCA_035699505.1 Sphingomicrobium sp. | reverse complement strand
CGGTTTCGCCGAGGTGAGCGACAAGGGCCTGACCGTTCTGGCCGAGAGCGCCACCGCCGCCTAGTTCGCGCGGCGACGCCAGCCAGGCGTCCCATGCAACCTTGTTTCGCGCTTCCCGTCGAATTCCTCCCCCGTACCTGGCTGTGCCTGCTGCGGTTCAGCGATGCCTTTGCCGGAATTGCGTCCGCCGAAGCCGAACTCCGATCCCTCGCGAGCGGGATCGGCGGCCCGGGCGCGGGGCCGGACCGGCGGCCCTTTCCTGACCGGAAAATAGGCCGAGGTTAGCTTTTTCTAAAAGTTTCGCCCCTATTCACCACCCTGATTTCCGCGAGATTGAACGGGAACGGGATAAATGAACGCATTCGGGAAGCGCAGCGGGCTGTCGTCCAGGCCCTCTTTTGGTGTCGCCAAGCCTATGAAGGGCAGCGGCGCCGGCGGTGCGCCCACGGCCGACTCCCCGGAGGGCGGCGACCAGTTCCCGCCGATCGACGAGCTTACCCCCAGCCTCGATTCGACCTTCCCGGGCGCCGACAGCGGCAATGGCGGCGCCATGGACCGCCTCAACGACCGCCAGAATGCCAGCGGGGAACGCGCCTCCGGCAAGCAGGAAGGCTTTGAGGCCTCCGTCCACCGAATCAAGGAGCAGGTCCTCCCCCGGCTGCTGGAGCGGGTCGACCCGGAGGCTGCGGCGACCCTGAGCAAGGATGAACTCGCCGAGGAATTCCGGCCGATCATTTCCGAGGTCCTGACCGAGCTCAAGATCAACCTCAACCGCCGCGAGCAGTTCGCGCTCGAAAAGGTGCTGGTCGACGAGCTTCTCGGCCTTGGCCCGCTCGAGGAATTGCTCGCCGATCCCGCGGTCAGCGACATCATGGTCAACGGCCCGGACCAGACCTTCATCGAGCGCAAGGGCAAGCTCGAGATCGCCAACATCCAGTTCCGCGACGAGGAGCATCTTTTCCAGATCGCCCAGCGCATCGTCAACAAGGTCGGCCGCCGCGTCGACCAGACCACGCCGCTGGCCGACGCCCGCCTCCAGGACGGCAGCCGCGTCAACGTCATCATCCCCCCCCTCAGCCTGCGCGGCACCGCCATCTCCATTCGTAAGTTTTCGGAGAAGCCGATTACGCTCGACATGATGAAGAGCTTCGGATCGATGTCGGACAAGATGGCGACCTGCCTGAAGATCGCCGGTGCATCCCGCATGAACGTCATCATCTCCGGCGGTACCGGTTCCGGTAAGACGACGATGCTCAACGCTTTGTCGAAAATGATCGACCCGGGCGAGCGCGTCATCACCATCGAGGACGCGGCCGAGCTTCGGCTTCAGCAGCCGCACTGGCTGCCGCTCGAGACCCGTCCGCCAAACCTCGAGGGCCAGGGCGCGATCACCATCCGCGACCTCGTCATCAACGCCCTGCGTATGCGCCCGGACCGGATCATCCTCGGCGAAATCCGCGGCCAGGAGTGTTTCGACCTTCTGGCGGCGATGAACACGGGCCACGACGGCTCGATGGCCACGCTGCACTCCAACAGTCCGCGCGAATGCCTCGCCCGTATGGAAAACATGGTCATGATGGGCGACATCAAGATCCCGAAGGAGGCAATTTCGCGACAGATCGCGGATTCGGTGGACCTCATCGTTCAGGTCAAGCGCCTTCGCGACGGTTCGCGCCGCACGACCAACATCACCGAGGTGATCGGCATGGAGGGCGAGGTCATCGTCACCCAGGAATTGTTCAAGTTCGAATATCTGGACGAAAGCGCCGACGGCAAGATCATCGGCGAATATCGCTCCATGGGCCTGCGCCCCTACACGCTCGACAAGGCCAAGCAGTTCGGCTTCGACCAGCCCTATCTCGAGGCCTGCCTCTGACCCTCCTCCCTATCGCTCCATGCGATAGAGCAGGTTCAGCGACACCGCCGTCTCGATCTGGCCGGGGGCGACGATCCCGCCACCGTCGCGCTCGGGCGCTGGCGGAGGTGGCGGCGGCGGCGCCATTGGCGCGGCAATGCGTCCGCCGGTCACGATGATGTCGCTGCCCCGATAGGACACGCCTTCCTCTACCGACAGCAGGCGGACCTTGGTGAAGCCGTTGTTGCGCGCATATTCGGTTGCTTCAGCCTCGCCCCGGGCCATGGCTCGCACCCGGGCCTCGCGGCGCAGGGGGGCCGGATCGGCGATGCTGAAACTTGGGCCATAAACGGTGTCGGCGCCGGCGTCGGTCAATCCGTCCAGGAGGGACGTCAGCGAGCCGACATCGCGAGTTTTGATCACCACCGAATTGCTGGCGATGTAGCCCACCAGCCGCTGCTGCGCCCCGCCGTTGGGTTGCCGGTCATACGTATAGTCCTGGCTCAATTGCAGGCCCTGCGTCTGAATGTCCCTGTCGCGGATGCCCGCGGCCCGGATGGCCGCGAGGAGCTTCTCGGTCCTGGTCTTGCTGGCCGCTACCGCCGCTTTGGCGGTGGGCGCCTTGACCTGCGTGCCGACGGTCAGGCTGGCCTCGTCGGGCGGCGTGCGAAGCGATTCGGCGATGTTGACCCGGATCAGCGGCGTTTCCGCCATTTCTCCGATCGTCGCGGCCGGAAATTGCTGGGCCGGCACGGGGGCCGGCCAGGCGGCCAATCCCGCCGCCGCCAATGACAGTTTGAGCAAACGCATAACACCCTCGGTTAGGTTGTGAAATTGAAGCCATCTGAAGGTTCGGCCGCTGAACCGAAGTTGAACTGGACGGACCGGGATCTGCCTGTTCTTGCCGTCCCGCGACGGTTGAGCCATGCAGGACGGGCCTCACTTGGGAGATGCCCATGCGCTCGATTACCCTGGCCGCCCTGCTTTTGACCTTGCCCCTGGCGGCGGCGGCGCAGGAACCGGGACCCATGCAGCCCGAGCCATCGCTCGCAGCGGCCGCAGCGGCGCCGGGCCGGTCGCCGGCGAACCTGCTCCGCGACAAATACCGGCATCCGGTTGAGACCCTCGCCTTCTTCGGGATCAAGCCGAACCACACGGTTGTCGAAATCTGGCCCGGCGGCGGTTGGTATACGGAAATCCTGGCGCCCTATCTCGCCGCCGGCGGCGGCACGCTCCTCCTTGCGGCGCCGAGCTGGGGACGAAGCGGGATCGACAAGCTCAAGGTCGCCGACCCCGCGCTCTACGGGAAGCTTCCGGTGGGCGAGTTCCCGGTCTTCGACGGCAAGGCGGCGGAAATTCCGGAGGGGGGCGCCGACGCCGTCGTGACCTTCCGCAATGTCCACAACTGGCGGATGGGGTATCGGCGCGACGACAAGAAGGATTATGCCCTCGATGCGTTCCGACAGATTTTCGCCATGCTGAAGCCGGGCGGCGTGCTAGGCATCGAGGACCACCGCCTGCCGGAAAGCGCGGACGCCGGGCGCGAGCTGAAAAGCGGTTATATCAAGGTGTCGACCGTTCGCAGCCTGGCCGAACAGGCCGGCTTTCAATTCGCCGGTTCGAGCGAGATCAACGCCAACTCCAAGGATTCCGCCGACTGGCCTGACGGTGTCTGGACCCTGCCGCCGTCGCTTCGCCTGGGCGACAAGGACCGCGAGAAGTATCTGGCGATTGGCGAAAGCGACCGCATGACGCTCAAGTTCGTCAAGCCGGCAAGCTAGCGGGAGAAGCAAAAAAATGGCGGGCGTGGCAAGGATTGAACTTGGTACCCCTGCGATGCCAACACGATCTGCCCAATCTAACCTGTTGATTTTTCACAGTTGCGCCATCTGTCGCTTGGGAGCAAGCATCGTCCTGTGAGGCCCGCGGGCGAGCTGAAAGCTCACGGCATTGCCGATGAACGCGGCCATTGCGGGTGAAAATCGTCGATCACGAAGTCATGACCGGCCTCGCCATCCCGATGGGCGGCGCGCACGTGCGGGTGATCGGCCGGCAAGTCGTCGTGGCGATGCGCAACCGTTCGGGGATCGTTGGCTGGCCACAGCACCAGCGCCGCGACCGTTCCGATCCCGGCCAGGCTGGCAAGCGTCGCAAAAGCTGCCGCCTGACTGACAAGAGCCCCAACCTGCCCGGCTAGGGGATAAGCGATCAGCCAGCAGCCGTGGCTCAAAGCAAATTGGGCCGCAAACACCGCCGGGCGGTCCCCGGCGTTTGCCGAGCGTTGCAGGAGCCGCCCCGACGGGGTGACACTCATCGAATAGGCGACACCGAACAGGAACCAGCCGGTGAGGACGACCGCCCAGCTGCTTTCGTTCAACGCGAACAACGCGGACATCAAGGCTAGCCCGCCGGTAAGGATTGCGGCCGCCGCAATCATCGTTGTGCGGTCGCTGACCCGATCGAGCAGGCGCGGCAGCGCCAATGCCGCCAGCATCGACCCGCCCCCATAGGCCGCCAGTGTCGAGGCCACTTCTCGCTGGCCGAGGCCGAGGCCCGCTTGTACGATGACCACCGTGTTGACGATGACCATCGAACTGGCCGCCGCTGCCGCAAGAGTCAGTGCGAGCAGGCCCCGCAGTCGCGGCGTTTTCAGATAGATCCGCAACCCCCGCGTGGTGCGCGCGTAAATGCCACCGGTGCGCCGCCCGCCAGGCGAGCGCGGAAGCACGACCGAGATGACCAGCAGGGCCGAGCAGACAAAACCGATCGCGGTCCCGGCGAAAAGCCAGTGGAAGCTGATGATCGTCAGCAGCCCGGCGGCTAGGATCGGGCTGAGCAGGCTTTCCATGTCGTAGGCCAGCCGTGACAGCGACAGCGCACGGGTATAGTCGCCTTCATTGGGCAGAACGTCGGGGATCGTCGCCTGAAAGGTCGGCGTGAACCCGGCAGACGCCGACTGAAGGACGAAGATCAGCACGTAAATCTGCCACACCTGGTCGACGAACGGCAGGACCAGCGCCACCGAAGCACGGATCAGGTCCATGGCGACGAGGAAGGCCCGCCGCGGCAATCGGTCCGCGAATGCGCCGACCATCGGAGCTACGCCAATATAGGCTGCCATCTTGATCGCCAGTGCCGTGCCCAGGACAGCCCCCGCATCGTTGCCTGCGATCTGGAAAGCCAGCAGGCCGAGGGCCACGGTGGCCAGGCCTGTCCCGATCAGCGCGATGACCTGAGCGAGGAACAAATGACGATAGGTCCGATTGGCCAACACTTTCAGCACATTGTTCCCCTTCTGGCAGGTCGCGGGCTGGCTATGCTTTGCCGGGCCGCGTCATTGCCGCGGCCGCAAGGCTTCCAGGATCCGGCATTCGGCAATCGTGCCCTGCTGGCATTGGTTAACAAGACCCGACAGCTCGACGCGCAGCGACCGTAAGTCGGCGATCTTCCGATCGACCTGGTCAAGTTGCTCGCGCGCGATCGCGTCCACCTCTTCGCAAGAGCGTTGCGCATTATCCGCCATGCGCAGCAGCACGCGCACCTGGTCGAGCGTGAATCCCAGGTCCCGCGAGCGGCGGATGAACGACAGGCGATCGAGGTGCCGCCCATCGAAGTCGCGATAGTTGCCCCTCGTGCGAGCCGGCGCCGGGATGAGCCCTTCCGCTTCGTAAAAGCGAATGGTTTCAACCTTCGTGCCGGTGGTGCGCGCTAACTCGCCAATCCGCATGCTTGACCCTCTAGTGACTAGAGGGTCTATATGGACGGCCGCACCAAGTCTGTCGAGGTAATCCATGTCTGCGAGTTGTTGCGGCCCGGTAAAAAACCCTGCTGTCGATCCGGTCTGGCGGCGCGCATTGTGGATCGCGCTCATCGTCAACGCCGGCATGTTCGTGGCTGAGCTGGCCGCCGGCGAGATTGCGGACTCCCGCGCGCTCCAAGCCGATGCGCTCGATTTTTTCGGTGACGCGGCGAACTATGCTGTTTCGCTCGGCGTTGCTGGGCTCGTGCTCGCCTGGCGGGCGCGGGCCGCCTTGGTCAAAGGCATTACGCTGGCCGCCCTCGGCATTTATGTCATGGGCAGCGCGTTGCTCGCCGTAATTGGCGGGGCGTCTCCCGAACCGGCCATCATGGGCACGGTCGGCGTTGTCGCTCTGGCTGCGAATGTCGGGGTGACGCTCATGCTCTACCGCTTCCGACAAGGTGACGCGAACATGCAATCGGTATGGATTTGCTCCCGGAACGATGCGATCGCCAATATTGCCGTGATAGTGGCGGCGGTGGGGGTCTTCGGCACCGGCACGGTCTGGCCTGACCTCCTCGTCGCCGGGATCATGGCGACGCTCGGCATAACAGGCGGCGTGAAGATCATCCGCCTCGCCTGGAGCGAACTCCAGCTTCCGGCCGAACCCGCAGAGACGCACCCATGACCAGCGAGGATAATCCGCGCGTCTTTGTTCCCCCGCCGCTGATCTTCGCCGCCTTGCTCGCCTTCGGCTTGCTCATCGACAGCAAGCCCTTCGTCCTCGGCGGGATGCAGGTCCTCGCCCTCGCGGTCGGATTGGCCGGGTTTGTCTCGATCGGATTGGCCCTGGGGCTGTTTCGAGCCAGCAATACTCGCCCCGAGCCTTGGCGACCCGCCAGCGCCCTGGTGGCCGGCGGGATTTATCGCGTCACACGCAACCCGATGTATCTGGGCATGGCGATGCTTTCCCTCGCCGGTGCAATGTTCTTTGCCAGCATGCCAGCCGGACTATTGACCATTCTTGCCATGATCCTCGTCGATCGCCTTGTGGTTGAGCGCGAGGAAGCCTACCTCGCGCGTCGCTTTGGCGAGGACTATCTGGCCTATCGTCGAGCCGTTCGCAGGTGGCTGTGATGTCTGGCATTCCCTTCTGTTTTCGGCGCTGCTACGGGCACCACTGATGCACCGCTGGACCTCCCTTGTTGGCGCGATGATGCTCGTTCTCATGCTGTGGACGGGTGGAGCGGCGCAAGCGGCGGAAAGGTTCGGCTGCATACCGGTGACTGCCGAAGCTGCAGATCACTTCGACGGCGAGCAGGATCAGGTGCCGTCTGCTCCCGATCAGGGGGTCGCACACCACCATTCGGGGTGCGGTGGGCACCATCTGGCGGCGCCCCCCCATGCGTCATCGGTCGCAATTGCCTTGTCCAAGAGACCGGATCCGCTTGCTTGGCGAGAAGCCGGTGTTCCCAGCCATAGCCCCGACGCCGACCTGAGACCTCCGATCGCCTGACGATGTTCGTGCCCGCCGTGGCGGGCTCGTCGTTATCGTCAGGAGTAGATCATCATGAACTTTATTGCAGCCGCGGCCTGTGCCGCGGTGGCGGTCGTGGGAACGACGGTGTCCGTTGCGGCACAGGTCGGCAATCCCGCGACGCCGACGGTTGGAAGGCCGATGACGTCGCCGATCGGACCGCTACGGCCGATGCGGCCAATCGCGATCGAGCCTCGGACTGGCCCGCTGCCAGCGAACCTGTCCCTCGCGCAAGCGCTCGAAGAAGCGTCGGCCCGCTCTCCGGCGATCGTGGCGGCGGAGGCAGAGGTTGCCGCCGCCGAGGCACGAATCCGCCAGGCTGGATACCGGGAGAACCCCGAGCTTAGCCTGGAGGTGGAGAACTTTGCCGGTTCCGGACAACTCGCCGGCCTTCGATCCGCCGAGACGACCCTGGCGGTCAATCAGCGCCTCGACCTCGCCGGCCGGAGATCAGCGCGAGTAGGCTCCGCCCGCGCCGAGCTGGAAGCCCAGAAGCTTCGCCTCGCTATCGCCCGTGCCGATCTTTCGCAGTCCGTCCGCGAACAGTTCGCGCGCGCCGTTGCGACCCGTGACAAGCTCGCCCAAGCAACTGAGAATGTCGAACGCGCCCGCGAGCTGGCTCGCGTTGCCGGCATCCTGGTGGACGCCGGACGTGACCCGCCACTTCGGGTACTCCGGGCGCGCTCTGCCCTCGCGCAGGCAGAGGCTGATCGCGAGTCAGCCGTCGCCGACGAGCTATCGGCTCGATCCTCACTCGCCGCGCTGTTCGGGGTCAGCGTACCGGTAGAAAGCGTCACCGGGACGACTATCGATTTGCCGCCACAGCAAGTGAACCCCGACACCAGCCTGGAAGTGCGGCTGGCGGAAGCGGAGCGCGAAGCTGCGCAGGCAGGCGTGCGCGAGCAACTTGCCCAGCGCCGGCTGGACCCCGCGGTGGGAGTTGGCGTGCGGCACATTCGGGAGACTGGCGATGTAGGTTTGGTCGCAGGCGTTTCGATGCCGCTCCGCCTGTTCGACGGCAACCGAGGCAACATTGACGCCGCCCGCCAGGCGCTGGCCGCCGCGGACGCTCGGCGGGCAAGCACGTTGGCCTCGACCACTGCCCGCGCCCGCAACGCCATTGCCAATGTCGAAGCCGCCCAGCGGAGGGTGGAGGCGTTGGAAAAGGCCGCTGTCCCGGAAGCCACCGAGGCACTGAGGCTGACCGAACTTTCCTACCGCGAAGGGCGCTCGTCGCTGCTTGAACTGCTCGATGCCCAAAATGCCTACACCGCTTCCCGCACCTCCCTAACCGATGCCCGCCTGCAACTGGCGCTGGCCACGGCCGAACTCGGCCGCATCGCGGCTCAATAGGAATCCAAGACATGCAGATTATTCGAATGTCCGATCGCAACCGCTTGATGGCGGGCTTGGCGGGTGCCGCACTTGTTGCCGGCGTTGGCGGCGTCCTTATCGGCCGATCCATGGGTGACCCGACGGCTGCGGTTGAACCAGCCCAGGAAGCCAAAGGCCAAAGCCGGCAGGGCTTCATCCCAATGACTGCCGAACGACTGGCTGCGAGTGGCATAGCCGTAGAGCGGGTCCAACCAGGCTCGCTGCTAAGCGAGATCATCGCTCAGGCGACCGTGACCGCGCCGCCTGAGGGTCAGGCGCTCTTAACAGCGCGCGCGGACGGCGCGGTAGTGCGGATCAACAAGCGTCTCGGTGATCCGGTCGCGGTGGGTGAAACCGTCGCCTTGCTCGAAAGCCGGGAAGCGGCTGCTTTCGTCGCCGAACGCAACTCGGCAGCGGCGCGGGCACAAGCCGCGCGAGCCGCAGCTGCGCGAGAACGGCGCTTGTTCAATGCCAAGATCACCGCCCGCCAGGACTTCGAAGCCGCTGTCGCCGCGAGCGCGACCGCCGAAGCCGAGTTGCGGCGCGCCGACGCCGCCGTCAGAGCAGCCGGCGTCACCGGCGGGGGGCGCTTCCTCGCCGTCCGCAGCCCAATCGGCGGACGCATCACCGAGGTCGACACGCAGCTAGGTGCCTATGTCTCAGCGGGCGCGGAACTCTTCAACGTCTCCGATCCGCGACGGATTCAAATCGATGCATCAGTTTCCGCTGCCGATGCCCAGCGCGTGCGTCCCGGTGATCGCTCGCTGGTCGAGTTACCCAATGGCGGGATCGTCGACGCACGAGTGCGATCTGTGACCCCCGCGGTGGATTCGCAAAGCCGCACGGCGACGGCCGTCCTGCAACTCAATGGAGCACCGGGCGGTCTCACCCAGGGCCAGGCGGTTCGAGTTCGCATCACCCCGCGCGGGAGTCAGGAAAGCGGCATCATCCTGCCCGAACAAGCCGTCCAACAAGTCGAGGGACGTGACGTGGTTTTCGTCCAGGCCAAGGGTGGCTTCCAGGCGGTTTCCGTCACGGTTGGATCGCGTGGCGGCGGCCGGATCGAGATCCTCGAAGGACTTCGCGCCGGTCAGTCAGTCGTCACCGAGGGCGCTTTCCTCCTCAAGTCGCAGCTCGGCGCGAGCGAGGCGGAGCATTGATGTCCGTTCTTTCAATCACTCCTCCCGCCCTCATTTTTACCAGGAACGATTGAGTCATGCTCGACCGCCTACTCGACACATCTGTCCGCTTCCGCTGGGCCGTGCTCGTAATCTCGATGGTTGTCGCCATTTACGGCGCTTTCCAGCTCTTTCGGCTGCCGATCGACGCGGTCCCCGACATCACCAACAAGCAGGTGCAGATCAACACGTCGGCGCCAGCGTTCGGCCCGCTGGACATGGAGCGGCTGGTCACTTTCCCGGTCGAAACCGCGATGGCTGGGATACCCGGTCTCGAAAGCACCCGCTCGCTCTCCAGGAACGGTTTCAGCCAAGTCACTGTCGTCTTCGAAGACGGCATCGACATCTATTTCGCGCGGCAGCAAGTGGCGGAACGCCTCGGGCAGGCCCGCGCCAGCCTGCCGTCGGGAGTCGAGCCGCAGGTGGGCCCAATTACGACCGGCCTCGGCGACATTTTGATGTGGGGCGTCGATTATGAGCGCTCGGCCACGGCGAAATCTCCAAAGATTGCCGGACGGCCGGGCTTTCAGCCGGACGGTTCCTTTCTGACCCCGGAAGGCGAGCGCCTCACGGACGAGGTTGCGAGGCTCGCATACCTGCGGACTGTCCAGGACTGGATCGTGAGACCGCAACTTCGGACCGTCCCAGGTGTAGCGAGCGTCGACTCGATCGGCGGCTATGTGAAGCAATATACGGTCGAGCCCGATCCCAGCCGCCTTGCCGCCTACGGGATTTCCTTTTCCGAGCTGGCCAACGCGCTCGAGCGCGCCAATATCTCCGTCGGCGCCAACTTCGTCCAAAGAGCCGGCGAGGCATTCCTGGTCCGCGCCGATGCACGCATCAGGTCCATCGACGAAATCAAGCGCGCGGCGATCGCGACGCGCAATGGCGTGCCTGTGCTCGTCCAGGACGTCGCCACCGTTCAGATCGGCGGCGAATTGCGCACCGGGTCGGCATCGCTCGAGGGGCGCGAGCTGGTCATCGGCACCGTGCTCATGCTGGCCGGTTCCAACAGTCGCATCGTCGCCGACGCCGCGGCCGACAAGCTTGAGGAGGTCAAATCGGCGCTGCCGCCGGGCATCACGATCAGGCCGCTCTACAATCGCTCGCAACTCGTGCAGGCGACCATCTGGACCGTCGAAGAAAATCTCATAATCGGCGCGCTACTTGTCGCCGCGGTCCTATTCTGGCTGCTTGGCAACATTCGCGGCGCGATCATCGCCACACTCGTTATTCCTCTCTCTTTTCTGATGATGGCCATCGGTATGAACCGCTACGGCGTATCCGGAAACCTGATGAGCCTCGGTGCGCTCGATTTCGGGCTGATCGTCGACGGCTCGATCATCATTATCGAAAACTGCCTCAGACGCCTTGCCGAGCGTCAGCATCATGAAGGCCGGCTGCTGAGCCTGTCCGAACGGCTTCACGAGGTTTTCGAATCGTCTAAGGAAATGGTCCGGCCGACCATTTATGGTCAGGCTATCATCCTGCTGGTATTC
>DASSPS010000078.1:0-17080 GCA_035699505.1 Sphingomicrobium sp. | reverse complement strand
AGGAGCAGTCGGTGAGCGAGGCGGCGCGCACAACCGGCGCCGACCGCGCGCTGGTCGCCGATATCGAAAAGAAACTGCTCCGCGCCGAATATAAGCGCCGCCAGGCGCCGCCCGGCGTCAAGATCGGCAGCCGAAACTTCGGCCGCGACCGGCGCTATCCGATCACCAACGCCTTCCACACGGGTGTTTAGCCGCTACGTTCCCCTGAAGTTGGGGGGAAATCGATGTTCCGGGCGATTCGAATATGGCGGACGCACGCGAAGGCGCGCGAGTTGGCGGGACTTTTCGCGTTTGAGTTTCTTGTCGTCGTCTTTGGAGTGTTGACGGCTCAGGCGGTAGCGGACTGGTCGGCCGACCGCGCCGCCGGCCGCGCCATGCTCGCTAACAAGGCGAGGGCCGACGCGCAAATTGGGGCGATGGCCGCGACGGCGATCGCTTTGGACCGTGCCATTCCATGCATGGACGAACGGATGATCACGATTATGCGCGCAGCGAGCGCCGGTGAGACCATCGACCCGGCAATGCTCGTCAGGCCGGTCGTCCGGGTCGAACCTTATTCGGGTCTGACCGACGAAAGCCTCCTCCGCGTGCGGCAGCGCATCGGCGCCGAAACTGCCGAGCGATATTCGAGAGTGGCCTTCGATGATCAGCGATTGCGGATTATGGTCAGTTCGCTCGCTGAAGGTTGGCAGTCGCTATCCATCGTCAGTCCTGAAACCGGCACGATTAGCCAAAGCGACCGTCAAGAGGCTCGGATCGTCGCGAGCCGAATCCGGTCGCACCTGCGCAGCGTACGCCAAGCCCAGGCCAATATCAGCGTGTACGCGCGGGATCTGGGGATCAAACCCCGGCTCGGCCGGGGGCTGCGCATTCCCCGACATTGCGCTCAACTATGGATGCAAAATTCAGTTGTGTTCGACCCGATGGATATTCCCGCGGTGCGTGACAGCTTGAAGCCTAGCGCTTAGGCGTCCCCCGCAATGACCATCGTCACCCGTTTCGCGCCGTCGCCGACTGGTCGCCTCCATGTCGGCAACATCCGCACCGCGCTGCACAATTTTCTGTTCGCGCGGAAGCACGGCGGTCGGTTCCTGCTGCGCATCGACGACACCGACCAGGAACGGTCGACGGTGGAATATGACCAGCTGATCCGTGACGATCTCGACTGGCTTGGCCTGAAACCCGACCGCATCGTCCGGCAGTCGGAGCGGTTCGACCTCTACCAGCGCGAGTTCGGCCGGCTCAAGGCGGCGGGGCGGGTCTATGCTTGTTACGAAACGCCCGAGGAGCTCGTTCTTCGCCGCAAGGTGCTGCTCGGCCGCGGCCTGCCACCGGTCTATGAGCGCAGGCCGGAGGACGAACCGGCGCCGGAGGGGAGGGCGCCGCACTGGCGATTCCGCCTCGACCATGATTCGGCGATCGAATGGACCGACCTCATTCGCGGCCCGCAGAAGTTCGATCCGAAACTGCTGTCCGACCCGGTCGTCCGCCGGGAAGACGGTAGCTGGCTCTATCTGCTGCCCAGCGTGATCGACGACGTCGACCTCGGCGTCACCCATATCGTGCGCGGCGAGGACCATGTGTCCAACAGCGCCACGCAGATCCAGATGTTCAGGGCGCTTGGCGTCGAGCCGCCCGCTTTCGCGCACGAGGCCCTGCTTGTCGCCGCGGAGGGGAAATTGTCGAAGCGGCTCGGCTCCTACGGCGCCGAGCATTTGCGCGAGGAGGGTGTCGAGCCGATGGCTTTGCTTTCGCTGCTGGCCCGGATCGGCACTTCGCAGCCGGTCGAGCCCGTCGCGACCTTGGGCGAGCTCGCCGCCACCTTCGATTTTGACCATTTCGGCCGTGCACCCGCCCATTTCGACCCCCATGACGTCGAACTGCTGAACGCCCGACTCCTGCACCAACTCGACTACGCCGCCGTGGCCGAGCGCCTGCCCGCAGCCGCGACCGAGGCCGACTGGCTGCTCCTTCGGCCCAATCTGTCGCGGCTCGGCGACATCGCCGACTGGCTCGAGGTGGTGGATGGCGAGATCGAACCGCCCGAACTTGCACACGATGACCGGCTGCTGGCGCGCCACGCGGTAGCTATTGCGGCCGGGCTCGACTGGTCGTCGACGCCATGGAAAACGCTCACCCAAGCCTTGGCCGAAGCCACCGGCCGGAGAGGCAAGCCGCTCTTCATGCCGCTCCGCCTGGCCCTGACCGGCCGCGACAGCGGGCCGGAAATGGCCCCTTTGGTCGAACGGATCGGGAAGGACCGCACCATCCGCCGGCTGGAACTCGCCGCCCGTCGCTGAGCCGGCTCTCTCTGCAAGGCGCTCCACAATTCCTTCCTGACGCTACGGAACCGGCCAGAATTCATCTTGTATGATATAATGTTATATTGTAACACCTATCTTGCCAGGTTGAGTCGGGAGAGGAGAGTTCGATGCTCGCTTATGCTGCCAATGGCCCGCGCTTCGCCGAACGGCGCCGAAGTCCGAAGGCCTTGCTCTTCATTGTTGGCGCGCATGTCATTGCGCTGGCGGCGGCAATGACCTCCAAGATGGAGGTGCCGCTCACCAACTTCGTCCCAACCAAGATGATCGACCTCCGCGAAGTCCCGCCGCCACCGCCAACCCCAGCCCCACCGCCGCCGAAGCGGCGCCCGGTCGACAAGTTGCCGGCTCCGTCGGTCGTCGACCGGGTGGAGCCCCTTGTATCAGCCAATCCGTCCGGACCGCTGTTCCAGGATCCGCCTGTCCAGCCGCAACCGGCGGTCCCGATCGCCGGAAGCGGGAGTATCGTCACGCCGTCGGCGGTCAACCCGCCGGTCCGCGTCGCGGCGCGATTCAACACGCCGGACTGGGCGCTGAAGCCTCCTTATCCGCACGAAAAGCGACAGCTGGAGCAGGAGGCGACGCTTCGGCTCCGGCTGTCGATCGACGACAAGGGCAGGGTCGTCGCCGTCGAGCCGGTCGGCGACGTCGACCCCGTTTTTCTGGCGGCTGCGCGCCGGCATCTCATCGCGAAATGGCGCTACAAACCCGCGACCGAGGACGGCCGTCCGGTTCCCTCATCAACGGTGGTCACGCTCCGCTTCGAGCTGGAGGCCTAGAGCGGGGCTGCGTCGATCGCCCGGCAGCGCCGCGCTCGAGCAAGCCGCAGTCCTTCAGCGTTTCCCGGGCCGCGGCCGGATCGGCTTGGGGCTCCTGCCCGGCGCTTGGTGCCGGTGGCCGCCCTACCGCCCGCGTCTAGCCCTTCGGCGGAGCAGCGCCTATCTTCGACCAATGTCCTGGCTTCCACGACCCGTCAGCCCCCGCGCCGCTTTCACCGACTTGCTGGCGTTCATGAGCCACACCTCGCGCGAGCAGCGCATCGGCGCCGCCCTCGCCTTCCTCGCCACGACCATCATCGTCATCATCTTTTTCGTCGATTCGAAGATCAACACCGCGCCGCCGCCGCAGATCATCTATGTCAAGCAATGGCAGGCCAACCGCACCGACGCCGAGATCATCGCTGACCAGAAAAAGGACCAGGCAGAGCGGGAGGCGGCCCTGAAGGAGCGCCAGCGCCAGTTCCAGGAGCTCGAGAATAAGCTCGGAATCGAATAGCGACGCCGCCTACATGGCTGAGGCCGTCGCGCTCGGCGCCGCGGCGCGGGGAAGGAGCGCGCCCAACCCGAACGTCGGCTGCGTGATAGTCTCCAAGGGCGGCCGAATCGCCGGCCGCGGCGCGACCCAGCCGGGTGGCCGCCCCCATGCCGAGGCAGTCGCGCTCGATCAGGCCGGCAAGGCGGCGCGCGGCGCCACCTTCTACGTCACCCTCGAACCCTGCGCCCATCCCAGTGACCGGGGCCCGGCCTGCGCCGATCTGATCGTCGCGGCCGGGCCCGCCCGGGTGGTGATCGCGCTGAAAGACCCGGACCCGCGCGTCAACGGCCGGGGCCTTCGCAAGCTTCGCTCGGCGGGCATTGACGTCAAGCTCGGCCCTGGCCGGAAGGCGGCGGAACGATCGATGGCCGGCTGGCTGACCCGGCTTCGCCTTGGCCGGCCGCGAATCACGCTGAAGCTCGCTCTGTCGATCGACGGCAAGATCGCTCTGCCGTCCGGCGAATCGAAATGGATCACCGGCGAGGATGCCCGCCGCCACGTCCATCTCGAGCGCGCCCGGTCGGACATGATCCTGGTCGGGCTCGGCACCTATCTCGCCGACTCGCCGTCGCTCGATGTGCGCCTGCCGGGCCTCGAAGATCTGTCGCCGCGCCGCGCCCTGCTGACCCGGGGCGGGGCGGTCGACGGCTGGGAAACGCTGCATTCCCCGGACGATGTCTTCCGCCTCCATGACGTCAACGACCTGCTGGTCGAAGGCGGCAGCGCCACCGCGACGGCCTTCCTCGCGGCCGACCTGGTCGACCGGATCCTGATCTACCGCGCGCCGATCATTGTCGGCGAGGGCAAGTCCTCGTTCGGTTATGTCGGCCTCGACGCCATCGCCGACGCCCACGGCCAATGGGCGCCGAGCGGGGAGGAGCGGCTCGGCATCGACCGGCTCGAAGTTTACGAGCGGGTCCGGGGAAGCTAGGCGGCAGGAATGTTCACCGGGATCGTCACCGACGTCGGCACTGTCACCAAGGCCGAGCAGCGCGGCGACCTGCGCCTGACCATCCGCTGCGGCTACGATCTGGCAACCGTGGACATAGGCGCCTCGATCGCCTGCTCCGGCACCTGTCTGACGGTCGTCGACAAGGGCGATGACTGGTTTGGGGTCGACCTGTCGCGGGAAACCGCCTCGAAAACAGCGGCCGACCTGTGGCGGGAAGGGGCCAGGCTCAACCTTGAGCGCCCATTGCGCATGGGCGATGAACTGGGCGGCCATATCGTCACCGGCCATGTGGACGGCGTCGCCGAGGTGCTGGGCACGTGCGAGGAAGGCGGCTCGCTCCGCGTCGGCATTAGAATTCCCGAGGATCTGGCCCGATTCATCGCGCCCAAAGGCTCGGTCACGCTCGATGGCGTGTCGCTCACCATCAACGAGGTCAGGGAAGCGAACGACGGCACCCACGCCGCCGTCAACATCATCCCGCACACGGCGCAGCATACGACGCTCGGCGCTGTCGCGACCGGGCGACAGCTTAATGTCGAGATCGACGTGCTCGCCCGCTATCTTGGCCGGATGATGACGACGCGCACACAGTAGGAACAGCATTGTTTCCGCTTTTCATCACATTGTGATGTGATTATTACGGTTGCATGAGCACCAGCCTGATCGATCGCCTCAGCGCGATCATCGAAACCGGCGAGGTCAGCCGCGCCGGTCTCGCCCGTGCCGCCGGCCTCCACCCCAACAGCCTGCGCAAGCTCGGCTCGCCGGACTGGAACCCGACGGCCGACACGCTCGGGCGGCTGGAAAAACTGCTCCAGCGCGGCACCACGGCGGCGCTGGTCGGCGCCGAGGCGATCATCAATGAGGCGCGCAACGGCCGGATGTTCATCCTGGTCGACGACGACGACCGGGAGAATGAAGGCGACCTCGTCATTCCGGCGCAGATGGCGACTCCGGACGCGATCAACTTCATGGCGCGCCATGGCCGCGGCCTCATTTGCCTGGCGCTCACAAAGGAACGGGCGGACGCCCTGCAGCTGGCCCCGATGACCTCCACCAACCGCAGCCGCAATGAAACCGCCTTCACCGTCTCGATCGAGGCTCGCGAGGGCATTTCGACGGGCATCAGCGCCGCCGACCGGGCGCGAACCGTCGCCGTCGCCATCGATTCCGCAAACGGGCCGGACGCACTGGTTTCGCCGGGCCATGTCTTTCCCCTGGTCGCCAAGCCCGGTGGTGTCTTGGTCCGCGCCGGCCACACCGAGGCCGCGGTCGACGTTTCCCGCCTCGCCGGGCTGAACCCCAGCGGCGTCATCTGCGAGATCATGCGCGACGACGGGTCGATGGCACGGCTGGACGACCTCATGGATTTCGCCCGCACCCACAACCTCAAGATCGGCACGATCCGGGACCTCATCGCCTACCGGCTGAAGAAGGATCATATGGTCGATGCCGTCGCCGAGACGCGCTTCACCGCGTCGAGCGGCGCCGAATGGCTGGCGCGCGTGTTCCGCGATAAGGCCACCGGCGAAGAACAATTGGCGCTGGTCCACGGACTCATCGATCCGGACAAGCCGGCCCTGGTCCGGATGCACAGCCTCGATCTGTTCGCCGACGTGCTCGGGGAAGCCACGGGCCGCTCCGGCCTGTTGCAGGGGGCGATGCGGATGATCGAGGAGGAAGGCGCCGGCGTGCTAGTCGCGCTTCATGCCGCCGCGCCCGGCTCCCTGTCGCGCGCCACCGATTTCCGCTCCGGCAAGCCGCCCGCTGCCGGGGACGGGCTTCGCAATTATGGCATCGGCGCGCAGATATTGGCGGCGCTCGGGGTGCACGAAATGATCCTGCTGACCAATACTCACCAGTCGCCTGTGGCATTGTCCGGCTATGGCCTCGCCATCGTCGAGGAACGCGCCATCAAGGCCTCCGCCTGATGGCGACGATCCTCATCGCCGAGGCGCGCTTCTATCCGCATCTCAATGACATGCTGCTGGCCGGCGCCCGCGCCGCGATCGAGGCGGCCGGCCACCGCCACGAAACGCTCACTGTCCCCGGCGCTCTGGAATTGCCGGCGGCAATTGCGCTCGCCGCCCGCAGGGGCCGCTTCTGCGCTTTCGTCGCCGTCGGCGTCGTCATGCGCGGCGAAACCTATCATTTCGAGGTGGTGTCGGAAGAAAGCGCCCGCGGCCTGATGCAGCTGACGCTAGACGGTTTCGCCATCGGCAACGGCATCCTCACGGTCGAGGATGAAGCGCAGGCGATTGTCCGCGCCGATCCGGCGCAGGGCGACAAGGGCGGCCATGCGGCCAGGGCCGCCCTCGCGCTATACGACCTCAAGGAGCGCTACGGGCGCTAGGCCGCCTTCGACGCCGGCAGCGCCGGATAATCGACATAGCCTTCGGCGCCGCCCCAATAGAAAGTCCTGCTGTCCGGCTCGTTGAGCGGGGCGTTCAACCGGATTCGTTCCGGCAGGTCCGGATTGGCGAGGAACGTGCGCCCGAAGGCGATGCCGTCGACAATGCCCTCGTCGAGTCGGGCCTGTCCGCTAGGCCCGTCATAGTCACTGTTGACGATGATCTTGCCCGAATAGAGCGGACGCATCGCCGGGCTGACCGGCGCGGTCGGCGTCGCCCCGAAACTGGTGTTCGGCCCCGGCTCGCGAAGCTCGATCCACGGAACGCGCAATTCCTCCAACCGCCCGGCCAAGGCCGTGAACAATGCGTGGGGGTCGGAATCCTCCACTCCCTGGGAGTGGATGTTGGGGGAAAAGCGGATTCCGGTCCGCTCGATGCCGATGGCGCCGGCGACGGCCTTGATGACCTCGGTGACGAAGTTGAGCCGGTTCTCGATTGATCCGCCGTAGCGGTCCGTTCGGTGATTGGCGCCGTTGCGCAGGAATTGATCGACCAGATAGCCGTTGGCGCCATGAATCTGGACGCCGTCGAAGCCGGCGCGGATGGCGTTGCGCGCGGCGTGGGCATAGTCGCCGACGATCCGGACGATGTCGGCCTCGGTCGCGGCGTGGGCCTCGGCATAGGGCTTCTTGCCCTCATAGGTGTGGGCGAAGTCGGGCGCCGTCGTCGCCGACGACGACACCGGCTGGCCGCCGCCGAGGTCGGGATGAACCAGCCGACCCATGTGCCAAAGCTGCGCGGCGATCTTGCCGCCCGCCTCGTGGACGGCAGCGGTGACCGGCTTCCAGCCTTCAACCTGGTCGTCGTTCCACAAACCCGGGGCATTGGGCCAGCCGAGCCCTTCGCGGCTGATCCCGGTCGCTTCGGAGATGATCAGCCCGGCGCCGGCGCGCTGGCGATAATAATCGGCCATGATGGGGGTCGGGACCGCCTCGCGGGTCGCCCGGCCGCGAGTCAGCGGGGCCATCAGGATTCGATTGGCCGAATTTATCGAGCCGAGACGGAGAGAATCAAACAGACTGGGCATGACGTGCCTTTCTGGTATCGCGCCGTCCCCAGGCCCAAGGAGGCGACAGATAGTTTCGAAACGAAACTCTTCAAGGGCCGGCCCTTTCGCTTTCCTGGCGCTGGTCGTCGGCAGCAGCGCGCTGGCGTTCGGGCCGTGGCTGGTGCGCCTGTCCGGAACCGGGCCGGTCGCCGCCGGATTCTGGCGGCTGGCGCTCGCGCTACCCTTTCTGCTGGTGATCACGCGACTGGCCGGCCAGCGGGTGCACTGGCCGGGACTGCGGCTCGGGCTGGTCACCGTCGCCGCCGCATTCTTCTTCGCTGCCGACCTTGTCGCCTGGCACATCGGCATCCTCATGACCAAGCTCGGCAACGCCACTTTGTTCGGCAACATGGGCAGCTTCGCTTTCGCCGTCTGGGGCCTGTGGCTGGCGCGGCGCTGGCCGTCGCTGATGCAGGCCGCCGCCCTCCTGCTGGCGGCGGTCGGCTCGGCGCTCCTTCTCGGATCGAGCGCGGAACTGTCGGCGCGCAACTTTCGCGGCGACCTGCTCGCCCTCACCGCCGGGCTGCTTTACGCGGGCTATCTCATCGCCGTGCAGCATGCCCGCGGCCAGCTTCAGCCGCTGCCCTTGCTGGTTCTCGCCAGTGCCTTCGGGGCGGCGATGCTCCTGCCGGTGTCGCTGGCGCTCGGGGAGCGGATCATTCCCGCCGACTGGAGCTTCGTCCTGATCCTGGCGCTGAGCAGCCAGGTGCTCGGCCAGGGCCTGCTGGTGTTCGCCATCGGCCGCTTCTCGCCGCTGGTGGTCGGCCTGGTGCTGCTGACTCAGCCGGCCATCTCCGCCATCAGCGGATGGCTGGCCTATGGCGAAGCGTTGACGGCGCTCGACTTGGTTGGCGCGGCCGCCATCGCCGCGGCGCTGCTGTTGGTCCGGCTGCCGGACAAGGGGTTGCGCGCGTCCGCGGCGGAGGCCACCTAGCGGCGCATGGACGGCCCGAGTCCCCTTGCTGCGCTGCGCGTGGCGCTGGCTCTCGCCACCGGCGAGAATGCGGTGTTCGACGGCTGGGGCCGGGCCGCCGTCGACGCCGCCGCCGACAGCCTTGGCATCGACCGGGACGTGGCGCGGCTGGCAATGCCCAAGAGCGCCACCGGCCTGATCGAAACCTATATCCAGGGCGTCGACCGGGCGCTCGAGGAGCAGCTTCCGCCCGACCAGCTTGCCGGCCTCAAGATCCGCGAGAAGATTCGCACCCTGGTCTGGAAACGGCTGGAGATCATGGGCCCGGCCCGTGAAGCCGTCCGCCGCGCCTTGTCGATCCTCGCCATGCCGCAGAACGTTCCGACGGGCGCCAGGCTCGGCTGGCATAGCGCCGACCTGATGTGGCGCATGGCCGGCGACAGCAGCACGGACTTCAACCATTACACCAAGCGGATGACTTTGGGCGCGGTCTATGGTTCGACCCTGCTTGTGTGGCTCGACGACCAGAGCGAGGGCTGGATGGAAACCGCCGCCTTCCTCGACCGGCGAATCGACGACGTCATGCGGTTCGAGAAATGGAAGGCCGGCTGGCGCGGGCAGGAGCGCTTCAGCATCAGCCGCTTCCTCGGCAGGTTGCGCTATCCGGCGCGGTAATCGTTATTGATAATCATTCGCAGCATGCTATTCGGGCCTGATGGCGCGCAGCTTTCTCCTCGTCCTGCTCCTGCTCCTCGGGCTGGGCGCTCCCGCTCGAGCCGCGACCGCGTCGCAGGATGTCCAGACAATTTGGCGGCTGCTAGACTATATCGGCGTTGATTATCGCGAGGCCGTCGCTTCCGGAAAGGTCGTCAATCAGTTTGAATATGCGGAGATGGTGGAATTCTCATCCACCGTTTCGAGCAAGCTGGGCGCTCTGCCCGCCAAGCCCGAGAAGGTCGCGCTGGTTTCGGGTGCCCGCGACTTGCAGGCGGCCGTTGCCGAAAAAGAGGAGCCGGCGGCCGTTTCCCGATTGGCGAAAAGGTTGGCGGCGCAACTGCTGGCTGCCTATCCCGTCCCACTGGCGCCCTCAGCTGCACCGGACATGAAGCGTGGCGCGGCACTCTACGCCGAGAATTGCGCGTCCTGCCACGGAACCCGAGGCGAAGGCCCTCCCCCGGCCGTCGCCAATCTCGATCCGCCCCCCATCGCTTTCGCCGACCGCGAACGGGCTCGCGAGCGAAGCATCTTCGGCCTGTACCAGGTCATCACACAAGGTCTCGAAGACACAGCGATGCAGAGCTTCGCTGCGCTGCCCGAGCCCGACCGCTGGGCGCTCGCATTTCACTCCAGTACGCTGGCTTTTGGCGAGCCTGCCGCGGGTGAGCGCCTGTGGCGTGAGGATGCCACCGTGCGGGCGCTGGTGCCCGACCTGGCCACCCTGGTGGCACTGACCCCTGCCGAGCTTGAGTCAAGTTTGGGACCTGACAGGGCCGCCGCCGTCACCGCTTATCTGCGGGCCAACCCCGGAGCCGTCCTGAAGACCGGCGATGGCTCGCTGCGGCTCGCCCGGACGCGGCTACGCGAGAGTTTCGAGGCTTATGGCCGCGGCGATCCCGCCGAGGCCAACCGGCTGGCGCTGTCGGCCTATCTCGACGGCTTCGAGCCGGTCGAAGCCGTCCTCCAGACCCGCGACGGCGGGCTGATGCTCCGGGCCGAGCGGGCGATGGCCGGCTTCCGGCAGGCCATCCTTCGCGGCGACAGCGAAGCCCAGCTTCGCCGGCGGCTCGGTGATACCGAGGCGTTGCTCGACCAAGTCGAAGCGGCTTTGGCTCCCGAAGCGGAGAGTGGCATCGCAACCTTCCTGGGCGCCTTCGCTATCCTGCTGCGCGAAGGGCTGGAAGCGCTGCTCGTGGTGATCGCCATGATTGCCTTTCTTCGCAAGGCCGAGCGGACAGAAGCTCTGCCCTATGTCCATGGCGGCTGGGTCGCTGCCCTCTTCGCTGGCGTGGCGACCTGGTTTGCGGCGACCTATGCCATCGGCGTCAGCGGCCAGAGCCGGGAGCTTGCCGAAGGGGCCGGCGGCCTTGTCGCAGCCTTGGTGCTTCTGTGGGTCGGCGTGTGGATGCACGGCAAGGCCCAGGCCGACGAATGGCGGCGCTACATTGCCGAAAAAATGCAGGGCGCTCTGTCGCGCGGCTCCGCCTGGTTCCTGTTCGGCCTCGCCTTCCTCGTCGTCTATCGGGAGGCATTCGAGACGATTCTGTTTTACGCGGCGCTGTGGACGAGCGGCAATGGCGGAACGATCCTCGCTGGCGCCCTCGCCGCCGTCCTGATGCTGGCGGGCATCGCCTGGGTAATGCTCCGCCTCAGCAAGACTCTGCCGATCGGTCAGTTCTTCCGCTACAGCGCCCTCCTTATCGCCATCCTTGCCGTCATTCTGATCGGCAAGGGCATGGGGGCGCTGCAGGAAGCCGGGACAGTGAGCGTCACGCCCGTTCCCGGCGCCCCGCGCATCGTCGCGCTGGGACTTTTTCCAACGATGGAGTCGCTGGGCGCGCAGCTGGCCATGATCGCCGCTCTGCTCATCGGTTTTCGCTCCGCGTCCCGCCCTCGCCCACAGCCGATTCCGGCCGAATAATCTTGGCATTCCGCGCCCGGCTCGCCTAGGTGGGTTGGCGAAATTCGGAGGATGATATGGCCGGCGTGAACAAGGTGATCCTGGTTGGCAATCTGGGCGCCGATCCGGAAGCGCGGTCGCTCAACAGCGGCGGCGAAGTGGTCAACATGCGCGTCGCCACGTCGGAAAGCTGGAAGGACCGCGACGGCAACCGCCAGGAACGGACCGAGTGGCACAATGTCGTCATCTTCAACGAGAATCTCGGCCGCGTCGCCAAGAGTTATCTGAAGAAGGGATCGAAGGTCTATCTGGAAGGCCAGATCCAGACGCGCAAGTGGACCGACCAGACGGGCAATGACCGCTACACCACCGAGATTGTGCTCCAGCGCTTCCGCGGGGAGCTGGTCATGCTCGACGGCGCGGGCGGCGGTGGCCGCGACGTCGGCGGCGACGATTTCAGCGGCGGCTATTCGGGCGGCGGATCAAAGGCGCAGTCGCGCCCGCAGCCGGCGGCGTTCGACTCCGACCTCGACGACGACGTTCCCTTTTAAAGCCTACGAATCCCCGCGTTTCAGCTGGGACAGGACAGCGAACGGACTGGCTTCTTCCTCCCCCATGATTCCGGCTTCCTTGAGGGCCGCGTCGGCGCTGGCGCTGCGCGGGTAGGGATCGAGGCTCAGCGCCAGCGTGTCGGCGATCGCCGTGCCGAGGTCAATGATGGCCCCGTCGTGGAAAACGACGTCGCACTCCTCGGCCGCAAGCTCGATTTCATCGTCGGGCCGGCTCCCATCCGGCTCGGGCAGGAAGGCGAACTCGAACGGTTCGTCGATCATCGCCGCCAGCGGCTCGCCGGTTACGACGCAGCCTTGCATGACTGATGCCTGCAGCCGGCCGTTGACTCGAACGGCTTCGCCATCACGGGCAAGCACGGCATGCGCCTCGAGCCGGTCAAGGCCGGCCAGGCCCAGCCGCACGCGGATCGCCTCGCACTCGGCGTCGTCGGCGACGAGCTCGAGCCGGTCGCCGTCGCGAATCTGGTCGAGTGAAAGGCGGTGCGCGAAATCGCTCATCGGATCCTGCCGCCGATCAGCGTCTGGTCGTCCGACGCCCGAAGCGCTTCCCAGAGAATGCGCAGCCTGGCCGCGCTATGGTCGAGCGCGGCGTCGCCAGGCGGCGTGCCGCGATAGACGCTGCGGGCGGTGGCGTCGCGCCAATCGCCGGTGTCGGCCACCGCTTCCCGCCAGATATCGCTCCGATTGCCAAGCGCGCTGACCAGCCGCCGGACAGTCTTGCCCAAGGCCGGGTCGGACAGGCCCATCTGCCGATGCTCGGCGTCCATCGCCTCGACGAATCGCTCGGCCAGCCAAGCGCTGTGCGCCCGCGCCTCGACGCCGCCGTCCTCGAGCCGGACGGTGATCAATGCCAGGACGGTCGCGAGCATGGCGAATCGGCCGTCGACATTGTCTTCGACCGCGCCTTCGCGGTACCAATGCTTCTGCCGGGCCTGGCCGGTCGCCGCCTTGAACAGGGGCGCGCCCGGCGCGGGTTCGGGCGTTAATCGGGCGAACAGCTTGCGCAACATAGAGTTCATGGTAGCAGGCACCGGCCTGCTGTCGAAGAGAGGATAAGAATGAAGTCTGCGGTGCTTAGGGGCGCAACGGCGCTGATCGGCGTTGCCCTGCTGTCCGCTTGCGCCGGCGTGCGCGAGCATCGCGGCCAGGTCATCGACAAGGAATTGGCGTCGGGCATCCAGGTCGGCGTCGACAATAAGGAATCGGTCGAACGGACGCTCGGCCGGCCGACCTTCACCGGCCAGTTCAACCCCAACGAATGGTATTATGTCGCCCGCGACACGGCGACCCTGGCCTTCCGCCTGCCGCGAGTCACCGACCAGACGGTGCTGCACGTCAAATTCGACCAGGCCGGCAATGTCACCGCGGTCAACCAGACTGGCGAGGAACTGGTCGCTTCGATCAAGCCGTCCGGCGACAAGACCCCCACGCTCGGCCGCAAGAAGAGCTTCTTCGACGAGCTTTTCGGCAACATCGGCACGATCTCGCAGCCAGGCCTCGGCGGCGGCAACCGCCCGCCGCAGCAGTAAGCCCACTCGCCTAAGCGCATCCTTTGCCCTAATCGGCCAGCCATGACCGCGACCCCGGCCGGCATGACCTATGCCGATTACCTGAAGCTCGACATGCTGCTGGGCGCCCAGCAGCCCTTGTCGGAGCTGCACGATGAAATGCTGTTCATCGTCATCCACCAAACCAAGGAATTGTGGCTCAAGCAGATGCTGCACGAGCTACGGCTGGCGATTGGACTGGTCGCCGAAGACCGCTTCGCGGAAGCCTGTAAGGCGATGGCGCGGATCGGCCGGATTCAGGCAGTGATGACCCTGTCCTGGGATGTGCTGTCGACGCTGACTCCGGTCGATTATATGGCCTTCCGGCATGTGCTCGGCACCAGTTCCGGCTTCCAGTCGGCGCAGTTCCGTGAGGTGGAGTTCCGGCTGGGGCTGAAAGATCCCCAGTTCCTCAATCATTATGCGGAGGGCAGCGCGGAGCGGGCGCGTCTGCAGGCCGCGCTTGGCGAGCCGAGCCTGCGGGAGGCGGCCCATGCCGCCCTTGAGCGCGCCGGGTTCGACCTTGGCGACCGGGCCGAAGCGGCCCTCGCCGCCGCCTGGCTTCATGTCTATCGCGAGTCCGAAAAGTGGTTCGAGCTCTATGAGCTTGCCGAGAAACTGGTCGACATCGACGATTCGATGGCGTCGTGGCGTCACAAGCATGTCCTTACGGTCGAACGGATTATCGGCAGCAAGCCAGGCACGGGGGGCTCGGCCGGCGCGGCTTACCTGCGCTCGACGCTGTCCAAGCGGGTCTTTCCGGAATTATGGTCCTTGAGGACCGATCTTTGAGCTTCAAACGGCTGTTCTCACGAAGCCTCGGCGCCGATCCCGGCCGGCTTCACCTGGCCGCACACAGTCATCACCTATGGCCGGACGCCAGCCATGATGCCCAGGTCCAGGCCTGGAACGACGCCGCCAGCCTTGCGGACCGCAAGTGGGACAAGGTGATGGACCAGGTCTGGCCGGAAGCGCAGGCCGAGGTCGCGGCGGAGCTCGACACGGGCATGGCCGAGGCGGTCGTCTTTTCGTCCAACACCCACGATTTCCTGATCCGCCTGGTTGCGGCGGCGCCGCGTTCCGGGGGCAGGCTTCGCGTCCTGACCACCGACGGGGAATTCCACAGCGCCAGGCGGCAGTTCGCCCGCTGGGCCGAGGATGGCTGGTTCGAGATGGAGACCGTCGCGGTCGAGCCCTTCGCCACTTTCTCGCGGCGTTTCCTCGATCGCGCCCAGGGCGGCGGCCACGACCTGATCCTGGTCAGCCAGGTGCTGTTCAACAGCGGCCAGGTCTTTGACAAGGTCGATGACATCGCCGCCATTGCCCGCGTCGACGGCCCCTGGGTGGTAATTGACGGCTATCATGCCTTCATGGCCGTCGATCGGCCGTTTTCGGCAAGCGCCGCGCAATCGGCTTTCTATCTCGGCGGCGGCTATAAATATGCGATGGCGGGCGAAGGCTGCGCCTTCCTCCACGCCCCACCGGGGTTTGGCGAGCGGCCGCCAGTCACCGGCTGGTTTGCCGAATTCGGCGAGCTCACGGCGCCGCCGGGCGGTATTGGTTACACCAGGGATGCGATGCGCTTCATGGGCGCGACCTTCGACCCGTCTGCATTATATCGGTTCACCGCAGTGCAGCAGATGCTGGCGGATAATCAGCTAACCACGGCGCATATCTCGGCCCATGTTTCCGCGCTTCAGCAGCGCTTGCTTGATGCCATTGCCGACACGCCCATTGGCTACGCCGAATTGCTCAACCCGCTGACCGGTGGGCCGCACGCCCGCTTCCTCGCCTTCCGCAGCAGCAGGGCGCAGCAATGGTGCGCCGGCCTGAAGGGCCGCAACTGCATCACCGACGTCCGCGGCGACGTGCTTCGAATTGGCCTCGCCATCTATCATGACGCGGCCGACATCGACCGGTTCGCCGGGCTAGCGGCAGAGCTTAGTTAGCGCGGCTGCAGGCCGTGGCGAAGAAGGCGGCTGACCACCTCGGCGACCTTGCCCGAGTCGGCGGTTTCCCAGACCCCGAAACGCAGGCCGACGAAGACGTTGGCGCCCATGATCGCCCAGGCGCGCACTTCCTCGGCAAAGGCGGATTCTTCGGCCCGCACCTCGCCCTTTGCGGCGGCTTCGCGCAACCGGCCGGCGATGCGTTCGGCGGCGCTGCTGTAATGGCGCTCATAGCCGGCCGGGTCGACGAACTCTGCTTCATCGATGATCCGGTAAACCTGCTTGCGGCTGGCGATCAGCTCGAGCAAAGCGCCAAGGGCGCGCCTTTCCCGGTCGATGGCGTCGCCCTCGCCCTCGAGCATTGGCGCGACCCGGGTCCGGACCAGTTCGGACAGGTCGCGCACGACCGCCCGGAACACCTCCTCCTTGCTATCGAAATAGGTGTAGAATGTGCCCAACGCGACCTCGGCCCGGCCGGTGATGCCGACGATCGAGGCATCGCTGAACCCGTGCTCGCCAAATTCGTGAAGCGCCGCGTCGAGGATTTTTCGGCGAGTCCGCTCGCCGCGCGCGGTTCGCGGTGACTTCCCCCTGGTGGTTGGCAAGGCGCCGCGCGCGCTGGCGCGATGTGTGCCTCCGGACCCTGGGACTTCTCGGGCCTGATCTGCCGACTGTGTCAATTCACCCCCTTGTGCGCGTGTCAACTTCGTGACAAGTTGAAATACGGTTCAGGTTTCATAATGCGTGTTTCGCCCGCGACTGTCTAGCGGTGGGCACAAGGGGAGAATAGACATGATTCGTCCGTCGGCCGTCGCCACGCGCGGCGCTTTGCTCGCTTCCATTGCCATGGCCGCCCTGGCGGTCGCCGCGCCCGCGTCGGCGCAGGATGAGGCCCCGGCCGCGGATGCCGCCGCCGATGAGGCAGCCGGTACCGACCAGGAAATCGTCGTCACGGCGCGCCGCCGGAACGAAGTCCTGCTCGACGTGCCGATCGCGGTGACCGCCTATACGGGCGAACAGCTGGAGCGGACTGGAGCACTCGACATTACCGACGTCAGCGACACCACGCCGAACGTGACCATCGAGACCTCGCGCGGCACCAACTCGACTCTGACCTCCTTCATCCGCGGCGTCGGCCAGCAGGACCCGGTCGCCGGCTTCGAGCAAGGCGTCGGGCTTTATCTCGATGACGTCTATCTCAACCGCCCGCAGGGATCGGTGCTCGACATCTACGACGTCGACCGGATCGAGGTGCTGCGCGGCCCGCAAGGCACGCTGTACGGCCGCAACACGATCGGCGGCGCGATCAAATATGTCACCAAACGCTTGTCGGCTGATCCGGAATTCCGGGTCCGGGCCAATTACGGGTCCTACGACCAGGCGGATTTGATCCTCTCCGCTTCGATGCCGCTGACCGAAGGCTTCCGGGTCGGAGC
>DASSPS010000077.1:0-11653 GCA_035699505.1 Sphingomicrobium sp. | reverse complement strand
CGAGATGCGCGCGGGCGGCGCGCGGCCGCTATGGCTTGGCTATCTCCACGCGGCGGATGTCGACGCCAGGGTCGAGGCGATCAAGGCCGATGGCGGCGGCGTGATGATGGCGCCGTGGGATCAGCCCGGAGTCGGCCGACTGGCGATGGTCACCGACCCTTCGGGAGCCCCGCTCTATCTGATGGACCCGATTCCGCCCGAGGGCGACCCGGACGCGAAGAGCGACGTCTTCTCGGTCGATCAGCCGCAGCACGTCCGGTGGAACGAATTGTGGAGCGACGACCCTGACCGTGCCGTTGCCTTCTACACCCGCCACTTCGGCTGGAGGCAGGAAGGCGACATGGATATGGGCGCAATGGGCAAATACCGCTTCATCCAGCACGACGGGGTGACGATCGGCGCGATCATGCGGCGGATGCCGGACGGCCCGGCGAGCATGTGGAACTTCTACATTGGCGTTGACGACATCGACCGCGCCGCCGACGCGGTAAGGGCCGGGGGCGGCCAGCTCTTCAAGGACCCGATTGAAATCCCGGGCGGGGAATATGTGCTCAACGGCACCGACCCCCAGGGCGCGTTGCTTGGCCTCGTCGGCCCGCGCCAGTAGTAAGGAGAGAGGGAATGGCAAGCAGCAAGCTCACTACCTGCCTGTGGTTCGACAAGGGCGAAGCCCGCAAGGCCGCCGAATTCTATGCCTCGGTCTTCCCCGACACCCGGGTCGGCAAGGCCCATGCGGCGAGCACCGACTTCCCCGGCGGCAAGGAAGGCGAGGAGTTGACCGTCGACTTCACCGTGCTTGGCCAACCCTTCGTCGGCCTCAACGGCGGTCCCAGTTTCAAGCCCAATGAATCGGTCAGCTTCATGGTCATCACCGAGGACCAGGCCGAGACCGACAAATATTGGGACGCTATCGTCGGCAATGGCGGCAAGGAAAGCGCTTGCGGCTGGTGCAAGGACAAATGGGGCTATTCATGGCAGATCACGCCGCGAGTCCTGTTGGACGCGATGGATCATCCCGACAAGGCGGCGGCCAGGCGCGCCTCCGAGGCGATGATGACGATGCGCAAGATCGATGTCGCCACGATCGAGGCGGCGCTCGCCGGCGAGCGCGCTGATGCGTAGGCTGACCGGCGCTGTCTTCATTTCGATCGACGGAGTCATGCAGGCGCCGGGCGGACCGGAAGAGGATCAGACCGGCGGATTCCGCCACGGCGGCTGGGTTGCGCCTTTCTGGAGCGAGCAGATGGGCCCGTTCGAGGAGGTCATCATGGGCGACTATGACCTGCTGCTCGGCAAAAGGACCTATGACATCTTCTCGGGCTATTGGCCGTTTAACCAGGACGACCCGATCGGCGCCAAGTTTCAGCACATCAACAAATATGTGCTGACCCATTCGGACAAGCCGCTCGCCTGGGAGAACAGCCACAAGATCGAAGGCGCGACTGCCGCCGATGCCGTCGCGAAGCTGAAGAAAAGCGACGGGCGAGACCTGCTCATCCAGGGCAGCAGCACGCTCTATCCGCCATTGCTCTCGGCGCGGCTGATCGACCGGCTTATGCTCATCACCTTTCCGGTGCTGCTCGGGCGAGGCAAGAGCATCTTCGACGGATCGGAACAGCCTGGCGGACTGAAGCTCACGGGCAGCCATGTAACCGACAAGGGCGTCGTCATGTCGACCTACGAGCCAGCCGGCGACGTCCCGACCGGCACCTTCGAGACCAAGCCGCCGAGCGCCGAGGAGCTGGAGCGCCGCGAGAAGATCGAAGCTGGCACCTGGTGAGCCTGATTCTCTACGCGCACCCGTTCAGCTCCTATTGCTGGAAGGTGCAGATCCCGCTCGACGCCGATGGCACGCCCTATGACTATCGCAACGTCGATCCCTCCGAGCCGGGGACCATGGAGGAACTCAGGCGCCACTGGCCGATCGGCAAGTTCCCGGTGCTGGTCGACGACGGCAAGGCGATTGCAGAGACGACCTGCATCATCGAACATCTGCAGGCGCATCACTCGGGCCCAAACGTCTGGATTCCCGAGGGTGACGACGGTCGCCGGGTCCGCTTCCTCGACCGTTTCTTCGACCTGCACATCCAGGGAAATTTCCAGCCGTCGGTGAACCACGCCATCTGGCCCGATGGCGACGGGCTGGCGGCGAAGCGCGGGATCGACGCGCTTCGGATCGCCTACGACTGGCTCGAGGCCAATTTGCCGGACAGCGAATGGGCCGCCGGCGACCGTTTCACTTTGGCCGATTGCGCCGCCGCGCCGGCCCTGTTCTACGCGGAATGGGTCGACGAAATCGGCGATCATCGTCCGCGGCTCAAAGCCTATCGCGCGCGCCTGCTCGCCCACCCCGCTGTTTCAAAATCCGTCGAAGGCGCCCGGCCCTACCGGGCCTATTTCCCTCTCGGCGCTCCCGACCGCGATTGACCTGCTTCTGATACAATGTATCATTGCTGCCAAAGGAGCCTGTAGATGCGCTTTCCTGGACTGCTCGCTTTGCTTGCTGCCGTCTCCTCCTGCGATCGCGCGCCGGCCGATCCGCGCGGCGTCGACCGCGACGAAACCCTGCTGACCGTCACCGCAACCGGCCGAGCGGACACCCGTCCCGACGAGGCTCGCTTGCAACTCGGCGTGCAAAGCCAGGCCGGCAATGCCGAGGAAGCGAGCCGCCTCAACCGCGACAAGATGCAACGCGTCACCGCCGCGCTGACCGGGCTCGGCGTCAAGCCGGACGATATCCAGACTCGCAACCTCAGCCTGCAGCGGATCGACTATGGCAAGGAACGCGGCCAGTTTCGGGCCGACAATGTCGTCGAGGTGAAGCTGCGCGACATGGCCAGGGTCGGCGACGCCGTCACTGCCGTCACCACCGCCGGCGCCAATGTCTTGTCCGGGCCGGAGCTCCGGGTGTCGGACCGCGAGGGATCGAGCCGCTCCGCCTATGCCGCCGCCTACCGGGCCGCCCGCCAGCGGGCTGAGGCCTATGCCGGCGCCGCCGACCTCAGGATCGCCCGGGTGCTCGGCATTTACGATGGCGGCGAATATGGCGTGCCGTCGCCGCCGCCCGCGCCCGTGGCGCCGCCCATGATGCGCACGATGAACGTCGAAGCACAGGCCGTGCCCTTCAATCCCGGGATCAACACCACCGAGGTCCGGGTCCGGGTCGATTTCGCGCTGGCCCGCAAATGATCAGGCGAATGCCACCGCTTTGCGGAGCGTTTGATAGGCTTCGATGACGGCGCGGAGCCGAGCCTCGTGGCTCCGGTCGCCGCCATTCTTGTCTGGGTGGTAGCGGCGGACCAGCAGCGAATAGCGCTGCCGAAGCGCATGCCGGTCCGAATCTTCGCCCAGCCCGAGGACGGAGAGCGCCCGACGTTCTTCCCTGGCGAAGCGCGATGGCGCCGTCCGCGCCCGGTCCCTGCTAAAGCGGCCGGCGATCGCGTCCAGTGGGTCAGCGAAATCCGCCCACGCCGGCGGCGGGTCAGCGCCGGCCGCGGCGAACGCCCGGGTCGACCGTTCCCAGCCGTGCAGCGGCGACTGGGCGTCGCTGATCTCCTCCGAGCTCATGCCGTCGAAGAAATTATACTGGGCATTATGTTCACGGACATGGTCGAGGCACAGGAAGCGCCACGATCCGGGCCCGTCGAAGCTGGATGGCCGCAGCGGCGCCTTATACTCGCCAGGCGCGCGGCAACCGGGATGAGCGCATAGTGCCCTGGCCCCTTCAACCCGGCCGTGCATCCTGGATTGCTTCGTCGCCATGGAATCCCACTATATAGTCGCAATGAACATTCGAAAAACCGGACCGGTCGCGGCAGAAATGCTTGATCGCCTGAGCGCCGCTTTGTCACCCTCGAGGATCGATCTGGTCGACGACAGCGAAAGCCACCGCGGTCATGGCGGCTACAATCCGGCCGGGGAGAGCCATTTCACGTTGTGCATCGAAAGCGCCGCCTTCGCCGGCAAGTCGCGAGTCGAACGGCAGCGCCTGGTCCACGCCGCGCTTGGCGACCTGCTCGACGAACGCGTCCATGCCCTGTCGATCAGGGCGGCGGCGCCTGGAGAATGACCATGGCGGAAACCGACACCCTTCAGATCATCGCGCCAGTCACCCACGACCTTGGCGCCTTCAAGGTTCGCCGTACCCTGCCAGCGCGCGAGCGCACCATGGTCGGACCCTTCATCTTCGTCGACGAATTCGGACCCGCCCGGCTCGATCCCGGCCAGGGCATGGATGTGCGCCCCCACCCGCACATCAACCTTGCCACCGTCACTTATCTTATCGACGGCGCCATCGAGCATCGCGACAGCATCGGATCGCGCCAGGTGATCGCGCCGGGTGCGGTCAATCTGATGACCGCCGGCCGCGGAATCGTCCATTCAGAGCGGTCGCCGACCGACAGCCGGGCCGCAGGCCCCAGTTTCTTCGGCATGCAGACCTGGCTTGCCCTGCCCGACGGCAAGGAGGAGATCGATCCTTCCTTCGATCATGTCTCAGCCGACCGGTTGCCCGTTATCGAGGACGGCGGCGCGACGGCGCGCGTGCTGATGGGGACCTTGTGGGGCGCGACCGCGGCGACGCCGTGCCATTCGCCGACCATCTATGCCGACATCGAGCTGGCGGCCGGCGGATCGATCCCGATCGACGCCGACGCCGATGAGCGCGGGATCATGCTGATCGGCGGCGAAGCCAGCCTCGACGGCAGTCCGATCGAACCATACGCCCTCTATGTGCTCGCGCCCGGCCACGTCGCGCGCCTGTCCACCGCGTCTGGCGGCCGCGCCATGCTGCTCGGCGGCGGCGCCTTCGCGACCCGCCGCCATGTCTTCTGGAATTTCGTGTCTTCGTCGCGGGACCGGATCAACCAGGCGAAGGAGGACTGGCAGGCGATGCGTTTCGACCTCATCCCGGGCGACCAGCAGGAATTTATCCCGCTTCCGGACAAGCCCAAGACGGTCAGCTACCCGTGAACGAATTTCGCAACATGGCCCTAACCACCGGGGTCACTCTCAACGTCGCCCTCGCCGGCCATCCCGGCGCACCGGCCGTCATCCTGCTTCACGGCTTTCCCGAATCACACCGCACCTGGCGGGGCATCGCGCCGTTGCTGGCCGACGATTTCTTCCTGGTCATGCCCGACCAGCGCGGCTTCGCCGTGTCCGACCGGCCGCAGGACGTCGCCGCCTACGCCACCGACGCGCTGGTCGACGACATATTCGCTCTTGCCGATGCGCTGTCGGTCGAACGGTTCGCGTTGGTCGGCCACGACTGGGGCGGCGCCATCGCCTGGCCGGCGGCGTTTCGCAACGATCCGCGGGTGACCCGGCTCGCCATCATCAACGCGCCGCACCCCGTGATCTTCCAGAAAAGCGTGATCGAGGATTCCGCGCAGCGGGCCGCGTCCCAATATATCAATGCCTTCCGCAATACCGGCTTCGAGCGCGCGGTCGAGACGATGGGCTACGACACTTTCTTCGACAAGAGCTTCGGCAGCCAGGCCGACCTCAGCGCGATTCCCGACAGCGAAAGGCGGCAATATATCGCCGACTGGTCGCAGCCGGGCGGCCTGACGGCGATGCTCAACTGGTATCGGGCTTCGAGAATGATCGTCCCGCCGCCGGGGGCGAGCGTGCCGATTCCCGACTGGCTGCTCGTCGCTTTCCCGACGGTGCGCGTCCCGACTCTCGTCGTCTGGGGAATGAAGGACAAGGCGCTGCTGCCCTTGCAGCTCGACGGACTCGATCGCCTGGTCGATGACTTGCGCATCGTCCGAATCGCCGATGCCGGCCATTTCGTGCCTTGGGAGAAGCCGGAGCCGGTCGCCGATGCGCTGAGGGGGTTCCTCGCCTAGGCCGGGGCCGCTAAGCGCTTGGCATGCGCCCCGCTTCCCACCGATCCCGCTCCCGCTCCGCCGCCCGGCTTGCCGCCGTCCAGGCGCTCTACCAGCAGGAGATGGAGGGGACGCCGCTGCCCCGCCTGCTCAAGGAGTTCCACGATCACCGACTGGGCGCAACCATCGAGGGGGCGACCTATGCCAAAGCCGAGCATGACTTCTTCGATGATATCGTCGCCGGCGTGGACGCCCGAAGCGCGGAGATCGACGCGCTGATCAGCGGGCGGCTGGCCGAGGGCTGGAGCCTGGAGCGGCTCGACCGGCCGATGCGGGCCATCCTTCGCGCCGGCGCCTATGAGCTCATCGCCCGCCCCGACGTGCCGGTCGCGACGGTCATCACCGAATATGTCGATGTCGCCCATGCCTTCTTCGACAAAAGGGAAAGCGGGTTCGTCAACGGCCTGCTCGACGGGATCGCGAAGGGCGTCCGGCAATGAGCGCGCTCCTCCCCCTCTGGGGGAGGTGTCAGCCGCGGGCTGACGGAGGGGCATTCCTGGTACGTCGGCCCCCTCCACCCGCTTCGCTGGCCCCCCCTCCGCAGATGGGGGAGGATAGATGAACGAGGGCGAGATCCTCGAGCGGCTCCGGCGCATCGCCACCAGTCCCGCGGCGCGAGGACTGGCCGACGATGTCGCTTTGGTCGGCGACCTGGTCCTGACCCACGACACGATCGCCGAGGGCGTCCATTTCCTGCCCCACGACCCGCCCGAGAGCGTCGGCTGGAAGCTGGTGGCGGTAAACCTCTCGGACCTTGCCGGCAAGGGCGCCGAGCCGATCGCCGCTTTGCTGTCGCTGACCCTGTCCGGCGACGATGAATGGGAAATCCGCTTCCTCTCCGGGGTCGAGGCGGCGTGCGAAAGTTACGGCCTGCCGCTGGTCGGCGGTGACACGGTGGCGCTCCCGCCCCACGCACCCCGAGTGCTCGGGCTGACCGCCATCGGCCGCGCCGGGGACCGGACGCCGGCCCGGTCGGGCGGTCGGGCGGGTGACGGCCTGTGGTTGGTCGGGACGGTCGGCGATTCCGCCGCCGGGCTGGCGCAGCTGCTGGCGGATCGCGCCGCAAGGGGGCCGCTGGTCGACATCTATCGACGCCCGATCCCCCTGTTGGATTCCGGCCGCCGCCTCGCCAGCCATGCGCGGGCGATGATGGATGTGTCGGATGGCCTGCTGCTGGACGCCCGCCGGCTCGCCGAGGCCAGCGGCTGCGGCGCCGTTATCGACCTCGACTCGCTGCCCCTGTCTGATCCCTTTATCGTCGAGCGAGGCAGCGACCTTCCGGCCCGGCTGTTCGCGGCGACGGGCGGGGACGATTATGCGCTGCTGGGCGCGTTTCCGGCCGATTTCGACCCGGCGTTAAGCCTTTCTTTACCGTCCCGGCCCACCGTCACCCGCATCGGATCGCTCGCCGCCCCCGGATCTCCCCTTTCCTTGGTCAGCGGCGGGCGGACCGTTGCGCTGCCGGAGAGGTTGGGTTTTGAGCACTTTGGCCACGACAATCGCGACGATGACCATCCGCCAATGGGTGATCGGCCTTAGCGGCCTGGTCTCCGGCATGGCGGCCGCCCTGATTCTCCATTAACTGGCATTCCCCGGGTTACGCGGCGGTTGCCAGCCGCGCCGCGCGCTCATAAAGGGGCGCGACTCCAGCCGGCTGCCCCGCACGCCGGCTCAATCTGTTTGCCGCGACAACGGGGAAGAACCGGAACCATGAATCTGCTTTTGATCGCGATCGCCTGCGGCGTCATCGCCCTGCTCTACGGAATCCTGACCAGCCGCCAGGTGCTCGGCGCATCGGCCGGCAATGCCCGGATGATGGAAGTCGCCGGGGCGATCCAGGAAGGCGCGTCCGCCTACCTTCGCCGTCAATATATGACGATCGCCATCGTCGGCGTGGTCGTCGCCGCGATCGTCTTCGCCTTCCTCGGTCCGCTGTCGGCCGCCGGCTTCGTGCTTGGCGCCCTTTTGTCGGGCGCGACCGGCTTCGTCGGCATGAACATTTCGGTGCGCGCCAATGTCCGCACGGCAGAGGCGGCGAGCATTGGGCTGCAGCAGGGACTGACCATGGCCTTTCGCGCCGGCGCCATCACCGGCCTGCTGGTCGCCGGCCTGGCCCTGCTCGCCATCGCCGGCTTCTTTTATTACCTGATCGCCCTCGGCGGTCACGCGCCCAACGATCGGATCGTCATCGATGCGCTGGTCGCCCTGGCCTTCGGCGCCTCGCTGATCTCCATCTTCGCCCGGTTGGGCGGCGGCATCTTCACCAAGGCCGCCGACGTCGGCGCCGACCTGGTCGGCAAGGTCGAGGCCGGCATTCCCGAGGATGATCCCCGCAACCCGGCGGTGATCGCCGACAACGTCGGCGACAATGTCGGCGACTGCGCCGGCATGGCCGCCGACCTGTTCGAAACCTACGTCGTAACGGTTGGCGCGACCATGGTCCTGACCGCGCTCCTCGTGAAGACGGCGGGTGACGGTCTTCTGGCGCTGATGTCGCTGCCGCTGCTGATCGGCGGCGTCTGCATCCTCACCTCGATCCTCGGCACCTACTTCGTGCGCCTGGGCAAGGGCGCCAGCATCATGGGGGCGATGTACAAGGGCTTCGGAATCACCGCCGTGACCTCGGCGATCGCCATATTCTTTGCCACCCAATATGCGCTCGGCGATCTCAACGCGCCGATCGCCGCCGGCGACACGGTCTTCACCGGCATGGACCTTTATTGGTGCATGCTGCTTGGCCTCGTCATCACCGGCACGATCATCTGGATCACCGAATATTACACCGGCACCAACTATCGCCCGGTGCGGTCGATCGCCAAGGCGTCGGAGACCGGCCACGGCACCAACGTCATCCAGGGCCTCGCCATCAGCCTAGAATCGACCGCCCTGCCGACGCTGGTGATTTGCGCCGGGATCATCACCGCCTACCTCCTCGCCGGCCTGATGGGCATTGCCTTCGCCGCGACCTCGATGCTGGCGCTGGCCGGCATGGTCGTCGCGCTCGACGCCTACGGCCCGGTCACCGACAATGCAGGCGGAATCGCCGAAATGTCGGGACTGGACGACAGCGTTCGGGCCAAAACCGATGCTCTCGACGCCGTCGGCAACACCACCAAGGCGGTGACCAAGGGCTATGCCATCGGCTCGGCCGGGCTTGCCGCGCTGGTGCTGTTCGCCGCCTACACGACCGACCTTCGGGAATTTTTCCCCGGCCTGACCGTCAACTTCAGCCTTGAAAATCCCTACGTCATCGTCGGCCTTCTGCTCGGCGCGCTGCTTCCCTATCTGTTCGGCGCGCTCGGCATGACCGCCGTCGGCCGGGCGGCGGGCGATGTGGTCAAGGATGTTCGCGAACAGTTCCGCACCAACAGCGGCATCATGGACGGCTCGTCCCGCCCGAATTACGCCCGCACAGTCGACCTGGTGACCAAGGCCGCGATCAAGGAAATGATCGTGCCCTCGCTGCTGCCGGTGCTTGCCCCGATCCTGGTCTATTTCGTCATCACAGCCGTCGCCGGCCAGGCCGAAGGCTTCGCGGCGCTCGGCGCTCTGCTCCTCGGCGTGATCGTCTCCGGCCTGTTCGTCGCCATATCGATGACCTCGGGCGGCGGCGCCTGGGACAATGCCAAGAAATATATCGAGGACGGCAATTACGGCGGCAAGGGTTCGGAAGCCCACAAGGCCGCGGTGACCGGCGACACGGTCGGCGATCCTTACAAGGACACCGCCGGCCCGGCTGTCAATCCGATGATCAAGATCACCAACATCGTCGCCCTGCTGCTGCTGGCGGCGCTGGCGGCGCACTAGTCGAGCCGATGATGGTGGGGGCGGGCGGGCAGCGATGTCCGCCCGCCTTTCCTTTTGCCCGAGGCGCGGCTAAGCCTCCGCGACTTTTGGGACGAAGCGAGGATAGATGGCCAAGGAAGAACTTCTCGAGATGCGCGGCAAGGTTGTTGAGCTGTTGCCCAACGCCATGTTTCGTGTCGAGCTGGAGAATGGCCATGAAATCCTGGGACACACCGCCGGCAAGATGCGCAAGAACCGGATCCGCGTGCTGACTGGCGACGAAGTCCTGGTCGAGCTGACCCCATACGATCTCACCAAGGGCCGCATCACCTACCGCTTCATGCCCGGCCGCGGAGGCCCGCCCGGCTATACCGGCTAGGCTGGCGCCGTGCGGCTGATCCTCGCTTCGGCGAGCCCGCGCCGCCTCGACCTGCTGGCGCGCATCGGCCTCACACCGGACGCCGTCATTCCCGCCGATGTCGATGAAAGCATACCGCGCGGAGAACTGCCGCGCGACCATGCGCTCCGGCTCGCCACCGAGAAAGCGCGCGTCGTTGTCGAGCAAGAGCCCAACGCGTTCGTCCTCGCCGCCGACACGGTCGTCGCCGTGGGCCGCCGGATCCTTCCCAAAGTCGAGGATGAAGCAACGCTCCGCCAATGCATGAGATTGCTGTCCGGCCGCCGCCACCGGGTGCTGACCGGAGTCGCTCTGGCTGCGCCCGGAGCCGCCATCCGTACCCGCCTCGTCGAAACGATGATCGCCATGAAGCGACTGAGCGACGAAGAGATCGCTTATTATGCCGGCCATGGTGAATGGCGCGGCAAGGCCGGCGGCTATGCGCTGCAGGGCTATGGCGAAGTCTATGTCCGCCACATCGCCGGCAGCTTTTCCAACGTCGTCGGCCTGCCGCTCGCCGAAACCAGGCTGCTGCTTAAAGGCGCGGGATATCCTCTTGCCTGACTGGCTCGCCGAGCAGGGCATCGGCGAGACCCGCTATGCGCTGGTCGAGGATGGCGAGATTGTCGCGGCGCGCATCACCCTGGACGGGACAGTCCGGGCCGGCACTTTGCTGGAGGCGCAAATTCGCCAGGTCGCCCGGCCAACGATCGCTGTCGCGGCGGGCCAGGAATATCTGCTTCCCTGCGGCGCGCCCGGCTTGACGGAAGGCGCGACGGCCACCATCGAAGTCACCCGCGAAGCCATCCCGGGCGGTGAGCCCTGGAAGCGCCCGCTCGCACGTCTCGCCCGCGACCCGCAGGCGCCCGGCGATGAGCGCAGCCCCCGGGCGATTCCCTTCCCGTCTCCACTGGACCGGCTCCAATCCGCCGGCTGGTGGGACCTGCTCGACGAGGCGCGGACGGGCGCAGTCCGCTTTGCGGGCGGCGAGCTGCGCCTCTCCCCGACCCCGGCGATGACCTTGATCGACGTCGACGGCTATCTGCCGGCGAAGGAACTGGCGCTGGCCGGCGCCGCCGCGGCGGCGCGCTCCATCCGGCGGCTCGACATTGGAGGTTCGATTGGCATCGACCTGCCGACCATAGCCGGCAAGGCGGAGCGCCAGGCCATCGGCGAAGCGGTGGATGAAATCCTCCCCGGGCCGTTCGAGCGGACGGCGGTCAACGGCTTCGGTTTCATGCAGATCGTCCGGCAGCGTCGCCGCGCCTCGCTGCTCGAACTGGCGCAGGACCGGGCGTCATTTGAAGCGCGGGACCTGTTGCGGCGCGCCGCCTTCGCGCCGCCCGGAGCCAAGCGACTCGTCGCCCATCCCGCCGTCGTCAGCTACCTCGAAACACAGCCAGGCTGGCTGGCGGCGATTGCCGCCCAGGTGGGCGGCGGCATCAGCTTGCGGTCTGACCCATCGCTTCCCATGTCCGGCGGATATGCCGAGCAAGCTTGATAAACGAACAGGCTGCCCACTGTGCGGCAGGCCGGTCGCGGCCGACCATGCGCCGTTCTGCAGCCGCGGCTGCAAGGA
>DASSPS010000076.1:0-12722 GCA_035699505.1 Sphingomicrobium sp. | reverse complement strand
TTGACCGCCCGCATCGGGGCTTCAGATGATCGCCAGCCCTTGTGATGGGCATAGTCGAGAACAACGGCGATACGCTGTTTTACCCGTCGCGCCGTTTCTGGCGTGACCAGCCACATCGGCATCAGCACCTTTTCAATGGCGGTGGAGTCGATTGCATCAACTGGCGTAGCGCCGATTATGGGGAAGGCGTGACGCCGCAACGAGCCAAGCCATTCCTCTTTGTGCTTGCCGTTTTTCCATCCGGTCTTGATGCCCTTGTGACGGGCTTCCGCGACTTCGGCGAAAGTGCGCGGCGCTTCCACCGGCACATCAGCCTGTCGCCAATGCACCGCAGGGTTGATGCCAGCCTTCGCCAGATCGCGGCCAACACGGGCCTTTTCGCGAGCGTCGGCAAGCGTAAGCTGCTTGCGGCGCTCAATTGGAATGTCCGTCCCCGTTGCTTCGAGGATCATCGAGCCGAGGCCAAAATCCTTCCGCTCCCCCTGGTATTGAACCCGCAGCACCCAAGACGCTGAACCGCTCGGCTTCACCAGCAGATAAAGGCCTTTGCCGTCCGAGTGTCGCCCCGGCTTGGCGTGCTTCACTTCCTTGATGGTCAGCGGCACAGCGCAACCCCTTTCGTTACCCCACTGTAAGGTGGTTAGGGCTGGCCGTCAATGGACAAAACTGGAACGAATGAACGGAACGAGGCGTGAACCGCCCCGAAAAACTGGTCTTTATTGGTCGCGGCTGGAAAGGGTGCTGGTGGAGCTGAGGGGAATCGAACCCCTGACCTCTGCAGTGCGATTGCAGCGCTCTCCCATCTGAGCTACAGCCCCACACCCTTGGCAGGGCGGGTCATTAGCCGCGCTTTTGGCCTCGCGCAATCTTACCAGTCGGCCCATTTTCCGGACCGGTCCCGCATGACCTTCGGTCTGTCGACGGCCGGCCGCTGCTAATCGAAGCTGCGTTGCGCGGCCGTCGGCGCTAAGCTGCGCCCCGTGCCGATCATGAGCAGCGCCCACGATCTCGACCTCGCCCCCGTCGCTCCCGCCGGAAGCCTCGAGAGGGTGCCGGTCATCGACCTGCGCGACGATCCGGCCCAGGTCGTCGACCAGGTCGGCAAGGCCTGCCGCGACTGGGGATTCTTCCAGGCCGTCGGCCACGGCGTCCCGGCGGTGGCCATCGCCGAGGTGCAAGCCGCGGCCCGCGCCTTCTTCGCCCGCCCGCGTTGGGAGAAGCGCCGCCGGCTTCGCAGCCAGGACAATCCCTGGGGCTATTACGACCGCGAGCTCACCAAGGAGCGCCGCGACCGCAAGGAGATCTTCGACATCGGGCCGGACGCCGGCGGCGCGGGCGGCGCGGATGGCGAGCCGTTTGCCGGGTCGACTCCCTGGCCTGCCGAGGTCGGCAATTTCGAACCGGTCATGAAGGATTGGTTCGGACGGATGACCCGGCTGTCGGGCCAGCTCGCCGGACTCATCTCGGCCGGCCTGACCGGCGATTTCGGCGCGCTCCGCGCCGCCTTCGATCCGGACCACAGCAGCTTCCTGCGCCTCAATTTCTATCCGGTCGAGGATCCGCTCGCCGGCGAGGCGGGCGACGAGGCCGGCCTTGGCGTTCATCACCATACCGACGCCGGAGCGCTCACTGTCCTGCTCCAGGATGACGTGGCCGGGCTGCAGGTCTTCCATGGCGGCCATTGGCACCACGTCGAGCCGGTGCCGGGCGCTTTCACCATCAACATCGGCGACATGGTCCAGGTCTGGTCGAACGACGCCTATCAGGCCCCCGTGCACCGGGCGCTGGCGATGGACCGCGCCGACCGGCTGTCGGTACCCTTCTTCTACAACCCGTCCTATGCGGCCGAGGTCGCGCCGCTGGTCGGCGAGCCCGCCTACCGGCCGATCAACTGGGGCGAGTTCCGCCGCCGCCGCGCCGACGGCGACTTCGCCGATTACGGCACCGAGGTGCAGATCGGCGAATGGCGGTTGCCGGCCTAGGGCTCGCCGCGGACATTTCCGCTGTCCTACAGCCTGCCGATCATGCAACATTGCCGGAATGCTGCCTGAACGCGCCGCATTCTCCTGTCTTCCACGATCGCTCCCCACGCCTCTGCCGGGCGGAAAGACACGCCTACGTAGTGCGTCTTTCGTGTCTTTCCGATCCTTGTTGCCGCTCAATCGTCGTCGTCAGCCACGCCCGAATCGGGTGGCACGGCGCGGTTGGCGGCGATAGGGGGGCGGATGCTCAAGAAACGATCGGCCGACATCGACTCACTCCGGATTCTCGACGAACGGCTGCGCTTCCTGTCGGCATGGACGATCCACCACGCCAACCATGTCCGCGACAGCAGCGACGGCCTCAAGGTCGGCGGCCACCAGGCGAGCTGCGCGTCGATGACGGCGATCATGACCGCCCTCTATTTTCACGCGCTCGGCCCCAACGACCGGGTGGCGGTCAAACCGCACGCCGGCCCGGTGCTTCACGCGATTCACTATCTGCTCGGTACCCAGACCAGGGAAGCGCTGGAGAATTTCCGAGGGCTGGGCGGCGCGCAAAGCTACCCGAGCCGGACCAAGGACCGGATTCCCGTCGATTTCTCGACCGGCTCGGTCGGGCTCGGCGTGGCGATCACCGCTTTCTCCAGCCTGGTGCAGGATTATCTGACCGCCCGCGGCATGATGGACGAGGCCGATCGGGGCCGGTTCGTAGCGCTGATCGGCGACGCCGAGCTCGACGAAGGCAATATCTACGAGGCCCTGATCGAGGGCTACAAGCATGATGTCCGCAACCTGTGGTGGATCGTCGACTACAACCGTCAAAGCCTGGACGCAGTCAGCGCCGACCGGATGTTCGAACGGTTCGACGACATTTTCCGGACCTGCGGCTGGCGGGTGGTCGAGCTTCGCTGGGGCAAGACGCTCCAGGCGGCGCTCGACCATGATCCGGCCATCAGGACCTGGCTGGAGGCGCTGCCAAACCAGGAACTGTCGGCGCTCCATTATCAGGGCGGCGCGGCGTGGCGGGCGCGAATTGAGAGCCAGGTCGGGAGCGAGGCCGAGGCTTTCCTCAGGGCGCACGACGACGAGGCGCTGGCCGGCCTGTTCAGCGACCTCGGCGGCCATTGCCTGGAAAGCCTGGTCGAGGCCTTTGCTCAGGCCGACGACGACGTCCCGACTCTCTTCCTCGCTTGGACGATCAAGGGCCACGGCCTGCCCTTCGCCGGCCACAAGGACAATCACGCCGGGCTCATGAACCCGACCCAGATGGCCGCATGGCGCCAGGCAATGGGCGTCGCCGAGGGCCGCGAATGGCAGCCGCTGGAAGGCGTCGGCGACAATGCGCGGCCGGGCGTGGAAGCCCTGATCGAGGGTAGCCGGATTGCCCGGGAGAAACGGCAACGCTCATTCGGCGGCGTCGCTATCCCTGCCATTGCCGCGCCGGCCGGCGACGAACAATCAACTCAGGCGGCGTTCGGCCGAATCCTGCTCGACCTGTCAAAAGCCGGCGGCGAGCTTGCCGACCGCATCGTGACCACGTCGCCCGACGTCACCGTCTCGACGAACCTCGGCGCCTGGGTCAACCAGCGGGGCCTGTTCCGCCGGAGCGAAGCGGCTGATATTTTTGCACGAGAAAAAATTGCCTCGGCACAAAAATGGTCGGGTGGCAATCAGGGACAGCATATCGAACTCGGCATCGCCGAGAACAACCTTTTCCTGATGCTGGCCGCGGCCGGCCTGGCCGGCGACCAGTTTGGGACCAGGCTGTTCCCCATCGGCACGCTCTACGACCCGTTCATCGCCCGCGGCCTCGATGCCCTCAACTACGCCTGCTACCAGGACGCGCGCTTCCTGCTGGTCGCAACGCCCAGCGGCGTGACCCTCGGTCCCGAGGGCGGCGCCCATCAGTCGATCAACCCGCCGCTGATCGCGCTCGGCCAGCCGGGGCTGCGCCATTACGAGCCGGCCTTCGCTGACGAGCTTGCGGTGATGATGGCCGAAGCATTCCGGCTGATCGACGACCCCGCCGGCGAGTCGACCTATCTCCGCCTGTCGACCCGATCGATCCGTCAGGTCGAGCGCCACGACGACATCTGGCAGGCCGGTGCGCTGGCCGGCGGTTACTGGTTGCGCGAGCCCGCCGCCGGCGCCGAGGCCGCGATTGTCGGCATGGGCGCCGTCATGCCCGAGGCGCTCGCCGCCTGGGCGGAACTCAGCCAGGACGTCCCCGGCCTCGGCCTGCTCAGCGTCACCTCGCCCGACCTGCTTCACCGCGGCTGGACAGCGTCGCAGGCCGCGCGCTGGAATCCTCCTCGGCACGGGGAGGGGGACCGTGCAAAGCATGGTGGAGGGGGCCCGTCGCATGTCGAGGGGTTGCTTTCCAGGCTCTCGCCCGGCGCCGGCCTGGTGACCATCGTCGACGCCGCGCCGGCGGCGCTGTCCTGGCTGGGCGGCGTCGTCGGCCAGCGCGTCGCCCCGCTCGGCGTCGACCGATTCGGCCAGACCGGCAACCTCGCCGACCTCTATGCTGCCTATCGGCTGGACCAAACGGCGATCACCGAGGCCGTCGCCGAGTTGTTGCTACCAAAACGGATGTGAATTCGTTCGCCCATCCCCGCCGCTCCGCTAACGGTGGTCCGCTGGGGTGCTCGGTAATGACTCAGAAGTTTCACGGTGTGCCGGCTCAGCCGATTCGTCTGCCCGCTACCGATGGCCAGGCGCGGGTCGACGCCGTGCAGTCCGAATATCGCGCCGACGCCGGCGGACGCAAATCGATCCGCCGCGATCCGCCGCCCCGGGCGCCGGACATTCCGCCCAGCGATGATCCGCTCTCTAACCGGCTGGCAGACGAGCTGGATTATGCCCGCCGGCTGCTCGAACAGATGGGCGACACCCTGTCTTCGGACCCGACCGTCGTCGCCCGTCATCTTGTTACCCTCCAGGCGGTCGATGTCGTCGGCCAGATGCTGGGCCATATCGCCAATGTCGTCCGGTCGAGCGACCCGGCCGAAACCGTCGAGCGAATGGGCATGGCCGACCTCAGGGCGCGGTTGCAGCGGCGCGGCGGCGTCTGACGCTTTGCAAGCGACGCATCGCTCGCCTAGAGCGGCGCCATGGCCGGACGCTACTTTGACGAATGGCAGGTTGGCGACAAGGTCGCCCATGCGATCACGCGCACCGTCACCGAAGCTGACAATCTCCTCATTTCAACCCTGACCCACAATCCCCAGCCGATGCATCTCGATGCCGAGGCGGCGAAGCAGAGCGAGTTCGGCCAGATCCTGGTCAACAGCTGCCTGACCTTCAGCCTGGTGGTCGGCGTGTCCGTCGCCGACACCACGCTCGGCACCCTGGTCGCCAATCTCGGCTTCGATGAGGTGCGGCTGCCCAAGCCGGTCTTTATCGGCGACACGCTCCGCTTCGAAAGCGAATGCGTGGAGGTTCGGGAAAGCAGGTCCCGGCCCAACGCCGGCATTGTCACCTGGGAGCATCGTGCGGTCAACCAGCGCGGCGAGACCGTTTGCACCATGAAGCGCACGGCGCTCATCCACCGAAAGGCGCAATGACGGAGCCGCGCTCCTGGCTGTTCGTGCCCGCTGACAGCGAGCGGAAGATCGCCAGGGCGCTGGCCAGCGATGCCGACGCCGTCATCTTTGACCTTGAGGACAGCGTCGCTCCGGCCGGCAAGCCGCAGGCCCGGGCGCTGCTTCGAGAGCTTGGCGGCGGCGACGGGCCTCAGCGCTGGGTGCGCATCAATCCGCTCGGCAATGACCGATTCCGCGAGGAAATCGAGCTTGTTCTCCATGGCCGGTTCGACGGCATCGTCCTGCCCAAGGCGGAGAAGGGCAAGGATGTCGAGGATTTGAGCGAGCGGACCGGCAATGTGCCGATCCACGCCATCGTCACCGAAACCCCGGCCAGCCTGTTCGGCCTGCTGAGCTACCGCAACGCCTCACCAGCGCTCGCCGCCATGAGTTGGGGCGCCGAGGATTTGTCGGCAGCCATCGGCGCTTCATCGAAATATGACGACGACGGGCAGCTGAGCTTCACCTACCGGATGGCCCGGTCCCTGTGCCTCGCCGGCGCGGTCGCCGCCGCAGTCCAGCCGGTTGATGGGGTCTTTGCCGATTTCCGCGATGAAGCCGGGCTGATCGCCGAGGCGCGCGCCGCGGCGCGCGAAGGCTTCACCGGCAAGCTCGCCATTCACCCCGACCAGGTGGCGCCAATCAACGCCGCCTTCACTCCGTCGGCGGACGAGATGGCGCATGCCCAGGCGGTGGTCGCCGCATTCGAGGCCCAGCCCGACGCAGGCGTGCTTTCCATCGGCGGTCGAATGGTCGATCGCCCGCATCTGATCCAGGCCCGGAGAATAATCTCGCGGGCCACTTAGGGAGGCCATTATGGCAACGACTGCCCAGCCCGATATCGGAACGCAGCCCGCGGCGACCCAAGGTCCCACCAAGGCGCGGGGCTGGGGGACGGATTCGCCCGACCAGCCGCTTCGGTTCATGGAATTCGAGCGCCGGGCGCTTCGGCCGAATGATGTCGCGATCAAGATCACCTACGCCGGCATCTGCCACAGCGACCTGCATACCTGCCGCAATGACTGGGGCGGCACCCGGTACCCGGTCATCCCCGGCCATGAGATCGTCGGATCCGTCACCGCCGTCGGCGGCGAAGTCACCCGGCACCGAGTCGGCGACACGGTGGCGGTAGGCTGCATGGTCGACAGCTGCATGGAATGCGACCAGTGCCTCGAAGGTTGGGAAGTGTTCTGCCGCAAGGGCTGCGTCCAGACCTACAACAGCGCTGACTATCATGACGGCACGATCACCAGGGGTGGCTACACCGACCATATCGTCGTTCGCGACCATTTCGTCTGCAAGGTGCCCTCGGGCATGGACGCTAGCCGCGTCGCTCCCTTGCTCTGCGCCGGGATCACGACCTATTCGCCGCTCCGCCAATACAATGTCGGCAGCGGGACGAAAGTCGCCGTGGTCGGCCTCGGCGGGCTTGGCCACATGGGGGTCAAGCTTGCGGCAGCGATGGGTGCGCATGTGACAATGATCACGACGACGCCGAGCAAGGGCGACGACGCCCGGGCGCTCGGCGCCCATGACGTGATCATCTCCACCGACGCGGAGCAGATGAGGGCGGCGGCGACGCGTTTCGACTTCATCCTCAACACCATCCCGGTCAGCCACGAAATCGACCAGTATCTCAGTCTCCTCGGCCGGTCCGGCCGGATGGTGATCGTCGGCGCGCTGACGCCGATGCCCGGTTTTACCGGCTTCCAGCTGATCTGGTGGAACCGCGCCGTCGGCGGCTCGGCGATCGGCGGTATACCGGAGACGCAGGAGATGCTCGATTTCTGCGCCGAGAAAGGCATCTACCCGGACTGCGAGATGATCCGCATGGATGAAGTGAACGACGCCTATGAGCGGCTTCTGAAAAACGACGTTCGCTATCGCTTTGTCATCGACATGGCGACGATGGGCGAATGAACGACCCCGTCCATCCCGTTCCGGCCAATTTTCGGGCGAGGATCGGGCCGGTGGAACTGGCCGGCTTGCACGCAAGGGCCGATGCGGACCCGGACGCCTTCTGGCTGGACCAGGCGAAGCGGCTGACTTGGGATCGCTTTCCGGCGACGGCCGGCGACTGCAGCTTCGCCGAGGAGGACTTCCGCATCCGATGGTATGCCGACGGGCAGATCAACCTGTCGGTCAATTGCCTTGACCGGCACCTCGCCGAGCGCGGCGACCGGACCGCGATTGTCTTCGAGGCCGACGAGCCCGGCCTCGGTCAGCGCTGGACCTACCGCCAGCTGTTCGAGGAGACCTGCCGCTTCGCCAATTTGCTGAAAGCCCGCGGCATCGGGCGCGGCGACCGGGTCATGATCTACATGCCGATGATCCCGGAGGCGGCGGCGGCGATGCTCGCCTGCGCCCGAATCGGCGCCATCCACTCCGTCGTGTTCGGCGGTTTCTCGCCGGACAGCCTCGCCGGCCGGGTCGCGGATTGCGACGCCTGCGCGGTCATCACCGCCGACGAGGGGGTCAGGGGCGGCCGGCCCATCCCGCTCAAGCGCAATGTCGATGCGGCCCTCGAGCAGCGCGACGTGCCGACGGTGGTCGTCGTCACCCGCACAGGCGCCAGCGTGCCGATGAAGGAAGGCCGCGATGTCGCTTACTCGGCCATCCGCGACCGCCTCTCGACCGACTGCCCGGCCGAGGTGATGAATGCCGAGGACCCGCTCTTCATCCTCTACACCTCCGGATCTACGGGGAAGCCGAAGGGCGTCGTCCACACCACCGGCGGCTATGCCGTATGGGCGGCGACGACCTTCGACTGGATTTTCGACGCCCGCGACGACGACCTCTTCTGGTGCACGGCCGACGTCGGCTGGATCACCGGCCACACCTATGTCGTCTACGGCCCGCTGATCAACGGCGTGACGAGCGTCATGTTCGACGGCGTCCCCAACTACCCGAACTTCGGCCGCTTCTGGGAAACGGTCGACCGGCTCGGCGTGACCATCTTCTACACCGCCCCGACTGCCATCCGGGCGCTGATGCGCGAGGGCGATGCGCCGGTGAAGAAATACAGCCGCAAGTCGATCCGCTTGCTCGGCACGGTCGGCGAACCGATCAACCCGGAAGCGTGGGAATGGTATTGGCGGGTGGTCGGCGATGGCCGTGTACCAATCGTCGACACCTGGTGGCAGACCGAGACCGGCGGCATCCTGATCTCACCCTTCCCCGGCGCAACCACGATGAAGCCCGGGTCGGCCAGCCATCCGCTGCCCGGAATCAAGCCGCTGCTGGTCGATGCCGAGGGCCGCGAGCTGAACGGCGCGGCCAGCGGCAACCTGTGCCTGTCCACGTCCTGGCCGGGCCAGATGCGGACGGTATGGGGCGACCACCGCCGCTTCTTCGAAACCTATTTCACCACCTACCCCGGCCGCTATTTTACCGGCGACGGCTGCCGCCGCGACGAGGACGGCTATTACTGGATCACCGGCCGCGTCGACGACGTCATCAACGTCTCCGGCCACCGCATCGGCACCGCCGAGGTTGAAAGCGCCCTCGTCGCCCACCCCAAGGTCGCCGAGGCGGCGGTCGTCGGCATGCCGCACGAGATCAAGGGCCAGGCGATCTACGCCTTCGTCACCCTCAACGCCGGCGAGGAAGGCGACGACAACCTGCGCAAGGAATTGAACCAGGAAGTCCGCAAGGACATTGGCGCCCTCGCCTCACCCGAGCGCATCCAGTTCACGCCTGCCCTGCCGAAAACAAGGTCGGGCAAGATCATGCGCCGAATCCTCCGCAAGATCGCCGAGGGCGAAACCAGCGGCTTTGGCGACACGTCCACTCTGGCAGATCCAAGCGTGGTCGACGCGCTCTTGGCGGGCCGTCGGTAACCGCAGGGCCGGAGCGCAGAAGCTACGCCGGGGAGCACTTGCGCGGCGCGTGTCGCGCGCTATCCCTTGCGGCCTGGGGGACAGCGTCATGGCAGTGGATCATCAGCCAGGGTCGATCAGGCGGGTCGTTGCCGCATCGTCGGCGGGCACCGCCTTCGAATGGTATGACTTCTTCATCTTCGGCAGCCTTGCCACCACCATCCAGAAAGTCTTCTTCGCGGGGCTCGACCCGACCGCCGGCCTGATCGCCGCGCTCGGCCTGTTCGCAGCCGGCTTCGCCTTTCGCCCGCTCGGCGCCCTGATCTTCGGTGTGATCGGCGACCGGCTGGGCCGCAAGGGCGCCTTCCTCGCCACCGTCAGCCTGATGGGCGGCGCGACGTTCCTCATCGGCCTCCTGCCGACCTACGCCACCGCCGGAGTCATATCGCCGATCCTCCTCATCCTGCTGCGCATTTGCCAGGGAATCGCGCTTGGCGGCGAATATGGCGGCGCGGCCATCTATGTCGCCGAACATTCGCCCAACAAGCGGCGTGGCGAGATGACTGGCTGGATCCAGATCACCGCCTCGCTCGGGCTGATCGCCGGGCTTCTGGTCATCCTCGGCACCCGCACCGCAGTCGGCGAAACCGCCTTCCTCGATTGGGGCTGGCGAATTCCCTTCCTCGTCTCAATCCTTCTGCTCGGCATTTCGGTGTGGATGCGGTTGAAGCTCAGCGAGAGTCCGCATTTCGCCAAGCTGAAGGAAGAGGGGGAGTTGACCAAGGCGCCGCTGCGCGAGAGCTTCACCCAATGGAAGAATTTGCGCCGCGTGCTGATCGCCTTCTTCGGCATCATGTGCGCGCAGGGCGCGGTCTGGTACCTCGCTTTCTTTTACGTCCAGGTGTTCCTGACCCGCTCGCTCGGCGTGCCCGAACCGACTAAGGACATGCTGGTGCTGGCCGTGACCGTGGTCAGCGCGCCGCTCTATGTCTTCTTCGGCTGGCTGTCGGACCGGGTCGGCCGCAAGGTGGTGATGGTCGGCGGCATGCTCGTCGCCCTCGCCTCCTACAATCCAGGTTTCCACGGCATCGCGGCGGCCGCCAATCCGGCACTTGCCAGGGCGCAGTCGACCAAACCGGTCGAGGTCCATGTCGACCGGTCGACCTGCTCCGTGCAATTCGATCCTGTCGGGACTCGCCGGTTCGACAGTTCATGCGATATCGCCAAGAGCACGCTGGCGGGGGCGGGGATTTCCTACGTCAGCCGGCCCTATCCCAGCCAGATGGCGCTGATCAGCGTCGGCGGGCAGCAGATCGAGATTCCGGACGGGCGCGGCCTCGATTCGGCCGGGCTCAAGGCGCTGAAGGATGAGGTTGCGGGCCAGGTGAAGACGGCCCTTATCGCCGAAGGCTATCCGGCCAGGGCGGACCCAAGCCAGATGAACCTGACCGTCATCTTCCTGTGGCTGCTTCTGTTCGCGGTGGCGGCGACGGCGCTCTACGGGCCGCAGGCGGCGGCGCTGGTCGAAATGTTCCCGACCAGGATCCGCTACACCGCCATGTCGCTGCCTTATCACGTCGGCACGGGCTGGATCGGCGGCTTCCTGCCGGTCACAAGCTTCGCCCTGGTGGCGATCACCGGCAATATCTACGCCAGCCTGTGGTACCCGATGTTCTTCACTGCTTTGTCGGTCGTCGTCGCCCTGGTCTTCTTCTGGGACCACCACGGCAAGCCGCTGGAGAATATTTGAGGCGCTAAGGCACCCAGTGGATGTCGATCGGCATCTCGGCTTCGGCTAGCAGCCGGCCGATCGGCAGCTTCGAACTCTGGCCGTCGGCTATCGCGCCTTCCAGCAGATCGCGTTTTGACTGCCCCTGGATGGTGATGGTGATCGTCCGAGCCGACAGGATCGAAGCGCGGGTCAGCGAGATGCGCGGGTCGCCGCCGCCTTCCGGCATGACGCCCACGGCACGGCGGGCGCGCGGCGCCTCCAGCGCATCCTGCAGGTCAGGCCCGGCGAACAGGCCGGCGGTCGATCCGTCATCGCCCATGCCCAGCCAGGCCAGGTCCGGCGGCCAGGGCAGGTCCTGGAGACGGGCATCGGCGGCATTTCCGGCGAGACGGTGATCAGCGAGAGGATTGACATAAGGGAAGACTCGGGCGCCAATCGCCAGGAAGCTCTGGGCGATGGCGCGGGCGTTGGACTGCGGATTGTCAACGGCGACGATCCGGTCGTCGGTCGGGATGATCGTCACCTTCTTCCACGGCAGGTTGGCGGCAGCGAGCTTCGGAAAGATCCGCTTGGCAAGGTCGTCCGATGGCAGCGCGATCAGCGCCGAGCCGCGGGCATCGAGCGCGCTTTCGATAATGAAGCCGATGTCGCCGCCGACGGCCCCCGCCATCTCGCCGATATCCTCATAGTCCCACCATTCGGCTTCGATCATCCCGCGCGCATCCTTGTGATTTAGCGCGGAGGCTCCTGCCTGTATCCAAACCAATCCGCAACCGGTCTTCCGCTTTCATCCAGGGCCGGACGAAAGCGAAGGCGCTGTTGAACGATGGCGCAAATATCGTCATCCATCGCGCGATTGCCGGTCCCGCGGTCCATGATGCACTGAATGACGGCGCCGTTGGCATCGACCCGCAGGCGCATGAAGGCCATTGCCCTCCGTGGCCATGCGTCGAGAAGCGCGGGCGGGAAATCGCGGCCAACCAGCGGCCGGGTTGCCAGGCGGGTGCGAACGGCGGCGAGGCCATTGCCGCCACCCCCCCGGCCACTCCCCGCTCCGCCAGCGCCGAGGTCGGTGCCGATCCCGCCCGCGCCCGTGCCAGGCCCGGGGACGGGCGCCGCGCCCTGAGTCTGGACGGCGCCCTGGTTGGGAGTCGGCGAAGCGATTACCGTCGGCGGCGCGGGAACCTCAATCCTGGGCTTGGGCCGGACGACCGGCGTGGCCTCGCTCTTGATGTTGGGTGGCGAGGCCTCGCCTTCCTTTTCCGGCGCTTTGTCCCGGATTTCCTGGATGGTGACGGGCGGCGGCGGCTCCGGCTGGTTGACGTCGAAAATCCGCAATCGTTCCTGATCGGGAATCAGGTCGACCGTTCCGGACATGTGCAGCAGGGCAAAGGCCAGCCCGGCATGGATCGCCACGACGGCGGTAATCACGCCGGCCCGGTCACGATTGTTGAGGGTCGCCCTGTACATCTCGGTCGGTCAACGCCGCGCGATTGAAGCGGTTGCCGTAACGATTCAGCGCCGGCCCCCGAACCGCAGGCCAAGCCACAAGGTCCGCGGCGTCGCCCGCTCGACAGAGCCGTCGCCGCCGATACCGGCGACGACG
>DASSPS010000075.1:0-6148 GCA_035699505.1 Sphingomicrobium sp. | reverse complement strand
CGGTGTCGGCCTGGTCGCTGAAGCTCAGCACCGGCGACGGATCACCCGGATGCGCGATCGTCTGCAGCACATTGCCGGAAGCATTGGCGACATCTTCCTGCGCCCAATTGGTGTCGGGCACCGCCACCGGCGCGTCGTTGGCGCCGTTGATGGTGATTCGCAGCGTCGTCGTCGACGTGTCGCCGTCACCGTCGGTGATCGTGTAATTGTAGGTCTCGATCAGGGTCTCGCCGGTATCGAGACCCTGCACGGCCGCGTTCTGGTTGTTCAGCGTGTAAACGTAGCCGCCGCTGGAATTGAGCACCAGCGACCCATAGGTGCCGGCCAGCGGAGTGCCGAAGGTCCCGGCGCCGCCCGTTCCCGAGAATGCCGTGATGCCGGCACCGTCGGCGCCGCGAACGTCGGCAGCGCCGTCCGTCGTGTTGGCATCGACGGCATCGGTGCCGCCATTGAGGATGTTGCCGGTGGCGACCAGCGGGCCGTCCTCGGTGACCGAATCCACGTCGGCATTGGCGGTCGGCACGTCATCGATGATGTCGATGCGCAGGGTCGCGTTGGCCTGGTCGCCGTCACTGTCGGTGAGCGTGACGAGGAAGTCGTCATGCGTCGCATCGCCGGTCGTATTGTCGCGCAGCGTGTAGCTGTAGCCGATCTGCGTATCGGAGACGCTGGTGATCGTCAGCGTGCCATACTGGCCCTGAATGACCTGCGGCACGGTGCCGGTGATGACCGTCGTCGTATTGTTGACGGTGATGCTGACCGTCGCCGGCGTGTCGCGGGCGTCGATCAGAATGACGCCGGTCGTGGTTTCGCGGGTATCGCTGTTGTTCGTGCCGTTGCCGTCGGCGCCTTCGCCGCTTCCCACGGACTCGGCGGCGTTGCCGAGGCGCGGCGAGGCCAGGCCGCGCTCGTCAACCTGGTCGATCGCGGCAACCGAGGCCGGCTGTCCGTCCGGCTGGATGAAGATTTCCGGCTCGTCGTCGACGAACTGGCCGACATCTTCGAAGATCGGCGGGGTGTAATCCTGCTCGACCGGCGGAATCAGGTCGCCGAGCGGAACGCCGGGATCGAGCGGCGCCGGCGGCAGGCCGAAGTTGCCGCCGCTGCTCTGCGGATTGCCCGCTGCTGGAACCGGCTCTGAATCGATCAGCAGGGCGGCGACGTTGGCCGAGGGAACCTCGACTCCGCCAAGCACCAGCTGCGGCACGAAGACCGCGCCGTCGACGATGACCATCTGGGTGCCGTCGGGCATGTCGATGACGAGGTTGCGGCCGACGACGTGGATGTCGGCGAGGGTGACTCCGGCTGGCAGGGTGACGACGCCGTCGGGGCCGACGACCACCTGCTGGGCATTGGCCTGGACGACCACCGGCTCGCGGCCGATGTCGATCGTCAGCGTCGCGGTGTCGCGCGCGTTGTCCGCGTCCGCCAGCGTGTAGGTGAAGACGTCGCGAACGCCGTCGGGCGTGTCGCCGTTGCGGGTGTAACGGTAGGAACCGTCCCCTTCCATGTTGAGAACACCGTAGCGCCCGGAAACCTGCATCGTCCCGCCCGACGCGCTGTCGTCGGCGCCGCCCGCGCCCTGGATGGCGACGACCTGTCCCGGCGCCGAGCCGATGATGTCGGCCCCGGCCGCGCCGCTGACGGTCCCCGCGCCGGTGATCGTATTGCCGACGGCCGGAGCCTGGCTACCGGCTGGAATGACGTCGGCATCGCTGCGTGCGTCGGTACCCGTGAGCGAGCTGGTGTCCTGATAGTTCATAAAGCACCCTTGTTCTTGTCCGGCACGGCGAACCGTGGCGAACACCCCGATTTTGCCGGTGAATCCCCCCCGTTTTGTCCCGCTCGTTTAATCGGCAGGGTTAACGGATGCGGAGCTTCCCCCGAGCATCAACGCGAAAAAGACCACTGGTCAGAGGCTTTGGCAAGTTGGGTGGGGTAAAGCTGAGGGGGCAGTAGGGTCATTACAGAATCATTACCAGACTATACTTTAGTTAACTTTCTAGAAATCGAGGTGGACTACGACAGTTCAAATTGCCTACGAAACGACTTTTTCGAGCATTTTTTATTGATCAACCGCCCAGAAGTGCAATTTTTTACTTTAAGTTTTATTGTGCTCTTTCGGTGGGACCCTGACGTTTGCTTTTTACAGGAATGGTTACCGCTTCCTTAATGCCGAGCTTTTCCGACTCTATTGCGCTTGCTTGCCCTGTCCGCAGCCCAGCCGGCCGGCCCAAAAAAATGTTTGTTTTCAAGTCCCGAAACGGGACAGCGGGAGGCTGATCTCATGAGTCAAGAGTGCGACTCGGTGCGACTCGGGGAATTAATCTGGATCAATCAATCGGGCGGTGGCGGTGAATCGGGCGACGGGCTAACCTGCGCCGGATTGGCGAAAGGATCGGCGTGGACGCCTATATCATCGACGCGGTGCGGACGGCCGGCGGCAAGCGCGACGGAGCGCTGAAGGACTGGCATCCGGTGGCCATGGGCGCCGCCGTGCTCGACGCGCTGGTCGGGCGCGCCGGAATCGATCCGCGGGCGATCGACGATGTCATCGCCGGCTGCGTCAGCCAGGTCGGCGAGCAGAGCTTCCATGTCGCGCGCAACATGGTCCTCGCCTCGTCGCTCCCGGACAGCGTCCCGGCCGTCACCATCGACCGCCAGTGCGGCAGCTCGCAGCAGTCGATCCACTTCGCGGCGCAGGCGGTGATGAGCGGCACGCAGGACCTGGTCGCCGCCGCCGGGGTCGAAAGCATGACCCGGGTGCCGATGGGCACGCCGGTCTTCCTGCCGATGCAGGCCGGGATCGGCACCGGCCCCTGGCCGCCAGCGATCCTGGAGCGCTATGGCGTGACCGAGTTCAGTCAGTTCCGCGGCGCCGAGATGATGGCTGCGAAATATGGCCTCAACCGCGACGACCTCGACCGCTTCGCGCTCGACAGCCACCGCAAGGCCGCCGCCGCGACGGAGGCGGGAGCGTTCGATTGCGAGATCATCGCCCTTGGCGACCATCGCGCCGACGAAGGCATCCGGCACGATGCCTCGCTCGACGGCCTCGCCAGCCTCAGGACCCTGACGCCCGGCGGCGTGATTACCGCCGGCAACGCCAGCCAGATCTGCGACGGGGCCAGCGGAGTCCTCATCGCCAATGAGCGCGCGGTGAAGGTGCATGGACTAAAGCCGCTGGCCCGGATCGACTATCTCGGCGTCACCGCCGGCGATCCGGTGATCATGCTCGAGGAGCCGATCCCCGGCACCCGCCGGGCCCTCGACCGCTCCGGCCGAAGTCTCGCTGACATCGATCTCTATGAGGTCAACGAGGCCTTCGCCTCCGTTCCGCTTGCCTGGCTTGGGCAGCTCGACGCCGACCCGGCCCGCCTCAACGTCCACGGCGGCGCCATTGCCCTCGGCCATCCGCTGGGCGCCAGCGGCGCGAAGCTGATGGCGACCCTGGTCCACGCCCTCCACCGCTACGGCAAGCGGTTCGGCCTGCAGACCATGTGCGAAGGCGGCGGCATCGCCAACGTCACGATCATCGAGGCATTGCACTAGATGCCGCGGGTCTGGCTCACAGACCGGGCCGGAAACACGCAACCGGTCGAAGCCAGGCCAGGCCGCTCGCTGATGCTCAGCATCCGCAAGCCCGGCCAGATCCAGGCGATCTGCGGCGGCTGCGCCAGCTGCGGCACCTGCCACGTCTATGTCGCAGACGACTGGGTCGACCGCCTGCCGCCGATCGAGCCGGACGAGGAGATCGTCCTCGCATTCTCCGACTGGCGCCAACCCAACAGTCGCCTGTCCTGCCAGATCCAGGTCAGCGACGAGCTCGACGGCCTCTGCGTGTCCGTCGCTCCGGAAGATTGAACGCTCTGTCCTACAGCCGGCGTCTTATGGCATGGGCGGGGCATGGCCTCATTCCGGTTGCGCGCTGAATTCCTGTTCGCCTCCCGTGCGGTGAATGGAAAGACGCGGGTACGTAGTGCGTCTTTCGTGTCTTTCCGGGGTCCTGACTGATGCGAATCGCCTGCATCGGCGGCGGGCCGGCGGGGCTCAATTTCGCCATCAACATGAAGCTGCGCGACCCGAGCCACGCGATCGACGTCTTCGAGCGCAACGCCCGCGGCGTGACGTTCGGCTGGGGTGTCGTCTTCTCCGATCAGACCGTCGAGAACCTCGCCCGGACCGACCCCGAGACCGCCGCCATCATCGCCGCCGAGTTCGCCCATTGGGACGATATCGATGTCCACATCCACGGCACGACGGTCACCTCGGGCGGCCACGGCTTCATCGGCATCGGCCGCAAGCGCCTGCTCGAAATCCTTGAGGATCGCGCCCGCGCGCTCGGCGTCCATTTCCACTTCAAGACCGAATGCGCCCCCGACGATCCGCGCTGGGCGGACTACGACCTGGTGGTCGCCGCCGATGGCGCCAACAGCCGGGTGCGCGAGGCCCATGCGGACCATTTCGGCGTCGACATCGACACCCGCGCTAACAAGTTCGTCTGGCTCGGCACAGCCAAGACGTTCGACGCCTTCACCTTCGCCTTCGAGCAGACCGAGCACGGCTGGATCTGGGCCCACGCCTACCGTTTCGCGCCCGACTGCTCGACCTTCATCGTCGAATGTTCGGAAAGCACCTGGCGCAGGTTCGGCTTCGATACGATGACCCAGGCCGAAACCATCGCCGCCTGCGAGAAACTCTTCGCCAAATATCTCGACGGCCATGCGCTGCAGTCCAACGCCGCCCATCTCGTCGGCTCGGCCGCCTGGCTGAATTTCCGCCGCATCAAGTGCGAGCGCTGGCATCACGGCAAGTTCATCCTGCTAGGCGACGCCGCCCATACCGCGCACTTCTCGATCGGCTCCGGCACCAAGCTGGCGCTCGAGGATGCGATCAAGCTGGCCGAGGTGCTGAACCGGCGCGGCCTTAGCCTCGAAGCCGCGATGTTCGAATATGTCGCCGAGCGGAACCTCGAAGTCCTCAAGCTGCAGAACAGCGCCCGCAACTCGACCGAATGGTTCGAGACGCTGGAGCGCTACCTCCACTTCGAGCCGCTGCAATTCGCTTATTCACTGCTGACCCGAAGCCAGCGCATCAGCCACGAGAACCTTCGCCTGCGCGACAGGGACTGGCTCGAAGGCGTCGAGCGCTGGTTCTGGGAAAAGGCCGGCGTGCCGGACAAGCAGGCCGCGCCGATGTTCGCACCCTTCAAGCTCCGCGACCTTCGGCTGGAGAACCGCATCACCGTCTCGCCCATGGCCATGTATTCGGCGGAAGACGGCCTGCCGGGCGACTTCCACCTCGTCCATTACGGCCAGCGGGCGATGGGCGGCGCCGGCCTCGTCTTCACCGAGATGACCTGCGTTTCGCCCGAGGCCCGGATCAGCCCCGGCTGCACCGGCCTGTGGAACGACGAACAGGCGGCGGCGTGGAAGCGCATTGTCGACTTCGCCCACGCCCAGTCGAAGGCGAAAATCTGCCTCCAGCTCGGCCACTCCGGCGGCAAGGGCTCAACGAAAGTCGGCTGGGAGGGGAACGACGTCCCCCTCGATGACGGTAACTGGCCGGTGATGGCGGCAAGCGCCGTGCCCTGGTCGCCGCACAACCAGGTGCCGCGAGAAATGACGCGGGCAGACATGGACGAAGTCCGCGATCAGTTCGTGCGCGCTGTCGAGCTCGGCATCCTTGCCGGCTTCGACATGGTCGAGCTCCACGCCGCCCACGGCTATCTGCTGTCCGGTTTCCTCACCCCTTTGATCAACAGGCGCACCGACGACTATGGGGGCCCACTCGAGAACCGCCTCCGCTATCCGCTCGAAGTCTTCGCCGCGATGCGCGCCGCCTGGCCAGGCGACCGGCCGATGTCCGTCCGCATCTCGGCCAACGACTGGGCCGGCGAAGACGGCATCACGCCCGACGATGCGGTGGCGATCGGCGAGGCCTTTGCCCGCGAAGGCGCCGACCTCATCGACATCAGCGCCGGCCAGACCTGGGCCGAGGCGCGGCCGACCTACGGCCGCATGTTCCAGACGCCGTTCAGCGACAAGGTCCGCAACGAGGGCAAGCTCGCCACCATGGCGGTCGGCAACATCTACGAGCCCGATCACGCCAATTCGATCCTCGCCGCCGGCCGCGCCGACCTCGTCGC
>DASSPS010000074.1:0-4462 GCA_035699505.1 Sphingomicrobium sp. | reverse complement strand
AATGGCGCGCCCGGAAGGATTCGAACCTCCGGCCCCCAGATTCGTAGTCTGGTGCTCTATCCAGCTGAGCTACGGGCGCGCGGGAGAGCGGGCCACATAGGGCGGCGGCCAAAGGTGCGCAACCCTTTAGCAGGCGCAGCGCTTGCCCGTCGTCCGAGCCAGCCATAGAGGAAGCGCAATGCGCATCATCGTCCTCGCTTCGGCTGCACTGCTCGGCGCCTGCTCGGCCTCGCTGGTCAACGCCCCGTCGCTGGCGCCGCGGGCGGCGGAGGCGATCGATCCGCGCGTGCCTATCCCCGACGCTGTCGCGCCGGGACCAGCCAGCCCGGCCCTTTCCGCCCGTCTCGCGGCGCTGGTCGGCCAGGCTCGCGCCGGAGATTCTGGCTTCCATTCAGCAGCCACCGAGGCCGAGCGACTGGCTGACAGCGCCGGCGATCCGCAGAGCGAAAGCTGGGTGGTCGCGCAGCAGGCCTTGTCGGTGGCGGTCGCCGCCCGCGAGCCGGTGACGAAAGCGCTGGGCGACATCGATGGGATCGGCTCGGCCGAGCTGGCGTCGAAAGGCTCGATCTCACCCGCCGACCAGGCGGCGATTGCAGCAGCGGCGGCGGCGGTCGGCAATATCGACCGGCGGCAGGCCGCGCGGATCGACCAGATCCAGCGCCGGCTAGGAGGCTAGCGGAGCAAGCGCGCGCTGGCGGGAGGCTGGCCAATCGGCCGCTTCAATCCGCCAGACGATCGAAGGGTTGAGTTCTTCCCCAAAGCGTTCGTCCCAGAAATCCAGGTCGGCCCGCCGGATCATGCCGAGCCGTTCCATCAGCCCCTGGCTGGCGGCGTTGCCGGATACGGTGAGCGCAACCACGTGCGGCGCCGCGAACCGGCCGAAGGCAAGGTCAAGGCTGGCGATCGCCGCTTCCTTGGCAAAGCCCTTGCCCCAGGCATCCTCGCGCAGCCGCCAGCCGACCTCGAAGTCGCCGGGGCAGCTGGCGCCCGGCGAGTTGACGCGCTTCAGGCCGCAGAAGCCGAGCAACGCCGAGTCCGCCTTGCGCTTGACCGCCCACAGCGTGTGACCGAAGTCCCGCTGGTAGCCGTCGATGCGCTCGAAGGCCGCCGCCATCGATTCCGCGCTCTGGACCCCGCCGAGCCAGCGCATCACCGCCGGCGTATTGGTGACCCGTGCGAACTCGGCCTTGTCGGCGTCGCCCCAGGTGCACAGCCGTAGCCGCTCGGTTTCGGCGGCGACTTCAACCATCGATCAGGCGCGCGGCGTCGAGCGCGTGATAGGTCAGGATACCGGTCGTCCCCGCCCGCTTGAACGCCAGCAGGGTTTCGAGGATCAGAGCGTCGCGGTCGCCGGCGCCGGCCGCCGCGGCATGCTCGATCATCGCATGCTCCCCGCTCACCTGGTAAGCGAAGACCGGGACGCCGAACCGGTCCTTAACCCGGGCGATGACGTCGAGATAGGGGAGGCCCGGCTTGACCATGACCATGTCCGCGCCCTCGGCGATGTCGAGCGCGACTTCGCGCAACGCCTCGGCGCCATTGGCCGGGTCCATCTGATAGCTGCGCTTGTCGCCTTTCAGCAGCCCAGCGGAACCGACGGCGTCACGGAACGGCCCGTAAAAGGCCGACGCATATTTGGCGGCATAAGCCATGATGGCGACATTCCGGTGGCCTGATGTTTCGAGCGCCTGGCGGATGGCGGCGACTCGGCCGTCCATCATGTCGGACGGCGCGACAATGTCGGCCCCGGCCGCCGCCTGCACCAGCGCCTGCTGGGCGAGCACCGCCACCGTCTCGTCGTTGCGGACATCGCCGTCATCGCCAGTCAGACCGTCATGGCCGTGGCTGGTGTAGGGATCGAGCGCGACATCGGTGAGAACGCCGATGTCGGGCACGGCATCCTTGATTGCCTTGATCGCCCGGCAAATGAGATTGTCCGGGTTGAGCGCTTCGCCGGCGTCCTCGCTGCGCAGATCGCGGGGCGTATTCGGGAACAAGGCGACGCAGGGGATGCCGACAGCCGCCGCCTCCCGCGCTTTCTCGGCAAGCCGATCCACGCTCCACCGGCTGACTCCGGGAAGCGAAGCGATGGGTTCCTCGCATTCCTTTCCGTTGCAGACGAACAGGGGCCAGATGAGGTCGCTCGGATACAACCGATGCTCAGCCAGCAGGCGGCGCATCCAGCCGCTCGACCGGCCGCGACGCATGCGCAGGGAAGGAAAGGACGGATTCGTCATCAATGCCTCTTATCGTCATTCCCGCGCCATCGGGAACCTACTTGCCACGGTTCCGCTTAGCGGGGGTGACGAAGAGAGCAAAACCCCCAAGGCAGGCGATCCTGATCGTCAACGCCAAGAGCCGGCAGGGCGCCGAGGCGTTCGAGGCCGCCCGCGACAAGCTCATGGCGGCGGGGGTCGAGCTGATCGGCGCCAAGGCGATCAAGGATCCGCGCCGAATCGCGGGGGCGGTCAAGAAGGCGATCAAGGCCGCGCCGATGGTTATCCTCGGCGGCGGCGACGGCAGCCTGTCGGCCAACATCGACTATTTCCTGGGGACGGGCACGGTCTTCGCCTTTCTGCCCATGGGCACCGCCAACAGCTTCGCCAGGACCCTTGGCATTCCGCTCGACCTGGACGGGGCGATCCAGACGATCGCCAAGGGCGAGGTGCGGGATATCGACCTGGGCTGCATCGACGGCGACTATTTCCTCAACAATGCCGCCATCGGCCTGGCGCCGATGGTCGCGGAGACCGTTCCGCACGGCCTCAAGCGCAGACTCGGACGGCTCGGCTATCTGCTGTGGGCGGGCTGGTCGGCAGCCAGCTTCAAGGCGTTCCGGCTCAGCGTCGACGACGGCCAGAAAATCCATCGGCTGTGGGCGACCGAGGTGCGGATCGCCAACGGCCGCTTCCATGGCGGCATGGAGCTGATCGAAAGCGCCGACATTGAAAGCGGCGAGATCGTCATCCAGGCGGTGCAGGGGCGAAGCCTGTTCGGCCTGGCCAAAAGCTATCTCGCCAGTGCCATCAAGCATAAGCGCCGCCAGGAAACCGTCCGCGAATTCCACGGCAAGAAGATGAAGATCGACACCAGGCCGCGCCTGCGCGTGTCGATCGACGGCGAGCTTGGGCCGGAAACGCCGATCGCGGTGACGATTGCCCCGAGCGCGGTGAAGGTCGTCGCGCCGCGCGCCTAGCTACCCCAGACGCGCCAGCGCCGCCGCCAGCCGCTCCGCCTCGGCCGCCCGCGCGTCATGGTCGGCACGGGCTTTCTCGACTGCTTCAGGCTTGGCCCGCTCGGTGAAATTGGGGTTGCCGAGCCGAGCGGCGAGGCTGTCTCGCTCCCTCTCGGCTTCCGCGATCGCTTTCGTCAGTCGAGCCTGCTCGGCGTGGAGGTCGATTATGCCTTCCAGTGGCAAGGCGAACGTCGCCTCGCCGACCACGACCTGCGCCGCGCCCGAGCCGGCAAATGGTGACAGTTGGATCGACTCCAGCCGGGCCAACCGGGACAAGGTGCCGTGCTGGCGGTCCAGGCGGCTGGCGGTTTCGTCTGAGGTGTCACCGGCGAACAGGCTCAGCTTCGCTCCCGGCGGCACGTTCAGCTCGGTCCGCGCCGAGCGAACTTCCGTCACTAACTCGATCAGCCATTCGATTTCGGCCTTCGCCGCCGCATCGACCGCCGCTTCCGGCTTCGGCCATTTGGCGATGATCAGTTCGTAGGGCCGCTCGTTCGCATTCCACAGTTCCTCGGTGACGAAGGGCATGAACGGGTGGAGCATGACCAGGATCTGGTCGAACGCCCAGGCGGCGACGGCCTTCGTCTCTTCGTCGAACGCCCCTTTGATGAGCTCGACATACCAGTCACAGAAGCTGCCCCAGGTGAAATGATAGATGGCGTTGGCCATGTCGTCGAAGCGCAGCTCGGCGAAGGCCTTATCGAGCCTGGCCAGGGTTTCGACCACCTCGCCGATGATCCAGCGGTTGACCGGCAGGCTGGCCTCGGGCGCGGCAATGCTCGTGGACGCCCCTACCCCGTTCATCTGCAGGAAGCGGGCGGCGTTCCACAGCTTGGTGGCGAAGTTGCGATAGCCCTCGACCCGCCGCTCATCCAATTTGATGTCGCGGCCCTGGCTTTCCATCGCCGCCAGCGTGAAGCGCAAAGCGTCGGCGCCATATTTGTCGATCAGTCCGAGCGGATCGACGGTGTTGCCCTTCGACTTGGACATCTTCTGTCCCTGCGAGTCGCGGACCAGGCCGTGCAGATAGAGCGTCTTCCACGGCACATCGCCCATGAAGTGAATGCCCTGCATCGCCATGCGGGCGTCCCAGAAGAAGATGATGTCGAAGCCGGAGATGAGCAGGTCGTTGGGGTAGTGGCGGGCCAGCGTCTCCGTCTGCTCAGGCCAGCCGAGGGTCGCGAATGGCCACAGGGCCGACGAGAACCAGGTGTCGAGGACGTCCTC
>DASSPS010000073.1:0-15670 GCA_035699505.1 Sphingomicrobium sp. | reverse complement strand
CGCCGCCTGACCGCGCTCGGCGGCCAGATGCTGCGCCTGGCCGAGCGCCACCGCGTGCCGCGCAAGGCCTTCCTCGAAAGCTATATGGGCAATGAGCTGGACGACGGCTGGCTGAAACGCGCCTCGGGCACCGACAAGAAGTTCGCCGCCTTCGCCGCCGCGGAAGCCGACAGCGTCGAGCGCATCCGGGCCGAGATCAGCGACATCGCCAACGCCACCGGCACCTCGCTCGGCGAGTTCCGGCGGATCGTCAACATGGTCCAGAAGGGCGAGCGCGAGGCCCGCATCGCCAAGAAGGAAATGGTCGAGGCGAACCTGCGCCTCGTCATCTCCATCGCCAAGAAATACACCAACCGCGGCCTGCAGTTCCTGGATCTCATTCAGGAAGGCAATATCGGCCTGATGAAGGCGGTCGACAAATTCGAATACCGCCGCGGCTACAAGTTCAGCACCTACGCCACCTGGTGGATCCGCCAGGCGATCACCCGCTCGATCGCCGACCAGGCGCGGACCATCCGGATCCCGGTCCACATGATCGAAACGATCAACAAATTGGTCCGCACCGGCCGCCAGTTCCTGCACGAAACCGGCCGCGACCCGACCCCGGAGGAACTGGCCGAGCGCCTCTCCATGCCGCTGGAGAAGGTCCGCAAGGTGATGAAGATCGCCAAGGAGCCGATCAGCCTCGAAACCCCGATCGGCGACGAGGAAGACAGCCACCTGGGCGATTTCATCGAGGACAAGAATGCCGTCATCCCGGTCGATGCGGCGATCCAGGCCAACCTCAAGGAAACGGTGACGCGGGTGCTGGCGTCACTGACCCCCCGCGAGGAACGCGTGCTGCGCATGCGCTTCGGCATCGGCATGAACACCGATCACACGCTGGAGGAAGTCGGGCAGCAGTTCTCGGTGACCAGGGAGCGGATCCGGCAGATTGAGGCGAAGGCGCTGCGGAAGCTCAAACATCCTTCCAGGAGCCGCAAAATGCGCTCCTTCCTCGACCAATAACTCAAATCGCCGACCTGACTTGATTCCGAGACTGAACCGCTTCGGACGGTGTCGCGTGCTGGCCGAAGGTCGACCTTGATTTTTCCCGGCATGATGCTAGGTTACATGTAACCGAGGAGCATCGCATGTCCGCACCCGCCCCCCGCGCCAAGGTGCGCGACAAGGTCCGCCGTTATCGCCAGCGCCTGCGCGACCAGGGCATGCGCCCCATTCAGATCTGGGTCCCCGACGTTCGCGCCGCCGCCTTTGGCAATGCCGCGCGCCGTCAGTCGCGAGCGGTCGCGGCGAGTCTCCATGCGGCCGACGACCAGGCCTTCATCGACTCGCTGTCCGACGAGGCGTGAAGCGCGGCGAGCTTTGGACGGCGGCTGGCGGCAAGGATTACGCCGGCAAGCCGCGGCCGGTCGTCATCGTCCAGGACGATCATTTTGAGGGCACCGAGTCCGTCACCATTTGCGCCTTCACCACCGACCCCACCGACGCGCCGCTGTTGCGACTGAAAATCGAACCAAGCGAGGCCAATGGGCTGCGCGAGCCGAGCCGCCTGATGGTCGACAAGGTGACAAGTGTTGGGCGGCGCAAGCTTGGCAAGAAAATCGGCCGGCTCGACGAACCCGACCTCCACCGCCTCAACCGCGCGATCCTGGTTTTCCTGGGGCTTGCGGGATGACAAAGTGCGCCAGGGAATTACGAACAAGGGATTACGGTGACAGTCGCTTTGATGCACTAATCTGAACGAAAATTCAGGGGCGCGCTTTGGCGCGCTGCTGCTCCCCGCCTTCCCCGCCTAACCGAACGGCCAATCCAATTCGCTGGATTGGATTACGGTGACAGTCGGGATTACGGTGACAGTCGCTTAAACAGCCGAAACCGCCAGGCCGAAGTCAGGCTTTGCGCCGACCGCTGATTCCGCCCGCTTTGGCGCTCCCGGCCAGGCGCGCCATTGCCGCGAACCCTAACGAAAGTTAAGAGTCGACCCGCTCGGTTGAGTCGCTCGATGGCGCTCAGGCGACCCGTTTCAGACTGCACTGAGCGCTACGGACGACCCGAGACAGAAAGGGGACGTCGATATGGCATGCGATGGAATCAGCTTTACCGCTCCGGACGGCGCGACGCACTGCATCCCGATCTATTATGAGGTCGACTGGAAGGTTGGCCCGGATCCCGGCCCCGAAGGCCGCCTCTTCCGGGACCTCGGGATCCTCGCCACGGTCAACCGGGGCATCGCCAAGCTTTCCGACCAGCGTCTCCGCGACACGCTTTCGCAAGCGATCGTGAAGGCCGCCCGGGACATCGAGCTGCCCAAGGGGATGAAGCTCGGCGACGGCTTGTTCAAGGAACAGAAGGCCTTCATGGCCGCCGAATAAGCTTCCGGGGAAGAACCGGATTGGTCAGGGGGCCGGCGACGGCCCCCTTTCCGTTGGGATCGCGCGATTACCCGATTACGGGGGACCGTTACCGAATTCCCCAGAGTTCCCCGATTCCCGGGCGACAATCCCAGTCACGCCCGCCCTCCCCCAGCCTTGACCCCCTCCTCATTCTCCTGAACAACCCCGCCCAGGGGGAAACAGGCATGGCGACCACGGCCGAGGATCGACCGCGACCGCGCTCGCTTTGGGCGACCCGCAACGGCGTCATCCTCGCCGCGGCCCTGATCAGCAGCGTCGTCACCTGGTGGCTCATCGCCTGGCCGTCGCTGACCCTCGCCACCGCCGCCCGGCACGGCGGCCATTTCGCCGGCACCTATGCCCATGTGCTGGGCGGCACCGGCATGCTGCTGTTCGGCGGGCTCAACCTCTATCTGGCGGCGCGGCGCGACAATTTCCCGCTCCACCGGCTGGTCGGCCGGACCTACCTCGCCTTCGGCGTGTTCGGCGCCGTTTCCTCCCTGTTCGTGACCCTGTCGATGGCGCACAAGGATGCCGGCTCGGCTCTGCTGACCAACGAGACGATCTCGCTGGTGACACTGGCCTTCGCCTGGCTGGCCTTCGCCGGCCTCGGCTGGCGCGCGGCGCGCAACCGACGCTTTCCAAGCCACGGCCAGTGGATGATCCGCTCTTATGTGCTCGCCTGGGCCTTCGTCTTCTGCCGGATCGGATCGCGGCTCGCCGACCTCGACGAGCTGGGCGGCGGCGAGGCGTTCATCTGGCTGTCGTGGGTGGCGCCGATGATCCTGTGCGAGATCGTGCTGCAATGGCCGGAAGGCGCGCGCAAAGCGGCGCGGACGGCGCGGGACTCCCCCGCCCCGCTCTGAGCGACCACGCCGGCCGCGTAGATCTCCGCTGTCCTATTTGGATTTGCGCTGGCATGGCTGGTCGGTAAGCGCGGGTCCTGGCGGTGCCGGCCCAGGCTTTCGACCGGCTCTTTACGATCGTCCGCTTTCCCCTTTTTCCCTCGCCTCATGCCTCGGGAAGCCCGAAAGACACGGGGACGTAGCGCGTCTTTCGTGTCTTTTTGCGCGGGCCTTGGCCGCCGGGCGGTGTTATAGGCGGCGGCGGTTCACGCCGGAGGCCGCCCATGCGACTCGCGCCTGCACTTGCCCTCGCCCTCGCTGTTCTTGCCGCCGCCCCCGGACAGGCGGCGCCGGCCAGGGCCGCGCCGGCCCTGTCCCCCGCCGACCGGGCCGAAATTTCCGCCCTCTTCGCCCGATGGGAGAAAGCCTGGGCCGACGGCGACGCCGCCGCCTGGTCGCGCCTGTTCCACGAGGACGGCACCTGGGTGCTGTGGACCGGCGGCGAATGGCGCGGCCGGGCGCAGATCGCTCGGGACTTCGCCAGGCCGTTCGCCACCGTCTACAGGGACAGCATCCAGCGCATCCGGCTGGTCGAACTGCGGCGGCTGGCGCCCAACGTCGTCGTCGCGCGGATCCGGTCGACCACCACCGGCGACTCGCGCCAGCCCGGAGTGACGATCCACGGCAACAAGCTGCTGGTGCTGACCCGGCGGCCCGGCGGGCGCTGGCTTGTCCTCTACGGCCAGAACACCCGGCTGACCGATGCCGAGGCGGCAAAGGTGAAGTAAGGCATTGGCGCTCTCTTGGCGCTGGGTCGACATTGCTTCGCAATCCCGCCCCTGGGCTCGGGCGCTCAGGCTTCCGGCACGATCCTCAGCGCGTCCATCGGGTTCTCGCCCTGGCGCATGATGGCCTGGGCCTCGGCGATCAGTTTCTGAAGCTCGCCCTCGTCGAATCCGGGCATTCCGGGGCGAAGCTCGATGCCGGTGGCGACGCACAGGACCGACCGGATCTCCCGGCCGGTGACCTCCCATTCCTGCCAGTGGCGCAGCCAGCGGCGGTCGTTATCGGCATGCGTTTCGGACTGCAGTTCCCGGCCCTGGCTCACGGCTCCGCCGATCGGCGCTCGCGCCCGTCCTCCAGCCGCTGGAGCAGGGTCGCGCGGGCCGACCAGACGCCGGCGCTGCTTTCCAGCCGCTGGCGCATCCGGTCGTTGGGCTCCTGGTCGGCGAGCAACTGGTCACTCTCGGAGCGGAGGCGGCAGCCGGCGGCGGTATCCTCGGCCCGGCGGGTTGGCGGACTGGTCATCGCGTCATCTCCTACCACAGCGGCCGGGTCGGCCGGTGGCGGGCGCGGACCGGCTCGCCGGCGATCAGCTGCGACTTGAACTTGCGGCGCATGAGGGTGGCGCCCTCGACGCTCATGCAGACCAGGCGGACGCCGCCGCTCGGGATCCGCTCGAGCGCGGAAACGCCGACCTTTTCCTTCTGGCAGCGGGCGATGACATCATCCTCATTGAGGTTGACGAACAGGGAGCGGGTCATTGCGTCGGCGTCCTTCTTGCCTGGGCGACGGCATCGGCCAGGTTGGTGTAGCGAAAGCCGCCAATGCGGTAGGTGAAGGCGGGGACCCGCTCGATGCCGAGCTTTGCAAGCTCCGCCTCGGTCATGGTCGGGACTGCGGGTTGTGACATGCTGTTTCCTTTGCGGCAGGCGGGAGCGGGCGCGGCCCGCGGCTTCGGATCATTGGCGCCGGCTGCCGGGGTCGATGCGGCGGGCGTCGGTATCGAACTGGTCGGCGGCGGCGGCAAGGGCGCGCAGACCGCCGCTGGTCCGGGCGCGCTGGGCAAGCCGGCGGCAACTGGCCGCCTGCTCCCGGAGCGCTTCGGCCGCTTCCTCAGGCGATGGCTGGTTCATGGCACAGTCCCGGACGCAAGCGGGAGCGCGGTTGGTCTCTCAGCCGGGCGATTGCTCAAACCGGAGCGCCCGATGATCGGGCCATAGCACATGTCGGGCGGATCGCCCAATCGCCGGCGGTCGTCCTACGCCGTTTCCCGGGCGACTTTTTCGGCCAGCAGCTTTTCCCGCATTTCCTCGGCGCGGGCGGCCCGGTTGGCGAGCTGAACCCACGCCTCCTGGGACCGCAGGCAACGCTCGCGCACATGGGCAAGCGTTGCCGCGTCGGCATCCGCCCGAGCCTGGTCGGCCCGGGCACGGTAGAAATCGAGTTGCGATGTGCCGGACATCAAGGGCGCCTTAGGCCTCGTCGGCCGGCTGTTCCTGGTCCGACTCGGCAATGCCGGTGATCTCGGCGGATTCGCCGGCGTCGTCGGCTGCCCGGAGGTTGCCGGCGGCCGTCTTGCCGCGGCGGTCTTCTTCCAGGTCATAAGCGATGCGCTGGTTTTCCCGAAGGGTGCCCATGCCGGCGCGTTCGACCGCGGTGATATGGACAAAAGCGTCCTGGCCACCGCCGTCTGGGGCGATAAAGCCATAACCCTTTTGTTCATTGAAAAATTTTACGGTGCCGATGGGCATGACGTCTTCCTTCATCCTTGGGGGCCTGGCGAGAGTGCCGATGCCCCTGCCGCTAGAACGTAAAACGAAGGAAAAAGGAGCCGCAAAGCGCCAGAACCCGTCAATTTGCGACTAGTAGCGGGAAATTCATAGGCGCAATCCCGGCCAAATGATAGCCGCTGGCAAAATAACCCGGGATCGGGCCGAACAGCCACCCCAGCCGACCTGCGCCGATCAGCCGCCAGTCCGGGCCATCAGCACACGACACCGCCCGCTAGATCACCGGTCGAACCTGAAGCCATAGCTAAGCGCCAATTCAATGCTGGCTAGCGGACCCTGTACAGCTTTGCCCGAGGCTCACCTGGCCCGTCATTGGCAAGCAATGCAGCAACCTGCCGGGCAAGGTCGGCCTCACGGAAGGGCTTTGGCAGGCGAGGAATTCCGCCGGCCTCGCCCTTGGCCAGATTGGCGTAACCGGTCAAAAGCAAAGCCGGCAGGCCCGGCCGAATACGCCGGACCTCTTCCAGCAGCTCGCTACCCCGCATGCCCGGCATCAAATAGTCGGTAATCAGCAAATCGAATTGCGGATTGTCGATCAGCTGAACGAGCGCGGCGCGGCCGCTCGCCGCCTCGGCCACCCGATGCCCCATCTCGCGCAGCATCTCAGCCGTCGCCTGGCGAACCAGGTCTTCATCATCAACCAGCAAGATGTCGGCACGCCGGGGTTGAACGGGCAGGCTGTTGTCTCGGTCGGACAGGTTTTCCGCATCTCCGTCCGCAGCCGGCAGCCACAGCTCCGCAGTGGTGCCCTTGCCCACCTTGCTCTTGATTCGGAGGGCGCCCCCCGATTGCGCCGCAAGGCCGTGGACCATCGACAGACCAAGGCCGGTCCCCTCGCCTTGGCCCTTGGTCGTGAAGAAAGGTTCGATTGCCCGCTTCAAGGTAAGTTCGTCCATGCCAACGCCGCTGTCCTTGACGGCAAGCCGAATGAAGCGGCCGGGCTCGAGTCCGTCGCTGGGATGCGCGACCGTGACCTCGTCAAGACGAATCCGCAGCTGTCCACCTCCGCCCATGGCGTCGCGTGCATTGACTGCGAGGTTGAGGATGGCGAGCTCGAGCTGCCCTGGATCAATCCGGGCAGGGGGAAGGCTCGGCGCCGTTTCGACATTGACCTGGATATGCGGACCGATCGTCCGCTGCATGAGGTCCTGCATGCCTTCGACCAGCGCCTTGACGTCAACCGTACGCGCTTCAAGGTGCTGCCGGCGGGCGAATGAAAGCAGGCGTTGAACCAGGGTGGCGGCGCGCTCCGCCGCCTGCATCGCCCCAGATATCAGACGGCTGGAGCGCTCCTCGCCTTCATGCTGCCGGCGCAACATATCCAGCGCGCCGACGATCGGGGTCAGCAGATTGTTGAAATCGTGGGCGACGCCGCCGGTCAACTGGCCCAGGGTTTCGAGCTTTGCCATTTCATGCATGCGCGCGGTCGCCTCGGCCAGGCGGTTCTGGTCGATCAGGCGCTCGGTAACGTCGTAGGCGAACTGGTAGGCGCCAATCTGTTTGCCCTGAGAGTCATAGAGCGAGTTGAACTTTGCTTCGAAGTAGCGGGTCCCCAAGACCGGATCCGGCAAGGGGACGATCTCGGTAAAGGTTTCACCGTCAAGCGCGCGCCGCCAAAGCGCCCGCACCTTTTCCCTCTCTTCCGGATTAGCCTGATGGTAGTCGAGCTTGCTCATTCCTACCTTTGGCCGAACTCCGAACATCCGCTCATAAGCGTCGGCGCCAGCCTTGTTGATCGCCAGCCACCGAAAGTCTGGGTCCGCTACCTGAACAACAGCATCGGTGCCTTCGACCAGGTCGGCAAGCAACTTGCGCTCGGCAAGCGCCTCGGAAATCCGCCGCTCCAAGGTCGCATTGAGCTCCTGCAACGCGATTTCCGCGGAGCGGCGGGCAGTCACGTCCTGGAACAGCACCGCGACCTGCTTGCGTTCCGGCGGCTCAATGCGGAAAGCGGCCAACTCCAGGTGACGCCCCGTCGCCACCAGTTCCTGCTCAAATCGGATGGACTGGCCGCTGTCGAGGACTTCCCGGTAGCGGCGGACCCAACCCTCGGCTTCGTCCGGCACCATTGCCCTCACCCGTTGCCCGACGACATCCCCAATGCCTGCGTGCCGAGCATAAGCGTCATTGGCTTCGACGTGGACGTAATCGCTAAGCGGCCCGTCGGGCCCGTCAATGAACTCGATTATGCAAAAGCCCTCGTCCATGGTGCTGAACAAGGCGCGATATTTGCTTTCGCTTTCCCGCAGCCGAAGCTCGCTTTCCTCCGTCTCTATGACGTGGCGCTCCGCCTCACGCTGGCGGGCCCGGGCGCGAAGCGCAGCTCGCGCTGCCGAAACGAGGGTGACCGGATGCAACGGCCGCTCGAGGATGGTGACGTTGCCGAGCCGGCCGGCCAGCCGCATGTTCGCCTGCGGCCCGGCACGACCGCGCGTCAGCAGGATGATCGGCACGTCGGACCAGGGCGGCTGGGCCTCAAGCCAGCGCTCGAGCTTGATCAAGCCATCCTCATCAAGAGCCTCTTCGGCCACGATGACGCCCCCGGCACGAACACCGTCGAGTGCCTCCAGCATCGTGTCGACACTGGTTTCGGCCTCATTGTCGATACCCGCACTCTTCAGGATTCCCTCAATCACGGCGGCATCGCGGCCCGAGGGCGCCAGGATGGCAAGACTTTGCGCCACGTCTAGACTTTGTCCGCGGGCATCCGCCGCTCCGCTTCATCCGAATATTGCGGAACCCCGGTCAGGATGCCGTTGAAGGCGCGCAGCGGCTCGCCGACGCTCACCCCTGCCTTGCCGATGCAATATTCGCGGATGTAGGGCTCATGACCACCGGTGCGTTTCTTCAAGACCGAGATTGCCCGCCTCAATTCTCCCCGGGATTCAAAGAATCTAAGGAGGAGGACGGTGTCAGAAAGATAGGTCAGGTCAACCGGTGAATGCATTTGGCCAACGAGGCCATGTTGCGCCAGCACCAGGATTGTCAGGACCCCCTGCTGATTGAGATAGGTCAGCATCTCGTGCATCTGCAACAGTAGGAACTGCTCTTCCGGCATGGCATGCTGGTAACCGGACAGACTGTCGAGAACGACGATGCGTGCTCCAGCGGTCACGTGACTTCGGATGATCCCTGACAATTCACCGGGCGACAACTCTGCCGGGTCAATCTGCAGGAAGGTGAAAAGGTCGTTGGTCTCAGCCTGGTCGAGATGAAGGCCGCGGGCGCGCCTGTGAAAATTGCGGCGGGTTTCGTCGAAGCTGATGAAAAGCGCTTTTTCACCGCGGGCGAGCCCGGCGACCACATATTGCAGCGCGAGCGTCGACTTGCCGCACCCAGCCGGTCCCATGATGAGCGTGCTTGTCCCCCGATCAAGGCCGCCGTGGAGCATGACATCCAGGTCGGCCAGGCCGCTTACGACAGGGCCATCGTCGGTTCCGATCCCCGGGTTGTGATCGGAGGCGACAAGACGGGGGTAAATCTGCACGCCGCCGGTGCGGATGACGTAGTCGTGAAAACCCCCTCGAAAGGCTCTTCCGCGCATTTTGAACACTCGGAGGCGCCGCCGCTCGGCGCCATAGGCGATGGTCAGTTGCTCCAATCGGACGACGCCATGGACAAGACTGTGTAGGTTGGCGTCGTCCATCTCCTCGGTCAGGTCGTCGACAAAAATCGCGGTGCAGTTTTTGCCGCTGAAATAATGCTTCAGCGCCAGCACCTGGCGACGATAGCGGAGCGGGTTTCCGGCCAGCAGGCGGATGTCGGATAAACTGTCGAAGACGACACAATGCGGCTCGAGCCGCTCGACGCAGTCCATCACGAGACGAACAGTCTCCCCAAGCTCCAGGTCGGAGGAATAAACGACTGATTGCTCGAGCGAGGGATCTAGACTCAGTTCGGGCGGGACGAGCTCGTAGATCTCCAGGCCGTCCAGCGACCAGCCGTGGGTGGCCGCCGACTCCATTAGCTCACCGCGCCCCTCCGACAGAGTGACATAGAGGGTGGTTTCACCACGTTCCCGAGCGGCCATCAGGAATTGCAGGGCCAGCGTCGTCTTTCCCGAGCCAGGCCGGCCCTCGATGAGATGAACCCGGGAGCGCGCGTAACCGCCGGCAAGTATGTCGTCGAGAGCATCGCTGCCGGTCGGCACGCCCGTGACCGCGGCGGCGTCGGCCGTCTTATCAGTCGCCATTAAGCCTTGTTCTCCCTGTTTCCCGGGCCCTTGAGCAGCCTAAACGCTGTCTTTGGCAGGCAGTTTCGTTGGGAGACCGAAATAGTGTCACGATTACTGGGAAACTTCACCAACTGTGGGCTTTCGATCCGGTCCAATGAGGCACTCTGGACCTAAGGCGGTCTTGAAGAACCGCGGTAAGGTTCCCATTTCCGCGATCTGGCACGGCTTTTGCTGAGGAGAGGGCAACAAACCAACGCCAATTCGGAGCCCTCCATGTCCACCGCAGTATCGAGCACCAACATCTTCCTCCGCAATGACACGATCTTCGGCACCTGCCAGGCGATCGGCGACGATTTCGGCTTCAACCCCAACTGGCTTCGCGTGCCGCTGGCAACTCTGGTCGTTGTCAGCCCGTTCGGCGTGGTCGGCGCCTATCTGGCGCTGAGCCTGGTGGTGCTGCTGTCGCGGACAATCTTCCGCGCCAAAGAAGCCTCGGCCACGCACGCTGCCGAAGCGATCGCGCCCGAGACGATCGAGGCCAATGACGACCGGCGCGAACTGATCGCCGCATGAGCGCCGCTTCTCCTGTCCCAGTTCGGCACGGATCGTAACCTTCCTCAATCCTTCGTTACGCGAGGATAAACCTCGTCTTTACGGCCTTGGGTTAGAGATCGCGCTGTAGGGCATCGCCCTGAAGACGATTTTGTGAAGGGAACGAGTAGCGCCATGGCGACGAACCGGCATGTCGAACGCCAGCCAGCCAGCGTTGCCGAAGCGCAGCTTGCGCGCGTCGCCGAAGGCGGCTGCGCCCGTCACCCCTATATCACCGCGCTGGTCGAGGCCGCTGGACCACATGCCGCGCGCGACCTCGCCGACGCCGTCCACCTGCTGTGCAGCATTCATGGCCGCCATCCCGGCATGGTCGAAATGGCCCTGTCGCTTTGCCCGAAGGGGCCGGCGCAGGCCTGGCTGAGCCGCGCCGCCGAAGGGTTTGAGCGCGAACGGCTGTATCTGGTTCGGCTGGCGTCCGCCGTCGGCCCGCTGCCGAGCACGCCGGGCGCCGCCGAAACGGAGGCAACCCTGGCGGCGCAGCGCAATGCGCTGGAAACGCTGGCCCGGTCCGAACGGAAAGGCTGCTCCCTGGGGGCGGCAACCGCGCTGGTCGGCGACTGGTGGCCGATCCGCCGGATTCTGGACCGCGCCGCGATCCGCGCCGGGCTCGACTGCCCGGCTCCGTCCCTGCCTGACGAAGCGTCGATTGTCGATGTAATCAATGCGGCGGCCGAAGGCGCTGCCAGCGACCGCGCCCTGGCTTTCGGCGCCGAGCAATTGCTTCTGCAGCACCGCGGGCTGTTCGACCTTCTCGAAGCCCGGGCCAGCGCCCGCGGCGATTATTGAGCCAGGAACGGCGCGCTTTCTTCGGCCCACGCCTGTTCATCGGGCCGGGTCACCGCGTCGAGATCGCCCGGCTCGCTGGCCGGATCGTCAACCCATTCGCGCAGCAGGGGTGAGCCGTTGATGACGTCGATCGGCAGCTTGCCGAACGCATATTCGTACGGGAAGTCGCGCCACAGGTCATAGCCGGGGTTCAGGCGTCGGATGGCCTTGAAGGCGAGCGCCTGAAGCCGCCATGGCTTGAACGACGCATGGTCATAGAAACCGCCTTCGGCGTGAATGTGGATGCCGTTGCACAATTTGCCGACATGCTTGTGGAAGGTGGGCTCGAACCAGATTTCGCGAAGCTTGCAGCCGGCCAGCCAGTGCGGGGCCAGGCGCTCCATTTCCTTGAGCACCAGCCGGGCGTCGATGTCGGGCGCGCCAAACAGCTCGAGCGGGCGGGTCGTGCCTCTTCCCTCGCTAAGCGTGGTGCCTTCCAGCATGACGGTGCCTGCATAGCAGCGGGCCATGTTGAGGTTGGCGGCATTGGGGCTCGGGTTCACCCAGATTCGGTCCTCGGGCCAGCCGAAACCGGGCGGGGCATCGGGCGTCCAGCCGTCGAGGCCGATGACCCGATAGTCGACGTCCAGCCTGAAGTGCCGGACGAACCAGTGGCCGAGCTCGCCCAGCGTCAGGCCATGCCGCATCGCGATCGGACCGGCCCCTACGAAACTCTCCCAGCCTTCCCGGAGGTTTAGCCCCTCGATCGGCCGGCCGGCGGGGTTGGGGCGGTCGAGGACCCGAACCGGCTTGCCATGCTCGGCAGCGGCCTCGAGCATGTAAAGCAGGGTCGTGATGAAGGTGTAGATCCGGCAGCCGAGATCCTGGAGGTCGATGAGGACGACATCGAACGTTCCCATCGACTGGCCGGTCGGGCGGCGGACCCGGCCATAAAGGCTGAACACCGGGATGCCGTGGACTGGATCGGTGAAATCGTCCGATTCCACCATATTGTCCTGCTTGTCGCCCTTCAGGCCATGCTGCGGGCCGAAGGCGGCGGTGACGTTGAGGCCGACCGCCTTGAGCGCATCCAGGCTGTGGGTCAGGTCGCGGGTGACGGACGCGGGATGGGCAACCAGCGCGATGCGCTTGCCTTCCAGCGGGCGGCGAAGCGCCGGATCGGCGATCAGCCGGTCGATTCCGAACAAGGTCATTAGCCGGTGATTAGGCGAGCCGCGCGGCGAAGCAACGGGGATCGTGGAAATCCGGCTCGCCATCGCCATGGGCGAGCGCCCAATAGGATTTCGTCCCGTCTCCTTCTTCGAGGATGGCGGACAGGCCGAGCGACCAGCCTGGCCCCGCCTCGACGCCGATGGTCGCGCCAAGCGTCCACCAGGTGAGATTGTCCTCGAGCCGAATGTAGGGCTCCTTCACGTCGGCATCGTTGCGGCCGTCGCGGTAGGCGGTAAAATCATAGGCCGCCCACTGGCCCGACGGCGCGAAATTCCATTCGCGATAACTTTCCTCCCCCTCGGCGCGAAGGAAGGCCTCGAAGCAGGTCGACTGCCACAACCCTTCGACCCGGCCATGCTCACCCACCGGCAGGATGAAGCGATTGGCGGGCGCCCGGACCCCGAACCAGATGTTGAGCGTGCCGACCGCACCGAAGCTGGCGGCATGGTCGACGCTGGCCCAAACTTCGAATGGCGGATCGGCGGGCGGCACATCGGGATGAGGCTTGAGGATCAGCTGCACGACGCAAGCCTATCGCGCTTTGCCGCCGCTGGCGAGGCGAGGAACCGGGTTGACCAAGAGCCTACTGTGTTATACGACTAACACGGTATGACCCGCACAGCGCAAGCCATTCGGTTAGCCGGCTTCGCGGCCCTCCTGCTGCTGGCGCTCTATATCTCGAACACCTCGGTGCAGCGCTATCTCATCGGCACCGAGGACGGCCCGCCGCCGATCGTCGCCAACGCATTTGCTCACCCCTGGCTGGCAGTGCATGTCTTCGGCGCGATCGTGGCCCTCGTCGTCGGGCCGTTCCAGTTCGTCAGCGCCATCCGCGCTCGCTGGCCGGCAATCCACAAGGCTACCGGTTACAGCTACTTGGTCGCCTGCGCCGTCGGCGTTCCGGCGGGGCTGGTTCTGTCCATTGGCGCGACGGCCGGGGTAGCGGCCGGAAGCGGGTTCGCCGTCCTTGGTCTGCTCACCCTCTTCTTCACCGGCCAGGGCGTGCGGGCCGCCCTCGCCCGTCGTTTCGATGAGCATCGCGAGTGGATGCTGCGTTCATACGCCATGACCGCCGCGGCCATCACCCTGCGGCTGATGATCCCGGCAAGTTTCATGCTCCAGCTCGATTTCACCCAGTCTTACCGGGTCATTGCCTGGGCCTGTTGGCTGACCAATCTCGCCTTGGTCGAATATTGCATCCGGCGCACGAGGGCAGCTGCGATGCGCTTCGAGAGGCTCGCCGCCACCTGATCCGGGCTATGATGACGCGCGCGCATTTTGTGCTACGCGCCGGCCATGAGCGGCTACTCCTCGGACCTTCTCAAGCTCCTCGACGAGCGCGGCTACATCCATCAGGTGACCGACCCGGCGGCGCTCGACGCGCTGGCGGCCAAGCAGGTCGTCACCGCCTATGTCGGCTTTGACGCCACCGCGCCGAGCCTCCACGTCGGCAACCTCGTTTCGATCATGCTCCTTCGCCGGCTGCAGCAGGCCGGGCACAAGCCGATCGTCCTGGTGGGCGGCGGCACCACGAAGGTCGGTGATCCGTCGGGCAAGGACGAGGCCCGCAAGCTGCTGACGCATGAGCAGATCGAAGCGAACATCGCGTCGATCCGGCGCGCCTTCGACCGCTTGCTGACCTTCGGCGACGGACCAACTGATGCGATGCTGGTGAATAATGACGAATGGCTGTCGGGCTTGCAGTATATTCCATTCCTGCGCGAGGTCGGACGGCATTTCACCATCAACCGGATGCTGACCTTCGACTCGGTGAAGCTTCGGCTCGACCGCGAGCAGCCGCTGACCTTCCTCGAATTCAATTACATGATCCTGCAGGCCTACGACTTCCTGGAATTGTCGCGGCGCAACGGCTGCAGGCTGCAGATGGGCGGGTCGGACCAGTGGGGCAATATCGTCAACGGCATGGAGTTGATTCGCCGGATCGACGGCGGCGAGGCCTTCGGCCTGACGACGCCGCTGATCACCACGGCGGACGGCGCCAAGATGGGCAAGACGGCGCAGGGCGCCGTGTGGCTCAACGCCGACAGCCTGAGCCCCTATGATTACTGGCAGTTCTGGCGGAATACGGCCGATGCCGACGTCGGCAAGTTCCTGCGCCTGTTCACCGACCAGCCGCTGGACGTGATCGCCAGGCTGGAAGCGCTGCCGGGCGCGGAGATCAACGAAGCCAAGATCGTGCTTGCGACGGAAGCGACGGCGCTGCTCCACGGACGGGAGGCGGCGACCGATGCCAAGGAAACGGCGAAGACGACCTTCGAGCAAGGTGGCACCGGCGACGACCTGCCGACCCTGGCGCTGAGCGACGGCATGACCGTCGTGCAGGCGCTGACCGGACTGGGATTCACGGGCTCGAACAAAGAAGCGCGCCGCAAGGTCGAGGAAGGCGCTGTCCGGCTCGACGATCAGCTCGTCACCGACCCGGCGATGCCGGCCAACGCCGGCAGGCTCAGCCTGGGCAAGAAACGCCACGCAATCCTGACGCGCTAGGCCGTTACCAATCTGGCCAGCCGGTCCAGGTCTTTGCCAACGGAGCGCCGGACGAACCACCCCATGATTTGCGGGCCCGGCCCACTGTTGCGAATCGATACGCGCGACGCCTGGCCCTCCGGCTCGATTCGATAGGTGACGCTGCCGCCTTTCATTGGGCCGGCGACGAACTTCATGTCGAGCAAGCGGTCCGGTTCGAACGCAGTTACCTCTGTCGTCCAGGAAAATTTCCGGCCCATGAAGCCGCCGTGCCGAGTAGTGCGCGCTCCAATCGCCTGCGGGTTCCCGCTCGGCGGATCGACGGAGTTGGCGCCTCCGATCCATTCGGGATCCCGAACAGGCTCGAACATGACCGAAGCCACTCGCCCTGGGTTGGCTGCAATGATTCTGCTGGCGGTGATATCCATGCTGGCGAAACGAACGTAGCCTCTACCCGCTCCGGATGAGCGCAATCGCCTGGTCGCGCTCGAACAGATAGAGGCAGGTTCGCGCCGCCTGGCCCCGCGGGCCGGACAGGCCGCCGTCGCGGTCGAGGAGGAGCTGGGCGTCGCTTTGCGCCAGCGG
>DASSPS010000072.1:0-34294 GCA_035699505.1 Sphingomicrobium sp. | reverse complement strand
TTTCGACGTCAAGACCGGCGAGGACGGAACGGTCCTGGTCAAGCGGCTGCGCTAGGCGCGCCAAACCGGTACCGACTTAGGGTCAGGTCGGGAACACCGCCTGATCCGGCCGGTTCGTTGCAACGCACGAATTGGAGGACCGGCATGACCGACCGCAAAAAAATCGAAGCCAGGCTTGAGGAAAAATTCTGGGAGGAGATCAAGGAGTCGCCCTTCATGATGCTCGGCCTGCGGGGCATCGACGGTGACTTCACCAGGCCGATGACCGCCCAGCTCGACGGCGGGAAAATCTATTTCTTCGCCGCTCGTTCGGAGGATCTGTTCAAAAGCCTCGGACGGACCGGCAAGGCGATCGCCACTTTCGCGGCCAAGAACCATAAATTGTTCGCCTCGATCCACGGCGATCTGGTCGAGGATATGGACCGCGCCGTCATCGAGCGGCTGTGGAATCCGATCGTCGCGAGCTGGTACAAGGACGGCAAGGATGATCCCGATCTCGTCCTGCTCCGCTTCGACGCAAAAAGCGCGGACGTTTGGGAAGCGGATATTGGATCGACCATCAAGGCTGCTGCCCTAAAGATGCTGTTCAACAAGGACCCGGGCAAGGAGCATCAGGACGAGCACCGAGCACAGGTCGAGCTGACCTGACGGCGTCACAGGCAACCTGTTGTCGAACCGGCACAGTCGTCACGTTTCGACAATTTGTGGAACCAGGCGGGGCCTGCAGCAGTTCTGCCCGCAACCGCGGGACCAGCCAGCAGCCCTTATGAACCACTCCCCCGTTCCTGCCGATGCCCTCCTCGATAGCGCCTTGGGCGCGATATCCTCCGGGGCCGGTTATCGAGCGGTGCTGGATGCGCTGCCGGTCCCGGTCTATCTGACCGATGCCGACGGGCTGGTAACCTACTGGAACCAGGCCTGCGTTGCCTTTGCCGGGCGCGAGCCGCAGCTTGGCCGGGACAGATGGTGTGTCACGTGGCAACTTTACACGCTGGCCGGCGAGCCGCTGGCGCACGAAGAATGCCCGATGGCGACGGCGATCAGGGGGCGGCGCAGCGTCCGCAACGAAATCGCCATCGCCGAGCGGCCCGACGGCACCCGCCGGGCCTTTACCCCTTATCCAACACCCCTGTTCGACAGCGCCGGGAGATTCACCGGGGCCGTGAACATGCTGGTCGATGTCAGCGACGAACAGGTCGAAGTGCTGACCGAGCAGGCCAAGCGCTGCCGGCGGCTGGCCAGCTACACCAACGATCGCGACGCAACCGAGGTGCTCGACCACATGGCCCTGGACTATGAGCGGACCGCAGCCTCGCTGCGGCAGGCCTGCCCAGGCTTGCCCTCGTCAGACTAGCTCGAGCGTAACACTGACTTCGTCGCCCGCGGCGATACCGGCCTTCTGCCGAATCTCGGCCTTGACCGGAAGCAGGTAGCCGCCGCTGCTCTGCGGAAACACGGACGTTCGCCAGCGTACATCGCCAATGGCCGCCGCCACTTTCACCGACCCGAACCCGCGCCGGCTGGCGAATGCCTCGGCCCGGAATTCGCCGGACTGTTCCTCCGGAATCGTGAGGAAATGCCAGCTGCCGGCCGCCTCCCCTTTCCAGATCCACAAGAAACAGGTGACCGTGATCATCGGGCGACCTTACCGGGTCAGCTTCCGGTACGTCGTCCGGTGCGGGCGCGTCGCTTCCTCGCCGAGGCGGCGGACCTTGTCTTCCTCATAGGCCTGGAAATTGCCTTCGAACCATTCGACGTGGCTGTCGCCCTCGAAGGCCAGGATGTGCGTCGCCAAACGATCGAGGAAGAAGCGGTCGTGGCTGATGACCACGGCGCAGCCGGCGAAATTCTCGATCGCTTCCTCGAGGGCGCCCAGGGTCTCGACGTCGAGGTCGTTGGTCGGCTCGTCCAGCAGCAGGACGTTGCCGCCCCGCTTCAGCATCTTGGCGATGTTGACCCGGTTGCGCTCGCCGCCGGACAGCTTGCCGACATTCTTCTGCTGGTCCTGTCCCTTGAAATTGAAGGCGCCGACATAGGCGCGGGTCGACTGGTCGTGGCCGTTGACCTTCATATAATCGAGCCCGTCGGAAATCTCCTCCCAGACATTCTTCGAATTATCGAGATGGTCGCGGCTCTGGTCGACATAGCCCAGATGGACGGTCGGGCCGATGTCGATGGTGCCGCTGTCAGGCTTTTCCTGGCCGGTGATGAGCTTGAACAGGGTCGACTTGCCGGCGCCGTTGGGGCCGATCACGCCGACAATGCCGCCGGGCGGCAGAGTGAAGGACAGATTCTCGAACAGCAGTTTGTCGCCGTAGGCCTTGGACAGATTCTCGACCTCGATGACCTTGCCGCCGAGCCGCTCGGGCACCTGGATCAGGATTTCCGCCTTGCCCGGGACGTATTTTTCCTGCGCGGCGACCAGCTGATCGAACTTGGCGATCCGCGCCTTCGACTTGGTCTGGCGGGCCTTGGCGCCCTGCCGGATCCATTCGAGCTCGTGGCGGATGGCGGTCTGCCGGCCGCTCTCCTCGCGCTCTTCCTGCTCGAGCCGCTTGGCCTTCTTTTCGAGGTAGGTGGAATAATTCCCCTCGTAGGGGAAATATTTGCCGCGATCGAGTTCGAGGATCCAGCTGACGACATTGTCGAGGAAGTAGCGGTCGTGGGTGATCATCAGCACCGCGCCGGGATATTCCTTCAAATGGTTTTCCAGCCACTGGACGCTTTCCGCGTCGAGATGGTTGGTCGGCTCGTCGAGCAGCAGGATCGACGGCTTCTGGATCAGCAGCCGGGTCAGCGCGATTCGGCGCTTTTCGCCGCCCGACAGGCTGTCGACCGACCAGTCCGAGGGCGGACAGCGCAGGGCCTCCATGGCGACCTCAAGCTGGTTGTCGAGGGTCCAGCCGTCGACGGCATCGATCTTGCCCTGAAGATCGCCCATTTCCTCCATCAACGCATCGAAGTCGGTGTCTTCCCGGGGATCGCCCATTTCGGCGGAGATGGCGTTGAACCGGTCGACCATGTCGGCGACGTCGCGCGCTCCGTCCTTGACGTTTTCGAGGACATTCTTGCTGGGGTCGAGCTGCGGTTCCTGGGGGAGATAGCCGACAGTGACATTTTCGCCTGGCCAGGCCTCGCCCTGGAACTCCTTGTCGATGCCGGCCATGATCTTCATCAGCGTCGACTTGCCCGCGCCGTTGGGGCCGACGATGCCGATTTTCGCGCCATGGTAGAATTGCAGGTTGATGTGGCTGAGCACCGGCTTCTGGGCGCCGGGGAAGGACTTGGTCATGTCCTTCATGACGAATGCGTATTGGGCGGCCATGGCGGCGCGAATTCCTTTGGCAATGCAAAATGGGAGGTCGGCGGCCAGTTAGGCCATGGCCGCCGGGATTTCCAGCCTAGTCGCGGCCGACCATCGCTTCGGCGTTCGCGAAACGGTAGTGGCTGAATTGCTCGCGCAAAGTGCGCTTGCTGAGCTTGCCGGTGGCGGTGTGGGGAAGCTCGTCGACGAACTCGATCGCGTCGGGCATCCACCAGGACGCGATATGCTTGCGCAGATGATCCCGGATGGCATCGGCGGAGACTTGGCTGCCAGGGCCTCGGACAACCAGCAGCAAGGGCCTTTCGTCCCACTTGGGATGCGGAATGCCGATCGCCGCGGCTTCCTGCACGCCGGCGCAGCCGACGGCGGCATTTTCCAGGTCGATCGAGCTGATCCACTCGCCGCCTGACTTGATGACATCCTTGGACCGGTCGGTGATCTGGAGCGTGCCGTCGGGATGGAGGCAGGCGACATCGCCGGTATCGAACCAGCCGTCCTGGTCGGCGGCGTCCGCTTCCGCCTTGAAATAGCGACGAATGATCCACGGACCGCGGCACAGCAGCCGCCCCGACGACTTGCCGTCGCGAGGGAGCTCCTTGCCGTCATCATCGACGATCCTGAGCTCGACCCCGAACGGGGCGCGACCCTGCTTGGCGATATGATCGAGCTGCTCCTCGTCGTCCATTTCATCCCAATTGGTCGGCAGGGCGCCGCAGGTGCCGATCGGCGAGGTTTCGGTCATTCCCCAGGCGTGGGCGACGCGAATGCCCCGCTCGCGGAACCAGCGGATCATCGCTCGTGGCGCCGCCGACCCGCCGATCGTCACCTGCTGCAGCGCGCCAAGCTCCTCCCCGGTGCGCTCGATATGCTCGATCATCGTCAGCCAGACGGTCGGGACGCCGGCGGAATGGGTGACTTTCTCGTCCCGGAACAGCCGGCACATCAGCTCGGGCCGGTAGTCCGCCGACAGCACCATCTTGCAGCCTACGGCCGGCGCCGCCCAGGGCAGGCCCCAGGCATTGGCGTGAAACATTGGCACGATCGGCAGCACGACCGCCCGTTTCGACAGGTTGAAGATGTCGGGCGACAGCTCGGCGAAGGTGTGGAGCATGGTCGAGCGATGCTCGTACAACACGCCCTTGGGATTACCGGTGGTCCCGGACGTGTAGCACAGGCCAAGCGGCTCGTTCTCATCTCCGTCGACCCAATCGAAGTCGCCGCTCTCCACGCCGATCCAGTCGGGAAAGCCGGTTTCGCCAGGCGCCGGATCGAAGCAGACATAATGCTCGATCGTCTTCCAGCGCGGCTTCATCCGCTCGACCAGGGGAGCGAACACCCGGTCGTGGAACAGTATCCGGTCCTCGGCATGGTTGGCGATATAGTCTAGCTGATCGTCGAACAGCCGCGGGTTAATGGTGTGGAGAATGCCGCCCATCCCGACCGTGCCGTACCATGCGACAAGATGGTGGGCGTGGTTCATCGCCAGGGTCGCCACCCGGTCGCCGCGATTGATTCCGAAACGGATCAGCGCCTGGGCCAGCTGGCGGCTCTTGTGGGTGATTTCGCGCCAATTGGTCCGGGTTACAGACCCGTCGGCCCAGGCGGAGACGATTTCGCTCTCGCCATGCTCCCGCTCGGCATGATCGACCAGTGACATGACCCGCAACGGCCAATGCTGCATTGCTCCCAGCGACACGCCCGTCTCCACCGGCTGTTAGCCCTGTGGATAAGTTGACGGCTAAGCCGCCCCCGCACAAGCAATTCTTTGGGGCAGGTTTTCCCTAGAAGGGCAGCTTGAAGCCGGGCGGCAGCGGCAGCGCGGTCGCCATCTTCTGCATTTCCGCATTGGCGGCGGAGTCGGCCTTGCCGCGGGCGTCGTTGAGGGCGGCGGCGATCAAATCCTCGAGCATCGCCTTCTCCGCCGGCTGCAGGAGGCTTTCATCGATGTCGACCGCCAGGATCCGGCCCTTGGCGGTGGCGCGGACCTTGATCAAGCCGCCGCCGGACGCGCCTTCGACCTCGATCTTGTCAAGATTGTCCTGCGCCTTTTGCAACTCGGCCTGCGCATTCTGCGCCATCTGCATGATCTCGTCGAAGTTTGGCACGGGTCAGGCCCCTTTCGTCACCACAAAGGATTCCAGCGCCGACCCGGGAAACGCCTCGAGGACGGCAGCGACGCTTGGCTCGGCAAGCACTTCTCCACGAACGCGCTCCTCGGCCATTTTCTCCTGCTCGAGCAGCGAGGGCTGGGCGCCGTCCACGGCGATCGACACGTCCCATCTCGTTCCGGTCACCAATTTGAGCGCCTCCGCCAGGCTTCGCGGCCAGTCGGCCCCGAGCGGCTTGAGCGGCTTTACGACAAGTTCGCCGGGGGCGTAGCGGATGAGGCCGACCTGGTCATGCAGCTGGAGGGCAAGCTGGTTCTTGCCGCGCTCATCGAGCAAGCGAACCAGAGCGGAAAAGTCCGCCGGCAGGCTGGCGGCTGGCGGCGATAATGACTGAGCGGGTGCGCTTCGGGCCATTCCAGCCGGCAAGTCGCCCTGAAGGATGCCGATCAGCGCGGACGGATCGGGCAGGTCGGCGGCGTGGATCAGGCGCAGGAGCGCCATGGTCGCGGCTTCGGTGGGGTCGGGCGCGAGCTGCACGTCCGACAGGCCCTTCAGGAGCAGTTGCCACAAGCGGTGGATCTGCCCCCACGACAATTGCCCGGCGAGGCGGTCGGCGGCCTCGCGCTGCTCGGCGGCAAGCATCGCTTCGACCGCCCCGGCCTTCGCCCGGCTGGCCGAGTGCAATTCTTCCATCAGGCCGCGAAGCAGCGCCGCTGGATCGATTCCCAGGGCATTCGCCTCGTCCAACTCGGCTAGGGTCGCCGACGCATCACCGGACAGCAAGCGGTCGAGAAGGCGGCGGATCCGCCCACGGTCGGCGAGGCCGATCATGCCCCGCACCTGCTCGGCCGACACCGCGCCGGCGCCGTGGGCGATCGCCTGATCGAGGATCGACAGGCCGTCGCGGGCCGATCCCTCGGCCGCGCGGGCGATCATGGCCAGCGCCTCGGCCTCAACGTCGACGCCTTCCTTGGCGGCGACCTCGGCGAAATGGGCGGCGAGCGTCTCGGCTGCGATGCGGCGCAGATCGAACCGCTGGCAGCGGGACAACACAGTGACCGGCACCTTGCCGACCTCGGTTGTCGCGAACAGGAATTTCACATGCTCCGGCGGTTCCTCAAGAGTCTTCAGCAAGGCGTTGAAAGCGCTTTTGGAAAGCATGTGGACTTCGTCGATGATGTAGATTTTGTAACGGGCAGAGACCGACGCATAGCGCACGGCGTCGATGATTTCGCGGACGTCGTCCACACCCGTGTGTGACGCGGCGTCCATTTCGATCACATCGATATGTCGTCCCTCGGCAATCGCCCGGCACGGCTCGCAAACCCCGCAGGGCTCGATGGTCGGCCCGCCCTGCCCATCCGGGCCGACGCAGTTGAGGGCCTTGGCGACCAGCCGGGCGGTCGACGTCTTGCCGACCCCGCGCACCCCGGTCAGCAGGAAGGCGTGGGCGATCCGACCGCGCTGAATCGCATTGGCGAGGGTCTTCACCATCGCGTCCTGGCCGATCAGTTCGTGGAAGGTCTGCGGGCGGTATTTGCGGGCGAGCACGCGGTACGCCGACGGCGCGCCGGCCGGAGCGGGAGTGTCCGGCAAGTCCAGGCCCAGGCCGGGTGATTCGTCTTCGGTCATCGGGAGTGGTTTAGGGCCACATCCTCGTCATTGCGAGGCGCGCAGCGGCGGCACTCCAAAAGAAGCTGAATTGCTTCGCTGCGCTTGCAATGACGGGAAAGGTGGGAGCCGGAACGACCCGGCGCGAAATCGTTGTGGCTGCTTCCTTCCGGATCTGACCAGGTTGGCGACAGCACCGTCCGCCCGACTCCCGGCGCGCATATGGTGGATCAGGACTTGCGGGGCAAGGGCATGAGGCTTCATCCGTCATTCAGCCCGACGCTGTGACGTGTCGGCGCACAGATCGGAGACCATTCGTGCCAGCCCCAGCCCTTCTCCTCTTCGCGTTGATGATTCAAGCGACGCCTTCCGAGCCGATCACGGTCGTCGGCAATGCCTGGGCGCCCTTCATCAGCCCGATGGGCGAGCCATTTCGATCCCGCGCCGCCGGTGACGACACGCTGGCCAGGTGGTTCGCCCAGGCGGACAGCAACGCCGACGGCGCCCTGATCGAAGCCGAGATGGAGGGTGATGCGGCTCGCTTCTTTGCAACGCTCGACCTGGATTCGGACCAGCAGATTCTGCCGCCCGAGCTGGTGTCCTACGAATGGCAGACCGCGCCGGATGTTCAGGTCAACGCGCGCTGGCGCGTTCCGCGTGGCGAGGGCCCTTCGGCGCGCAAGGCCGGCCGGCAGAGCGGCTACGATCCTCAGGGCCTGCAAGGGGCCGCCCGCTACGCGCTCCTCAACATCCCGCAGCCCGTCGCCGCCGCCGATTCCGACCTTGACCGGTCCGTGACGGCGGACGAATTCCGGCGAGCCGCGGCACATCGCTTCGCCTTGCTCGACACGAACAAGGATCGCCGGCTCGACCTGGCCGAGCTGCGCAGCCAGCTGCCGCCGGCCCGCAAGGACCAACGGCGCGCCAAGAAGGATGAGCCGGACAAAAGGATCGGGACCGTCGTGAAGGTGACCGACTAGCGCTTCAGCCAGTTGCGCGCCGTCGGCGGGACTTTGACTGTCAACCGCTCGAGTTCCGCCGTGATCATGACCTGGCAGGCCAGGCGCGACGTCCGCGTCGCGTGAGCGGCGAGGTCGAGCAGGTCTTCCTCCTCCTCGCTGGCCGGCGGCAAGCGCTCGAAATCCGCTTGGTCCACGATCACATGGCAGGTCGAACAGGCCATGGCGCCCTCGCACGCCCCCTCCAGCGGTTGCTTGGCGTCCCAGGCGACGTCGAGCAGGCGTTCCCCGAGCCTGGCCGTCACTTGCTTGTCGAGCGTTCCATCGGCTTTCAGAAAGCGAACCAGGGTCAAGCCGCCAATTCCTCCTGGGCGCGGGCGGCGGCATCGATCCGGCGGCAGGCGTCCGACACCTCGTCCACATTGGTGTAGCGCCCGAAGCCCAATCGCACCGAAGATCGCGCCTGACGCTCGCTGAGGCCGAGCGCCCGGAGAACGTGGCTGGGTCGGCCAGAGCCGCTGGCGCAGGCAGAGCCGAGCGAGAATGCGATGTCGCGCAGGTCGGAGATTAGGCGCGCGCCGTCGAGACCGTCGCGGCGGATGTTCAAGTTGCCGTGGTAGCGCTGGTCAGCGCTGCCGTTCACCGTCCATTCGGGCCCAAGCGCATTGAGCGCGACCGTCCACAGCATCTCTACGTGGTCACGGTCGGCTGCGCGGCATTCCGCCGTCAGTTTCGCGGCGACCCCGAAGCCGGCGCACAGCGCGGGCGACAAGGTGCCCGAACGCAGCCCCTGCTCCTGTCCGCCGCCATGGATCAGCGGCGCCGGCTCGCAGCCCTTGCGCATCCACAGCGCGCCGATACCCTTGGGACCATGGATCTTGTGCGCCGAGACGGCGACAAGATCGGGACCGTCGGGAATTGCGACCCGGCCAAGGCCCTGGACGGCATCGCACAGCATCAAGGCTCCCACGCCGTGCGCCAGTCGCGCGACCTCGGCGACGGGCTGGATGACGCCGATTTCATTGTTGACCAGCATCACCGCGACAATCGCCACGCGGTCGTCAAGCGTTTCGCCGAGCTCGGCGAGGTCGAGCAGGCCGTCGGGCGCGACCGGCAGAAGGGTCACGTCGTGCCCCTGCCCCGCCAGCCACTCCACCGAGTCGAGTACCGCAGCATGCTCCGTCGCGATCGTCACGATGCGGTTCCGGCTGCCGCCGATCCGCTCCATCGTGCCTTTCAAGGCCCAGTTCAGCGCTTCGGTGGCGCTGGCGGTAAAAGCGACCGACCCGCCAGCAAGGCCTATAGCAGTGGCAACCTGATCGCGTGCCACCTCGATCGCCGCCGCCGCCTCCCGGCTCCAGCGCGATGGAGAATGGGGGTTGGCGAACTTGTCATCGGCCCATGGCCGCATCGCGCCGGCCGCTTCCGGCGCAACGGGACTCGTCGCCTGATAATCGAGATAGATCATGCCGCCGCCGCCCGTGATTTGATCCGGCGCCATTCGCCCAGGAAGCGTTCGATGTCGGCGTCGCTCGTTTCCGGACCGAAGCTGACCCGGACAATGGTGCCGGCGATTTCGGGGTCGATCCCCATCGCCTGATGAACGTGGCTCGCCTTCAGGCTGCCCGACGCGCAGGCGCTGCCGGCGGATACCGAGATGCCGGCCAGGTCGAACTGGACCAGCTGCGCGGCGCTCGCCACGCCCGGCATGGCGTAGGCGCCAATGAAGGGACTTCTCGGAGTTTCGCTTCCGATCACTATTCCACCATCTGAAGCAATGACTTCTTCGAGATTACCGCGGAGAGTTGCGAGCCTGTCCAGATTGCTTGCGAAGGCGCCGGTGCGAAGCGCGGCGGCGAAGCCCGCGGCGGCAGGAAGGTTCTCGGTCCCGCGGCGATAACCCTTTTCCTGACCGCCGCCCGCCCTGAGCGTCGCCAGATCCTTGACCAGCAAGGCGCCTATGCCCGGCGGGCCGCCCAGCTTGTGGGCGGAGACGGCGATGAAGTCGGCGTCGGGCAAGGGCAGCTTGCCAGCGCCTTGCGCGCAATCGGAGAGCAGGAGCGATCCCGCCCCGCGAACCTGCTCATAAATTTCAGCAAGGGGCTGGATGACGCCGGTCTCGTTGTTGACCTGTTGCACAGCGAGCAAGGTCGGCGGTTCGCCTAATTCGCAAGCCAGCGCCGATCCCGAAATGACGCCGCTGCTGTCCACTTGCAGGGGCGCCGCCATCGGCCCCATCGCCGCCAGGACGGCATCATGCTCGGTTGGTCCCCGGCAACGGCCTGGAACGACCGCGCCGCTCGCAACCATCGAAATTGCCTCGGTTGCTCCAGACGTTAGGATGACGTCATGCCGCCAGCCAAGGGCGTCGGCGATGTCTGCCCGCGCCCGCTCCAGCGCCGCCCGGGCGGCCCGGCCATCGGCGTGTGGCGAACTCGGATTGGCCCATTGCGCCAGGGCCTCGGCCACCGCCGCCCGGGCTTCGGCAAGCACCGGCGTCGTCGCTGCATGGTCAAGATAGAGGCGGCCGCTCAAAGTGCGTGAATTCCCTGCCGATTGCTACTGCTTGGGGCAGCCCTATATAGGGTCCGCCGTTCCAGCGCATCCGTCAGCCTATACGCGAGCACCACCGATCCATGCCTGAAGTCATCTTTCCTGGCCCGGAGGGCCGCCTCGAAGGGCGTTTCCACCCCGGCAGTCGCCCCCGCGCTCCAGTCGCCCTTATCCTGCATTCGCACCCGCAGGCCGGGGGCACGATGAACAACAAAATCGTCCAGTTGCTCTACCAGACCTTCGTCCGGCGCGGCTTTGCGACCTTGCGCTTCAATTTTCGCGGAGTCGGCAAGAGCCAGGGGACGTTCGACAACGGCATCGGCGAATTATCCGACGCGGCGTCGGCGCTGGACTGGGTCCAGCAAATCCATCCCGAGGCCGAGACAACCTGGGTCGCCGGCGTCAGTTTTGGCGCCTGGATCGGCATGCAATTGCTGATGCGGCGCCCGGAAGTGAAGGGGTTCATCTCGATCGCCCCGCCCGCCAACATGTATGATTTCGCTTTCCTCGCTCCCTGCCCCTCGTCGGGCATCATCATCCAGGGGGAAGCGGACGAAGTGGTCACTCCGGGCGCTGTCCAGAAGCTGGTCGACAAGCTCCGCACCCAGCGGCACATCACCATCCATCATGACCTGATCCCGGGCGCGAACCATTTCTTCGCCAACGAGCTCGACCAGCTGATGAAGAGCGTCGACGATTATCTCGACATGCGCCTGGCGAAGGATCTCAAGCGCTAGAGAGTCCAGATCGCGACATTGATGACCAATACGGCGGCTGCGGCGATCATCAGCCAGCCGCGCTTGCGGGTCTCGGCCAGGCGAAGCAGTTTGACCGCGCCAAGTGTCAGCAGAAGTGCGGCGATCATCGCAATGGCCAGCGCGCTTGAGGCCAGCTCGCTCACATTCGGAGCCTTCCTTCACCAAGACTTAACCCTATACCTGCCAAAATGGCGCGAATGGGACCGGTTGAGCAACAGGCGCGCCTCGACGAGGCATTCGAGCGCATCGAGGAAACGATCCTACCGTGCATCGCGATGATGCTCGACACGTTGCTCGACGCCTCCGCCGGTGCTGCCGAAACCGATCCCAAGGTGCTCGCCGCCGAACTCCAGATCCTCGCCGCGGAGCTGGAAGAGCTGACCCGGGCCGTCGAGAATTCGAGCCCGGTGCATCTCGATCCGGGGGAATATAAGACCGCCGCCGCCTAGGCGACCAGTCACTCGCCCTCTAAGCGACAAGCTCGGCGTGCAGCGTCGGATCCACATTGCCGCCGGACAGGACAATCACCGTCCTTTCGTCGCTGGGAATAATCCCCGCCAGCACCGCCGCCAGCGCAGCTGCTCCGCCCGGCTCGACCTTCAGCCCGTGCTCACGCCAGGCCCAGCGGACCGCGTCCCGGACCTCAGCTTCGCTGACGGCAACGGCGCGGACATGGTTGGCGGCAAGCGCCCCAAAGGTGATCGGCGACACCCGCAGGGTCTGCAGTGCATCGCATAAGGTCGGCGGCGGATTGGGTTCCACCGGAACAATCTCGCCGGTCTCCAGCGACCGGCGCATATCGTCCCACCCCGCCGGCTCAACGGCAACGATCTCGGCATCAGGACAGGCGAGCGCGATCCCCGAAGCAAGCCCGCCTCCGCCGCACGGAACGACGATCCGGCTCGGCGGCACCGGCATCTGCTCAAGGATTTCGACGCCGACGCTGCCCTGCCCGGCAACGATCATTTCGTCGTCGAAGCTCGGCACCACGACAAGGCCGCGTTCGTCCGCGAACCGGGCGGCGATCGCTTCCCTGCTCTCGCCCAGCCGGTCGTAGAAGGTGATCTCGGCGCCCGCCCGACGGGTGCCCTCGACCTTCACCGCCGGGGCATCGGCCGGCATCACGATGATGGCCGGCACGCCGAGCCGCTGGGCGGCAATGGCCACTCCTTGCGCATGATTGCCCGAGGAGAAGGCGACAACCCCGCGCCCCCTCTCCGCCTCGGTCAACTGAAGCAAGCGATTTGTGGCGCCGCGCAGCTTGAAGGAGCCGCCGGTCTGCAGGCATTCGCACTTCAGATAGCCGGCCGAGCTTGGCACGAGCGGCGTCCGCTCGACCTGACCCTCGATGCGCTGTGCCGCCGCGATGACATCGGCGCGGGTCACAGCGGCCCGCCCCGCCAAGCCGGGATCGGCCGGTCGCCAAGCGCGACCTCCACGGCCGCTTCAGCCAGCAAGCGAGTCGAATCGAGGGTCGGCAGGGGCGACACGACCGGCGAGACCAGCAACGGGATTTCGGTGCAGACCAGGGCAACGCTGTCGCAACCACGCGTGGCGAGCGTGTCGATGATCGTGACATAGGCAGCGCGCGATTCATCCGTGACCTTGCCCAGGCACAGTTCGTCGAAGATGACGTCATTGATCAGCTTGCGGTCGTCCTCGTCGGGAATTTCCCATTTGATGCCGCGGCGGCCGAACGCGCCGGGGTAAACCGGGCCGCTCATCGTCCATCTGGTGCCGAGGATGCCGACCTTGCGAAACCCTGCCTGTTCGGCGCGCGCCGCCACCACTTCGCCGATATGCAGGCCCGGCAGCGCGAAATCCCTGCCGAGCAACTCGAGCGCGATATGGGCGGTATTGTCCGGCAGGATGAAGAAATCCGCGCCGGCCGCCACGAGCTTGTCCACGTCGTGCTGGAACAGCTCGCGAACCGCGGCGTGGTCGTCACGATCGTAGGCCGCCATCATATGATGCATGGCGACGCCGGTCAGCGTGATTTCCGGGTGGAAGTGCGGGCCGAGCCTGCGGATGCCCTCCAGGCAGACGGCCCGATAGCAGAGCGACGCCCCTTCGTAGCTGTGCGCCAGGATGCCGATATGCCTCATTTCTCCCCCGCCCATTTTCGTGAAAACCGCCTTTAGACCGGATTGGATGCATAGCGAGTGAAATGGGGTCAATGGCCGACCTACATCCCTCCACGAGCGCCAGGCTCGCGTAACTATCCATTTGATTTGACTGAAATTTCGTTGAATCGTTGCGCCGGAGCGACGAATATCCCGGGAATTCGCGGCGAAGACCCAAAAATTCTTGCGCTAAGGGGTCCCTCACCATATATCGCGCCCCGCTGCCCCATGGGACTTCCAACCGCAAGGCAGCTCTTGTTGTCATCTATCAGTTGGAGGTCCCTTGAGTTGCACAAGCATCATCGCGCGCTGGGGCTAGCGACCGCCCCGACCGGCGCCCGAAGTGGCACCGATATCCTCGCCATGCGCCCGGTTCAGCCGGTCACGCTGCTGCGTCCTCACGCGGCGCGACGCGCCGCCCGATTCTTCGTCGAGAAATTTCCGGGGCGCTCGCTCTATGCGGTCAAGGCCAATCCTTCTCCGGACCTGCTCCAGATCCTGTGGGACGGCGGAATCACACATTTCGACGTCGCATCCATCGGCGAGGTGCGCCTGGTGGCGAAGACCCTGCCCCGGGCGGTCCTGTGCTTCATGCACCCGGTGAAGGCCGAGGAAGCCAGTGCCGAGGCCTATTTCGACCATGGGGTGCGCACCTTCAGCCTCGACACGATCGAAGAGCTTGAGAAGATCGTCCGCGCCACTTCGACCAACGGCATCGCGCCAAGCGACCTCAGCCTGCTGGTGCGCCTCCAGGTCAGTTCCCAGCATGCCAAGCTCAGCCTGGCGTCGAAGTTCGGCGCGGAGGCGCATGAGGTGAAGGCGGTTCTGATGGCCGCCCGCCAGGCGTCCGACGCGCTCGGCATCTGCTTCCATGTCGGCAGCCAGGCGATGACCCCGGCGGCCTATAGCGAGGCAATGACCCGGGTCCGCAACGCGATCGTCGATGCCGCGGTCACGGTCGACATCGTCGACGTGGGCGGCGGCTTTCCATCCTGCTATCCGGGCATGGAACCGCCACCCCTCGAAGCCTATTTCGACGTTATCCACGATGCGTTCGAAGCGCTGCCGATCAGTTACTCCGCCGAATTGTGGTGCGAGCCGGGCCGGGCGCTGTGCGCCGAGTATGCGTCGCTCATCGTCCGCGTCGAAAAGCGCCGGGGAAGCGAGCTGTACATCAACGACGGGGCTTACGGCGCCTTGTTCGATGCGGCGCACATCGGCTGGCGCTATCCCGTCAAGCTGCTTCGCGATGGTGAATCGACCGTCCGGCCGATGGATTTCAGCTTTTACGGCCCGACCTGCGACGATCTCGACCATATGGCGGGGCCGTTCGTCCTTCCGGGCGATGTCGGCGCCGGGGATTACCTCGAGATCGGCATGCTCGGCGCCTATGGCTGCGCCATGCGCACCGGCTTCAACGGCTTCGGCGTCGACAGCGTCGAGATCGTCGACGACGAGCCAATGGCGACGCTTTATGGAGCGGCCGCCGCGCCGAGGCGTTCAAACGCCGCCAAGCTGTAAGCGGACACCCTTTCCGTTCGCACTGAGCCTGTCGAAGGGCTGTATTTTCTATCAATTCAAAGGCAGGGCTTCGACAAGCTCAGCCCGAACGGACGTATTGCGAGGAAACCATGACCACCGACACGCTGAACAAGGTCCAGGATACCGAGACCCTGATCAACGACACCCGCAAGCAGCAGCTGCTGTCAACCGAAGTCGAGCATATCGACATCACGTCGTTCGACGCCCGCCCGATCGTCGAGGCGATGGGCAAGATGAGCTTCACCAGCCGCGACCTCGCCCGCGCCGCCGGCATCTACAACCAGATGCTGGAGGACAAGGACTGCTCGATCATCCTGGTCATCGCCGGGTCGACCTCGGCCGGCGGCTGCATGGATCTTTATACCCAGCTGGTGGAGTCCAACATGGTCGACGCCATCGTCGCCACCGGCGCCACGATCGTCGACATGGATTTCTTTGAAGCACTTGGCCACAAACATTACCAAGCGCTTGAAATCCCTGACGATGACACGCTTCGTTCGCTGTACATCGACCGCATCTACGACACCTATATCGACGAGGTGGCGCTGCAGGATTGCGACCATACGATCGGCGCCATTGCCGACAGCCTGGAGCCCCGGGCCTATTCGAGCCGCGCCTTCATCCGCGAGATGGGCAAATGGTTGGCCGACGGCAACGCTAAAAAGCCGAACAGCCTCGTCCAGACCGCCTATGAGCATGAGGTGCCGATCTTCTGTCCGGCCTTCGTCGATTCCTCGGCCGGCTTCGGCCTGGTCAAGCATCAGGTGGACGCCATGAAGCGCGGCGGTCACTACATGGTCCTGGACGCGATCGCCGATTTCCGGGAGCTGACCGAAATCAAGATCAAGGCCGGAACCACCGGCCTGCTGATGATCGGTGGCGGGGTGCCGAAGAATTTCACGCAGGACACTGTCGTCTGCGCCGAAATCCTCGGCCATGACGATGTCGAAGTGCACAAATATGCGGTCCAGATCACGGTCGCCGACGTGCGCGACGGCGCCTGCTCCTCCTCGACCCTCCAGGAAGCGGCCAGCTGGGGCAAGGTCTCGACCGCGCTCGAGCAGATGGTCTTCGCCGAGGCGACCTCGGTCCTGCCCCTGCTCGCCAGCGACGCCTATCATCGCGGTGCCTGGAAGAATCGCGGGAAGCGCGCCTTCGCCAAGCTGTTCGAATGATGATCAGGGCGGTCGCGGCTTGCCTCCTCGCGAAACGCCAGCCGAGGTCAATGGCGCACTGGACGCCTTCATGTCTCCTCCACCCGGCATAGTTAAAGTGGAACCCGCTTCGGTCGATCAAGGTGGCACGGGCGATCGACGCCGTCGTCCCGCAGAGCAAGCTGCTTGACCGGGCCGCGCTCGATGCGATGCTGTCGGAGGCGAAGCAATAAGCGGGGCGCTAGACATGGCAGTCTTCGACCATATCGAATTTGCCGGGCACGAACGGGTGATCCACGTCGCCGACGGAGTCACCCGCCTTCGGGCGATCATCGCCATCCACGACCGGACGCTTGGGCCGGCGGTTGGGGGGTGCCGAATCTACCCCTACGCGACGGAGACGGGCGCACTGTCCGACGTCCTGCGCCTGTCAAAGGGCATGACCTACAAGACGGCGCTGGCCGGTTTGCCCTTCGGTGGCGCCAAGTCCGTCATCATTGCCGACCCGGCCGACAAGACACCCGAGCTCATCCGCGCATTTGGGGCCGCGGTGAACGAACTGAACGGCCAATATTGGACGGGCGAGGACATCAACTTCGGCACCGCCGACGCCGAGGTCCTGGCCAGCGTCACGCCCTATGTGCTGGGCCGCACCAAAGGCGCGGCAAGGAGCGGCGACCCCTCCCCCTTCACCGCCGCCGGCGTGTTCGCCGGGATGAAGGGCGCGTTGCACCACGTTTTCGGAAGCAGCGACCTGGCCGGGCGGCGCGTCGCCATCCAGGGGATCGGCAATGTCGGCTACAATTTGGCTCGGTTGGTGACGGAGGCCGGCGGCACGATCGTCGTGTCCGATGTGCGCGCCGAATCTACCGAGCGGGCCGTGCGCGAGCTGGGCGCCGGGGTGGCTACGCCCGACGCCATCTTCGACGAGCTTTGTGACATATTCGCGCCTTGCGCCATGGGCGCGACGATTAGCGAGGAAACAGTCCCGCGGCTCAAGTCGAGGATCGTCTGCGGAGCCGCCAACAACCAATTGTCGAGTCCCCAGGTTGGACAAATGCTTCTTGACCGCGGCATCGCCTACGCGCCCGATTATGTCGTCAATGCCGGCGGCATCCTCAATGCGTTCGGCGATTTCTCGGGCGATTATGACGTTGCCGCCGTGCTTCCGAAGATCGAGGCGATTGCGGGAACGGTCGGCCAGATCCTGGAAGGGTCCGCCCGGCAGGGACGGCCGTCCGGGGAGATCGCCGACGAAATGGCCGAGAGGGTGCTGGCTGAAGCAAGGGCGAGGGTGATGAAAGGCTCTTGTTGATTATCGATAAGTATATTATCGTTTATCGATAATCAATCCACTGGAGACATTCATGACCCGCCATTTCTCCGCCGCCCTGCCGATGGCCTATGTTGTGCTGCGCATCCTGGTTGTCCTCAATGGCTTGCTCGGCGCGGCCATCCTCGCATTGTTGCTGGTTGCGCCTAACGAGCAGTGGATCATGAGCGCCTTCAAGCTGGAGCCGTCGCCGGATACCACGCGACTCATTTGGGGATTGCGGGGAGTCGCGGTGCTGGGGCTCGTCGCGGTTCCGCTGAACCACATGGTCTTCAAGCGGCTGCTGTCGATGATCGACACCGTCCGTGCCGGCGATCCGTTCGTCGCCGCCAACGCCCACCGTCTGCAGGCGATCGCCTGGCTGCTGCTGGCCCTGCAAGTCCTGAGCATAATCATAGGCGCGATAGGCGAGGCGGTCTCGACCGCAGCTCACCCTGTCGACCTCGATGCCGGCTTCTCGGTCAACGGCTGGCTGGCTGTCCTGCTAATCTTCATCCTGGCCCGCGTTTTCGCTGAGGGTGCTCTCATGCGCGCCGACCTCGAAGGGACGGTCTGATGGCCATCGAAGTTACGCTCGACGACATGCTGCATGCGAGGCGCATGACGCTCAGCGAGCTTGCAGAGAAAGTCGACATCACGCTGGCCAACCTGTCGATTCTCAAGACCGGCAAGGCCCGGGCAGTGCGCTTTTCCACGCTCAACGCCATATGCGCGGCGTTGGATTGCCAGCCGGCCGACCTGCTCCGCTTCGTTGCCGACGGGTCCTGATCGCCATCTGGTTGCCATCCGAAACGAATTGCCGCACCCTCCCCTTTGTCAACTGGGGGAGCTTCGCATGGAATATAGTCCAATCATCATTCCGGTGGTCGCGCTGGTCTGCTGGACCCTGCTCATCATGCTGTGGATGCTGGTCGCTCGGTTCGGTGCGTTCAAACGCCTCGGCGTGACTCTCGACACCATTCCACCCGGGTCGCGCGGAGCCAACCTTGACGGCAATCCCGACATCGCTTCGGCGCAGTGGAAATCACACAATTACAACCACTTGATGGAACAACCGACGATCTTTTATGCGATTGCCCTAAGCCTTGCACTGATGGGCGCGGGCAGCGGCATCAATTACTGGCTGGCCTGGGGTTATGTGGGCCTGCGGATGGTGCACAGCCTGGTGCAATGCACGGTCAATGTCGTCAAATACCGACTGGCCTTGTTTGCACTCGCGACCTTCTGCCTGGCGGGCCTCGCGATCCACGCCGCGGCTATCATCCTGCGTCATTGCGGGATCATCTGACGAAGGCGGCAGCAAGCTCGACGTGGGTCGACCAGCGGAACTGGCCGACCGGCTTGATCCAGTCCAGCTTGTAGCCGCCGTCGACAAGGACACGTGCGTCGCGCGCGAAGGTCGCAGGGTTGCAGCTGACATAAGCGGCGCGTTGCACCGTTGAGGCGGCGATCTGCGCGATCTGTGCGGCCGCGCCGGCGCGTGGCGGATCGAGAACGAGGGACCTGAAATTGGACAATTCGCCAGCGTCCAGAGGCCGACGATAAAGATCGCGATGTTGGACGGCGATTTTGCGGGCAGCGCCTGTCAACGCGAGGACCGCGTCGCGACTTGCCTCGGCCGCCTGAATCCTGCCGTCAAGCGCCAGGGCAAAAGTGCCAAGCCCGGCGAACAGGTCGGCGGTAACTCTGCCATCCGCAACCGCCTCGCGCACCGCGGCGACCAGTGCCGCTTCGCCATCGTCGGTGGCCTGAAGGAAAGCGCCGACCGGCAGAACGACTGCAGTTCCCGAAAGCGTCACGGTCACCGGCTCGGGCTCGAAAAAAGTCTCAGCGCCAAGGCCGCGATCGATCGCCAGGCGCGCGGCCCCTTGCCCGTTGCAGAACGCGGTCAGTGATTCAATCGCCTCCAACCCGTCCGGATCGACGCCCTTCAGCAGGACGTCCGGCCCTTGGTCAGCCAACGTCAACTGGATTTCCGCGGCTCTCTTCGGTGGCAGCAATCCGGCAAGCAGCGCCCGCAACGGCGCGATTAGCGCGAACAGCTCCGGCCGCAGGATATGGCATTCGCGCATGTCGACGACGCGGTGCGACTTGGCGGCATTGAAGCCGATGGCGACATTCCTGCCCGCCCTGAGCGCGCGCAAGGTGGCGCGCCGGCGGCTGCGGGGCGGCGACAAATGCGGGTCGCGGATCTCGGTTTCAAGGCCATGATGCGCCAGTGCCGAGGCCACCCGTGACAGCAGATAGTCGCGATAGGCCTGGTCGTCGGCATGCTGCAGCTGGCAGCCGCCGCATTCCGGAAAATGGCGGCATGGCGGCGCCTGGTGATGCGGCCCCTCGATCAGCACGCCGCGATCGTCGACGACATCGCCCGGCACTCCGAACGGCACGTGCCGGCCGGATTCGCTCACGCCGTCGCCGCGGGCGGCGATTCGAACAATTCGCTCGCTCACGCCCGTGACAAGGCTTCCGCGATGGCGGCCAGCAGGTCGTCGGCGATCATCGCCGGCCCGGCGATTTCGGCGGCCCTGCCGTGCAGCCAGACGCCCGCACAGGCGGAATCGAACCCGTCCATGCCGCGCGCCCGCATGGCGGCGATCATGCCGGCAAGGACATCGCCGGTTCCAGCGCTCGCCAGCCAGGCCGGCGCCGGCGGCGCGAAGCCCAGCGCGCCGTCCGGCGACGCGACCAATGTGTCGGGCCCTTTGTAAACGATCACTGCGCCAGATCGCCTCGCCGCCTCCAGGGCTCGATCGGACTTCGATCCCGGAAGCTCGCCGAACAGGCGCAGGAATTCGCCTTCGTGCGGAGTGATGATCGCCTCCTGGCCCCGCAGCCGCTCGGGCTCGCCGATCTGGCCGATGCCGTCGGCATCGATCACCTTGGGCGCCTGTGAGGTCAGCGCCACGGTCAGCAGCTGCGGGATATCGCCCATGCCCGGGCCGACCAGAAGGCAGCCGATTCGATCGTCATTGATGTCCCCCGTATCGGTCTGGACGATCGCCGAGGGCAGATTGTCGATGGCGCGGGACGTGCTGACCCGCACATAGCCCGCGCCGGTCCGCGCCGCCGCCGCCGCCGACAAGGCAATCGCGCCGGGCATCTTGCCGGCGAGCGCATGGACCAGTCCCCGCGCATATTTGTGGCCCGAAGGATCGAGCGGCGGCAGCCGCGGCCGGCCAATCTCCCGCCATCCACTTTCAACGGCGATGCCGATGTCGGCAACCACGACCCGGCCGCATTTCGCCATCGCCGGCATGAGCCGGTGCGCCGGCTTGAGCGCCCCGAACGTGACCGTAAGGTCGGATTGCGGAATGGAATTGAGCAGCGCACCGGAATCGCTGTCGGTCCCACTGGGCAGATCACAGGCGATACGAATTCTCGCCGCAGTGCTCAACCGATCGAGATTGGCCGAAACATTCTCGTCCAATCCGCGGCTGATACCGGTGCCGAACAAGGCGTCGACGAGGACGGGCGCCGACCGAGTTTCCGTCGACAAGGCTTCCGCATCGCCCTTCCATTCGCCCCTCGCCCATTGCCCGGCCGCTGACGCCGGGTCAGAAAGGGCGGCGACTCGCACCTCGATGCCGCGCGCAGCCAGGTGGCGCGCCGCGACATAGCCGTCGCCGCCGTTGTTCCCCGGCCCGGCCAGAATGAGCACCGGGAGATTGCCGGCGTAGCGGTACACGGCCTCCGCCAACGCGGCCCCGGCGCGCTCCATCAGCGTTTCAACGCTGGTGCCGGAATCAATCGCACCCTGTTCGGCCTGGCGGATGGCGGTGGCGGTCAGGATCGGGCGCATCTGCGCCCTCTAGCGCAACCGTGTCGCCAGGTGCCACCATTCGCGTGGCACGGCGGATGCGGCGTGGTCACGGGCCCGGTCATCGGCGAACAACCCGAAACAGGTCGCGCCGCTGCCCGACATTCGAGCCAACTCCGCCCCCGGTTGCGTTTCCAGCCAGGACAGGATCAATCCGATTTGCGGGACCAGCGCCCTGGCGGGCGCCTCGAGATCGTTGCGTCCCGTGCGCCAGTCGTCGAGCGCTCCAAGATCCGCGCCGTCCCAGCGCGAGAAAACCTGGGCGGTCGGAAGCTCGACGCGCGGATTGACGAGAAGGACCGGCTTGCCGGCAAGTTCAGGCAGGTCGGCTTCCTGCAATTCGTCACCGATGCCCTTGCCGCGACAGGGCCGCGATGCAAGGCATGCGGGCACATCCGCGCCTAGGGCTGGCGCCACTGCGCGAGCATGGCTGCCATCGATTGACCAGAGACCGGTGAGCAGGCGCAAAGTCGCGGCGGCGTCGGCCGAACCCCCGCCGATCCCGGATGCGACGGGCAGATATTTGTCGAGGTGAAGGGCCGCGCCCGCTGAAACGCCGGCCCGTGCCTGCAGCGCCCTGGCCGCTTGAATGACCAGATTGTCGTCAGCCACCAGGCCGGCCGCGAAAGGCCCGGCGATCGTCAGGTCCAACGCAGCGACTTGCTGCGCGCCGACCCGGTCACCATCCTCGCAAAAGGCAAAGATCGTGTCGATTTCATGCCGTCCATCAGGACGTCGGCCGCGGACGTGGAGCGCCAGGTTCAGCTTCGCGTAGGCAGGCTCAACCCCGGCGCTCAAGGCGCGCCGTTCGTCGGGTTGAGGCCGGATTCCAGTTTCGATTTTACACGGCGCAGAATGTCTTCTTCCGACGTCAGCAACGCCGCCTCCCAGGCGAAACGGGCCTCGAACTTCCGGCCCGCCTTGTACAAGGCGTCGCCCAGATGCTCGCGGATCTCAGCCTGGGCAGGGTCGGCCACTGCGGCGCGCTGCAATGTTTCAATCGCCTCGCCGATCTTGCCGCGCTTATACTGCGCCCATCCTAGCGAGTCGGTGATCGAGGCGTCGTCCGGCGCAAGCGCGCTGGCCTTGCGAATCATGGCTTCGGCGCCGTCGAGGTCTTCGCCCCGCTCCAGCTTCGCATAGCCAAGGAAGTTGAGGATCAAAGGCTGGTCCGGCGCCAGTTTCAGCGCCTCTTCCAGAGCCGCCTTCGATTCCGGCCAGCGATCCGCGGCCTCCAGGCTGCTCGCCTTGAGCAGGAGCAAGGTCCAGCGGTCCGTGGCCCCTTGCCCGGCGAGGTCGAGCGCGCGCTGATAGGCCGCCGCCGCATCTGCGTGCCGGTCCATCGACGACAGGACGTCGCCAAGCCGCGAATAATCGGCCGAACCCGCTGTCGGGCCATTCGCCGCGCGGCGGGCAACTTCGAGCGCCGCGCCGAACCTTTTACCCTCCGTCAGCGCCCGCGCCTCGGCGTCCCGCGCCTGCGCCGCCAGCAGGTCCGCCGGGGGAATGCTCCGGAAGGCCGCCAGCGCCTCCTCGGTTCGATCCTGCTGCTGGAGCATGGCGCCGAGGACAATGGCGGCCGAACTGTCGCCAGGATTGGCGAAGCGGGCGACTTGGACCAGGCGAACCGGCAAGGAGGTGCTGTTGGCCCGGTTGAGGTCGAGCGCGAGGCCGAGCAGCATGGCGCCGAACGCCTTTGCGCCGGTGTCGACCGCGCTGCCCAGCCGCTGCCCGGCCGCGATGCGCGCCCGCGCCGCCGCTGCCTCCGCCGTCGGCATGTCGAGCATGGCGAGGGCCCGCGCCCGGTCGCCCGCCGCCGCAAACCCGTCCGCCAGCGCCAGGCGGACCTGGATCTCCCGCCGGGCCGACTGAGCGATGGCGCGCTGGGCAAAGGACTCCGCATCCTGCGTCATCTTGAATTTCAGGAGGATGTAGGCGCGTTGCTCGTTGGCGTAGCCTCCGAGCAGGCTGTTGACCGGCACCTGTTCGAGCGTCGTCAGGGCGCCGGCGAGGTTGCGTCGATCAGCCGCCGCCCAGGCCCGGACATAGGGCGCCAGGAACGTCAGATCGCCGTCATCGCCCTTGCTGGACAGATAGGCGAGCGCCCGGTCCGCCCGGCCCCGCCCGAGTTCATCGGCGGCGAGCAGGAGGCGAACGTCGGTCGTTGCCGAATCCGCCGGCATTTGTCGGCCAAGCCGGAGCGCCAGCGCCATCGCTCCGGCGCTGATCGCCTGGCTGGCCGCGCGCCGGTTAAGCGACTTGTTGTCCGAATCCGCCTCCGCCAGCTGGGCGAGAAGCGCCGCCGAGCGGCCATGCTCGCCGCTAAATTCCGCCGCCCGGGCGACGACATAGGTTCGACCTGGGTCGGGAACGGCGGGGCGTTTTGCGGCAATCGCAGGAGAGGCGGTCAGGACCGCGGCCAACGCGGTAAAAACGGCAAGTGAGCTACATGTTCGGGTAATTGGGCCCTCCGCCGCCTTCGGGAGTGACCCAGTTGATGTTCTGGGTGGGGTCCTTGATATCGCAAGTCTTGCAATGGACGCAGTTCTGCGCGTTGATCTGCAGGCGCTTTCCGCCGTCGCTGCCGCCGTCCACAAATTCATAGACTCCCGCCGGGCAATATCTTTGCTCCGGACCCGCATAGAGCGCCAAATTCACTTTGGTCGGTACGTCCGCGTCCTTGAGCGTCAGGTGAACGGGCTGATTCTCCTCATGATTCGTGTTCGAGATGAAAACCGAGGTCAGCCGGTCGAAGGTCAGCAGGCCGTCGGCCTTGGGATAAGCGATTGGCTTTGCCGCTTCCTTGCGCTTGAGCGTCGTGTGGTCGGCATGATGCTTGAGCGTCCAGGGCAATGTCATCCCAAGCTGGCCGAGCCACATGTCCAGCCCGGCATAGAGGGTGCCAAAGGCGCCGCCCCAGCGCGCCACCGCCGGCTGGGCGTTGCGCACCAGCTTCAACTCCTTGGCCACCCAGCTTTTGTGCAGGGCTTCCGGATAGGCCGTCAGTTCGTCCGCCGAGCGATCGGCGGAAACCGCCTCGAACGCCGCCTCGGCGGCGAGCATCGCCGATTTCATCGCGGTGTGCGTACCCTTGATCCGCGGCACGTTCACGAAGCCGGCCGAGCAACCGATCAGGGCGCCGCCCGGGAACACAAGCTCCGGGATGGCCTGCCAGCCGCCTTCGTTGATGGCTCGGGCGCCATAGGAAACGCGTTTGCCGCCCTCGATCTCGGCGCGGATCGCCGGATGGGTCTTCCAGCGCTGGAATTCCTCAAAGGGGGATAGATAAGGGTTGGAATAATCCAGGGCGACGACGAAGCCGAGCGCGACCTGGCCATTATCCTGATGATAGAGAAAGCCGCCGCCCCAGGCGTCGCTAAGCGGCCAGCCCTGGCTATGGATGACGCGACCGGGCTGATGCTTGTCGGCTGGAACGTCCCAGAGTTCTTTCACGCCAAGTCCAAAGACTTGCGGGCCACTCTTCTTGCGAAGATTGAACAGTTCCGTAAGCCGCTTGGTGAGATGTCCGCGCGCGCCCTCGGCAAAAAAGGTGTAGCGGGCGTGAAGCTCCATGCCGGGCTGATAGTCCGGCCGGTGGGTGCCGTCGCGGGCCACTCCCATGTCGCCGGTGGCGACCCCCTTCACCGAACCGTTTTCATGAAAGAGGATTTCCGATGCCGGGAAGCCAGGGAAGATTTCGACGCCAAGCTCTTCTGCCTGCCCGGCCAACCAGCGGCAGAAATTGCCGAGGCTGACGGTGTAGGTGCCCTTGTTGTGCATGAAGGGTGGCAGCAGGAATTCGGGGATCGCCCACTTCTTCTTTTTCGTGAGCAGCCAGTGGTGATTTTCCGTCACCGGCACGGTCAGCGGCGATCCTCTCTCCTTCCAGTTGGGGATCAGCTCGTCGAGCGACCTGGGATCGATGACCGCGCCCGACAGGATATGCGCGCCGACCTCGCTACCCTTTTCGAGGATGCAGACCGACAGGTCCCTGCCGGCCGCGGACGCCAATTGCTTCAAGCGGATGGAGGCGGCAAGGCCGGCCGGACCGGCGCCGACGATCACCACGTCATATTGCATCGATTCCCGGTCGCTCATCTTGCTCCTCTCGGGCGCCTTTCGTCGCGTCGGCAAGGCGTTTCGCCCGCTTTCGCACTGACAATTGATTGACCGGGCAGTCAATGCCAGTGACGATTCCAGCCATGGGTGGGGAAGCGTCGACAGACGGCATCACAATCGATTCAGCACAGGCCGCGAGCACGCTCGCCTGGTGGCTGGAGATGGGCGTCGACGTCCCCGTCCAGGATGTGCCTCGCGACTGGTTCAAGCCCGCTGCCCCGGCTCGAGCCGAACCGGCCCCCGCCCCGGCCGCCAACATCGCCGAAATCTCGCACCAGACGCTGGCCGAGCTCCAGGACTGGCTGGCAAGCAGCACTCAACTCCCGCTCGCTTCGGCGACCGCCAAGCGGATCCTTCCGGTCGGTCCGGAGGAGGCGCCGATCATGCTGCTGAGCGATGCGCCGACCCTGGAGGATTTCGCCGCCGGGCAGCCGATCGGTGGTGACGCCTGGAGCCTGACCCAGCGGATGCTGGCGGCGATCGGTATCAAGCCGGACGAAGCCTATGTCGCGCCCTTGTCCTGTTTCTATGCGCCCGGGCAGCGGCTGCGCGATTCCGATCTTGCCGAATGCGCCAGCCTCGCCCGGCGCCACATCGCGCTGGCCAGGCCGAAACGGCTGCTCCTGCTCGGCGATGCGGCGGCCCGAGCCTTGCTCGGCAAGCCGTTGGCCACGGCTCGCGGCCATCTGCACAAGATCGACGGGGTACCCACGGTCGTCACCTTTCATCCGCGCCACCTGCTCAGACGCACGTCGGACAAGGCGCTGGCGTGGCGCGACCTGCTGTTGCTGATGGAGGATCAGGCGTGACGTTTCGATGGCTGCTCGGCCTGGCCGTTCTTGCCTCGCCGGCCATGGCACAGGATCCGTTGGCGCCATTACCGGCAACGCCGGCGCCTGAGTCGATCGTCAATTCACCGTCCAGGACCGTTCCAACCCAACCGATGGCGACGGTCCCGCCCGTATCGATCGTCCAGATCGTTCAGGTGCCGACTAACTGGCGCGGCGTGTTCGACGCCATCCGGGCGCAGCAATGGTCGTCCGCGCAGGCGGGCATCGCCGCCCTCGGTCCCGGCCCGCTGGCGCCGGTGGCGAAGGCAGAACTGTACACGGCCCGCAATTCGCCGCGGGTCGAGCTGCCCCAACTGCTCGCCCTGCTCGCCGAGGCGCCTGACCTGCCGCAGGCCGAGCAATTGCTGCGCATGGCCGTGGCTCGCGGGGCGGTTGACAGCGAACTGCCCTTTGTCGCGCCCGCTCGGCGCTTGGTGCCGCTCGGCGAAGCGCCGCGGCGTACTCGCGCTCAGCCGGTCAGCGGCGATCCGGTCGCCGACACGCTGCGCGCGCAGATGGATCCGCTCATCAAGGCCGATGCCGCGGCCGAAGCGGAATTGCTGCTCGGCCAGAATGCGCCCTTGCTGACGCCGGAAGGGCGAGCGGAGGCCGCCCAGCGCGTCGCCTGGGCCTATTATGTCGTCGGCCGCGATGCTGATTCGCGACGCGTCGCCGATACTTACCGCGCTGGCTCGGTCGGACCGTGGCGCGCCCATGCTGCTTGGATTTCGGGCCTCGCCGCCTGGCGAATGAATGACTGCAATGCCGCCAGCATCGCCTTCCGTGAGGTTGCCGAAGCAACCCGCGAACAGGAATTGGTTGCGGCCGCTTATTATTGGGCGGCTAGGGCGGAGCAAGCCTGCCGTCGGCCGCGTTCGGTCGCGCCTTTGCTGAAGGCGGCGGCGCAGTCGCCGGAAAGCTTCTACGGTCTCGTCGCCCGCGAAACGCTCGGCATGGACAGGCAGCTGCCGCCGCTCAACCTGCCGCCGGCGTCACGGGTCGAAAGCCAGCCCAATATCCAGCGGGCGCTGCGCCTGGCCGAGATCGGCGAATACCGGCTGGCGGACGAAATGATCCGGCACCAGGCGCGGATCGGCAATCCTGCAGATCACCTTGCGCTCATCGCCTTCACCCGCAAAATCAATTTCGGCGGAGTTCAGTACTGGCTCGCGCACAACGGCCCGGCGGGGGTGACCATCCCTGCCCTCGCCCGCTACCCCCTGCCCAACTGGGCGCCGGATCGCGGCTGGCGGATTGAGCCGGCGCTCGCCTTCGCCCATGCCCGGCAGGAAAGCGACTTTCGCCCCGGCGCGATCAGCCCGGCCGGCGCCGTCGGCCTGATGCAGGTGCGGCCCGGCACGGCCGGCGATTTCGCCCGGCAGCGCGGAATTGGAGTCGGCGACCTGACGGTGCCTTCGACCAACCTCGAATATGGGCAGAGCTTCATCGAACTGATGCGCGGCAACCCGGCGACGCAGGGTCAGCTGATCAAGGTGATGGCGGCCTACAATGCCGGGCCGGTGCCGGTGTCACGCTGGAACTACATCAACGACAAGGGCGACCCGCTGCTGTGGATTGAAAGCCTGCCCTATTGGGAAACCCGCTATTATGTTCCGACCGTGCTTCGCAACATGTGGGTCTATGAAACTCTCCAGCAACGTGGTTCGCAAAGCTTGCTGCAACTGGCGCAGCATCACTGGCCGGCCTTTCCGGTGCGCTCGCCAACCGCCGTACGCTAGCCCCGCTTCCCCGCCCTGGGCGCGATTTTATCGGGAACAGCGCGGCCGCCTTGGCGGTTTCACCACCGAGCGCGGCGAACAACACGGGAGCGTAACATGTACATCGGTATTGGTGGACTGATCCTGCTGATCCTCATCCTGATCCTCGTTTTCTAGGAGGACTGGCACAGCGATCCTCGGCCGGCAGCGGCGGCAATTCTGTTCTTGATTTGTTCTGGAACGGCTTTAGCATGCCCGCATGCCGGTCGAATCGATCAAAGGGCGTGGCGCGACCCGCAACGCCACCCCTGCCCGCTTCAACCTGAAGGAGCGGATCGCCGAAGGCGAATGGCTCGATTCAGTCGAAGCCCTGGATGGCCTGCCGCAGCGCCGGACCACGGTCACGATCGAGCATCCTCGCTCGATCCTCACGCGCAACAAGTCGCCCGACATCGGTTTTGACCGGTCGATCAATGCGTATCGCGGCTGTGAACATGGCTGCATCTACTGCTTCGCCCGCCCGACCCACGCCTTCCATGACCTGTCGCCGGGCGCGGACTTCGAATCCCGCCTGTTCGCGAAACCGAAGGCGGCGCAATTGCTGCACGCCGCTTTGTCCCGCCCGGGCTATGAAGTCGCGCCGATCGCCATGGGCACAAACACGGACCCCTACCAGCCGATCGAGGAGCAGTGGCGGATCACCCGCTCCCTGATCGAATTGCTGCTGGAAACACGACACCCCTTCACCATCACCACCAAGTCCGACCGGGTCCTGCGCGATCTCGATCTGCTGAAGCCGGCGGCCGAGCTCGGCCTGGTCGCGGTGGCCTTGTCGGTGACATCGCTCGATCCTGCCATCGCCCGGACGCTGGAGCCGCGCGCACCGCAACCGCGCAAACGGCTGGCGGCCATCAAAACGCTCAATGAGGCCGGTGTGCCATGCCATGTCGCCATCGCCCCGGTTGTCCCGCAGATCACCGATCACGAACTTGAGCATATCGTCGAACAGGCCGTCCTCTCTGGCGCCGCCGGCGGATTTTACCTGCCGGTCAGGCTACCGCACGAGGTTGCACCCCTGTTCAGGGCCTGGCTGGAGGCGCACTTTCCGGACCGGGCGAGCAAGGTCATGACGACCATCAAGGCGCTTCGCGGCGGACGCGACAATGACCCGAATTTCTTCAGCCGGATGCGCGGCCAGGGTCCTTGGGCCGACCTCCTCAGGGCCCGGTTCGACAAGGCGGCGAAGCGCTACGGCCTTCCTCAGGTGAAACTCCCCTTGCGCCGGGACTTGTTCCGACCGCCCGAGGGCGCGCAAATGCGGCTCCTGTGATCGGTCAGGCCGGAGCCGAAACGTCACCGGCGCGTTGCCATGCGTGAAGTCCAACCGAAAGGGTCATCCATGCGCCTGCTCATTCTTCTTCCCCTGTCGCTCCTCGCCGCGTGCCAGGTCAGCAAGGACAGCGACAACGGCACCATCACCGCCGAATTCAATCAGGATGTCGCCGAGAATGCCGCTCGCGATGTCGCCAACGGGGCGGAGGCGCTGGGCGGCGCGATCGTCAACGAAGCGGAACAGACCGCCGATAAGATCGACAACACCGACATCGATGTTTCGGTCGACACTAACACAGCGGACAACCGCAATTAGCTTTTGAAAAGGCCGGCGGGCCTGCTAACGGGCGCGCACCTTCCGGCCGCGGGAGTGTCGGGGAGTGGCGCAGCCTGGTAGCGCATCTGCTTTGGGAGCAGAGGGTCGCAGGTTCGAATCCTGTCTCCCCGACCATCGATTCGCAGCAGGTGCATCCAGAGGATGGCCTGACGAATTGATCGTCCTTGGCGACCGGCGATGCGCCCGCTATCGCGGCCCCGGGCCTGTAGCTCAACGGTAGAGCCGGCCGCTCATAACGGCTAGGTTGGGGGTTCGAATCCCTCCGGGCCCACCATTTACCGGCGGGGATCGATCCTCGGCAGTGACAGCACCACGCGGCGATCCTCGACCGACACGTCGCCGCCCGCAATCCGCGCCAGTCCGCGCAACAGCCGAAACCAGACCGCAGCGCCATTGGCCTCGGCAAACAGCGACGCCGCGTCCATATCGCGAAGCTTGCCAGGCAGATCGCTATAGGCGGAGCAGCGGCCGTCCTCGCTTCGGACGGCGACGGTGAAGCTTTCCCGAGCGCCGGCGGAATCGGCAAGGGCAAGGCAGAAGCGGCGCAGCAGCCGCCGGCCGAGTTCGTGGTTGATCGAACATCCATCGCCGCCCGCCAGATCGAACTGGATGGTGATCCCCTTCGCCTGGGCGAAAGCCTCCACCTCGGCGCTTAAGCCAGTGACGACGGCGGCAATGTCGGCGGTCGCGGCCGGCTCGGCGCCCGGCGCCTGGAGCTTGGCCGCATAATCGAGGTCATCGATTGCCTCGAGGAGGATCCGGGCCTGGGCGATGATTTCAGCCGCTCGAGCCCGGTACCGATGGTCAGCCGGGCCGAGATATTGCCGCTCGATAATCTCGGCAAAGCCCATGATGGCATTGAGCGGGGTCTTGATCTCGTGAACCAGTTCGCGGACCGAATCGTGATCAGGCAGTTCGTCAGTCTCGGGCGACACCGGCGTTGGCCGAGACGCCTCGCTTCGAACGGCGATGCCGCGATAACCGGCGAACCGGCCATCGGCCGGCTCGAAGGCCGGCACGCCGCTGACCCGCCACTCGCCGGCCAGGGCGCCCTCTCGGGCGATGACCAGCGGCGCTTCACGGAACGGCGCGCGCAAGGCGAAAGCACGCTCGATCCGAGCGTCGAACCCGTCCTCGGCGGCGGAAGCCAGCGATCGTCCGATGATCGCACCTCGTGGAGCGCCGTCGACCCAGCCGATTTCGCCGGACGGAAGCGCCTCCCAGCGAAACTGCAGGGTTGACGCGTCGCCGGGCTTGCCGCGCTCGTCCTCGCCGGCGGCGCGGCCTGGCTGGCGGGTTCGGCGAAGCCGCTCGATCCTGGCGACCAGGTCGCTGATCGACGGAATGGCCTGGTTTCCGGGTGGCAACCCCGGCGACGGCGGTGGCGAAGCCTCCGGCTTCGGCGCCTTTTTCGGCTCGTCGCCTGCAGCCAGCCCCGGCTGGAGATTGGCGATGAAGGACTGCACGTCGGCGCCGGCTCCCGCATGCACCTCGCGCCACTCGTCTTCGGTCAGGCTGGCGGCGGCCAGGACGGGCGCCGCGACGGTCAGGTCGTCGCTGGCAAAGATTGAGATCAATTCCTTCGGCAGTGGCAGCCCGGCCACCGCCCTTGCCGCCGCTGCCCGGACCGGCTCGGCGACGGTTGGGGCATGATCGCGAACTTCGGCCAGGGCCTGTCTGGCGGCTTCGGTTTCAAGGCTGCCGCGGCCGCGCGCCAGCAGCTCGACGAGCTGCCGCCACCGGACGGCGCGGTCGTGCGCGTCCTCGGCCGGCTGCGCCAGCACGGTGGTAAGGCGGTCGTCGAAACGCACTTCAGTGTTGCATCCTGCCGTTCGTCAGGCAGCTGCATCTATCCCTCAACCCGGCGCGCGTAAGGCGGAGGGCTTTAACCATCCCACATTGGGACAGGATTCGAAGAGGTTTGGAGTTATGACAAGGACGGCATCAGCCCAACGGACCAATGCCTTCCTGTTCAGATAGTTAGGCTTAATTCCTACGCTTTGGTCGCAAGATAGGCCAGCCAATATTTGGCGACTTCGGCGCGCGTTCCCGCAACCGCCTCGAACGCCGCCTTGGCGCCCGCCTTGTCGCCGGCCGCGGCAAGCGCGATGCCAAGCTGCAGGTTGACCTGGTCCTTGTCGACGCCCGGCTTGGCCAGCGCCGCCCGGAACAGCTCGGCGGCGCGGGCGTAATTGCCGATGCCGTAATAGCGGTTGGCGGTGAGCAGCAGGGCGGCACCGTCGGAGCCGGCCAGCTGCGCGGCGGCGGACTGGGCGAGGATGTCCTCGCCCGGCATCGGCCGCGACTTCAATGCTTTCAGCATGTCCTGATAGACCGGCTTGTTGATATCGATCTTGCCGGCGGCCGCGGCCTCGTCGAGCAGGGTCTTGCCTTCCCGGGCGTTGCGCTGGTCGGCGGCGATGAAGACATAAGCGTTATAGTCGACATCGCCGTCCAGCGAGCCGGTGACCCGCGACAGCCGGAGCAGATCGAGCAGGATCGGCTCGGGCGGCCTGGCCATGTTGCGGTAGATCCGGATCGCATCCTTCCAGTTGGCGCTGGTCGGGTACGCCTGGATCCAGGCCCGGGCGACCTCCGGGGTCGCCGGAAGATTGGCCTTGTAGGCGAGGGTCAGCGCCCTTTTGTACCAGGCTTCGTCGGCCTTGTGGCCGGACGCCTGCTTGACTGCAATCGCCTTGCGAAGCTGATCGACGGCGGCCGCGACCTGGCCGCGCGCGGCCTGGGTCTCGGCAAGAAGAATGACCGCCTCCGTGTCCGACGGGTTGAGCTGGATGGAGCGTTCCAGGGCCGGGATCGCCTTTTCCGGCTGCTTCAGATTGTTGTACGCCTTGCCGAGGTTGAGATAATTGAGCGGCAGCTCCTCGGCGCTCGACTGGTTGGACGCCAGGATCCCTTCAAGCGCGGAGGCGATCATGGCATTGTCCTTGGCGGCGATGCCATGCCGAAGTTCCAGGACGCCGATATAGTAACGGTCCTCGTCGGTCTTCGCGACCGCCTTGGCGGCGGCGAGCTTGGCCGGAATGGTGGCGCTGTCGTTCGCCGCGACCGCGTTCTGAAGATCGATGACGGCCTTCTGCGCCGGCTTGGAAATATTGATCTTGCGCTGCGCCGGAGCGGCCGCCTGGGTTTTCGCGCGGGTGGCGCGCTGATCGACCTGGGGAACGGCCGGCGGCGCCGCCGGCGTCTGACCGTAATTTTGCGCGGAAACGGCGGTGGAAGCCATGAGCAGGCCAAAGGCGACGAAAGTCTTTCGCATCAATCTCTCCTGCGGCGCCGACCTGAGCGGAGCCCAATTGCCAAGGGGTTCAGGCGCGCCAATAAACCCCGGCGCGCGCATCGCCAAGTTCAATCGCCAAGCCCGCCTGAACCGGCTTTGAACCGACTGAAATGGCAGGGTTTTCAACCCCGTGACGTCACCCCGACAGGCGCTTCGTCACCGGAATTCGAGATTTTAACTGGCAGCGTAATCCCTGGACTCAGGACGGCGACCGCGGCCGAATTCAGTTACTGTCACCGTAATTCTAATCGAGCTCCTGGCCGACCCGGGTATTCTCGACCTTATAGGCGACCTGGCGGACAGGGCTGTACAAAGCGTCGACCGGGATCAGGCCGATCGGCGCGTCGGCCGGGCGGTTGGCGGCGGCCGGAACATAGCCCTTGCCGACATCGGCGGTCAGCTCCACGTTCAACGTGGCGCCGTCGTCCAGATGGCAGATGACGAGATCGGGGTTGGCGACCTCGATGTCGCCGGGGCAGGCGATCATTCCGGCGGTGACCTCGGCCGGGCCGGTCGCGGAAAGCTGCAGGCGCTTGGGCCCCTCGCCTTCCATCTTCAGCGCGATCTGCTTGACGTTAAGGACGATGTCGGTGACGTCCTCGCGCACCCCAGGGAGCGAGCTGAACTCGTGCAGCGCGCCCTCGATCTTGACCGAGGTGACCGCGGCGCCCTGGAGCGAGGATAGGAGCACCCGCCGCAGCGAGTTGCCGAGGGTCATTCCGAAGCCACGCTCCAGCGGCTCGGCGACGAACACGGCGCGGCGCCGGCTGTCGCTTCCGCCAACCTTCTTTTCGAGAGCGTTCGGCTTTTTCAGTTCCTGCCAGTTCTTCGCGTTGACGGCCATTTTCATTCCTTGGCAGTTGGGGGTGTAAACCCCTGATTTCAAACTTCATTCTCATTCCCGCGGAAGCGGGAGCCCAGCGAGCCTCTAGACCCGCCGACGCTTGCTCGGCCGCACCCCATTGTGCGGGATCGGCGTGACGTCGCGGATCGAGGTGATCGTGAAGCCGACCGCCTGCAGCGCGCGGAGCGCGCTCTCGCGGCCCGAGCCCGGGCCCTTGACCTCGACCTCGAGCGTGCGGACTCCGTGCTCGGCGGCCTTGCGTCCCGCGTCCTCGGCGGCGACCTGGGCGGCGTAGGGAGTCGACTTGCGGCTGCCCTTGAAGCCCATCATCCCCGCGCTCGACCAGGCGATGGCGTTGCCCTGCGCGTCGGTGATCGTGATCAGCGTATTGTTGAAGCTGGCGTTGACGTGCGCGACACCGGCGGTGATGTTCTTGCGCTCCCGCCGACGGAGGCGCTGGGGTGCTTGAGCCATAAACCTACGTTCCTATTCCGAAAACCGTTCGTCCCGAGCGAAGTCGAGGGGCGTTG
>DASSPS010000071.1:0-3925 GCA_035699505.1 Sphingomicrobium sp. | reverse complement strand
AAGGCCGCGCGCCTCGTTTTTCATTGGGAAAGGAAGCTGGCATGGCCAAGGGACAGATGCGGTCGAACAAGGAAGCCCGCAAGCCGAAGAAGGCCAAGCCCAAGGCGGGCGGCGCCGCGGCCCCGTCGGCCAAGGGCCTCGGCCCGAAGGAGTGAAGCGCGCAGCCATGCCGGGGGGCATGGCGAGCACTGGAACCGCGCAGCCATGATCTCGGCGTGCAGCCAGTCCCCCGGACTGGCGAACAAGAGATGGCATGGCGAGCACCGGAACCGCGGCACGTCAATGCGCGGTCCTTTCAACTTCCTGTATCGGCACGCGATTAGGCTCGACTCCGGTCACGCGTGTACGGTGTCCGCACCACAAGACGGGAGGGTGATATGCTCCGCGCAGACCCGCGCTTGTTCCGCGTATTCCTTGCTTCGGCCCTGGCCTGCGCTGGCGCCTCGCCTTTGCTCGCTGCCGGCGCCGATTATTTCCTCAAGCTCGGCGGTGTCGACGGCGAGACCAAGGGCAAGCGCGACCACAAGGACGAGATCGAAATCCTGTCCTATTCGTTCGGCGCCAGCCAGGCCGACGCGCTGACCGACGGCCTGATGATCCTTCGCAACAGCGATGACCCGGCCGGGACGGCGAAAGTCAGCAAGGTCGACTCTTTCGCGATCAAGCAAAAAGTTGTCGAAGGTGAGGGAGGGGTTTCGGTCGCGGCGGGCGATTTGACCGGCGACGGCTCCGCCGCGGCCTCGGGCCTGCCGACCGGCAAGCGCCAGCACAAGCCGATGGTCCTCACCCGGCCGCTCGACAAGGGCAGCATCAAGCTGGCCGGGTCGTTCGCGACCTGTGCCGTGGGCGCGACCTATCCGCTGATCGAGGTCGGCGGGCGCGGCAAGGGCTACAAGCTGAAGAATGTCAGGGTGGTCGCCTGCGGCAACGGAACGATGACGGCGAATTACGACGGGCTGCTGATCATTCGCTACTAGGCGCGCCGTCTGGGTTGCTTAGACGGTCGCGCCCGGCCACAGTCCGCGCTTTCCGCGTGAGGGAGAGAGCGCGCGATGAGTGAAGCCGCCAACGCCGCACCGCGGCGGCACCGGGCGTCCGCCTACGCCTGGTACGCCTTGTTCGTCCTGGTGCTGGTTTACATCGTCAATTTCATTGACCGGCAGATCCTGTCGATCCTGGTGGGCGACATCAAGCGCGACCTCGACGTCTCCGACGCGCAGATCGGCTTCCTCTATGGCACGGCCTTTGCCGTCTTCTACGCCTTGTTCGGGATTCCGCTCGGGCGGCTGGCGGACAGTTGGTACCGCGGCCGGCTGATGGCGATGGGCCTCGCCGTCTGGTCGTCAATGACGGCCCTTTCGGGCTTCGCCAACAGCTTCGGCATGCTCGCTGTCGCCAGGATCGGCGTCGGCATCGGCGAGGCCAGCGCCTCGCCCGCGGCCTATTCGATGATCTCGGACAGTTTTCCGAAGGAACGGCGGGCTACCGCCCTCTCGATTTACTCCAGCGGCCTGTACATCGGCGGCGCCTTGAGCCTGCCGATCGGCGGCCTGGTCGTCAGCCGCTGGACCGCGGCCTTTCCCGACCCCGCGACTGCGCCCCTGGGCCTCGCCGGCTGGCAGGCAGCGTTCCTGGCGGTGGGCCTTCCCGGCCTGGCGCTGGCGCTGTGGGTGCTGACGTTGCGCGAACCGAAACGCGGCGCCTCGGACGGGCATCCGCAGCCGGTTGTCCGGCCCAACGCCTGGCGCGATTTCGGGCGGGAGCTGGTCGCCATCCTGCCGCCGCTGACCCTGATCAGCGTGTCCCGCATCCCTGGCGCGCTAAGGATCAACCTGCTGGTGTTGGCGCTCGTCGTGGCCGCCGCCTACGGTCTGTACCGGCTGACCGGCGACGCGCCGCAATGGGGCGCTTACGGGCTCGGCGTCTACGCGATCTTTTCGTGGATCCAATCACTACGCCACCGTGATCCGGCCACCTTTCGCCTGATCTGGGGGTCGCCGATCATGGTCCTCATGGTCGTCGCCTTCGGCAGCATCGCGTTCGTGACCTACGCAACGACTTTCTGGCTGCCTTATTATGTCGAGGAGAATTTCTACGGCAGCCCGCTCGACCCAGGGAGATACATGGCCGGCATGACCGCCAAGGAGGAGGTTGGCTTCATCCTCGGCTGGACGGCCGCATTCTCGGCCGCGGCCGGAGTGATCCTCGGCGGCTATCTGTCCGATCGCTGGCGGCAGCACGATCCGCGCGGGCGGCTGTTCGTCAACATGCTGTCGGCTGGCCTGCCGATCCCGATCATCGCCTTCCTGCTGACGACTGACAGTCTTGGCGCTTTCTACCTGGTTACGCCCCTCGCCCACCTCATTGCCTCGGCCTGGGTGGGGGCGGCCGTGGCCACTTTGCAGGATATGGTCCTGCCGCGGATGCGGGCGACGGCGGGGGCAACCTATATTCTCGGGACGACGATGGTCGGCCTTGCGCTCGGGCCTTACTTCGCGGGCAAGATGTCGGTGCTGACCGGTGACCTGAAACTGGGCATCGCCGCGCTTTACGTCATGCCCTTGTTCACGCTGACGGCGCTGTGGCTAGCCTCACGCCGGATTGCGGATCTGGAAGCAACGCGGGAAGCGCGGGCAGGCGAAGCAGCGGCTTAATCGGCCAGGATCGCGCAGGCGATCCGATCGCCGCTGCTGCCGCTGGGGTCCGTCTTGTAGTCGTCCGCCTTCGCGTGAACGACCAACGCCGCGCCATCCAGGTCGATCAAGGGGTTTTGCGCGCCCTTGAGCGTCGCACCGCTGACCGTGAAAGACGTCATCCCTCGACCGTCGGCGGCGACATTGAGGTTGGCGAGGTCGCCGAGATGCGCGCCGGCGGGATTGTCCCGTCCATGCTGCTTGCCGGTCGGGTTCCAGTGCGGCCCGGCGCTTTCGAATTTCGGCCCGTCACAGCGGCCCACAGTGTGGAGATGCAGGCCATGGTCGCCGGGCTGCAGGCCGGCGGCCTCGATCTTGATCGTCACGCCATTGCCGTCTTCCGACAGGGTCACCAGTCCGGCGTCGGCGCCGTCCGCCGCCTTCAGCGAGGCGCCAGAGGGCGGGGCGTCGCCCGGCTCGGTCGATCGCGGCTCCTGCTCGCTTGTCGAACAGGCGGCGATGGCGGAAAGGGCGGCGGCGACGAGAATGCGATTCATGCACATGGGATAGGCTCTGGCGGCTAGCGCGTCCAGCCGCCCCTAGGTTGCGATCAAACCATGCGTGCGCAGGGCGCCAAGCACGGCGGCGATTGCGGACCGCGCCTCGGCGTCGACGGTGCCTCCACCAGATGGCGCCGCGATGGCAGGACCCTGCCCGCCGACCACCTGCTGCCCGCCGACCCGCTTGGTCGCGTAGAAATGGACGTAGGGCTTGTTGGTGAACGGGTCGCGCAGGATCGTCGTCGCGTTGCGCTCGGCGATCACATAGCCAGCCTTGAAGTTGCCGAACGCGATCGACAGGCTGTTGGCGGCGATGTCCGGCATGTCCTCCGCCTCGATCAGCGGATAGCCGAGCAGGGTCGCCGGCTGGCCCGCCGCCAGGCTCGGCTGGAACAGGAAGGCGCCGTCGCTGGTCTTGAACTTGCGGATCGCCGCGGCGGTCGCGCTGTTCATCACGAACACCGCGCCCTGCCGGTAGGGCGACCGCAAGGTCTGCACCAGGTCGATGAGCTTGTCCGCCGGATTGCTCGCCGGAAAGGCGCCGGCGACGCCGGTGCCGATGGTCTGCAGCGTGCCCATCGGCCGCACCCCGTCGGCCGTCGTCGCGTTGGGCGAGCTGATGAAGCCCAGTGGCTGGTTGGCGCCGGTGCCCTTGACGAAGGCCAGGCCCTCGGCCCGGGCGAATTCGGTCGCCACTTCCTGCGCCAGCCAGGCCTCGACGTCGAACATGGC
>DASSPS010000070.1:0-13421 GCA_035699505.1 Sphingomicrobium sp. | reverse complement strand
GGCGGCATCGTTGGCAAGCGCCTCGAACGCCTTCTCCCGTCCGGCCATGGCCGGGTTCGACCCATTCTGGGCCGCCATCCTGAACGCGGCGAAATTGTTCGCATATTGCTCGAAGGCCTTGGGCTGCTTGACCATCGCCTCATAGGCGCCCGGATATTTGCCAAGTGCCTCGAAGGCGCCCGGATAGCGGGCCATAACCGCGAAAGCCTCGGGATATTTGCCGAGTGCTTCGAACGCCTTGCTCTTCAGCGCCATGACGCTGAGTGCTTCAGCGTTGGCGGCCGCATTCATCTGCGCCGCCTTGTTCGCCGCGGCGGCGCTTTGCGACAAGGCTTCGAACGCCTGCGGGCTTCGACCGAGCTGCTCGAAGGCAGCCGCATTCTGCGAAAGCGCCATCAGGGCTTCACGATTGCTGGCCAGCGCGGCGAAGGCGGGATCGCTCGCCAGGGCGCGGAAATTGGCGTCCTTGACCAGCAGTTCGAAGGCGTCGGTCTGCATCAGTTCCGCGACGCCCGTATCGCCAAGGGTCACGTCATGATCATTGATCTGGTTGGCCGTGTAGCGGTTTGCCGGCGTGATCGTGCCGGCGGTCGGTCCAAGCGGCGGATAGACGCGGCCCAGCGAATAAGCGCCCGCGGCGATCAAAACGACTCCGGCGACCGAAATTAAATATCTGTTATTGTTGGAAATTGCGGCCATCTTGCATCCCCTTTGCAGCGCCAACAGGGAATGCTGTTCCGAAAGCCAAAGGAAGTCAATTAATGTTAACAGGGTGCGTCAGCCTCCCGGTGATCCGGAAGGCGGGGCCAACCCTCACCTTTTCCTTGCTGATTCCGCTCACCCGCTCGTAAGGATGGCGACGGAAGGGGGTTGCGGCGCTTTGCCTGACGTCTTCATTTCATATGCCCGGTCAACTGAAGATGAAGCGCGGCAACTCTGCGCGGCGCTGCAGTCGCGTGGCTATGACGTGTGGCGCGACGATCAGCTTCCCGCCCACCTGGCCTATGGCGAAGTCATCGAAGAACGGCTGAAGTCGGCCAAGGCCGTCCTGGTCGTCTGGTCGCTCGATGCGCTTCGCTCGCAATGGGTGCGGGCGGAAGCCGATGCCGCGCGGGAAGCGGGTACGCTCGTCCAACTCAGCGTCGACGGCACGATGCCGCCAATGCCCTTCAACCAGATCCAATGCGCGGACCTGCGCGGCTGGAAAGGGGAGGTCGACAGCCCGGCCTGGCAAAAGGTCGAATCCAGCGTCTCGGCGCTGGTCGGCACCCCGTCGGGCGTTCCGGCCCAGGCCGGCAAGAAGAAGGACAGGATTTCAATCTGCGTCCTGCCGTTCGCCAACATGAGCGGCGATGCGGAACAGGAATATTTCAGCGACGGGATCAGCGAGGACATCATCACCGATCTGTCGAAAGTGTCTGCCTTGTCGGTGGTCGCCCGAAATACGGCGTTCACGTACAAGGGGGCCGCGATTGATGTGAAGAAGATCGCGGCTGAACAGGGCGTCAGTCACATTCTGGAGGGCAGCGTCCGCAAGGCCGGCAACCGGGTTCGGATCACCGCGCAGCTGATTGACGGCACCGAAGGCGACCATGTCTGGGCGGATCGATACGACCGCGACCTCGACGACATTTTCGCCATCCAGGACGAAATTTCAAAGGCCATTGTAGCGGCGCTCCGGGTCAAGCTGCTGCCCAGGGAAAAGAAGGCGATCGAGCAGCGCGGCACGAACAGCGCTGATGCGTACAATCTCTACCTGATGGCCCGCCAGCAGTGGATCACCGGCAATGATGGCAACAGCCGCCGCGACGAAGTCGTGATCCGCATCTGCAAGCAGGCGACGGCGGTCGATCCCGATTATGCGCAAGCCTGGGCGCTGATGGCGCTGGCGCAGGCCGAACTCCGCTTCCGCTACAACAAGGACGTCGATGCTCTTCCGGCCGCCGAAAAGGCGATGGAGCTCAACCCCAGCCTGCCAGAGCCGCATTGCGTCAAGGCGCGCTACCTTCAGGAAGGGGGCAAGCCGGAGGAAGCGTCGCGGGCGATCGCGACCGCGCTGGCGATCGCGCCTGAATCCTGGGAAGCGAATGGCGAGGCCGCCGTCCTGACCTTCAAGCAGGGGCGAATCAAGGATGCGATCCCTTACTTCGAGAAGGCGGTCGCGCTGATGGACGCCGACTATCACAACGCCGGTCTGCTGGTGACCTGTTACCAAGCCACTGGCGACATGGCCGGGGTTCAACGCGCCGCGCAGATGGTCCTTTCCAGGTCAGAAAGGGCGATCGCCCAGGACCAGAGCAACGGTGCCGCGCTCGGCTACGGGGCCTGTTCGCTGGCGGTCCTCGGCGAAGCCGATCGGGCCAAGGAATGGATCGATCGCGCGCTCCTCATCGACCCCGAGAATTTCACGATGCGCTACAACCTTGCCTGTGCGCTGGCGACCTATCTGGGCGACAATGAAGGCGCGATTGCACTGCTCGGTCCCTATTTCGAGGAAGTGTCGCCCTCGCAACTCAAGCATTGCCAGGTTGATCCCGACATGGACCCGGTGCGCGACCACCCGCGGTTCAAGGCAATGATGGCCGACGCCGAAGCGCGCCACGCGGCCGCCTAGCTGGCCAGCGCCTCTGCCATTTCGGCCACCTCGAGCCAGCGCAGTTCGGCAGCGTCCTTTTCGTCATTGAGTGACGCCACTCGCTTGGTCAGGTCGGCAAAACGGCCGGGGTCCTTGGTATACAAGTCGGGGTCGTGCAACGCCGCTTCGGCGGCCGCGATCTCGCGCTCGATCCGCTCGATCTCGGCCGGCAGCCGGTCGAAGTCGCGCTGGTCCTTGTAGGAGAGTTTGCGTGGAACCGTCGCTCCCCCCTTGGGGGAGCCGTCAGCGACGCTGACCGAGGGGGTGGTCGAGCCCGTATTCCCCCTCCGGCGCTCCGCGCCACCGCCCCCTGAAGGGGAGGATCTTCTCTTCGCCCACTCCTCATAGCCGCCGGCGACCACGTCGACCGTGCCCGACCCATCGACGCCGAGCGTGATCGTCACCGTCCGGTCGAGGAAATCGCGGTCATGGCTGACGATCAGCACCGTTCCGTCATAGTCGGCGATCACCTCCTGCAGCAGGTCCAGCGTCTCCATGTCGAGGTCGTTGGTCGGCTCGTCGAGCACCAGCAGGTTGGCCTCGCGGGCGAATTCGCGGGCCAGCAGCAGCCGCGACCGCTCGCCGCCCGACAGCGACCCCACCGGGGCGTCGGTGAGGTCGGGTGAAAAGAGGAACTCCTTGAGATAGCCCTTGATATGCTTCTTCGTGCCGCGCACCTCGATCCAGTCGCCGCCGTCGGCCAGGATGTCGCGCACTTTCTTGGCCGGATCGAGCAATTTGCGCTGCTGGTCGATGACGATCCCCGACAGCGTCTTGGCGATGGTGACCGTGCCGCGGTCCGGCGCCAGTTCGCCCGTCAGCAGCTTGAGCAGAGTCGTCTTGCCAGCGCCGTTCGGGCCGACGATGCCGATCCGGTCGCCGCGCTGGACGCGCAGGCTGAAGTCGCGGACGATGGTGCGCTCGCCGTAGCCTTTCCAGACGTCCTGGGCGTCGATCACCGCCTTCGACCGGACGTCGTCCTTGGCCAGCGCCAGCTTGGCGGTGCCGGCCGCGCCGAGCATCGCCGCCCGCTGCGCCCGCATCTCGTGCAGCCTGGCCAGCCGGCCCTGGTTGCGTCGCCGCCGCGCCGTCACCCCGCGCTGCAGCCAGTGCAATTCCAGCTTCAGCTTGGCGTCCAGCTTCTCGGCGGCGCGCGCGTCCTCTTCATAGACCTTCTCGGTCCAGGCCTCGAACCCGCCATAGCCGATCTCGGCCCGGCGGACCGTGCCTCGGTCGAGCCACAGGCAGCTTTTGGTCAGCCGGGTCAGGAAGGTGCGGTCATGGCTGATGACGATGAAGGCGCCAGTGAAACGCTTGAGCCAGTTCTCCAGCCACTCGATGCCGGCCAGGTCGAGGTGGTTGGTCGGCTCGTCGAGCAGGAGCACGTCCGGGTCCTGCGCCAGCGCCCGGGCGATCGCCGCCCGCCGCCGCTCGCCGCCGCTGGCGGTCAGCACCGGCCGGCTGAGGTCGAGGCCGATTTGGTCGGCGATCGCGGCGACATCGTGGGTTTCGGGCGCGTCGGCCCCGTCCAGCACCCAGTCGAACAGGGTGGCATGGTCGCCCATGTCCGGATCCTGCTCGAGCAGGACGACCCGGCTGCCGGGCACGATCGTCCGCCGGCCTTCGTCGGTCTCGATGAGGTCGGCCAGGCATTTGAGCAGGGTCGTCTTGCCCGCCCCGTTGCGGCCGATCAGCGCCAGCCGGTCGCGCGGCCGGATATGGATGTCGAGCCCGCGGAACAGCCAGCCCTCGCCCTGGACGAGGCCCAAGTCTTCATAAGCAAGGATCGCCGCCGCCATGGCGGCCGCTTAGGCTAGCCGGTCGAGCCACTCAATCGGGCGATGGACTCACCCAACGACGGAGATCGACCCATTGGTCAGGGTGAACAGGCTTGCATAGGCGGCCGGGTCAAGGTCGCCGAGCCCGGTCAGCGTAACGGTTCCTCCGGACCAGGGCACGACCAGGTTGTCGCCCTGAACATAAATCGCCGATTGGTTCGGCTGTGCCACCCCATAGAAAAACAGGTGATCCTGACCGACTGCGAAGTCAGCAATGCGGTCGTTCCCGCTGTCCTGATGGGAGAATTCGAAATAATCGGCGCCGTCACCACCGATCAGCGTGTCGTCGCCTGGACCGCCGGTCAGATAGTCGACGCCACCGGCTCCGTTCAGCGTGTCGGCGTAGACTGAGCCGGACAGATAATCCGAATAAGCGCCTCCAATGACATGTTCGAAGCCAGACGCGATGGTGTAGGTTTCAGGTGTGGAATCGGGCCAATAGGTCAGTTGTCCCCCGTACGAACCGAGATAGCGGACCGGTCCCGTCGCCGAGCTTAAATCCAGCGTGTCGTAACCCGAGCCGCCATCGAGCCGCACATCGTCGGCTGATCCGAAAATTGTGTCATTACCGCCGCCGCCCAGAAGCGTATCGGCCCCGTTTCCTCCGGTAATCCTGTCGTTCCCGGCGCCGCCGTCGACCGTCCAGGCCTCATTGACGCGCTGCGTGACGGTCAGCGTGTCATTGCCCCGCGTACCTTTCAGGACATTGGTTCCACCGCTTGAAGGCTTGCCCATTTTGTCTTCCTCCCGTGGGGTTGTTGTGACCTCAGAACCAGGACAGCTCGATATGATTGAGCGCCTCGGACGACATCGTCAAATTAAGGTCCGGGATGCTGGCGTGGCCGAGGAACATGATGGTCGAACCGTCGCTCAGGATGGCGGTCTGGCTGTCAGTACTGCCGTCGCCATCGCTGTCGCGAAGCTCCCAGGCGGCGATCGTCAACCCGCCAAACAGCGCGATCGAATCGACGCCGCTCTCGAAATCGGTGACCATGTCGTGGCCCGACCCGACGTCGAATTGAAACTGGTCTGCGCCGCTGCCGCCGGTCAGCAGATCGTCGCCCTCATCGCCCACGACCAGGTCATTGCCAACACCCCCGTCCAGCCGGTCGTTGTCGGAATCGCCTGACGCGCCCGACGGGCGACCGTCATTGCCGATCAACAGGTCATCCCCGGCCCCACCGTCAACGATGTCGTCACCCGGTCCAGCCTGGACGGCGTTGTCGGCGGCGTTTCCGATGATCCAGTCGTCGCCCCAGCCGGCGCGGACGTTTTCGATGCTGACCAGTGTCTCGACATAGCTGTTGGTTCGATAGGTAATCTGGCCTGCTTCAAGATCGACGATGGTGTCGTAATAGGATGCCAATTCCCAAAAGACGGTGTCGACACCGGCGCCGCCATCGATCAACGTATTGCCTCCGCCAACGCTCAGCAGGTCGTCGCCGCCGTCACCGTAAAGGGCATCGCTGCCGTCGCCGCCGATAATCAGGTCCCGCCCATCGCCCCCGCGCAGGACGTTGAAGGCGTAATTGCCGCGGATATAGTCGTTGCCCGACCCGCCGGTAATGTTCTCGATGTTGGTGACCGTGTCGGTGCTGACAAGGACGCCGTTGGCATCATATTCCTCGACGGTGCCATTGCCCCTGGTGTCCGTCCGGTACTCGACGATGACCGCCCTGATGCCCCCGGTGCGGTCGGAATAATCGATCGTGTCGCTGCCGATGCCGCCATCGATCGTGTCCGATCCGGCACCGCCCTGCAACAGGTCGTCGCCGCCGCCGCCATCAAGCGCATCGTTGCCGCCGTCGCCGAACAGCCGGTCGTTGCCGCCAAGGCCCTGGATCCGGTCGTTTCCGGCCGTGCCCCGCAGCGTGTCGGCTTTGTTCGTCCCCTTCAAATTCGCCATGTGCTCGCTCCTCGGCACCGATGGATCGAGGCGAGTCGTGGCACGGGCCCGTGAGCGCATCGTGAGCGCAGCGTTAAACTTGCGGTAAACACGCACGTCAGCGAAAAATTTGCCGTTACTCGGCGCCGTGATATCAAGCGCCACCGGTCTGCACGGGGGAGTGCGGGTGACGCGTCTTGTAAATGGTGGGGCTGAAGCGGCGCGAGACACCTTCGCCCTGCATTGCCGTGGCGACGTTCGGCTTTATCTCGGCGACGTCGACAGGACTCCGAAAAGCAAGAAAGGGCGTGCCCTGCTTGCCGTGCTCGCCGCCGAGCAACGCGCGCTGGCCCGAGTCAAGATCATCGACCTGTTATGGAGCGACCGCCAGGAGGAGCAGGCGCGGGCCAGCCTCAGGACCTTGCTCGCCGACCTCAAGGAGCAGTTCGGGGATCGGTTCGAAGAACTTCTTGCCGTCGATCGCGAGCGGGTCGCGCTTGGCCCCGCTGTCCGCACGGACCTCACCGACCCCACCCTCGCCCGGCCAGCGGGAGAGTTGTTCGAAGGGCTGGATCATATCGATCCCGTCCTGGATGAGTGGCTGCGGGTTGAACGCGCTAAATGGGGCGAGGCGCACCTTCCGGTCGCCCCGCTGCCGCTCAAGCCCGCTTCGCGTCGCCGCCTGCACTGGCTTGCGCCACTGGTCGCATTGGCGTGCGTGGTCGTCATCGCCTTGGCTTTCGTTGGCGGTGACCGACCTCGGCGGCTTCAGACTGTCGCCATTTTGCCGTTCGACGGGGCGAAGAGTGACGGCCAGATTCTGTTCGGCGAATATCTTGCCCAGGCCATTCGGGATACCTTGCGGGCCGAGCCGCAGGTCCGGATGCTTGGCGAAGGATCGTCACGACAGATCGGCCCGGCCAGCCACGGCAGCCGGTCGCTCAAGCAGCTTTTTGGAGTCGATCTCGTGCTGTCGGGCACGATTGCGACTGTCGGCCAGAAGGATCGCATCGTCGCCCGTCTGACCGACGCGTCGAGCGGCTCCGAGCTCTGGGCCGCGCACTATCTCGTCGATGCCTCACGGCGCTCCTCGTTCCGCAGTCGTATCACGCGCGATCTTGTCCAGCGGATTCGCGACTCGCTCGCGCTTCCAAGCAGCAACGCCAATCTGTCACGCTGGTATGAAGGAGCCGCCGGCGAAAGGCTGGCCGAGGCCCGGCGCCTGATCCTGCTAAACCGCCCGGCGGAGGCGCTCGAGGCTCGGCGAATCCTCCTGGAATTGGTGGTGTCCCAACCCGACAACGCCGTTGCCCTCGCCGCGCTCGGCGAAGCGACCATGGCTGCTTCGGACCATCCCTATGTCGGCGGCACTTTGCCGACCGCGCAGGCGCGGCAAGAAGCGCGGGCCTACGCCAACCGCTCGATTCGCCTGGCCCCGAACCTGGCTGGCGGATATGCGGCGCTCGGGGCCAGCTACATGGAAACGGCACAGGCCATTGCCCCGCTGACCCGCGCGGTGGCGCTGGAGCCCGGCAACTATCTGCATCGCACCCGGCTCGGGCGGGCGCTGGAGTTCGAGGATCGCTACGAGCTTGCTTACGCCCAGCAGCTCCAGGCCGTTCGCCTGGAACCGATCGCGGCGCTGCCGATGATCAACCTGATCCGCGCCGCGAACGAGCTTAACCGGCACGAGGATATCCAGCGGCATATCGCGGCCTTCGCAGCGCGCGGGCCGAGCGCTCGCGATCTCGGCTACGTGCGCGCTTATTATGCCTTCCTCCGCGACGACAATGTCGGCTGCGTCCGCAACTTCGGCGTCGTTCCGGTGGCCGACATCAACACGCAGCAGCGCAACGTGCTCCTGTTCTGCTTGACGGCGCTTGGCGAGAACGGGGCTGCCCTCCGCCTCGTCGCCGACGAGGATAGCCTGCGACGTGATGTGCTGGTCGGCGATCTCGATCTGCTTGAGGGCCGGGTCCGCAAGCTCGGCGACGATTTCTGGCGTCGTCATTATGAATCGCTCGCCGCGGCCGAACGGCTGGTATCCGGTGGCCGGTCACGCTTCCTCCTGCGGCAGTTCGATTCCAGCTACAACAGCGTAGAGGAGTTTATCCGCGAAGGCGGCTTCCTGACGTTGTACCCGCAGCCCTTGCTGGTGGCGATGCGCGACTCCGGACGGCAAGCCGATGCCCGAAAGCTTCGCGACCTGATGGAAAGGACGGTGCTGAGCGCAAAAGCACGGCCCGGCGGCGACCAGTGGGAAAGCTACGCCGGGGCCAGCGTAGCGATGGCGGACGGTGATCGCCGACGCGCCGTGCGCCTGCTCGACCGCTGTGCCCCGACCTGCATCTTCACCATCCTGCAGCGCGACGTCAGCGAGACTGCGCTGTTCCGGCCTCTGGTCGGCGATGTCGGCTTCGACGATATCATCCGGCGGTATCGGGCGATGATCAATCGGCAGCGTGGCCAGCTTGGACTTTCGCCGCTGCCCCTGTCATCAGTCCGAACGAGCCATTCATAGGTCATTCAATGGCTTGTGCTAGACCGAACGGCGAAGAGAGACCCGAGTTGAGCCTGTTCCGTACCCTTTGCGCCGCGGCGATTGCCATGGGCGTTGTCGCCAGCCCGGCGCTGGCCGAGCCGCCGCGCGACCAGGACCGCGTCGGCGAGGCGGTGCGCAACGGCAAGTCGATGCCGCTGCCCAAGATCGAGCAGCGCGTCATGCCCTTCACCGGCGGCGCCGATTATCTCGGCCCGGAATTCAACGGCAACACCTACCGCCTGAAGTTCATGCGCAACGGCAAGGTCTTCTGGGTCGACGTCGACCCGGAAACGGGCAGGATCGTCGGCCGCTCGCGGTAGGCATCTCCTGAACGCACCGGGGCTTCGTCCGAATTACCGCAACCGTCGCATGAATGCCCCTGTCCTATTTGGCTTTGCGCTGTCATCGTCGGGCGCGCTCTTTCTAACCGTCCGACCTGCCCGTCGCCCCGTGAGCACTCCGCACGCTTCCCTAAAGTCGCAAAAATGGTCGCGTTCAAAGGGACAATAGTGAACTTACGCCGTCCGCATTGACATTTGCGGCATATCCACCAGCTTTCGTTCCGCTCAAGCAACCGTTCAGCTTCGCGGGTGTTTTGAAGCCAAAGACGCTTAAAAGGACCCGCGCATGCGCGTGCTGATTGTCGAGGACGAACCCAATCTCGGGCGCCAATTGCGCTCGACCCTGGAGGGCGCCGGCTACGCCATCGATCTCGCCACCGACGGCGAGGATGGTCATTACCTGGGGCAAACCGAAAGCTATGACGCCGTGATCCTCGATCTCGGCCTGCCCGAGGTCGACGGGCTGACGGTGCTGGACCGCTGGCGCAAGGAAGGCCGCAAGATGCCGGTCCTGGTGCTGACGGCGCGCGACAGCTGGTCGGACAAGGTCGCCGGGCTTGATGCCGGCGCCGACGATTATCTCGCCAAGCCGTTCCAGACCGAGGAACTGATCGCCCGGCTGCGGGCGCTGATCCGCCGGTCGTCGGGCAATGCCAGCTCGGAACTCAAGGCCGGTGACATCCGCCTCGACACCCGCTCGGGCAAGGTCACCAAGGCCGGCGAGCCGGTCAAGCTCACCGCCCAGGAGTATAAATTGCTCAGCTACCTGATGCACCACAAGGGCAAGGTGGTCAGCAGGACCGAGCTGATCGAGCATATTTATGACCAGGATTTCGACCGCGATTCCAACACGATCGAGGTGTTCGTGACGCGCATCCGGAAGAAGCTTGGCGCCGATGTCATCACCACCATCCGCGGTCTCGGCTACAGCCTCGAGGATCCGGGCGCGTGAACGATGCCGCCGCCCCGGTGACGGCGGCGGCCGAAGTGCCGGAGCGCCGAAATCGTCCACGGATCGGCTCGCTGACCCGGCGAATGATCGTCGTCGCGGCGTTGTGGATCACGCTTCTGCTGCTGATCGGGGGGTTTGCGCTCGATCGGGTGCAGACCGCATCCATCGTCCGCAACTTCGACGACCAGCTCGAATATGTGCTCAACGCGATGATCGCCGCGTCGGAGATTGGCCCGGACGGCGAGGTGCGGTTCAACCGCCCGCCGGCAGACCAGCGGTTCATCGAGCCTTATTCGGGAGTCTATTTTCAGGTCAGCGGTGAGGGCGCCGACACCTTCCCGTCGCGATCCCTGTGGGACCGGCGTCTGCGGGTTTCCTCGCTCCACAACGACGTCGACGTCCACAAATATGACAGTCCCGAATTCGCCGGCGAGCCGCTCCGCGTGGCGGAGCGCGATGTCCAGCTGCCCGGCTCCAACGTCCGCTGGCGGTTCCAGGTGGCGCAAAGCCGGGAGACGGTCGACGAGCAGATCCGCGAAGTGCGATCGACCCTGTTCTGGAGCTTCTCGGCCCTGGGTGTCGGCCTGCTGGTGCTGGCGGCGCTGCAGACTTTCTACGGCCTGTGGCCACTGCGCCGGGTCCGGCTGGAGGTGTCGCAGGTCCGGTCTGGCGAAAAGACCCGGATTGGCGGCGAGTTCCCGACCGAAATCCGGCCGCTGACCGAGGAGATCAACCAATTGCTCGCCCATAGCGAGGCGCAGGCGGAGGAAGCGCGGCGCCACGCCGGCAACCTTGCCCATGCGCTGAAGACGCCGCTGACCGTGATCACCAATTCGGCCACCGCCAGGGCGCCGGACCTGGCCGACACCGTCTGCCGCGAGGCGTTGATCATGCGCCGCCAGGTTGACCACCATCTGGCCCGGGCCCGAGCCATCGGCCGCCGGACCTCGGCCCATGCCCGCGCCATCGTCTGGGAAAGCGTCGACGCGGTCCAGCGGGCCGTCGACCGGCTTTACGAAGGTGTCACGGTCGACATCGCCGGCGATCGCAAGGCGCAGGTCAGGGTCGAGCGCCAGGATCTGGACGAGATGATCGGCAACCTTGTCGAAAATGCCGCCAAATATGGCGGGGGCCGGGTGTTCGTCACCGTCGAGCCGCACGACAAGACCGTCGATATCCTCATCGAGGACGATGGGCCGGGCATTTCGGAAGCGGCGCGGGGCCTGCTGTTCCAGCGCGGCGCCCGGCTCGACACGACCGGCAAGCCTGGGACGGGACTCGGCCTCGCCATTGTCCGTGATGTCGCGGAGATTTACGGCGGCTTGGTCCGCCTTGAGGAAAGCGAGGATCTCGGCGGCCTGCTTGCCCGGCTGTCGCTGCCCCGCGGCTAGCCTGCGGACGATGCCGCCGCGGCGCGGCCTTTGCTAAAGCGCGAAGCGCGGCTAGGGCGGCGCCGTGAGCGCCACGATCCACAAGCTTCAGCCCGCCCGAACCCCGTCGCTGGAGTCGATGATGGCGCTCGTCGCCGCCGACATGAACGGCGTCAATGCCGTCATCCTGGAACGGATGCAGAGCAAGGTGGCTCTGATTCCGGAATTGGCCGGCCACCTCATCGCTGGAGGCGGCAAGCGGATGCGGCCGATGCTGACCCTGGCCTGCGCCAACCTGCTCGATTATTCCGGCACCCGCCATCACAAGCTCGCCGCCGCCGTCGAGTTCATCCATACCGCCACCCTGCTTCATGACGATGTCGTCGACAGCAGCGGCATGCGCCGCGGCAGGCAGACCGCCAACATCATCTGGGGCAATCCGGCCAGCGTTCTGGTCGGCGATTTTCTGTTCAGCCGCGCCTTTGAGCTGATGGTCGAGGACGGCAGCCTGAAGGTGCTAAAAATTCTCAGCTCGGCCTCGGCCGTCATCGCCGAGGGCGAAGTCGACCAACTAACCGCGCAGCGGCGGATCGATTCGACCGAGGAACAATATCTGGACATTATCGGCGCGAAGACCGCCGCGCTATTCGCCGCCGCCTGCCGGATTTCCGCCGTCGTCGCCGAAAGCGGCGACGAAACGGAGCAGGCGCTGGAAAGCTACGGCCGCAACCTCGGAATCGCTTTCCAGCTGGTCGATGACGTCATCGATTATTTGTCGGACGAGGCAACCATGGGCAAGGGCGTCGGCGACGATTTCCGCGACGGCAAGATGACCCTGCCGCTGATCCTCGCCTATGCCCGGGGCACTTCCGACGAACGGACCTTTTGGCGGGCTGCGGTCGCCGGCGATCGGGTGTCCGACGACGACCTCGCGCAGGCAATCTCGATCCTCCGGCAGAATGGCGCGCTGTCGGACACGATGGAGCAGGCCCGGCTCTACGGCCGGCGGGCGATCGACTCGCTGGCGCGCTTTCCTACGTGCAAGGCGAAGTCGGCGCTGGTCGAGGCCGCGGAATTCGCCGTCTCGCGCGCTTACTGAGGGCGCAGGCCGCCGTCGCCCAATTGCTCTTCGAACCGGCGCCTGAGGATTTCCGCCTGATAGGCCGAGTCCGGCGTGTCGCCTTCCCGCGCGCGGCCGCAATGGCGGGCAAATTGCTCGACAAGGTCGATCAGATCGCCGATCTGGCGATCGCGGCCGCGGTCATCCGGCGGCAGCGAGTCCAGCTGATGCTCGATCAGCTCGGGCAGCCGCCGATCGATCAGCACGCACAAGTCGCGCGCGCCGGGGTTGAGCTCGGCCGAGCCAAGCGATGTTCGAGACGTTTCCAGCGACCGCCGAATGGCGTTCAGCCTGTCTCGCTGGCCTGGGGCAAGCGCCGCCAACCGTTGCCACTGATCGGCTGGCGCCGGGGACGCGGCCACGTCGATGGTCGCTCCGCTCGCCAGCTGGCGCCGGAAACGGTGAAAGAATCGTTCGACGCTGAAGACCAGGAAAAGGGTCGGCAGCCAGAGGCCTAACGCTGCAAGCACCGTCACGAAAATCTGCGCGAAGGCGTTGTTGGTGACGGCTGCGCCGACCCAGATCGCGACTAGTGTCGACAGGCCGAAGGCAACCGCCACGCGGCGGGCGAGGCGCACGCCCCGATCCCAAAGGCTGTTGATCCGTTCGCCCAGGGGCGACTGGCGGTCTGGGAAAAGCGAATAATGGTCCATCGCCCTACATTATCGGGACGGCGGGCGCGGCAATCAACCATTGCCGGGAGCGGTGCGCCGACGCATCCAACCCCACCGATGCACA
>DASSPS010000069.1:0-7458 GCA_035699505.1 Sphingomicrobium sp. | reverse complement strand
TCTGCTTCTCCGTGCCTTGATCGACCGGGACACCTAATCCTAGCGGCTGGATCGCTGCTTTAAGCTCCATGGGAGCCGGATCCTGTAAGCGGATCGAAACTAGCTTACATCCGCCAGGGGAAGTTCGCGATGGATGCAGTTCCGGCTGCTCCCACCGAATAAAGAATGGTGCCAGTGAGTGATCGAATTTCCCGAAGTAAAACATCACCCATTTCACAACTGATCCATCCGGACGAACTCTCGAGCCAGCTTCCGGCAAGCTCAGCGGAAGCCCGCGTGTGTCGAAATGGGCACGAAGCGCGTTAACATCAGTAGTGGAAACGGCCCAGTACATCGGTTTCAAGCGCTGGAGGTTTTGAAGTTCAGTGACAATTGGAGAGACGATAGTCTCTTCGGGGTTAGGCGCGTATAGCTCCAAGTAAGCGCCCTCTCCGAGTGAGATGAGTGCGTTTCGTGTCCCCTCTCCGGGGTGGACACCGCCAAGCTCAGCGCGAACACCTGTGAGTTGTTCGAGGTCTTGAATGCCAGCCTCAAGGTTGCTCACGCCCACAATGATGTGGTCGAATTTCACCGGTGGCGTCTGTTGACTTGACGGTTCTGAGGAGCAGCTCGGCAGCAGCTGCAGCGCCAGCAGCGTCCATAAAATTCGCTTAGCCATAACGGCTCTTAACGGACCGTCTCTAATGTCTGCAATGGGTCGAAAGCGGACATTCGCAAACGGCTGCGGCTTTTCTTGGCCCGGCGCTTAGCCTGTCAGCCCGATAGGCAACGCCTGCGACACACTCGGTGTCGCCGCGGGCCGAAGCCCGACGCGGGTGAACCAGGCGTCGAGCCTCGAGCAGCCGTCGGGGATCGGCTGGCCGATGCCCTTGAGCGCGTCGATGTAGCAATAGAGGCAAATGTCGGCGACCGTGAACCGACTGCCGGCAAGCCACTTGCCGTCCTCGATCAACCCGTCGATCCAGCGCATGCCCTTGCTGCCACGCTCCTTCATCCCTTCCGACGCTTCAGGGATGCAGTGAGTCCGTTCCCGGAAGATCTCGAGCCCTTCGCCGAAGTAGAAGCCGTAGAGCATGGGCAAGCAGACGTTAATCTCGACTCGCCGCCACCACATGCGCGTCACCGCGCGTTCTTCGGCGTTCGAGCCGATCAGCGCTGGCTCCGGATGCTTCTCTTCCAGATACTCGCAGATGGCGCCGGTTTCCGCGAGGCAGGTGCCGTCGTCGAGCTCGAGCAGTGGCGTCTGGCCGGACGGGTTGCGACTGAGATAGGGCTCGCGCCGGTTCTCCATCGCGAAAATGTCGACCTCCTCACGATCAAGCTCGATATGCTTCTCGAGCAGGAAGAACCGGACAATCCGCGGGTTCATTCCGAAGCTGTCGTAGAACTTCATCTGTCGCCTCCTCCTGATGCATTTGCGAACCAGAGTCTGCTTGCCGAGCGGACGAGTCAGTTAGCACAAGAATCGGAGAACGTCTGTTTTGAGGGGAAAGCGGACACTAGGTCTTGTTGCGCCGGGAACCTCTTCTTGGCTGTTGTCAAATCGGTGGCTAAAAGAGCGGCATAGCTCAAGGCAAGGAGCGGACAATGCTCAGGCTCATCACTGCAGGGCTGCTGTTTCTGTGCGTGCCGGCTTTGGCTGAGGCGCAGACGCTCCTCGACGCGAAGGCCGACGTTGGTGCGCAGAAGACCAAGGACCTGTCGACGAACGAGTTACTTCAGGCACTCGGAAAGGGCGCGATTCTGCTCGATGCCCGTCCGCGTAAAGAGTTTGCGATCAGCCACATTCCGGGCGCAGTGAATGTCGCACACACGCCGGGGATGCCGCCGCATCGGTACGTTTCCGACGTCGCCGAAATTGGGCGGCGTCTGAAGGGGGACAAGGCCAAGGCGGTCGTGCTTTATTGCAATGGCCCGACCTGCGGTAAGTCGCGGCGGCTCGCCGAAGAACTCATCAAAGAGGGCTATTCGGACGTTCAACGCTATCAGCTTGGAGCACCCGGCTGGAGGCTGTTCGGCGGCGCCGCTCAGACGCTTCCGGAGGCACTTCCGCATCTCGCTTTGGACAAGACCGCCGTGTGGGTGGATGCCAGGCCCCAGGCCGCCTTTGCCGCAGGATCGATTGCCGGCGCTCGAAACATACCTGCCGTCCAACTTGGGTCGGCCCGCGAGACCGGTGTTATGCTCGATGCGAAAAAGGACGGCCGGCTTCCAATGGAGGACCACAATGCTCGAATCATTGTCTTTTCCTCGAGCGCCGCGGAGGCGCGGGCGGTCGCAGACGCAATTTTCGGCGAGACCTTTCATAACGTCAGCTTCGTCGCCGAGCCGTTCGCGACGGTGAGCGAGGCTTTGAAATAGATTTGACCCGTTCTGATCGACCTCAGTTGACGCCGATCGGATGAGCGCGAACGGCGGCGCTAATGTCCGCTTTGGGTCGAAAGCTGACATTACAGCAGGCGCACGTAATCGCCTCGGAAATCGCATTGAGATGAAGCGAGGTGTCCGAGTTCAGCGGGTGCGGTCGGACACATCGGCCTTCGACATTTTCACAGCCAGCTTCTTGCCGACGCGCAGTTCGAGCGCGAGGCCGCCACACAGGAGCCTGTGCAGCGTAAGAGCGTGGATGATTGCTACAATGTCGTCGGCCGAGACGTGCCCAAGCACCCAGGCAATTAAATGCACTGGAAGCTCATTCCTTTCGGCAACAAAAAACCGCCCGAAGGCGGCTTGCTTGGCTCGCAGTTCGCGAGACTGCTTTTTCGTGCACGATTAGCTGCCGAAAGTCAAGAACATAATTAGAACATGGCACGATGCCGACGACCGTGCCAAAGGTATGCCATCGGTGCGATTTTGGCACGGTGCCAGATGGCACACCACTTCTTTTGCAGGTAAATCCTTGATTACCCTTGGGTGGGTAGTCCCAGGGGCACCAATCCGGCGGCTTGCCGCCATAAAAGCGGTGGTGTTTTGCGCGTCAGCAGCGATATGCTGCGCGCCATGGATGCGCGGGCCACCAAGCGGAAAACATCGGAAATGTCGCCCGATCCGCGGCTGATCGCCGAGACGATCGCCATCAAGCGCGACCGGCTGCTGGCGTCGTTGACCCTGGTCGGCAGCATCGGGCTGATTGTCGCGCTGCCGTTCGCGCTCCGCGCCGGGGCGGAATTCTTCCTGCCGGTGACGGCGGCGCTGGTCGTGGCGATCGCCCTGGTGCCGATGCTGGAATGGTTCGAGCATCATGGGGTGCCGCCGAAGCTCGCCGCCTTCCTGTGCCTCATCATTTTCCTGACCATCGCGGTGTTCGCGCTGGCTTCGATCGTGCTTCCGGCGATCGACTGGGTGGCGCTGATTCCAGAGCGGATCGGCAAGGTCAGGGCGGCGCTGGAGCCGGTGCTCGACCTCTACAAGGCCTTCGACAGGTTCGTCGATCGGATTCTCGATCAGGTGGTGATCACGCCGCCCAGCGGGCGGACGGTGACGATCGAAACCCCCAACTCTTTGTTCGGGCTGCTGACGACTTCCGCCCCGCACATCATCATTCAGCTGTTCTTCGCGCTGCTGGTGGTCTTTTTCTTCCTGGCGGGCTGGACCGCCATGCGGAAGCAGACGATCGTCAGCCGCGGCAGCTTCGAAGGCGCGCTGACCACGGCGCGCGTTATCCAGCAGGTGGTCGACGCCACTTCAACCTATATCGGCACGATCACGGTCATCAACGTGACGCTGGGCGCGCTGACCGCCGCCATCCTGTGGCAGCTGGGCATGGACTCGCCGGTCATGTGGGGCGGAATTGTCGCCGTCCTCAACTACATCCCCTATCTGGGGCCGATCGCCTCGGCCATCCTGCTGTTCTTCGGCGGACTGATGGTCTTTCCGGACGCCTGGTCGGCGCTGCTGCCGCCGGCGATCTTCGTCGGCCTGCACATGATCGAGGCGAACCTGATCACGCCGATGATCGTCGGCAAGCGGCTGACCATTAACCCCTTGGCGATCCTGGTCTCCTTGTCGTTCTGGAGTTGGGTGTGGGGGACGACCGGGGCCCTCCTGGCGGTGCCGCTGCTGATCATCATGAAGACCGTCTTCGCCGCTGCCGGGACGCCTGACATCGCCGGCTTCCTGTTCGAGGACGGGACGCTGACTCATGTCGGCGACGAAGAGGACGAAAAAGCCGAGGCGGCGGTTGACACTAAGGAGGGTGCCACCTAGTTGGCCGCCTTCGCCAACACGCGGGTGTAGCTCAGTTGGTTAGAGCGCCGGCCTGTCACGCCGGAGGTCGCGGGTTCGAGCCCCGTCACTCGCGCCATTCCTTAAAAAATTCAGTGTTTTACTGATCGGCTCCAGCCGCTGGCGGCAGCATTGCCGGCAACGCCTTGCCAAGCGGCTTTTCAGTCGATGCCGTGCCGGTCGACAGGCCCCATCGCAGGTTGTCTGACTTGACCGTCTCTGCCTTGGGGGTGGCTACCGCTTTTTCTACCGCCTCGCGGGCGGCGAGGTTGAAGCGGATGGCCACCTGCCTCTCGCCGCGGCGGGTCAGCACCGTCGGCAGCGCCTGGGCGCCTGGAATCTCGGCGATGGCCTCGGCCTGTCCGGCGGCCACGACCGGCGTGATTCCTGTCCGGTCGACGGCGAGGGCCGACGCGCGGAGCGCGGCGCCGTTCGGCTCGCTTCGGGCATAGGCCTGGGCGAAGGCGGGCGGGCGGCCCCAGCCGCCGTTCCAGCGGTAGAAGATGTGGGTTCCAACCACTGCATTCTTGGCCAGGCTCGAAGCCCAGTAGGGCACGACATAATTGGCGTGATAATGGGTCGCCCAGCCGACCGGGGCATAGACGCTGCCGCTCAGGGCCGCTTCGGCGACGCGGCGCGCCCGGGCCCAGCCGGCGGCCTCGGGCCGGCGCAGCAGGGAGCCGTCGCAGGTGAAGGTGAACTGGCAGCCGGTGGCGCGGGTCGATCCTTCATAGACGACGCCGCAGATGCTGGCTGGGAAGGCGGGATGACGAACGCGGTTGAGCACGACCTGAGCGACTCCGCGCTGCCCGTCGGCATCCTCGCTGCCGGCTTCGTAATAGATGGCGCCGGTCAGGCACTCGAGCGCCTGGGCGCGCGCCGCCGCGCCGGCCTTGCCCAATTGGAACGGAAGCGCGGCGGGGTTTGGCCCGGTATCGAGCGGGAGCGCCAGATTCTCGCTCAGCGCCGAACCACTGTCGATCGGCTTGACCAGCAGCGGCGGCGGCGCCGGTGGCGCGGCCTCGCTCGCCGATTCCTCGTTCAGCGCCGTCAGGGACGGCACCGCCCAGGCGGCGCTGGCCAGGGCCAGGATCGTCGCCGCCAGCACGCCGGACGCCAAAGTCTCGCGCGGATGGGCGCGCCACAGCCGCACGGCCTGCTCGCCAGCGGCGCGTTTGGCGGCACGGAGGCCGGACAGGGGCAGGGTCAGGGTCATCATCGACAAGAGGTGCTATAGTTCACTAATACGCCAGGTTCAATATTTCCTTATCGGCCCCTGTCCCGGATCGATCCGGACTGGGACCAGCGGATCAGGGGGCGCAACGGCAGGATCCAGGCCAATCCCATGAGCAGATAGAATGGCGCCTGAACGAAAACGGGCAGGCGTCCCACCCACTGGGACAGAGTCGCGACGAATCCTGCCCAGATCAGGATAAGCAGCAAAATCAGAACGATAGCTGTCAGCTTGCGCGGGGAAGGGGCATCGGCTTCGGCCATGTCTCCGTTTAGCATCGGGCCGGGCGCAAGGCCATCACCGGGAAACCATTCGTTAACCGCGCAACGGTAAACCGCGTTTCGGGAGTAACGCGTTGGGAATTTAGGAGTGGGATCAATGAAGCGGTTTGCGAAACTGTTGAACAACGCCGAAGGCGCGACGGCCATCGAATATGGCCTGATCGCCGCCCTCATCGCGGTTGCCGCGATCGGCGCCATGAAGGGCATCGGCAACAAGCTCGATTCGACCTTCACGAACGTGTCGACGAACCTGTAAGTCCGTCCGACGAATGAGCGTCAGAGAAGGGCGGTCCGGCAACGGGCCGCCCTTCGGCATTGTCAACCAGACACCTTCCGTCGACGACTAACGGTTGCGCCGTGCCTGGGCCCAGCCTTTCTGGCTGGCGATCCACGAATCCCGCATCGCGAACCAGTCGAGCCGGCGCTGCGCCCACTGTTCGGCAGTCAGGGAAGACCGGTCGACAAGCCACTGATCGCGCATCGCCTGCCATTCCTGGCGGCCCACCCGGAAAGCGTCGCGCCATTCTTCCATGTCTTCCTTGAGCTCGCTGCGGATCTGCGCTGCCGACGCACGCAGCTGACCCCTTCGGGCGGCCTGGGCCATCGCCTGGGCGTCCGCGCGCCGCTGCTGCGCTTCAAGCCGATAGGCCTCGGCTCGTTGCTGCGCGGTCAGCCGCTGCTCCTGCCCGAAATCCCGTCCGAACTGACCTCTTTGCGAGGCGATGTCGCGGGCGAAGTCGGAAGCTCCGCCCGGGCCGCCGATGCCGCCCATCTGGCCCGGAGGGGTCATTGGCGGTCCGCCGCCCATGCCGCCGCCCGGCCCGCCGCCGGCGCCGCCACTGTTTCCCTGGGCCAGGGAGGCCGTGGCGACAGTCATCGCGGCGATCCCGATCGCGTTTAAAAATACTTTACGCATCATGGCTTAACTCCTTGTAAAAGACCGCGAAGTATCAACGCGCAAAGCCCGGCGGAGTTCATGCGGGCTGGAACCATTCCAGGCTGTCGGGGGAAGCGAAGCCGTCCATCGGCACGTCCCACGGATCCCGCGGGATGTCGTCGACAAGCTGCTGGATCGACCAACCGACGCCGACGATCCGCGCGCCCTTGCGCTTGAGCGGAGCCAGAACCCGGTCATAATGGCCCTTGCCGCGCCCCAGACGCGTGCCCCGGCCGTCGATCGCGATGAGCGGAACGAGAATCAGGTCAGGAACGACCGCGACGGCGCTCAGCTTGGGCTGGAGGATTCCGAACGGGCCGCTCTTCGCTGGCTCGCCGGCGAGGAATTTGAAGGGCTTGCCGGGGTTGGCGAAGGCCGGAAAGGCGACGACCGCGCCTACCGCCCGGGCCTCCTCCATCGCGGCCAGCGGGCTGATCTCGCTCCCGATCGGGGCATAGCCGGCGACCACCTTGGCGTCGGCGCAGAGCGACGTCAGCCGCTCGGCGAGCCGGCGTTCCAGCATTGCCCGGTCGGCGTCGGACAAGGTCGCAACAAACGCCTTTCGCGCCGCCAACGCGGCGATGCGCAGCGCGTCCTTGCCGAGCGGCACGGGCTCCGGCTTCGGGCCGGGAATGAAGGGGGGTGACGGGACCACCGTGGCCGTTTGCCGGAAATCCTCTGACGCCACAAACGTCAGGTGGGAACCATGTGCACCGGACCCCAATGCAGAGAGAGTGGTCCGGACAGGGACAGTCCCCTAGGATATTTAATCGCCTCAGGGA
>DASSPS010000068.1:0-56024 GCA_035699505.1 Sphingomicrobium sp. | reverse complement strand
AACAGGCATTTTCCCGCAAATGTTACACCTTGAAGCCCTTGGAGTTCTGTCAGGCTCGGCCGGGCTCATCCATTACCAGCCCACCACCGACGCGCACGGTAGATTTCAAGTTCGCGGGGAGAAATATACATTGGTCGGACTGACCGACCCAAACATTCAGGTCCCGATTTCCGCGACGCCGTTGACTCGCGTGGGACAGGAACTTCTCAAGATTGTCCCAAACAAAGACGAGATGCTCACGATCCGAAAACTGGCCGAATGGCTCAGGGAGCCGGTCGCATTTTCGAATGTGAAAATCAGGGGCGCTGCACTTGCAGAGAATTTAGACGGAAAGGTTCGACTAGTTGAACTTTTGTGGGGAGATTCACCTTTCGATGGAGATTGGCAGACGAGATTACGGTGACAGTGCACTAGTTCAACTGAGGAAATCGGTGACAGTGCTCTAACTTTGGGCAGCAAAGCCAAACCGATCCCGGTGCCACGCGAGGTAGCGACTATGAGGACGATACGCTGGCACTGACGGCCAGCGCGCTCGCCGGTCGGAATGAATCATTTTCTCAACGCCCTCGCGATCGTTGATCTTGCTGCTAAGCAGGATATTTCCGGCATCGCTTAGCCCGATTAGGCCGCGGTCGAACATCCAGTGCACCGTGCCGGATAGTGCGATCCCGTTGTTCACGGCGTCAGGCCCGCCATCCCCGACGCTCATGATGTGTGCTGCCTCCGTTTCCAACCGACCACCGCCATTCACAAGGCGCATTCCCGTCAAAGCGCATCGCCCCTCATAAACATGCAGCACGGCCCGCCTGAACTTAGCGTCGCGGACCTTGCGACTGACTAGCATCGTGGCGCGATCAACCGGTCCCTCAAAAGGCTCCTGCGGAGCCTCGCCGAGCAGCGCCGGCAACGGTTCGACTTGGCCGACACGTGGTAGCTCGGGTTCGGCATCCATCAGGCCGATTTCGACGATCCGATTGAAATCAGCATTGGAAAGCGGCCGGATCGCCAGCTGCTTGCTGCCTTTGACGGTTCCGTCATCGTTTAGAAGCGCTCGTTCCATCGGCAGTTTGTCGAGGCTGAACGGCACCTCAGTCCCAAAGTCGAGGTAGCTGCCGGGTTCGATCAGGGCCAGGTGCATGCCAGGGCGTGACGTGTCCGGCTCGATCTTTTGGACACTAGCAACGGCGAAATAGCCCCGTCCACCGGCGCGCCTTGGTTCCAGGTAGACGATCCACTGGCCCACCATTCGTCGGGCAGCCGCAAGGTAGTTGATTGGGAAACGATATAAATGCTTGGGCTCATCATCGTAGATTGAGTGCAAGCCAGTGACGAACACGCCTTTGGTCGCGCCCAACGGTGCGTTAGCTACGGGCAGTCCAGCGTAGCGATAAACGCCTGGTCCCACGAACTCGAGCAATCCACGAGCCCGCAACTGTTGGAGTTCGCGGCTCAAGGTTTGCCACGGAGTTGCACCGGACGAGCCGGTGGCGGCGATGATCGATCCCATCTCGGCGTCGATTAGTGCTTGGCGACTGAAAATCGTTGACCCTGTGTGATGCACATGCCGCCGGACCGCAGCAATCACAGCACCGGTCCAATTCTTCCCCGCCACCCCTTGGATCTCCTGCCGCTCGCTGGCAGACTAGCCCAATGCAAGACATCAGCAAAATCGACATCGTCTGCGGCACCTGTGGCGGGCGGAATGTTAGTCGCGATGCTTGGGCGGATTGGGACGCTGGAAGCCAATAATGGGTACTTGGTACAGTATTCGACTATGGCCATTGCCATGACTGCGAAGGCGAATCGCGACTGCAAGAAGTCGAATTAAGAAAGGTGGAGACCTGACCCAACCCACCGACATCGACATCCGCGGCGCCCCGCCGCCCCACGCGCACCGTCATCCCCGTGCCCGCCCTTCACTTCGCCTATCTCGTCGAAATCGACGCCATCGCGGCGGCTGGACGATAGAAGGATCCCCCCCACCCCTCCGCCTGAAAAAAATGCTGTCCTACAGCAGCGGCTTTGCATCATGAGGCGCGGCTCGCAGTTGGGGCGGAGTCGCTTATGGCCGCATCACCGGTCGGCACGGGCCAGGCAGGCCGCCGCTCGCCGGGTCCGGAATGCGGAAAGACACGCCCACGTGGCGCGTCTTTCGTGTCTTTCCGGCCTTGCGGCCCGTCATTTGGTATATTCGCTGACCCCCAGCGAGATGACGAAGATCGCCAGCGCGAACAGCAGCACGCCGATCACCACCACCCAGCTTTCGCGCTCGGTCGTCGGGTAGGCGCGCAGCGACTTGGGCTTTTCCGGCGGCGGCGGGTCGCGGCGGATGCGCGACGGTCGCGGCCCGGCCGGGGCCAGGGCGGCGGCGCTGCTGCGCGGGGTCGGCTGCGGCTTGCTCATCTCGGGCCGGAGCATAAGGCGCAACTGGTTATCAGCCGGTTGACGACCCGGCGCCCGGCGGCTCACCCCCGCATGATCTTGTCCATCGCCCGGCCCCTGGCCAGCTCGTCGATCAATTTGTCGAGGATCCGGATCTCGCGCATCAGCGGGTCCGCCACCTCCTCGACCCGGACGCCGCAGACCGTGCCGCTGACCTGCCGGCGCTCCGGGTTCATCGCCGGCGCTTCGGCGAAGAAGGTCGCGAAGTCGGCGCCGCGGTGCAGCTGCGCCTGCAGCTCCTGGGTCGAATAGCCGGTCAGCCAGCAGATGATTTCGTCGACCTCGCCGGCCCGGCGCTGCTTCCTTTCCGCCTTGGCGACATAATGCGGATAGACGGAGGCGACGCTGGTGGTGAAGATTCGGTGGGTCATGCGCCGGCCAGCATAGGGGCTGCGCGGCGCCTGTCGACGATGGCGGTCGCGCTACCCGCCGATCACGTCCCTCGGGCCGGCCAGCCTGTACAGCAGGAACGCCATGCCGACGCAGGCGACGGCGACCAGCGCCACGCCCGCGGTCGCGCCTTCCGGCCAGCGCCGCCGGGGCGGCGCGGCCCGCGCGCCCGCCAGCGCGTCCTCGGGGTTCCAGTGCCTGCTCACCCGCGCCCCTTTACCGGGCAGTGGTGAAATTCCCGTGAATCGCCCCGCTGGCGGGCCCCTCCCTGGTGAAGCCGGACTATTTGGGCTGGGGGTCGGTTGATTTGCGGTCCGGCTTTGGCCTTTGCGACGCCCTGGCCGCCGACTCGCGCGCCTCGCGCTCGCGCTTGGCCTGCAGGTAGAGCTGGTATTCGTCGGGCTGGGGGTCGGTGATGAACATCTCGCCGACATTGCCGCCGGTGGCCGCCCGCCTGGCCATCTCGGCGGCGGTCAGCGCGGCGGCGAGCAGGTTGATGCCGCCGCCGTCGCGGCAGCCCATGGGCCCAACCGTGGCGCAGCTCCGGTCGACCATCCGTTCCGGCCGCTTGAGCTTCTTGTTCGCTTTCTTCGCCCGCTCGGCCTCGACCAGGTCGGGATCGATCCGGTAGCCCTCGGGCCTTGGCGCGCAGATGATGATCTCGGGGTTGTCGGCGGTCGGCCGGGCGGTCGGGCAGGGCTCGGCCGGCCTGGGTTCGACCCTGGGCGGCGGCGGGGCGGGGACGGCGGGCCCATAGCCCGCGCTTTGCGCGCCCAGCAGGGCCACCGCGGTGCCAAAGCCGGTCATCATCGCCGCCATCCGGCGTTTGTGCCCGACCAAGTGAAACGCAGGATGAACGACCGGGCGTTCAGCACCAGTTTGCCTTGTAGCCGAGGTAGCGGGTGGCAAGGCCGCTCGCCCGCATCTCCTGGGCGATCGACTGGACGGTGCCGTCGGCCCGCCGCCGCTCGATCCGGCGCAGGTCCCGGCCATAGCGGTCGGCCATGTCGTCGAACCGGCCAACCATGACGAACGGTCCCTGGTTGAGCAAAGCCTGCAGCCGCGCCGTCGCCGCCTGGGCCAGCGCCGCCTCCCTCGGGCAGCGGGCATGCACTTCGGGGGCGTCGATGCCGATGATCCGGATCCTGCGGCTGCCAAGCCTGAACGTGTCGCCGTCGATGACGCAGGCCTGGCCTCGGCCCCGGCCACAGCGGGTGAACTGGGCGTGGACGCGCTCGGGCTCGGTCGACAGGAAAGCGGGCGGCTCGACCAGGGCCGGGTCCATCGCCGGCCAGACGCTGAGCAGGATGCCGCCGAGGATGAAGGGGCGCAGGCGACCCAGCCACTGCACCGTCTCCCCCGCCACGCCACGGATGGTGACATGCCTCGGGTCCTGCTCGGGCCAGAAAGGGACGCTGGGCCTTGGCGCGGAAGGGCGTCGCCGGAAAGGGAAGAGCTTGCCCATCCGGACGAGCCTAGCGGCCCGGTTCGCGCTCGTCAGCCGGTCGCGGCCTCAAGCCGCCTGCGCGGCGCCCGTCACCGGCGCGACCGGACGGAGGCCGGCCCGCCAGCCCGCCCAGCTGGTCGCCGCGCCGATCAGCATGCCGGTGCCGACGACGGCCGCGCTCGGCGCGTTGCCGATCACCACCAGCATCGCGTTGAGCGTCGCATTGCCCTGCATCAGCCCCATCGTCAGCATCTGCGCCACGATGAACAGGCCGGCGACCAGGAAGGGCGTCGCCCGCTCCCGGAATTTCAGCCAGATGGCGGCGATGATGACCAGCTCGACCGCCATCGCCGATTCGATCGACGGGATGAGGCGGTCGAAGTCCTGCGGACCGCGGATGGTGAAAGCCGGAATGACCTCCCCCATCACTCGGCTGAATGGGGACTCGAACAGGATCAGCGGCGTCGACAGCATGTAGCCCGAATGGACCCAGACCTTGCGCCGGAACTTGAGCGCCCGGTAATAGACGGTGACATAGGCCGCGATGGCGAGCGCCAGCCCGATCAGGAACTGGGCGCCGAACAATTGCCGGATCGCGCCGTCGCCCGAAACATAGCCCTTGCCGGTCAGGTCGATGATCGCCGCCAGCCCGCCGATCAGGAAGGGGAAGAGCAGCAGGCTCGATTTGCCCACGGCCCGATGCAGCGGCAGTTGCCCATGGTGCGCGGTCCAGCTTTGGCCGAAGACCATCAGCACCCAGATGCTGGCCGCCACGCCGTGGGCGTGGAACTGCCACGGGACTGTTCCCCACACGGCGAAATAGCTTGGCCAGAAGCCGGCGATGATGACGGCGATGACCGCCAGCACGTAATAATGCGCTTTCGGATATGGCATCGGTATTCCCCCCAACCGGCCGGTCCTGAACCTCACCCGTAGCAAGAATCGCTCGATCATGCGCGGACGAATTGGAGCGGCTTCGGCGCCCCCTCGCACCCTTGCCTACGCGTCTCGCCACGCTACTGATCTGGCCGATGGCAGACCTGACCCCGGAAATCGAAACGCAGGAAAACCGCTTGATGCGGGCTTGGGTGCAGCGCGACGCGCGGGCCCTGAAGGCCGTCACCTCGTCCGATTTCATCCTGCTGTCCGGCTCGAAGCCGCCGGCCATCCTCGACCAGAAAAGCTGGCTCGAAGCGGCCACAAAGCGCTGGCTGTGCTCGTCCTACCGCTTCGGGGACATCTATGTCCGCAAGGTCGGACCGCTGGCGCTGTTCGCCTCGCAGCTCGACCTCAAGGCGACGCTCGACGGCGCGGACTGGTCCGGGACATTCTGGGTGACGGACGTGTGGCGAAAGGGCCGCATCCGCCGCGGCTGGCGGCTGGCGCAGCGGGTTCTGTCGCGGGTTGACGACGATCCCAAATTCCCGGCCGCAGTGCGCTCTCTTCAGCTGTGGAAATCGGCCGAGCGCTAATCGAGCGGATAATCGGGGATAGGCCGCAGGACCGTGAAGCGCTCCTTCTTCGGCCTGCCGGCCAGCGGCGGCCAGTCGATCTTGTTCTCCGCCCGTTTGGTGTCCGGCAGGCGGTCGAGCAGGTCGCGGATCAGCGTCAGCCGGCCCTGCCGCTGGTCGTTGAAATTGACCAGGGTCCAGGGCGCTTGGGGTGTGTGCGTCGCCTTCAGCATCTCTTCGCGGGCTTTGGTGTAGGCGGCATATTTGCTTCGCGCCGCCTGGTCGATCGGCGAGAGCTTCCAGCGCTTCAGTGGGTCTTCAACTCGCTCGGCGAACCGCTCCTCCTGCTTGTCCTGGTCGCAGGTCAGCCAGTATTTGAACAGCAGGATGCCGTCGTCCACCAGCATCCGTTCGAATGTCGGGGCCGCTTCCAGGAAGTCTGCCACCTGGCCCGCCGTGGCGAAGCCCATGACCCGCTCGACACCGGCCCGGTTGTACCAGCTGCGGTCGAACAGGGCGATCTGGCCGGCGGCCGGAAGCCGGGCGGCGAAGCGCTGGAAATACCATTGCGTGCGCTCGTCTTCGCTCGGCTTGGGCAAGGCGACGATCTGGCACTGGCGGGGGTTCAGCGTGTCGGCGATCGCCCGGATGACTCCGCCCTTGCCGGCCGTGTCGCGCCCTTCGAACAGGATAACGAGCCGCTGCCCGGTCGCCGTGACCCACCGCGCCGCGGCGATAAGCTCGGACTGCATCGGCTCGAGCAGCGCCTCATAGGGCTTTTTCTTCAGTTCGCTCATCGGTTCTGGCTCATTTCCTTCTCGGCTTCGTCCATCCACCCTGGAGGCGCCGTGCCTAGCTCTTGTGCCATGGGGCGCGGCCTGGGCTTTTCGCCCGCCGGCCAGGCGAGCCAGGCGATGGCGAAAACCAGCAAGGCGAACGCGACCATCATGACGATGAACGGGATCGTCCCGATCGTGTTGGCTGGCACATTCGGCGGCAGCCGGCCGCCCGGCCGGCCTTCTCGTTTGTGCCGCGCCGTCCGCCGGCGGGCGAGGGCGGCGAAATAGCTTTCGACGCTGGCCCAGCCGCGCCCGGAACCGGTCCGCTCGTCGAGGCCGTCCTTTTTCATGGGGCGTGCATGGGTCGCACGGCGGGCCGATGCAATCACCAAATCCCGCGGTCGCGGCTTCCATGACCGCCACCGGACGCGGGCAACCCCTAGCGCCGCTCGCCGGCCAGCCGGCTCATCAGGATGGCGGCGCGCTTCGCCTGGCTGAAGATGGACGGGATGTCGACAGTCTCGCCGGGCGCATGGTCGCCGCGGCTGGCGGGGCCCATGCCCGCCAGGCCGTCGACGTCGGCGGCGACGAAGCTGATGTCGCCGGCGCCGCGCTTGACCGGATCGAGCTCGCCCATCTCCGGCAGGCCCATGTCGCGGTTGACGGCGTTGAGCTTGGCCAGGATGGCGCGGTTGCCCTCGGTCGGCGCCATTGGCGGGTAGCCGTCGGGATGGAATTCGATCGACGCCCTGGCCCCATTGAGCGGCTGGGCGACGACTGCCTGCATCCTCGCCTGGGCGCGATCGATCTGCTCCTGGCTGAGCGCGCGAAGGTCGCCGCGGGCAATGGCCGTGCCGGCGATGATGTTGGTCTTGCCGGTGGCGGCGATCCGGACCTTGCCGGAGTCCAGCTCCGCCGTCGCGCCGCCGCCGATCAGGCCGACGTTGAAGGTCAATTTGTCTTCGGGCAGCTCGCGCCGGAAGGTGTCGATGATCCGCGCCGCCTCATAGATGGCGCCGTTGCCGGAACCGGGCGTGAAAATGCCGCTCGAATGACCGCTCTTGGCGGTCACCGTCAGAGTCCACTCGCCGGAGCTGCGCCGAGCGGTCGATCCCATGTCGCGGCCGTCGAGCCGGACCAGGCCTTCGAAGTCGAGCGCGACGTCGGCCTTCTTGCCCTCGGCGATCAGATGGCTGCGCGTGATTTCGACCGGGCCGGCATCCTCCTCGTCGCCGGTCAGGAAGACGGTGATGTCGGCCTTCCGCAGCGTGCCCGCCGCCTGCATCGCCCGCAGCGCCGCGATCATCACCGCCATGCCGCCCTTGTCGTCGCCGGCGCCCGGACCAATCCCGTCGCTGCCGCGCCGTTCCCAGCGCTGGAAGGGTGAGTCCGGCTCGAACACCGTGTCGAGGTGACCGATCAGGAGCAGCTTCTTGCCCCGGCCGTTGCCCTTGTGGCGGGCAACGATGTGGCCCGACCGGCCGGCTTTGCTCATGTCGAGCCACTCGACCCTGAACCCCAATGGCTCCAACTCCGCCCGAAGCATTTCGCCGACCTTGCGGTTGCCCTCCATGTTGAGCGTGCCGCTATTCTGGTTGACCCATTTCTCCAGCATGGCGACGGTGCGCTCCTGCTCCGCATCGACGATTTGCGTCATCCGGGTTTCGGTGCTGTTCAGCCGGGCATCGGCCGGCGACGTGGCGAACAGGGCGGCGGCGCACAGCGCCAGGACGGGCTTGGAGACCATGCTTCCAGCCTAGCGAACCGCCGCCCGCTGGCAAGCATCGCCGCCAAATCAGACAAATTGGCTCAACCACTTTCCTATTTAGAACCTATATGGTTTTCTCTGGCGACTCGGTGACACAGTTTTGCGGAGGCTAGAGTGATTGAGGATATCATCGGCATCGACGCGCTGATCGACGCATTGATCGAGCGGGAAGGCGGCTATGTCCATCATCCCGCCGACAAGGGCGGCCCCACCTGCTTCGGAATCACCGAGGCGGTAGCGCGGGCGCACGGCTACATGGCCGACATGCGGCATCTGCCGCGATCGGAGGCGGAAACCATCTATCGCCGGCTCTACTGGCTGCGCCCGCGCTATGACGAAGTGGCGAAGCGCGCGCCGCGCGTTGCGGCCGAATTGTTCGACACCGGCGCCAACATGGGGCCGGCCGTCGCCACCACCTTCCTGCAGCGGGCGCTGACCGCGCTCAACCGGGGCGGCAGCGACTATCCCGATCTGACCCCGGACGGCCGCGTCGGCCCGCAGACCCTCGCCGCCCTGGAATCCTTCCTTGAACGGCGCGGCAAGCGCGGCGGCGAGACCGTTCTGCTCCGCGCCCTCGAAGCGCTGCAGGGCGAGCGCTACCTCCGGCTGGCCGAGCGGCGGCCAGCCAATGAAGCGTTTCTCTACGGGTGGCTGGCCAACCGAATCGGTTAGCTAAAGTCACAAAACTGGTCGCGTTCGAAGTGACAATAGTGAACTTAAGCGGACAAGGAGCGGAGCAATGGGCATTATGGAAGCGGTGATCGGGCCGGTGTCGAAGCTGCTCGACAAGATCATTCCGGACCCGCAGGCGCGGGACCGGGCGAAGCTGGAACTGATGAAGCTTCAAGGCGACCAGGAGTTGGCGACGATCGGCGCGCAGATGCAGGCGATCGTCGCCGAGGCCAACTCGACCGATCCCTGGACCAGCCGGGCGCGGCCGAGTTTCCTCTACGTCATGTATGGCCTGATCCTGTGGTCGATCCCGATGGGGCTGATCGCCGCCGCCGACCCGCGCATGGCGCACGGCATAGCCGGCGGCATGACCGCTTATCTGCGGGGCATCCCGGAAGAACTCTACGCGCTGTTCGGCACCGGCTACCTCGGCTACACGGCGGCGCGCACCTGGGGGAAGGTTAAGGGGGTTGATCGCTGAACGATCGGAACGAACCGGCCCAAGCCTTCTTCTAGCGGCATGAGTCTTTTCAAACCGGGCGAGAATTGCTGGCGCGTTGAGCGCGCCACGCGGGCCGCGGTCATCGTCGATGCCTGCGATTATTATCGTGCCGTGCGCCAGGCGATGCTGGAGGCGCGGCACCAGATCCTGATCATCGGCTGGGATTTCGACCCGCGGATCGCGCTCGACCGGACCGACGGGCAGAATGAGAAAGAGTCGCTCGGGTCATTCCTGCTTGCCCTGGCCAAGCGGCAGCCCAGGCTCGACATCCGGATCCTCAAGTGGGACTTCGGAGCTCTGAAGACCCTGTTCCGGGGCTCGGCCATGCTGTGGATCGCCCGCCTTGCGCTGCAGAAGAATATCCAGTTCAAGCTCGACGGCGCGCACCCGGCCGGCTGCAGCCATCACCAGAAGATCGTCGTCATCGACGACAGTTTCGCCATCTGCGGCGGGATCGACATGACCAGCGACCGCTGGGACCGGCCGGCGCATGAGGACAAGGATCCGCACCGCCGCCGGCCCAACGGCAAGCTCTACGGCCCGTGGCACGACGCGACCATGGCCGTGCAGGGCCCGGTCGCCAGGGCGCTTGGTGATCTCGCCCGCGACCGCTGGCAGCGGGCAACCAAGGCCAAGCTACCCAGGGTCAACCGCAAGCAGCCGCTCTGGCCTGACGGGCTTGAGCCGATGTTCCGCGACGTCGACCTTGCCGTCGCCCGGACCAGTCCCTGCTTTGGCGGTCGCCCGGAAGTCCGGGAGATCGAGGCCTTGTTCCTCGATCTCATCGCCAGGGCGAGGCGCTTCATCTATGCCGAAAGCCAGTATTTCGCCTCGCCCCGGATTGCCGCCGCCATCCGTTCCCGGATCATGGCCGACGACAAGTTCGAATTCGTGCTGGTCAACCCGATCCGCGCCGACGGCTGGCTGGAGCAGGTGGCGATGGACGCGACGCGGGTGCGGCTCGGACAGGTGATCGGTCATTCGGACCCGGATAACCGTTTCCGGATTTACACGCCGGTGACCAGGGGCGGCGACGACATCTACGTCCACGCCAAGATCCTGATCGTCGACGACCAGTTGCTGAAGGTCGGCTCGGCGAACATGAACAACCGCTCGCTCGGCCTCGACAGCGAATGCGACCTGGCGCTGGATGCGTCGCGCCGAAAAGGCGACCAGCAGTCGATCGCTGCCCTGAGGACCCGGCTGATGGCCGAGCATCTCGGCGTTGGCGAAAAGAAGGTGGCGGCAACCTTCGCGCGGACCGGCTCGCTGGTGGCGACGATCGAGGCGCTGATGGGAAAAGGAAAGACCCTCAGGCTGCTGAAATTCGCAACGCCCAAAGGCACGGCAAAATTCATCGCCGACTCCGAATTGCTGGACCCGGAAAGCAGCGACATGATGTTCGAGAATATCACCCAGCGATCGTTGTGGAAGCATTTGAGCGACGGCACTCGACGCTTCGGACGGCGGCGGAAGCGCGCCTGAGCTTGTCGAGCCGCCGGGCCTTTCCCACATCAACGCCGAAGGAGCGGGCAATTGGAAAGCTGGCACGGCACAACCATCCTCGGGGTGAAGAAGGGCAGCCGCACGGTGATCGCCGGCGACGGCCAGGTCAGCCTCGGCAATACGGTCATCAAGCCCAACGCCAAGAAGGTCCGCCGCCTCGGCGCGGACGGCAAGGTGATCGGCGGCTTCGCCGGCGCGACAGCCGACGCCTTTACTCTGTTCGAGCGGCTGGAGCGCAAGCTCGAGCAGCATAACGGTCAGCTGATGCGCGCCGCGGTCGAGCTCGCCAAGGATTGGCGCACCGACAAATATTTGCGCAACCTGGAGGCGATGATGATCGTCGCCGACGCCGAGGCGATGCTGATCCTGACGGGCAACGGCGATGTTCTGGAGCCCGAGGGCGGCATCGCTGCGATCGGCTCGGGCGGCAATTACGCGCTGGCCGCGGCCAAGGCGCTCGCCGACTATGAGCAGGATCCGGAAGTGCTTGCCCGGCGCGCCATGCAGATCGCCTCCGAGGTCTGCGTCTTCACCAATGACCGGCTGACCGTGGAGATCGTCGAATAGCGCAAGCCTCGACTCCTCGCGCGTTTGACTGCAAGCTGACGCCATGGGGGTGCGGGTCGAGTTTCAGGAAGAAGGGGAGCGCCTGGTCGCTCGCCCCCAGGGGCGGCTGGAAGCGGCCGATGCCGACCCCTTTTCGTCGGCAATCCTGGCGAAGCTCCAACCCGGCACGAAATCCGTAACCATCGACCTCGACGAGCTGGATGGAGTGAGTCTCGGCGGCATTCGCGCCATTCTGCGCCTCGCCCGGTCGCTCATGGGCGGACAACGCAGCCTGGACTTCGTTCGAGGCGGCCAGGCGGTTCGCCACGCCCTGGAGCAGGCTGGCCTGCAAGAGCTATTCTCGTTCACACCCGCCTTACATCCAAGCAGGGGACATCATGATGCGACGTCGTAACCTCCTCGTCACATTCGCGCTCGGCCTGGCTGTCATCACCGTCGGCGGATGTGGCAAGCAGGACAGCGCCTCGAAGGTCATCAATGTCGCGGTGACGCCCGCCTCGCCGCCCAACCTGTTTCAGGAGAACGGTCAGACCAAGGGCCTCGATTACGATTTGTTCGACGGCTATTGCAAAGCCCGCGGCTGCACCATGAACGTCACCGCCTATGACTTCCAGGGCATGCTTGGCGCGGTCGTCAGCCGGAAAGCGGACGTCGCCTTCTCCGGCATCTCCATCACCGAGCCCCGCAAGAAGGTGATGGATTTCTCCAAACCCTACATGGACAACAGCTGGAACCTGGTGAGCATGAAGAGCCGCAACATCAAGCTCGCCAGTCTCGATACCCTCAAGCAGTACAGCATCGGCTTTCCGCGCGGCGCCGCCTACATGGATTTCATCAAGACGGAGCTTGAGCCCAAAGGCATTTACAAGACCGACCAGGCCAAGCTCTACCCGAGCTACAACGAAGCCTTGACCGATCTGCAGAATGGTCAGGTGGACCTGGTCTTCCTCGACGGCACGGTTGCCTCGGTCTACCGCAAGAAGCTGCCGGTGCAGGACAGTTATGTCTTCGAAGGCATCGACACGCTAGGCTTCGCCTTTCCCAAGGGCTCCGCGCTGCGCGCCGACTTCGACAAATATCTCGATGAACTCGGGCCCGAGAAAAAGCAGGCGATTATCGACAAGTGGATGAAGTAGCGCCGGGGTTGTAGCGCGTGACCTTCGCCGACATCCTCCTGACGCTTCTTCAGGGCGCGGGCTATACGTTGCTCATCACCGTTTGTTGCTACGCCACCGCGCTGGTGGTCGGGCTTGCCATCGCCATCACGCGTGAAATGACCAGGGCCTGGGTATCGTCGCTGCTGTCGGTGTTCGTCTATGTATTGCGCGGCATTCCGATGCTGGTGCTGCTGTTCATCGTCTTTTTCGGGCTGCCCGGAATCGGCGTCGACGTGCCGCCGTTGCTGGCGATGATGCTCAGCCTGGGTCTGATTTCAGGCGCCTATCTGTCGGAGGTCTTCCGAAGCTCGTTGGGCGCGGTCAATCCGAACGAAGTCCTGGCCGCGCAATCGATGGGCTTTACCCGCTTCGAAACGCTGCGGCTGATCAAGCTGCCGCAGATGACGCGTTTCTCGGTTCCGGGCATGGTCAACGAACTGACCACCGTGCTCAAATTCTCGCCCTTCGCCTACACCGTCGGCATTCCCGAAATCACCAAGGAAGCGATGGCGCTGGTCGCCACAACGATGCGCGGAATCGAAGTCTATATCGCCATCGGACTCCTCTATTTCGGGATCTACCGCCTGCTGCTGGTCGCAGTCCGGCTGATTGAGAAGCGCTACGCCATCCCCGGCTTCGCGCAGGAATGAAACGGAACGTCGATGGCCATCCTTGAAGTCAACAATCTGGTGAAGTCTTACGGCGGCAAGGCCATCCTCGACGGCGTCAGCTTCGCGCTTGAAGAAGGCGAGGCCAAGGTCATCATGGGTCCATCGGGCTGCGGCAAGTCGACCTTGCTGCGGTGCCTCAACCTGCTCATCGAACCGACATCGGGAGCGATCCTGTTCGAGGGGCAGGACGTCACCCGGCCGGGCACGGATGTTCGGGCTTTGCGCAGCCGGATCGGCTTCGTCTTCCAGAATTTCGCGCTCTATCGTCACATGTCGGTTCTCGACAATGTGGCGCTGTCCCTGCGCAAGCTGAAGAAAATCCCAAGGCGCGAGGCGGAGGAACGGGCGCTTCACGAGCTCGACCGGATGGAAATGGCCGACAAGAAAGACGCTTATCCCGCTGCTTTGTCCGGCGGCCAGAGCCAGCGGGTGGCGATCGCCCGGGCTCTGGCGATGGATCCCAGGGTCTTGTTCTTCGATGAACCGACCTCCGCGCTGGATCCGATCATGGTCCGGGAAGTCGTGACGTTGATCAACCGCCTTTACCTCGACAATGTCACGATCCTGTGCGTCACGCACGACCTGAGCCTCGCCAAGCATATTTCCGACCGGGTGGTCTTCCTCGACCGGGGCAAGGTTCATGCCGAGGACAATATTGAAAGTTTGCTCGCCAGGGATTCCGATCCGGTGATCGACGAATTCTTCTGCGGTGACGACTAGCAATGCCGCTCGACGCCTTTCCGTTCTTCGCCGACCTCGTCAACTACTGGCCGCAAATCGCGCGCGGCCTGCGCGACACGATCCTGCTTTCCGTGACGATCACCCTGGCCGGTCTGATCGGGGGGGTCGGCGTTTTCGCGCTTACGCTGAGCCCCAGGCACCTCGTTCGCTTCGGCACGCAAAGCTACATATCCCTGTTTATTGGCACGCCGCTGATCGTCTTCCTGTTCCTGCTCTATTACGGCCTTCCCAATCTTGGCGTGACCCTGTCGCCATTCGTGATCGCGGTGTTCGGCTTCACGCTGAACGTGTCCGCCTACAATGCCCGCTATCTGACGATCGCTTACAAGGAACTTGACCAGGCGGAACTTGAATCCGCCCGGGCTCAGGGGTTCTCACGATTCCAGGTCTTCCGTCTGATCACCGCGCCGCAGTCGCTGCGGATGTCGGTGCCGGCGCTGACCAACCAGGCGATCCAGAACGTCAAGGACAGCTCAATCGTCTTCCTCATCCAATATATCGAATTCTTCGCCCAGATGCAGGAAGTGGCGTCGCGCACCTTTCTCTTCTTCAAGACCTACCTGTTCACCGCCATCGTCTACCTGCTGCTGGTGTCGGTGGTAGTGCTGTTCGCCCGCCGTCTCGAACGCCGGTTGACCATTCCGGGCATGGCGCCGGCGGCTTGAAGCTGACGGCCTCGCCTCCAATGTAGCGAGGCATGAACGTTCATTCTCCGATCGTCGAAGGCGGAACCGAAGTGCCCAAGGACATGCTGACGCCCAAGGCCATTGTCGCCGCGCTCGACGAACATATCGTCGGCCAGGAAGAGGCGAAGAAGGCCGTCGCCGTGGCCCTGCGCAACCGCTGGCGCCGTCAGCAATTGTCGGCCGAGCTTCGCGAAGAGGTCACGCCCAAGAACATCCTGATGATCGGGCCAACCGGCTGCGGCAAGACGGAGATCAGCCGCCGGCTGGCGAAACTCGCCGACGCGCCCTTCGTCAAGGTCGAGGCGACCAAGTTCACAGAGGTCGGCTATGTCGGCCGTGACGTCGAGCAGATCGCCCGCGATCTTGTCGAGGAAGCGGTCCGCTTGGAACGCGACCGGCGGCGGGCCAAGGTCCGCGCCTCGGCCGAGGAATCGGCCATGGAGCGATTGCTCGACGCGCTGACCGGCAAGGGATCCAGCGAAGCGACGCGTGCCAGCTTCCGCCAGCGCTTCACCGACGGCAGCCTCGACAAGGCGGAGGTCGAGATCGAGGTCGACGAGGCCCCGGCCATGCCGTTCGAAATTCCCGGCATGGGCGCGCAGGTGTTCGACCTGAAGTCGATGATGGGCAAGCTCGCCGGGCAGGGTCCGCGGAAAAAGCGCAAGCTCAAGGTACCGGAAGCGCTGGCTCGACTGACTGACGAGGAAGCGGACAAGCGCATCGATCCGGACGACATCAATCGGGCGGCGCTTGCCGACGCGGAGGCGAACGGGATCGTCTTCCTCGACGAAATCGACAAGATCGCGGTGAGCGATGTTCGCGGCGGATCCGTCAGCCGGGAAGGGGTCCAGCGGGATCTGCTGCCCCTTATTGAGGGCACGACGGTCGCGACCAAATATGGGCCGCTGAAGACCGACCATATCCTGTTCATCGCCAGCGGCGCCTTCCACATCGCCAAGCCCGCAGACCTACTGCCCGAGCTCCAGGGTCGATTGCCCATCCGGGTCGAGCTGAAGGCGCTGACCGAGGACGATTTCGTCCGAATCTTGTCGCAGACCCGCGCCAGCCTGACCGAGCAATATCGGGCGCTGCTCGCGACCGAGCGCGTGACGGTCAATTTCAGCGAGGACGGCATAAGGGCGCTCGCCCGAATCGCCGCCGAGGTCAACGAAGCCGTCGAGAATATCGGCGCCCGCCGGCTGCAGACGGTCATGGAGAAACTACTCGAGGACATCAGCTTCGAAGCCGAGGACCGCGCCGGCGAGACTCTGAACGTCGATGCCGCCTTCGTCGACCAGCAGCTGGCAAGCATCGCCCGCAACGCGGATTTGAGCCGCTACGTGCTGTGACCTGCCGCGCGATACCGCCAGGTCAGCCCCTGCACGAACGGCGGCCAGAGGCTGGTCTTGACCCCGGCAAGGCGAAGCTTGTCCGCGGCCCAGCTGTTGCAGGTCCGGATCGCATTGGCCTTGCCGCGCGCCCAGTAGAAGGCGTCCGCTGGCCCATAGCCGTGATGATCGACGCGCATCGTTCGGCCGTTCAGGTCGACATTGAAGTCGGCTCGGATCGCTGCCCAGAGGCGCCGATATTCTTCGGGCCGGAGTCGGATTTCGCGGGCTGCATAGCGCGGGTCGGCGACCCATTCGACATGCATGACGCGCTTGCCGCCGGCCAGGGCCGACCAGATCGTCCTGGGCTTGATGTCGCGCCAGCGGGGCGTTTCAAGATAGACGCGCGCTTCGCCGGCTCCGAAAGCTACCCACGCCGCCGATCGAGGAGGGTTGGCGAAGTCGCGCTTCGGCACCAGCGGCTCCCAGTCCAGCCCGTCGGCGCGCGCCGGCATGATGATGTCCGCGTGAATTCCGTTATCGGCAATATAGACGGGGATGCCGTATTCGGCCTCGGTCCAGCTACGATTGACCGGAACGATCGACCCGACCAGCGCCGCCATCAGATAGGCGACCGGGATCGCCGCCAGAAAGACAAGCGCGCGGCGCAGAACCCGCCCCAATTTTCGCTTCCTGCGTGCCACTTGATCCCTTTGCGTCGGCTTGCCTTGTCCGTCCGGCGTCCCTAGATGCGCCGTCGCCGCTCCGAAGGATATCCTCCAGGGATTTTCAGCGGGCGGCAATGTCGGGGCGTAGCGCAGCCTGGTAGCGCATCACACTGGGGGTGTGGAGGTCGCTGGTTCGAATCCAGTCGCCCCGACCATCCCGCGAACAGAGAGTGTATCATCCACCAATGTCCAATTCGATACTCTCCATGATCACCGCGGCAGCAGCGGCGCCGCCGTCGGGCACGACGAGCTTCTTCGTCCAGATTTTCCCGCTCGTCGCGATTTTCGTCATCTTCTATTTGCTGCTCATCCGGCCGCAGCAGCGGCGCATGAAGGAGCATCAGGCCGCGATCTCGGCGATAAAGAAAGGGGACGAAGTCGTCACTGGCGGCGGCATCCTCGGCCGGGTCACCAAGGTGACCGACACGGAGGCTGAGGTCGAAATCGCCCAGGGGACCCGGGTCCGTGTGGTCAAGTCGACGTTGAGCCAGGTGCTGACCAAGCCAGCGAAGCCGGCGAACGACTAGATGCTCGATTTTCCGCGCTGGAAGGTCTGGTCGATCACGCTGGTCATCCTGATCGGCATCCTGTTCGCCATTCCCTCCATGTTGCCACCGGACATCCGGGCGCAATATCCCAAGTTCCTGCCGAGCGCGACGATCAGCCTCGGTCTCGATCTGGCCGGCGGCAGCCAGCTGCTTCTGGAAGCCGACATGGCCGATGCCGCCAAGCAGCGGCTGTCGGCCAAGGAAGAGGAAGTCACGCAGGAGCTTCGCCGAAACGACCCGCGAATCGATGTCGGCGATATTTCGACGAGCGACGGCCGGCTGAGCTTCATGGTCCGCAATCCGGCGCAGGTTGACGCCGCCGTGGAACGGCTTCGCGCCTTGACCCAGCCGGTTGACGGGCTCAGCGGCCAGCGCGACTGGGATGTCCAGGTGGTGGACTCAAGCCGGATCGTGATGACCCAGAGCGAGGCCGGCGCCGCGAAGGCGCTCCGCGACGCCATGACCGTGGCCCGCGACGTGGTGCGCCGGCGGATCGACCCGCAGGGCACCAAGGAAATCACGGTCATCAACCAGGGCCAGCGGCGGCTGCTTGTGCAGGTTCCGGGGGTCGAGGATCCCGAGGCGCTGAAACGCCTGATCGGCCAGACTGCACGACTGGAGTTCAAGCTCGTCGACTTGACCGCCGACCCGGCCCAGGTCCAGCAGGGCCGGGCGCCGCCGGGAAGCCAGGTGCTGCCGCTGGCCGACGGCACCGGTTTCATGGCGGTCAAGCGACGGGCGATGGTGACCGGCGAGCAGTTGATCGACGCCAAGCAGGCATTCGACCAGCAGAATGGCGAGGCGGTCGTCAGCATCCGCTTCAACGCCGCCGGCGCCCGGCGGTTTGGCCGAGTGACCCAGGAGAACGTCAACAAGCCCTTCGCGATCATTCTGGACGAAAAGATCCTCTCCGCTCCCAACATCAATGAGCCGATTCTCGGCGGGCAGGCGCAGATCCAGGGCAGTTTCACCGTCGAAACGGCCAATCAGCTCGCGGTCAGCCTGGCCTCGGGCAAGCTGCCGGTGAAGCTCAACGTCATCGAGGAGCGGACGGTCGGTCCGGATCTCGGCAAGGATTCGATCAACAAGGGAGTCATCGCCAGCATTGCGGCGACTCTGGCTGTTATCCTGTTCATTGTCGCGACCTACGGCCGGTTCGGCATCTATGCGACCGTCGGTTTGGTCGTGAACGCCCTCCTGATCCTTGGCATCATGGCGATCTTCAACGCCTCGCTGACCCTGCCGGGCATCGCCGGCTTCGTCCTGACGATCGGCGCCGCGGTGGACGCCAATGTGCTGATCAACGAACGCATCCGCGAGGAGCAGAGACGCGGACGCAAGGTCATCGACGCGCTGGAGACCGGCTACCGGGAGGCGCAAACCGCCATCTTCGACGCCAACATCACCAACGTGATCGCCGCGACGATCATGTGGTATTTCGGTTCCGGTCCGATCCGCGGATTCGCCGTCGTCCTGCTGATCGGAATCATCACCTCGGTATTTACCGCGGTCAATTTCACCCGCATGCTGGTTGCCCTTTGGGTCCGCAAGAACCGGCCGCGCGAACTGCTTATCTAGGGGCGCATCATGCCATTGCTTAAGCTTGTCCCCGACAACACCAACATCAACTTCATGCGCTGGCGGAATCTGGCCCTGATCCTGTCGATCATCGCTACGGTAGCGAGCCTGGCGTTGGTCGCGGCCAAGGGACTCAACCTGGGCGTCGACTTCGTCGGCGGGCAAATGATCCGCGCCACCTTCACCCAGCAGATCGAAGTCGACAAGCTCCGCAGCGATGTCGCCGCCCTGAACCTGGGCGAGGCCAGCATCCAGGAATCTGGCGGGCCGCGCAGCTACCAGATCCGCCTCCCCAGACCGGAAGGCGGCGAGGCCGCGGCCAACCGGGCCGCCAGCAGGGTCCGGGCCATGCTCGGCCAAAAGTATCCCGGATCGCGAATTGATTCGGTTGAAACCGTATCCGGCAAGGTCAGCGAGGAACTCGCGACCGACGGCGCTCTGTCGATCGCCCTGGCGATGATCGGCATCGCCATTTACATCTGGTTCCGGTTTGAATGGCAGTTCGGCGTCGGCGCGCTTGTTACCTTGTTCCACGACGTGTCGATGACACTCGGCTTCTTTGCTCTGACCCAGTTGCAGGTCGACCTCAATGTCGTTGCCGCGATCCTGACGATCGTCGGCTATTCGTTGAACGATACGGTGGTCATCTATGACCGGATCCGGGAAAACCTCCGGAAATTCCGGAAAATGGGGATCGTCGAGCTTCTCAACACCTCTCTGAACGAGACTCTGTCGCGGACGATGGTGACGTCGCTGTCGATCCTGATTGCCCTTGGCGTGCTGCTGATATTCGGGCCCGAAGTCATTTTCGGCCTGACGATCGCAATCTTTCTTGGCATTTTCGTGGGCACTTACTCATCGATCTACATTTCCTCGCCAATCCTTGTCTGGTTGGGTGTAAAGCCCGACAGCTTCCTCAAGACTGACGACGGCCAGGAAGCCGTAGCCAGAGCCTGAACCATTCAGCAACGGCCAAGGTTGTGCCGTCCATCTCGCCGCTTGGCCTCATCAAGGCCGTCCGCTAATGAGGCTTTCATGTCGAAGTTGAACCGTTTCGCGGCGCTAGTCCTGGCCTGCGCCGTCGTCCTCCCCGCCGCTGGCTGCGCCCGAAACCGTGTCAAGGGTGCTGACACCACTTACGTCGCCAGGGACGTCAATACGCTCTACAATCTCGCCAAGCGGGCGCTTGACCGGCGCAACTACGAGGCGGCGGCGAAGCTGTTCGACGAGGTTGAGCGGCAGCACCCCTATTCGATTTGGGCGCGCCGAGCGCAGCTGATGAGCGCGTTCAGCTATTACGTCGCCCGCCAATATCCGGACGCCATCAGCTCGGCCCGACGGTTCACTACCATCCACCCGGGCAACAAGGATGCGCCTTACGCGAACTATTTGATTGCGATGAGCTATTACAATCAGATCGTCGACGTGACTCGGGACCAGAAAATTACGCAGCAAGCCGCCGATTCCTTCGGTGAGCTGATCCGCCGCTATCCGGAAAGTCGTTATGCGTCCGACGCCCGGTTGAAGCTTGACCTCATCAACGATCACCTTGCCGGCAAGGAGATGGAGATCGGCCGTTACTACCAAAGGTCGGGCAACTGGCTGGCCGCGACCCAGCGGTTCCGTACGGTGGTGGACAAGTTTCAGACCACCAGCCATGCGCCGGAGGCGCTGGAACGGCTGGTCGAATCCTATCTTGCGCTTGGGATTCCAGCTGAGGCGCAGAAGGCCGCTGCCGTGCTCGGCGCCAATTATCCGGGCAGCAAATGGTACGACCGGGCCTACAAGCTCATCCAGCGGCACGTGCCTCAAACCGCGACCCAGGGCTAGTCAGACCGGCCCGCCCCTCGCCCCATGTTGAGGCAGCTGGCCATCCGCGACGTCGTGCTGGTCGACCGGCTCGAAATCGACTTCGAGCCGGGATTGGGCGTTCTTACCGGCGAAACCGGCGCCGGCAAATCCATCCTCCTCGACGCGCTTGGACTGGCGCTCGGCGTCCGCGCCGACGCCGGCTTGGTGCGGGCCGGGCAGGATGTGGCCGCCGTCTCGGCGGAATTCGACCTTCCCGCGGGCCACCCGGCGACCAGCCCGCTGGCCGAACAGGGCATTGTGCTGGAAGACGGCGAGCCGCTGCTTGTCCGCCGAACGCTCAAGGCGGACGGGGGCAGCCGCGGTTTCGTCTGCGGTACGGCCGTGCCTGCCGCCATGCTGCGCGACATCGGCTCGCTGGCGGTGGAAATCCACGGCCAGCATGACGATCGCGGCCTGCTCAATCCACGCGGCCATCGCGCCCTGCTGGACAAGTTTGGCGGGCTGGATTGTCGGCCGGTGGAGGAGGCATGGCTTGAGGTCAGCCGAATCGAAGCCGAACTGGCCAAGGCGCGCGCCGATGCGGCCGCCGCCGAACGCGACCGTGACTATCTTGCCCACGCGTCGGCGGAGATCGAAGCCCTGGCGCCGGAAGCTGGCGAGGAAACCCGCCTCGCGGAGGAGCGCGCTGCGATGCAAACCGGGATCAAAGCCGGGGAGTCGATTTCGGGTGTCGACGAGCTGATCGGCGGCGCCGAGGGCGTCATGGCGCAGCTCCGCCAAGCCGCCCGCAAGATCGAGCGCGGCGCGGCCGATCATCCGCTGCTGGGCGAAGCGCTGGCGGCGCTGGACCGCGCGCTGATCGAGTGCGGCGAGGCGGAAGACATGATCGCTCGGGCCGCCGACGCAGTGGCCTTCGACCCCCAGCGGCTGGAAGCGGCCGAAGCGCGTCTGTTCGACATCCGGGCCCTGGCCCGAAAGCATCGGGTCGCCGCCGACGCCTTGGCCGACCTCGGCGCACGGATGCGGGCGCAGCTCGCCGCGATCGACGCTGGCAGCGAGGCCATCGCGACACTCGATCACGCGCTGGAGGAGGCGCGCCGAACCTACGCCGCTGCCGCCGAAGATCTCAGCAGGCAGCGGCACGAGGCGGCGGGGCGGCTCGATTCCGCCGTCGCCGGGGAACTCGCGCCGCTGAAGCTGGACGCCGCCCGGTTCCGGACGGGCCTCGGCGAGGCTGAAGCCGGTCCGTCCGGCACCGATCACGTCGAGTTCGAAGTATCGACCAATCCGGGCGCGCCGTTCGGCCCGCTGACCAGGATTGCCTCAGGCGGCGAGCTGTCCCGCTTCATCCTGGCGCTCAAGGTCGCGCTGGCCGAGGCCGGATCTGCGGCGACGATGATCTTCGACGAGGTCGACCGCGGCGTCGGCGGGGCGGTGGCCAGCGCTATCGGCGAGCGGCTGGCGCGGCTGGCGCGCAACTCTCAGGTGTTGGTCGTGACCCATAGCCCGCAGGTCGCGGCCCGGGCGACCCACCACTACCGGATCGAGAAGGTGCACGGCGCGGAGGGGACGAGGACAATCGTCAAACGGCTCGGTCCGGAAGAACGGCGCGAGGAAATCGCTCGGATGCTGTCCGGCGCCGCCGTCACCGACGAAGCGCGCGCGCAGGCGACGAAACTGATGGAGGCGGCATGAGCAAGCAGCGCCCGGTCGGTCTCGACTTCGACGGCGAGCAACTGGAGGGGGTCTTCGTCGGCCGGCGGGACGGGCTGGCCCGCCCGACCGTCATGCTGATTCCGACCGTGAAAGGCGTATCCGACCTGGAGATCGGTTTTGGCCGGCAATTGGTCGAACTTGGCTACAACGCCTTTGTCGCCGACCTGTTCGGCAAGACATTTCGCGACGCGCCGCGCGAGACGATGTTTGCGCAGATGAGCCGCCTCCGGGCCGACCGGGCCGCGCTTCGGCGCCGGCTGCTGGCGATCCTCGAGGAGGTTCGGGGACTCGACGGAGTTGAAGCCAATAACATCGTCGTGGCGGGCTATTGCTTCGGTGGCCAGTGCGCGCTGGACGTCGCGAGAAGCGGCATCGACATTGCCGCGGCCGTCAGCTTCCATGGCTTGTTCGACCCGCCCGGTCTGCCGCCTGAACCGATCAGGGCCAAGGTCGTGGCCTTTCATGGCTGGGACGATCCGATGGTGCTCCCCGACGCGGTCGTTGCGCTCGGCCGCGAATTGACCGAAGCGGGCGCCGACTGGCAGATCCACGCTTATGGTGGTGTCGCCCACGGCTTCACCAACCCGGCCGCCGACGCTCTCGGCATAGCGGGCGTCCGCTACAACGGGCTGGCCGCGGAACGGTCATGGACCAGCTTCATCAGCCTGCTGGAGGAAGTGTTCGGTTGACGGGCAGGAATCTCACCGAAGCCGAGGCCGCCAACCGGCTGATGCGGCTGGCGAAGGAAATCGCCCGGCACGACAGGCTCTATCACGACCAAGACGCGCCGGAGATTTCCGACGCCGACTATGACGCCCTCGTCCGCGAGAACCGCGACCTGGAATCCCGCTTTCCGCATCTGGTTCGCGCGGACTCGCCGTCGAAGAGGCTCGGCGCCGCGCCGACTACGGCGTTGGCCAAGGTTGCGCACAGCAAGCCGATGCTGAGCCTCGACAACGCCTTCAGCGCCAGCGAGGTTCGGGACTTCGCGGCACGGGTCAGGCGGTTCTTGAACCTGGCGGACGACACGCCGATCGCGCTGACCGCCGAGCCAAAGATTGACGGGCTCAGTTGCTCGCTCCGCTATGAGGAGGGCCGGCTCGTGCTGGCGGCGACCCGAGGCGACGGGTCGGTCGGCGAGGACGTCACGCCGAATGCGCGGACAATCGGCGACATCCCCCAGGCAATCCGCGGCGCGCCCGACATCCTCGAGGTGCGGGGCGAAGTGTATATGTCGAAGGCCGATTTCGCCGCGCTCAACGAGCGGCAGGAGGCAAGCGGCGGCAAGATCTTCGCCAATCCGCGCAATGCGGCGGCTGGGTCGCTTCGCCAGAAGGACCCATCGGTCACCGAGGCGCGGCCGCTTCGCTTCCTCGCCCATGGCTGGGGCGAAGTCAGCGAACCGCTGGCCACGCTGCAGCTCTTGGCGATGCGGAAGATCGAGGAGTTCGGATTCCCGATCAGCGATTTGCTCAAGCGTTGCGAAACGGTCGATGAGGCACTTGACCATTATGCCAGGATCGAGCGGTCGCGCGCCGACCTGCCCTACGACATCGACGGCGTCGTCTATAAGGTCGGGCGCCTGGACTGGCAGGATCGGCTCGGTCAGGTCGGCCGAGCGCCGCGCTGGGGCCTTGCCCACAAATTCCCCGCCGAGAAAGCCGAAACCACGTTGGAGGCGATCGACATCCAGGTCGGCCGTACGGGCAAGCTGACTCCCGTTGGACGCCTTGCTCCGGTGGGGGTCGGCGGAGTCATCGTCCAGAACGTCACCCTGCATAACCGGGACGAAATCGCCCGACTTGGCCTTCGCCCGGGCGATCGGGTCCGGATTCAGCGCGCCGGCGACGTCATCCCGCAGGTGGTTGAAAACCTCACGGCCGGCGATCCCCGGGAGCCCTATGTGTTTCCCGACCATTGCCCGGAATGCCAGTCGGAAGCGGTGGCTGAGGAAGGCGAGGTCGATGTTCGCTGCACCGGCGGCCTGATCTGTCCTGCCCAGCGCATCGAACGGCTGAAGCATTTCGTGTCGCGCGGCGCGATGGACATTGATGGGCTCGGCGAAAGGAGCATCGTCGAATTCGTCAAGCTCGGCTGGCTGCAGGGGCCGGCGGACATTTTTCGATTGAAGGACCACCGCGCCGATCTCATCGGCCGCGAAGGCTGGCAGGACAGGTCGGTCGACAATCTCCTCGCCGCCATCGATGCCCGAGTGGGCTTTGACCCGGCCCGATTGCTGTTCGGGCTCGGCATTCGCCATGTCGGCGCGGTCACCGCCCGGGACCTGATGAAGGCCTTCGCCACCATCGAGGAACTGGAGCGTGTTGCCCGCTCGGAAACGGCTGTCGCGGACCTGTCATCTGTCGAAGGCGTCGGCCGCGTCGTTGCCGAGGCCATCGTCGATTTCTTCCATGAGCCGCACAATCGCGAGGAACTGGGGGAGTTGCTGGCGCTGGCCCGGCCGGCCGCTTTCGTCTCGACGGCGCGCCAGACCGAATGGTCCGGCAAGACGATTGTCTTCACCGGCAGCCTGGAAACGATGAGCCGCGACGAGGCCAAGGTCCAGGCGGAACGGCTCGGCGCGCGCGCGGCGGGCTCGGTCAGCGCCAGAACCGACCTGGTCGTCGCCGGGCCGGGCGCCGGGTCCAAGCTGAAGAAGGCCGAGGAACTTGGCGTGCCCGTCATCGGCGAGGCGGAGTGGGCGAGGATTGTCGCTGAAACCTGATTTGGTTGCTCCAGCGAAACCTCCATGCAACAGTTGAGATGGTCCAACGGGAGCGACGAGGAATGATGCGTTTGATCTTTATTGCCATGCTTGCCGCTGGCTCGGCTGCGGCGCTCGGCCAGCCTGCGCCAGTGCCGCCGGTCGCCGCCAAGAAGGCGCATGTCGTCAAGGGCCCGGCAGACCGGGTCGACGAATATTATTGGCTTCGGGACGACACCCGCAAGGACCCGCAGGTGCTGGCCTACCTGAACGCTGAGAACGCCTACGCTGATGCGGTCATGGCGCCGCTTCGTCCCCTGCAGGACCAGCTCTACGCCGAGATCGTCGGCCGCATAAAGCAGGACGACGCCAGCGTCCCGGCGCTTGACCGGGGCTATTATTATTACACCCGCTACGAGACCGGCTCGAGCTATCCGATCCTGGCACGGCGCAAGGGCAGCATGGCTGCGCCGGAGGAAATCCTGCTCAACCAGCCGGAGATGGCGAAAGGGCACGATTTCTTCTCGGTCAGCAATTGGGCGGTGAGCCCCGACAACCGGCTGCTGGCCTATGTCGAGGACGTCGTCGGCCGTCGCCAGTATCGGCTCAAGGTCAAGGACCTCGCCACCGGCCAGACGCTGGCCGACTCGGTTGCCAACGTCGAGCCTGACATCGTCTGGGCCGACGATAACCGCACCATCTACTATATCGACAAGGACCCGGTCACGTTGCTCAGCAAGCGCGTCAAGGCTCACGTTCTGGGAACGCAGGCCTCGACCGATCGCCTGGTCTATGAAGAAAAGGACGATACTTATTATATCGGGCTCGGAAGGACGAGCGACGATCGCTTCATCTGCATTCAGCTACGCGCGACCGTGAGCAGCGAGTATCGCTGCGCCAGCGCCGCCAACCCGGTATCCTTCGGCGCCCTTGCGCCGCGGCAGCGCGACCATCTCTACGACGCGGACCATGCCGCCGGCCGCTGGGTGATCCGGACCAACCTGAACGCGCCCAACTACCGGCTGGTGACCGCCGATGACGCCACGCCCGCGCCGTCTGGCTGGCGGGACCTGGTTGCGCACGATCCCAATGTCTTCATCGAGGATTTCAAGCCGTTCGATCGCTTCATCGCCATCGAGGAAAGGGCCGGCGGCAACAAACGGCTTCGCTTGCTGACCGGCGCTGGTCGATCCAGCGTGGTCACGTCCGATGAGCCGGCCTTCACCATGGCGCTCGGCGACAATCATGAAACGGCGACGACGAAGGTTCGATACACCTACGATTCCATGACCGCGCCAACGATCACTTATGAGGTCGACGCGCTTTCCGGCGAACGGACAATCCTGAAGCGCAATCCCGCGCCGGGCTATGACCCGAGCCTCTATGTGACCGAACGGGTCTGGGCGCCGGCCCGCGACGGAGCGAGGATTCCAGTGTCGCTGGTTTACCGGAAGGGCTTCAAGCGCGACGGCACGGCGGCGCTTCTGCAATATGGCTATGGCGCCTACGGCTATTCGAGCGATCCGGCCTGGAGGGAGACCGTGCCGAGCCTGCTGGATCGCGGCATGGTCTATGCCATCGCCCACGTCCGCGGCGGGCAGGAAATGGGCCGCGCCTGGTATGATCAAGGTCACCTGCTGAACAAGAAAAACAGCTTCACCGACTTCATCGACGTCACCCGCTATCTCGTCGCGCAGGGCTATGCGGCGAAAGACCGGGTGGCGGCGCAGGGCGGAAGCGCGGGCGGCCTGCTGATGGGCGCCGTGATGAACATGGCCCCACAGGATTACGACGTGCTCATTGCCCAAGTGCCGTTCGCCGATGCGGTCACCACCATGCTCGACGCTTCCATTCCGCTGACTTCGAATGAGTGGGACGAATGGGGCAATCCGGCGAACCGGCAGCATTATGACTACATCCTGAGCTATTCGCCCTATGATCAGGTCCAGGCGAAGGCCTATCCGGCCACTTTTGTTGGCACCGGCCTGTGGGACAGCCAGGTGCAGTATTTTGAACCGGCCAAATGGGTCGCGCGGCTTCGGGCCAGGAAGACGGACTCCAATCCCTTGCTGTTCCGGACGAACATGGATGCAGGGCACGGCGGCAAGTCGGGCCGGTTCGAACGTTATCGCTCCATCGCCGAATATTATGCGTTCATGCTGAACGAACTCGGGGTCGCTGCCCCGGTAAGCGGCGTGCAGCCGGGCGAGCGCGGCCGCTAGCCTTTCGGCTTGCGGCCGATCAGCGAGCAGGTGAGGAATTTGTCGTGGCGTTCGGCGACGACCAGCAGTTCGGTCGCTCGTCGAACCGCCAGCTCGGTCAAGACCCGTCCCAGCGGATAATCGTTCATCTGCATTGCCGGGGCGTTCCAGATCCGTCCGGCCATGACGTTCTGGATGATCTTCACGCCCGGGACGTGGATACTTGCCCACCACAGTGCGCGCGACCGCCAGCGGTCGGTTCGAACCGACAGGTGAAGCTGAAACCCACCGCCGGGGCGCACCTTGTCAAACAGCGCCAGCAGGATTGGGATTCCTCGCTTTACCGACACGTGCTGCAGCGTAATATAGCTATTGACGAAGTCGAACTCGCCCGGCGCCAGGCTCAGCCGGTCGTCGGCTTGCGCGAACAGAATGTTGGTAAGCCCGGCCCTGCCGGCATTCGCTTCGGCTTCGGCGAGCATCGCCGGCGACACGTCGAGCCCGACCACTTCGCCAAACCTTTGCGCCAAAGGGATGCTCAGGCGGCCGACCCCGCAGCCATGGTCCAGTGCGCGGCCGTGGCGCAGCGGCCCAAAATGGCGCTCGAACCTGTCGAGCAGCTGGGCGAGGAACGATTCACCCGTCGCGAAGAATTCGTCGCGGCTGGAGCCGATTTTGGCAGTCGAAAAGCGATCGTGCGCCAGGACACCGTAATAGGGGTCTATCCTGCCCCAACGCTCCCAGACCCGGTCGGTGTCGCGCATCGGGTCCTCAGCCTTCGAACAGGAGTACTGGCCACTCGCCTGGTCCCCGGCTGGAGAGCTTGAGCCCTTGCTCAGCATAGGCAGCGCTCACCGCTTCGGCTTGGGTGTCGAGCAGTCCGGCGAGGATGATCCGGCCGCCGGCCGCAAGCGCTCCGGCGAAAGCCGGCGCGAGCTCTATCAGCGGCCCGGCGAGGATGTTGGCGATGATCAGGTCGAATGGCGCGCGCGCCGCCAGCATCGGCGACTCCATCCCGCCGGCGACCACCAGCAACAATTCGCCCGGCCCGTGGCCGAGCTTTACATGGTTGATCGTCGCATTGTCGCGAGTGACGTCGATGGCGATGGCGTCGATGTCCGTGGCGATGCACCTGGCCTCGGGCCAAAGCGCCAGGGCGGCGAAGGCGAGCAGGCCCGTTCCCGTGCCAATGTCGGCGATGTTGGCAAACCGTTCGCCGGCGCGTTCCAGACGATCCAGCGCGGCCAGGCAGCCCGACGTCGTCGCATGCTGGCCGGTGCCGAACGCCAGGCCGGCATCGATTTCAAACGGGATTGCATCCGCCGGCACCCTGCCGCGATGCGTCGGCGTATGTATGTAGAACCGGTCGGCCCGGATCGGCTGCAGCCCAGCCTGGCTCATCGTCACCCAATCGTCCTCGCCCAGCGCCTCGAGATCGGGCAGGCCTCGACCCAAGGCGGCGAGTTCCTCCAGCTCGCTGTCGGTCGGCGGGTGATCGAAATAAGCGTGGATCAGCCAGTCGTCCGGCCTGGTCGGATCGGGCTCGTCGGCGACCAGCACCGGCGGGCTTGGGCTGGCGGAGAAGGCATGGTCGAGATCGGGGACCGCCTCCGCCTGCGTCCGGCTGCACGGCACGGTGACTCGCCAGCTCACTTGGCTGCGGCTTCCTTGGCCAATCGTTGGTCCAGCATGTCCGACTGCGCCTTCGCATAGGCGCGGCAAACTTCGGGGTCGCTTAGCGGCGCCCGCCCGGCGAAGCGATTGAGCAGGTCGCTGGCCGAGGGATGCGGAGTGAGCAGGATATCGCATTCGAGACTGGCGACACGCTGAAAGCTGCCGCGAAACGCCGCGACGAGGGAGGGATGATCGGTGAACCGGAAGGTGTCGCGGCTGACTGCCGACAGGCTGTCGGCATAGACGATTTGCCGGCAAACCCCGCCGTCGCAGCTCCCCCATCGCCAGGTAAGCGCGCCCGGCGTGTGGCCCGGCGTTTCAATCGCGAACAAAGCGGTATCGCCGACCCGGACCATCTCGCCGTCCCTGATGATCCGGTCGACCCGCGCGGCGCGAAAGGGCGGGTGCATTCCGGCCTGGGGATCGGCGGGATCGGTCGTGCCCGTCTTGAACACCGTGGCGGCGGCTGGCGAAGCGACCAGCTGCGCGCCGGTCAGGTGCTGCAGGCGGGCGATGCCCCCGACGTGGTCGAGATGCTCGTGGCTGTGCAGCAGATATTTGACGTCGGAAAGGTTGAAGCCGAGACGCTGGATGTTCCCGGCGATCACTTCGGCTCCCGCCTCGGTAGCGCCGTCGATCAGGATGTGGCCGCTCTTGTCGGTGACGAGGATGGCGGAAATGCCGCAGGTGCCGACATAGTAGGTGTTGCCATGAACCCGGACAGGCGGAGCGGGCTTGTCCCAATCATCCCAGTCCTTGCACGCGGCGGCAAAGGCGCGGCCGGCGGTCTCGACCGGCGCAATCGGTCGTTCAATCTGCGGCGGCGTCGGCTGGATCGGAATGCTGACTGCGCAGCCGGACAGGAGGAGCAGGGCGGTCAGCGGCGCAACATGGCTAGCGGACATAGCTTGCGCCGTTGAGGTCAACGATGGTGCCGGTAGCTGCAGCCGGCGCGTCGATGGCTAGCCAGCGGATCGCCTCGGCCACTTCGTCAGTACTGGTGACTCGACCAAGGGGAATGTCGGCGATGATGGCGGCGCCGCCGCGGCCGGCGAGATAGTCCTCGGTCATTTCCGACACGGTGAATCCCGGCGCAACGGCGAAGGCGAGGATATGCTTCGCCGCATAGCCGCGCGCGATCGACCGGGTCATTGCGACCATTCCAGCTTTGGACGCGGCATAATGCCAGTGATCGGCGGAATCGCCGCGGAAGGCCGCCCGGCTGGCGACGTTAATGATCCGGCCACCGCCCTGCGCTTCGAAATGGAGAATGGCCTGGCGCGATAGGTCGCCCGCCGCGACAAGGTTGACCTGGAGTGTGCGTTGCCACTGGGCGAGCCACTCCGAATCGTCGATCCCCACGGGCGCCGCCTCATAGATTCCGGCATTGTTGATCAGGACGTCGATCCGTCCGCCGGCGCGGTTCAGAGCGTCGCGCCAGAGCCGCACGGCGGCGCCAGGCTCGGACAAGTCGGCGCCAAGCAGGTTGCCGCCGCCGCGGGTCGAATGGCCGATAACCTGGTGGCCCCTAGCGGCCAGCAAGTTTCGGGTTGCAGCGCCGATGCCCCGGCTCGCTCCGGTGAGAAGGATGTTCATTGGGTCTGCCCTAAACGATCCTCTCCCTCAGGGGGAGGGGGACCGCTGCCGAAGGCAGTGGTGGCGGGGGGGCGCGCCAGAGCAGACCCCCTCCGTCAATTCTTTGGATTGCCACTTCCCCCGATGGGGGAGGATAGCTTACGCCGCAATCCCGCTGACGAATTCCTGCGTGGTCGATGTGAAGTCGGCGATCTGGTCGGAGAATCGGCCGAAGCCTTCCTCGACCGTGTCGATGTCCTTGGCGACATTCTCGGTGTCGCTGCGGATGGCGGCGATGGTCGAGCTCATCGAATCGGCGGCGAGCGCCGTTTCGTCGACTGCGGCGGTGATCATCGTCACCGTTTGCGCCTGCAATTCCATTGCCTGGCGGATTCGGTCGGCAGAGGTCTGCACCTCGTCGACCGTATTGCGGATCGAGCCGTTGGCGTCGACCGTCTGTTTGGTAGCCTGCTGGATGGCGGTGATCTTGGCGGTAATGTCGTCGGTGGCGCGGGCTGTCTGTGACGCAAGGCTCTTCACTTCCTGGGCGACGACCGCGAAGCCGCGGCCCGCGTCGCCGGCCCGTGCTGCTTCGATGGTGGCGTTGAGGGCCAGCAGGTTGGTCTGGCCGGCGATGTCGCGGATCAGGCCGAGGATGGATTCGATCGCTTCGACATGCCCGGACAAGGCGCGGCTGACGTTGACCGCCTGCTCGGCCTGGTCGCCGGCCCGAGTCGCGACGCCGGCGGCGACCTCGACCTCTGAGCGGGCGTCCTCGATCGCCCGGATCAGGCCGGCTGCTGTCTGGGCCGCTTCGCGCATGGCGATGGCCGACTGTTCGGCGGCGGCGGCGACTTCGCTGGTCTTGCCAAGCATGCCGCGCGCGGCGGCGGCCGTGGCGCGGGTGCGCTCGGTAAGGGTGCGCGACTGCTCGCTGCTGGAACGGACCAGACTCGACACCCGGCTCTGGAACTGCTCGCTCTGTTTGCCGCGGGCATCGGCCGCTTCATTGGCCTCCAGCAGCGCGATCTGGGCGAGGATGATGTCTTCGCTGAAGGTCATCAGGCGGAGGAACGTGTCGGTCGCCTTGATCCGCTCCTCGGGCCGGCCGGCGAACTTGTCTTCAAAGTCGCGCAGGACGTCCTGGGACATGGCCGCTCGAGCGGCGATGAACTCGGGAACGCTCTTCTTGCCGACGTACATCAGCCGGCCATGCTTGGCGACGGTGTGCACCCAGGCGACGTCGACCGGGCGGGTCATGTAAGCGGCGACGACATCAGCACCGGCATCGCCGAACTGGCGGCGGCAGGCGGCGTCAAGCAATTCCCCGGCCTCGCCCCACAGCCAGTGGAAGGAGGATTCAAGCTCCCCGCCGCTGGCATAATATTGGAGTCGAGAGGCCACCTGCTCGTTGCTCAGCCGCTGCAGATGACTGGTATCGCCTTTCATTCCCGTCTCCGTAAGTCGTTTGATGCGGCGCCTTCATCGCGCCATGCCGCTCCATGACCCGAAAATGGTTAAGGGCGGGTTAGGAGGGCGGGCAAATCTTGCCCTTGCGGGGACGCCGCCCTAAGCGGCAGGCCACTGCTGACCCGATCAAGAAAGGCACATGCCCGATGGCGGCCGAGCGACCGAGACCACTGTCACCGCATCTCACAATCTGGAAATGGGGTCCGGCGATGCTCGTTTCCATCCTTCACCGCATCACCGGCGTCGGCCTGTCGATCCTTGGCCTGGCGGTGCTGACCTGGTGGCTGGTGGCGATTTCCGGCGATGCCGAAGGCTATGCCAAGTTCGCCCAGGCAGCGTCTCATCCGATTGGCTGGGTGGTGATTATCGGCCTGACCTGGGCCTTTTTTCAGCACCTCCTGTCCGGCGTCCGCCACCTGGTCATGGACAGCGGGCATGGCATGGAGCTGGGAGTCAACAAGAGCTCGGCGATCCTTACCATCCTTGGGTCGGTGTTCCTGACCGCGGCCTTGTGGGCCTATCTGCTGGGAGTCGCGCAATGAGCCTGGGAGAAAGCGCCTCGGCGCTCGGCAAGGTCGAAAACACGGGCTCGGCAAGGCATGGCGGCGAGCATTGGCTCAGCGAAAGGGTGCTGAGCGCGGCGCTGCTGCTGCTCGGGACCTGGTTCATCGCCTCGCTGGTGCTGCTGCCGTCGCTCGATCAGGCGACGATCACCGAGTGGCTCCGCGACCCGAGCGGCGCGGTGCCGATGGCGCTGTTCGTCATCGCTGCGTTCCGCCACGCGCTCGACGGCCTCAAGGTCGTCGTCGACGATTATGTCCGTGACGCTGGGAACCGCCTGGCGCTCAACACCCTCTTCTTCTTCCTCGCCGTCGGCGGCGGGGCGCTCGCCCTGTTCGCGCTGGCGCGGATCGCGCTTGGAGTGGCGGCGTGAGCGCTTACCAGATTGTCGACCATGTCTATGACGTCGTCGTCGTCGGCGCCGGCGGCGCCGGGCTTCGGGCGACGATGGGCTCGGCCAATGCGGGGTTGAAGACCGCCTGCGTCACCAAGGTCTTCCCAACCCGCAGCCACACCGTCGCGGCGCAGGGCGGGATCGCCGCCAGCCTCGGCAACATGGGCCCGGATCACTGGACCTGGCACATGTACGATACGGTCAAGGGCTCCGACTGGCTCGGCGACCAGGACGCCATCGAATATCTGTGCCGCGAAGCGCCGGCGGCGGTCATCGAGCTGGAACATGCCGGCCTCCCGTTCAGCCGCCGCGAAGACGGCAAAATCTACCAGCGCGCCTTCGGCGGCATGACCCAGAATATGGGCGAAGGACCGGCCGCGCAGCGCACCTGCGCCGCCGCCGACCGGACCGGCCACGCCATGCTCCACACGCTCTACCAGCAGAGCCTGAAGTATGACGCCGACTTCTTCATCGAATATTTCGCGCTCGACCTGATCATGGACGGCGGCGAGTGCCGCGGAGTCATCGCGCTAAGCCTTAACGACGGCTCGATCCACCGCTTCCGGGCGCAGGCGGTAGTGCTCGCCACCGGCGGCTACGGCCGGGCCTACTTCACCGCGACCTCGGCCCACACCTGCACCGGCGACGGCAACGCCATGGTGCTGCGCGCCGGCCTGCCACTGCAGGACATGGAGTTCGTCCAGTTCCACCCTACGGGAGTCTATGGCGCCGGCGTGCTGATCACCGAAGGCGCGCGGGGCGAGGGCGGTTATCTCACCAACTCGGAAGGCGAGCGCTTCATGGAGCGTTACGCCCCCTCGGCCAAGGACCTGGCCAGCCGCGACGTCGTGTCCCGGTCGATGGCGATGGAAGTCCGAGAAGGCCGCGGCGTCGGCGAGCATAAGGACCATATCTTCCTTCACCTCGACCATATCGACCCGAAGATCCTGCATGAGCGGCTGCCCGGGATCACCGAAACGGCGATGACTTTCGCCGGAGTCGACCTGACCCGACAGCCGATCCCGGTCCTGCCAACCGTTCACTATAATATGGGCGGCATCCCGACCAATTATCATGGTGAAGTCGTTACGGTGAAAGAGGGCAATCCGGACTCCGTCGTGCCGGGCCTGTTTGCCATCGGCGAAGCCGCTTGCGTTTCGGTGCACGGCGCCAACCGGCTTGGCTCGAACAGTCTGATAGACCTGGTCGTGTTCGGCCGCGCCACCGGCCTTCGGCTGGGCTCGACCCTGAAGGCCGGCGCGCCCCAGAAGGATCTCGCCAAGGGCGCGTCCGACTTGGCGCTGACCCGCCTAGACAAGTTCCGCCATGCGGAAGGCGGCAGCCCGACGGCAAAAATCCGGGAGGAGATGCAGCGCACGATGCAGGCCGACTGTGCGGTCTTCCGCACCGAGCGCACGCTGGCCGAGGGCGTCGCCAAGATCGACGCGACCTACAAGCGCATGGCCGATATTCACGTCAGCGACCGAAGCCTGATCTGGAACAGCGACCTCGTCGAAACGCTCGAGCTCGACAATCTCATCGCCCAGGCGGCGGTGACCATGCACTCCGCCGCCAACCGCAAGGAAAGCCGCGGCGCGCACATGCATGAGGATTATCCCAAGCGCGATGACAAGAACTGGATGAAGCACACCGCCGTCTGGTTCGACGGCTGGGGCGGGCAAAGCGGTGCCGTCCGGATCGATTACCGACCGGTCCACCAGTTCACGCTGACCGACGACATCGCCTACATCAAGCCCAAGGCGCGCGTTTACTAAGGCAGCAGCAGGTCATTTGCAGACAATATGATGGCGGCTGACGACGGCCGCTTCGCCCCGGCGGTTGCGTCGCTAAGGTGGGCGCAGGCCAGGGAGAGCTGTGAATGGTCAAGCCTGGATTGGTTGCAATGCTGGTCGCCGCCGTGGCCGTGAGTGGTTCGACGAAGAGCCCGCCCTTCCATCTGATCCCTGGGCGCGTGCCGCTGGACTGGCAGGGGCCTGACGGCAATACGGTGGTGCTGGACGCGCCGAAGGGCCTGATCGTGGTCGATACCGGCCGCTCGCCGATGCATGCACAGGCCATCCTTGACTATGCGAAGGCGCGGGGCCGGCCGATCGTCGCCATCCTCAATACCCACTGGCATCTTGATCATACCACCGGCAACGCCGACCTGCGCACCGCTTATCCCAAGGCGGACGTCTATGCGACGACGGCTATTGAAGGGGCGCTGGTCGGCTTTCTCGGCCGCAATCGAGAACAGGCCGACAAAGCGCTGGCCGACCCCAAAACGCCGGACGGGCAGAAGGCGCAGATTTTGCGCGGCCGCGACCGCATCGAGAATCCCGACAAACTGCGCTCGACCAGGCCGGTGCTGCGCTCGGCAAGGAGGAATATCGCCGGGCGACTGCTCGACATCCGCGTGGCGCCCTTCGCCGCCAGCGAGGCAGATCTTTGGCTGTACGACCCGAGGACCAGGGTCGCGGTGGTCGGCGACTTGGTCGTCGATCTCGTGCCCTTCATGGATACTGCATGCCCCGATGGGTGGGCCAGGGCGCTGACTGAGATTGAGAAGGTGCCCTTCAAGACCGTCATTCCCGGCCATGGCGCGCCGATGGACCGCGCCGCCTTTCGGCAATGGAAGCTCGCCTACGACAACCTGCTCACTTGCGGCCGATCGACGGCTGACAAGGCAAGCTGCGTCGCCGGCTGGCAAAAGGACGCCGGCAAATACATCGGCGAGGCGCACGCCGGATATGCGGCGGCGGCCGTCGAATATTATATCGACACAAGGCTGCGCTCCTCACCCGAGGAGCAGCAAAAATATTGCAAGCCGCTAAGGGGGCCGGGTGAATCGGATCGCGCGCTAGTCCCTTGGGGTTCGCCGCGGGGTCGGCTAGACCGCGCCGGCAATGTCCGATCATGTTCCGCCCAAGCGCATATTCCCGACCTCCAAGGTCGACGCCCAGGCGGCGCAGCATGTGCCGTCCGCACCGCAGACCGAAAGCGCGGCCTACAAGCTCGCTTTTCAGGATACAGATTTCCTGCTGCGCGAGGATTTGCGGCCAGTCCGCTTCCAGCTCGAGCTCTTGAAGCCGGAGCTTTTGCTGGACGAGGCCAAGATCGCCTCGATGTTCGTCTTCTACGGCTCGGCCCGCATTCCGTCGCCCGACATGGCCGAAGCTTTGGTAGCCGCCGCGACCAACGACCAGCAGCGCCTGGTCGCCGAGCGACTCAAGGCCAAGTCTCATTATTATGAGGTCGCACGCGAGCTCGCCCGGCTGGCGAGCGGCGCCGAGCTTGACGAGAATGGCTGGCGGCACTTCGTCGTCTGCTCGGGCGGCGGGCCCTCGATCATGGAGGCGGCCAATCGAGGCGCCGTCGAGGCGGGGCAGGAGACGATCGGTCTCAACATCGTTTTGCCGCATGAACAGATGCCCAACCGCTATGTTACCCCGGACCTGAGCTTCCAGTTCCATTATTTTGCGCTGCGCAAGATGCATTTCCTGCTCCGTGCACGGGCGGTCGCCGTCTTTCCCGGCGGCTTCGGCACGTTCGACGAAATGTTCGAGCTGCTGACCCTGATCCAAACTGGCAAGGTGCGGCCGCTGCCTCTGCTCCTGTTCGGAAGGGAGTTCTGGACCAAGGTCGTCAATTTCGAGGCGCTTGCGGAGGAGGGCGTCATCGCTCCCCACGACCTCGACCTCATCCACTGGTGCGAGGACCCCAAGGAAGCGTGGGAATTCGTGCAGCGCTACTACGAGGGCATTTAAGCCTGTGTCTTGCGGCGCGCGTCGTGCGCCGCCCTCGTCTCTTCAACGAACTCGTCTGGCGTGCTGCCTTCGGGTAAATCGGCGATCGCAGGGAGGCGAGGGTCGGCCCGGCGAAACCGGACGCTGAGCTTGCCTGGCGTGCGGCCGCTGGAGGCAAAGGGCTGCCGGAGCTGCTCGGTACGTTCCTCTGATGGCTAAGCTGAATAGACCAGAGCCTGGCCGTTATGGATCTTGCCGCTCAGCTCGATCGGCACTTCCCAGCTACTCTCCCAGGCGCTCCGCTCGACATCAGTACCAGGTCAGGGCAGCGTTCACGGCCTGTCGAACGCGCACGATCTCGGAGGCGCGATCCGCGGGCAGTTCGGCGAGATAGGCTTCGGCCGTTTCGGCCTCGCTGCGAGCCATCTTTGACCTACTGGCTGGGCGGTGTCGCGCCTTGAGGTTCATTTTCGGCCTTTTGAGGACCGTCGCCTGGCCCGGTCCCCGGCTTGGGAGTCGAATCGGCAGCGGCGGCACCAGCGGTGGCTGGGGCTTCCGCCGGAGCGGTCGGAAGCGGCAGCGGCGCGGTGTCGCGCAAATTGAGGAATGCCATGACATTGGCCCGGTCCTGGGGATTGCTGAGCCCGGCGAATGTCATCTTCGTGCCCGGCGCAAACTTCTTCGGGCTTGTCAGCCACTCGCTCATCGTCTTCCAGTCCCAGGTCCCGCCCTTGGACTTCAACGCATCGGTGAAGGCGAACCCAGGGTGAGTGGCGATCCCGTTGCCCATCACCCCGTACAGCGCCGGGCCGAGGGCATTGGCCCCGCCTGGGTCTGCATTGTGGCAGGCGGCGCACTTCTTGAAGACCTGCTCGCCCTTGGCGGCGTCGGCGCTGGCCAGATAGAATTCAATCGGCTTTTCATCCGCCGTGGCGGCGGCGCCTTCAACTTGGGCGCCCTCGACCGGATAGCCGCCGTGGATTTCGTGACCCTTGAACAGTTCGGCGCTCAGGACCGAGCCACCCAGCGCCACGATCCCGGCGAACAGCACCCAGCCCGCGATGGTGTTGAATCGATCGTTCATTGGTCTCCCGCCCGGCGGCCGCCGTCGATAGTGGATGGATTGCGCAGCCCTTTAGAGGGGGCACCAGTCTTCTTCAAGCGGAGACCCACCAGTCTAGCAATGTCCGCGCGATTGCCGTCCGTGGCGGCGGCAGGAAGGTCGCGCCGGGATCGCCGGCGAGCGCCGCTTCGACCTGGGGCCGGCTGAACCAGCGGGCATCGTCCAGCTCCGTCGTGTCGATGGTTAGTGTCCGGTCGAGGGCGCAAGCGATGCAGCCGATCATCAGCGACGAGGGGAAGGGCCAAGGCTGGCTGGCGACATAGGTGATGTCGGCCACTCGTATCCCCGCCTCCTCGTGGAACTCCCGGGCGACGGCAGCTTCCAGATTCTCCCCGACCTCGACGAAGCCGGCCAGCGCCGAATAGCGATTCGGCGGATAATGCGGCTGCCGCCCTAGAAGCAGGTCGCCGTCATGCTCGGCAAGCATGATCACCACCGGGTCGACGCGCGGAAAATGTTCGGCCGAGCAGGCCGGGCAGCGCCGCGACCAGCCGCCGCGGACCGCCTCGCTCGCCTGGCCGCAATTGGCGCAGAAGCGATGGCGTGAGTGCCATCCGGCAAGGCTGAGGGCGGCGGCGTAGATCGGCGCTTGCGCCGGATCGAGCAGCCCCACCATCGCGAACGCGGCCCGGATGTCGCCGACCGCTTCCTGAGAGGCGGAGAAGCGAGGAGCGTCGCCATCCAGGCCCAGGAACAGGTCTGGACGGGCGGCGGCGCGCCAGGCCAGCCGGCCGTCCTCGCCGATGACCGGCAGGCCGTGGTCCCAGACCAGTTCCAGAGCGTCGTCGCGGGCCGCCAGCATTTGCAACGCGGCGGGGTCGCCCCGCACCAGGTCGGCGCGGTCTAGCCCGGGTCCGGAAAAGAAAGGCTCAGGCGGCAAGGCGGCGATCCCGGCTGAGGACGGCCTCGGCGGCCCTGGCGAACAGGGTCGGCAGGCCCGCCTCGTGCAGCCGCTTGACCGGCTGCCACCACCCGTCGCCGTGCGGCTCGGCGCAATCGACCACATCCAGCTCCAGCGCGAAGTGGGTGAAGACGTGACGGATGGAGGCAAGGGGATTGGCGGCGCGCGGCTGGTCGGAGGACCAGGGACCGGACGGCAGCGCGGCCATGCCGCCAAGCGGGCCCTTGGCCGGCCGGCGGACGAGCCAGACCTGGCCGTCGCGCTCGGTCCAGTAGGCCGTTCCAAACCGCTCCGGCCTGGCCTTCTTCGGCTTTCGCTCCGGATATTGGTCCGGATGGCCGCTGGCGAACGCCCGGCAATCCTGCCTTAGCGGGCAGGCGGTGCAGGCCGGTGCGCGCGGCCGGCAAATGGTCGCGCCCAGGTCCATCATGGCTTGGGCGAAGTCGCCAGGCCGTTCTGCCGGAGTCATCGCTCCGGCAAGGCCGCGAACGATCGCAGGATTGGGGACTTTCAGGCCGTGGAGCCTGGCGACGACCCGATTGACGTTGGTATCGACCACGACTGATCGCTTGCCAAAGGCAATCGCGGCGATGGCCGCGGCTGTATAGGCGCCGACGCCTGGCAATTGCCGAAGTCCCTGTTCATTGTCCGGGAAGCCGCCCGCCGCCGCGACTTGCCTGGCGCATGCGATCAGGTTCCGCGCCCGGGCGTAATAGCCGAGCCCGGCCCATTCGGTGAGTATGTCCTCGTCGGGTGCCGAGGCCAGCGCAGTGACGGTTGGCCAGCGTGTGACGAACCGCGCGAATCGGGGCGCGACGGCCGCGACCGTGGTCTGCTGGAGCATGATTTCGCTCAGCCAGATGCGATAAGGATCGGCCGTTGTGCTTCCCGGCGGTTCACGCCACGGCAAGCGTCGGTAGTTATCCACATAATGTTGAATCAGCCGCCTTGCGGCATTGGCGCTCATCTTTTCGCTATGGCATGACTGGATCGAATGGCGAAGTACAAGCCGACACTGGATGGTCCGCCGCGCAGCGGCCGGACACGCGCCGCCGGCGACATCATCGGCGACGTCGGGGCGGTCGCGTTCAGGCGCTTCGGCTTCATGCAGCATGCCGTGGTCAGCCGCTGGAGCGAGATCGTCGGCGAGCGTTACGGCAAGGTCTCGTCGCCCGAATCGATCCGCTTTCCGGCCGGTCGCAAGTCTGGCGGCGCCCTGACCCTCTTGGTCGAAGGAGCGCATGCGCCGCTCATCCAGCACTTGGCGCCGCTGATCATCGAACGGGTCAACCGCTTTTTCGGCTATCCGGCTATTGACCGGATCGTGTTCCGCCAGGGCAAGCCCGCGGCGCCCGCCGACCGGCCGAAGCGCCCGGACCTGAGGCCTGTGCCGAAGGAAATTGGCGAAGGCCTTCGCCGGATTGCTGACCCGGAACTTCGCGCCTGTCTTGAATCTTTGGCCGCTCGCATTAGCGAGACGGATGGCCCGCCGGCAGTCGACGTACCGCGCGACAATCCGATCCCCGTAACCACCCGGAGCAAAGCATGAAACGCAGTCATTTTCTCACCGCCGCCGCCGCACTCCTTGCCACCGCCGGCTGCAATGGGGCGGGCGGCGGCAATGAAGCGGCCAACGCTCCGATCACGGCCGAGCCGGTCGCCCCGCCGCAGGGTGGGGACTGGACGCAGATGGTCACGGCGACACCCGAGGGCGGCTTCCGGATGGGCAATCCGAACGCGGCGGTGAAACTGATCGAATTTGGCTCCTACACCTGTCCGCATTGCGCCGCCTTCGACGAAGAAGGGATGCAGCCGCTGACCGAGAAATACATCAAGACCGGCTTGATTTCGTTTGAATACCGGAACTTCGTTCGCGATCAGTTCGACCTGGCCGGAGCGCTGATCGCGCGCTGCGGCGGGCCCGACCGCTTCTTTCCCCTGTCCCGCGCATTGTTCGCGGACCAGAAGGTCTGGATGCAAAAGGCGATGGACCAGCCGGAGAAGCAACAGGCGCTCCAGAACCTGTCGCCGAACCGGATTTTCGTCGAAGCGGCGAGCCTTGCCGGCCTCCAGCAATGGGCGGCCCAGCGTGGCCTGCCCTCGGCCCAGGCCAACGCCTGCCTCGCCAGCGAAGCCGAGGTCAACAAGCTGGTCCAGATGCAAAGTGATGCCGTCGCCAACTTCAACGTGCCGGGAACGCCGGCCTTCGTGCTGAATGGCAAGCTGATTGAAAACGCCTCGGTGTGGAGTGCGTTGGAGCCCGAAATCCGGAAGGCGCTGGGTTGAACCGGGCAAGGCGCCTTTCCGCGGTGGCCGCCGCCCTGATCGCCGCTGCACCGGCTTCGGCGGCACCGCAGAAGGCGGCCGACTGGTCGCGCACGGTGGTGGCGAGCCCGGACGGCGGCTTTCGCATGGGCAACCCCAAAGCGGCGGTGAAGCTGGTCGAGTACGGCTCGCTGACTTGTCCGTCCTGCCGCAATTTCGCAGAAACCGCCTCGGCGCCTCTGATGGCCAAGGTGAAGAGTGGCAAGGTCAGCTTTGAGTTTCGCAATTTTGTCCTCAACGGCATCGATGTCGCCGCAAGCTTGGTGGCGCGTTGCGGCGGCGCGGCGAGCTTCTTCCCTGTGCTCGACAAGCTCTACGCCACTCAGCCCGACTGGCTTGGCCGGATCAGCGGCCTTTCAGCGGCCGAAAAGGATCGCCTGACCGCTCTGCCGAGCAGTCAGCGCCTCGTGGCCATCGCCAGAGCCGCCGGGTTCCAGAAACTCGCCGCGGAGCATGGCCTGCCGGTGGCCGAGGCGGACAAATGCCTTGCCGATCAGGCGGGCTTCGAACGGCTTGGCAAGCTGCATGAAGGCGGCACGGCGCTCGGCGTTCACGGTACGCCCACCTTCCTGATCAACGGGGCGACGGTGGAAGCGCACGACTGGCCCAGCCTTGAGCCCCTTATCAAGCGCGCGGGCGGCTGAATTGATCGGCGGGGGCCGATAGATGCGCATCCGGCGATTGAAGCTGACCGGCTTCAAGAGCTTCGTCGAGCCGGCCGACCTCCGCATCGAGCCGGGCCTGACTGGAATTGTCGGGCCTAACGGCTGCGGCAAGTCCAACCTGCTGGAGGCGATTCGCTGGGTGATGGGCGAGGGCAGTCCCAAGTCGTTGCGCGGCGGCGGCATGGACGACGTCATCTTCGCCGGCACCGCGACCCGGCCGTCGCGCGACTTTGCCGAGGTTTCCATTCTCGTCGAGCATGACCCGAGTGGCGATGCTCAGAAAGGGGGCGAGAGCGAAGTCACCCGCCGGATCGAGCGGGGGACCGGCTCGGCCTATCGGATTGATGGTCGCGATGTCCGAGCCAAGGACGTCGCCTTGCTGTTTGCCGACGCCGCGACCGGCGCCCATTCCCCGGCCCTGGTCAGCCAGGGCAAGGTAGGAGCGATCATTGCCGCCAAGCCGACCGAACGCCGCCTCCTGCTCGAGGAAGCGGCGGGTATTTCCGGCCTCCATGCCCGCCGCAAGGATGCCGAGCAGAAGCTTCGCGCCACCGAGAGCAATTTGCAGCGCCTCGCCGAGATGCTTGGCGAGCAGGAAGCGCGCGCCGCCGCCCTGCGCCGCCAGGCGCGCGCGGCCGAGCGCTACCGCCAGCTCACCGACAAGATCCGCGCCCTTGAGGCTCGCCTGGTTCATACGCGTTGGGCGGAGGCGGATCGCGCTGCCGAGGCAGCGACCGTCGAGGCCCGAGAGGCAGGCGAAGAGGTCGAGCAGCTTCAGGCGGCGATCGCTGCCGCCCGTTCGGCGCATGAGGGCGCGGCGGCCGTTCTCGCCGACAAGCGCAAGGCCGCAGCCGCCGCCCGCGACGCCGGAGTCGAACTCGTCCACCAGCTGGCGACGGCCCGGGCGCGGCGCGACACGGTCGTTCGCCGGCTTGAGGAATTGGAGCGGCTTACCGCCGCCCTCGCCGCCGATATCGAGCGCGAACAGGCGCTGAAGAGCGATGCAGAGCGCGCCATCGAGCAACTCGAAGCCGAGCGGTCGGCAATCGACGAGAGGCTCGCCGATCGAGAAGCGCAGTCGGCCCGGATAGCGGCCGAGCTTGGCGTTCTCGAGGGCAATTCTCGTGATGCCGAGGCGGCGCTGGCCGAACTGCTGGCCCGGCAGGCGGCCATGCGCGCTGAACGCCGCGTGGCCGAAGCGGCGCTCGAGGCTGCCCGCGCCCAGGTCGCCCGAACCACCGCCGAATCGGCGCGATTGTCAGAGCAATTGGCGGCGCTCGGCGGCGGCGAGGATCATGCCGCTGCTCGCGTCGACGCTTCCCGCCGCGCCGAGGCGGCGGCGGCGGCCCTTGCCGGCGCCGAGCAGCGACTTTTGGAGGCGGAGCAGGGACGGGCGGCCGCTGCCGAGCAACGCGACACGGCCGAGAGCGCCTTGGCTTCGGCCCGTGCAACACTGGCCGCGGCCAAGTCCGAGCGTGACGCCCTGTCGCGGGCGGTCAACCAGGCCGGGGTCGGCGCCGCCATTGCCCAGCTGGCCGCCAAGCCTGGCTTCGAGCGCGCGCTGGCCGCGGCGCTCGGCGACGATTTGGATGCCGCGGTCGGAGGCGAGGGACCGCGCCGCTGGGAAGGCAGCGCGCCCTCGCCGGCGGACCCGCCGTTGCCCGCCGGCGTCGACCGGCTTGCCGATCATGTCGACGCACCGCCCGAGCTTGCCCGCCGCCTCGCTCAGGTGGGCGTGGTCGACGAAGATGGCGGCCAGTCGCTCGCGGTCGGGCAACGACTGGTTACAATTGACGGCCGGTTGCGCCGCTGGGATGGCTATATCGCCATCGGTACCGGTGCGCCGGCGGCCGAAAGGCTGCTCCGTGCAAACCGTTTGGCCGAACTGTCCGGCCAACTGCCAGCGCTCGACCAAGCCGTTCAAGCCGCAGTGACGGATCGCGACCGTGCCGCCCGGGCCGTTGAGGCATTCCGCACCCAAGCGGAACAGGCCCGCCAGGCCGCGGCCGATGCCGAGCGCGACTCGCGCGAGGCGGTCCGCGCCGGCGATTCGGCGGCCGCGGCCATCGAGCGGCTGGAAGCCCACCGCGCCGGGCTCGTCCAGCGCCAGGCCGACCTCGAGCCGATCGCGGCGGCGTCGGCGGAGGCGCTGAGAGCCGCGGAAACGGCTTTGGCCGCTTTGCCCGATCCCGACACGCTGCAGAATGACGTCGACACCGCGCGGAGCCGGGCCGCTGAGGTGTCAACCGCCGTTGCCGAAAAGCGCGCCGAGGCTTCTACCCGCGCCCGCGAAACCGCCGCCGATCGCGAACGCCACAGCACCGCCGGCCGGGAGCAGACCGAATGGCGCCGCCGCCAAGCGCAGGCCGAGACTCGCCTTGGCGAAGCAATCGAGCGCCAGAAGCTGCTGTCCGGCGAGCGCGACGACCTGGCCGATGAGCCGGCCCGGCTGGAGGGCGAGACCGCGCGCCTCGAAAGGGACAGCGCGCAGAGCCAGGCGCGCGTGGCGGCTGCGGCGGCCGACGAGCAGAACGCCGAAGCAGCCCTTGCCGAGGCTAGCGGTGCACTCACTGCGGCCAGCGAATCCGCCGCCCAATCCCGCGAGCGCCGGGCGGGTGCGGCCGCCCGCGCCGAAGCGCAGGAAGCCCGCCGCGCCGAATATGCGCGGATCTGCCTTGAGAGGTTTGAATGCCTGCCGCAGCGCTTGCCGGAGAAGATCGGCTTCGATCCCGATGAAGTACGGGACTCGGACGAGGAATCGGCGGCGCTAGAGCGGCTGACCGCGGACCGGGAGCGCCTCGGCCCGGTCAATCTCGTCGCCGAGCAGGAACTGGCCGAGCTGGACGAAAGCCGGAGCAGGGGCGTCGAGGAAGCCGAGGAGCTGACCCAGGCGATCCACCGCCTGCGCGGGTCGATCGGCAACCTCAACCGCGAGGGGAGGGTCCGGCTGCTCGAAGCCTATGAACGCGTCGACGCGCATTTCCGGAGCCTGTTCACGACCCTGTTCGATGGTGGCCAGGCCCATCTTGAGCTGGTCGAAAGCGACGATCCGCTCGAAGCCGGCCTGGAGATCATGGCCCAGCCGCCGGGCAAGCGCCTGTCGACCCTGACCCTGCTGTCAGGCGGCGAGCAGGCGCTCACCGCCATCGCCCTCATATTCGCCCTGTTCCTGACAAACCCGGCGCCGATCTGCGTCCTCGACGAAGTCGATGCGCCGCTCGACGACGCCAATGTCGAGCGATTCTGCGACCTGCTCGACCGGATGACCCGGGAAACCGACACCCGCTATCTGATCGTCACCCATAACGCGGTGACGATGAGCCGAATGCACAGACTCTACGGCGTGACGATGATCGAAAAAGGCGTCAGCCGCTTGGTGTCGGTCGACCTTGGCGCCGCCGAAACCCTCCTCGCCGCAGAGTAAAATCCGCCGCACCGCCCGTGCTGATGGCCAAGGCTCCGGCTAGCGGCCCCTCCGCGCCTACCTTCCTCGAGTTCGCAAATAGGGGGGTTGCATCACTATTGCGAACGATTATCAGCTACGCGTCAGTTAAGAACGACTCTCATTAGCAGGGGCAGCATGAAGCGTTTTCATTGTCGCGTTGTAATTTGGGCGCTCGCGGGTAGTTTTTCTGTCGCGAGCCATGCTCAGGGGACCAATTCCGCTGGCATTGACGGGGTCGAACTTGCCGACGCCAGCGACGCCATCATCGTCACCGGCCAGCGGCCCGAATATGGGGTCAAGTCGACGACTTCGGCGACCAGAACGAACACCGACCTGCGCGATATTCCGCAGGCCCTCACCGTCATTTCGGAAAAGCAGATCGAGGATCAGGCGATCCGGTCTTTCGCCGAGCTGCTTACCTTCGTGCCCGGCGCCACGCCGGGAACCGGTGAAGGCAACCGCGACCAGTTCACCCTGCGCGGCAACAACACCACTGCCGACTTCTTCATCGACGGCATCCGTGACGATGTCCAATATTTCCGGGACTTCTACAACGTCGACCGGGTCGAGGTTCTGAAGGGCCCCAACGCGATGATTTTCGGCCGCGGCGGCGGCGGCGGCGTCGTCAATCGCGTGATGAAGCGGTCGTCCCTCGGCATCTATCGCGAATTGCTCCTGTCCAGCGACAGCGTCGGCGGAGTCCGGCTTAGCGGCGATGTCGACCAGACCGTGTCGAGCGGCATCGGATTGCGGGTCAGCGGCCTCTACGAGAATGGCGAAAGCTTCCGCCGCCATGTCGACCTGGAACGCTATGGCATCAATCCGACCGCCGGAATCATGGCCGGGCCAGCCACTCGAATCGACCTCGGAGTTGAATATTTCCATGATCGCCGGACTACCGACCGCGGCCTGCCGTCGATCGCCGGCGAGCCGCTGGAAGGGTCCGATCGAAATTTCTTCGGCGATCCGGACAAAAGCTTTTCGGACACTGACGCGCGGGTCGCCCGCGCCGGGCTTGAGCATGCGTTTGCCGACGGCCTGACCCTCAGCAACAAGACGCTCTACGGCATCTACGACAAATTCTATCAGAACGTCTTCGTGAACGGCGCTGTCACCAACGGCCAGGTGGTGCTGGGCGCCTACAACAGCCGCAACGACCGAAAGAATTTCTTCTCCCAGACCGACCTCGTCTGGGAAAACCAGCTGGCGGGAATCGACCAGACGCTCCTGCTCGGTTTCGAGGTCGGGCGTCAGAAGTCGCGCAACCATCGCCAGAGCGGGACGATCCTGGGCTTGCCGGGCAACCGGGTGTCGGTCGACGAACCGACGGTCGATGTCGACGTTACCTTCGCCTCGTCTGCGAGCGACTCGAACAATCGCACGAGGGCGACCGTCGCCGCCGTCTACATCCAGGACCAGATCCGGCCGACGGACTGGCTGGAGATCGTGGCCGGCCTGCGCTTCGACAGCTTCAAGCTCGATGTTGACGATCTGCGCGCGAATGGCACCGATTTCCGGCGTACGGACTCGCTCTGGTCGCCGCGCCTCGGCCTCACCGTCAAGCCGCGCTCCAATCTCTCCTTCTATGCCAGCTTCAGCCGCTCCTTCCTGCCGCAATCGGGCGACCAGTTCAGCGGACTCACCTCGGTTTCCGATCAGCTCAAGCCGGAGCGGTTCGACAATTATGAGCTGGGCGCGAAGTGGGAGCCGATCGACGGATTGCTCGCTACCGCGGCCCTCTATCAGCTGGACCGGACCAACACCCAGGCGCGCGACGCCCAGGACCGAGTCGTACTGACCGGTGCCCAGCGCAGCCGGGGAATCGAACTCGGCCTCGAGCGCAGCATCAGCGATCGCTGGCAGGTGTCGGCGGGCTATTCGTGGCAGAAGGCGGAAATCACCCGATCAACGACGGCGGCGCCGGCCGGCCGGACCGTGCCGCTGATTCCGAAGCACAGTTTCTCGCTTTGGAACCGTTATGACTTCACGAGCCGGATCGGCGCCGGGCTCGGCGTCATCGCCCGGTCAAAGTCGTTTGCGTCGCTCAGCAACGGCGTCAAGCTGCCGGGCTATGCGCGGGTGGACGGCGCTTTATTCTACAAGCTCCCGAACGGAATGGAGGCGCAGGTCAACATCGAGAATGTGTTTGGCGTAGACTATTTCCCGACGGCGCATAACGATAACAATATCGCCCCCGGCGCGCCGCGGACGCTGAAGGCGACGGTCGGCTATCGCTTTTAGCGGGCCAGCTCGGTGCTGGCCTGTCCCCCGGTCTGGCTACGCGCCGAGCTCCTCCGCCCGCTTTCTGATCCGTTTGAGGTCGTCGACGAATTTCTGCCGCTCTTCTTGTCGCCGTTCCTCGTCGGGAATGCGTAGCAGAAAGCTTGGGTGAACCGTGATCCAGCCTTCGCTTCCGTCAGGCAGTTCGAGCGCCGCGCCGCGATTCTCGCCGATCGCCATGACCCTGCCGAACAGGCTTCGGGCCGCAGTCGCGCCCAGCGCGACGGTCAGCGGCGGCCGGATCAGTTCGCGCTCTCGGTCGATCCACCAGCGGCAGGCCTCGATCTCGCCGGAAGCGGGCTTGTTGTGGATTCGCCGCTTGCCGCGCGCCACGAACTTGAAATGCTTGACGGCGTTGGTGACATACACTGTTGACCGGTCGATCCCTGCCTTTTCCAGGGCCGCGTCGAACAATTTCCCGGCCGGTCCGACAAACGGGCGGCCGGCGATATCTTCCTGGTCACCCGGCTGCTCGCCGACGAAGCAGATCATAGCGTCCAGAGGCCCTTCGCCGAACACCGTTTGGGTGGCGCATTTGTAGAGGTCGCAGCGGGTGCAGCCGCGCGCTTCCTTGAGCAAAGCCTCCCACGAGGTGCGGACATTGCCGCCCGGCCGGATCTGCCGTTCGGCGCGGATCGCATTCTGCAGGCTTTCTGTCGCCGCTGCCCGGTCGATCATTTCCAGTTCCCGATTGCGCACCGCCAATCAGCGGCTCAACGAGCAAAGCCTCGGGCATGTTGCGCCAATCGGCGAATGAGCCGACCGGTCAGGCGCCGATGCTGTCCTTCACCTTGTGCGCCACTTCGCCGGCGTCGGGCGGGCGGTGAATGAGTCGATACCGCGCCTCAATTAGGCTGAACGCGCCGAACAGCATCAACCCGGCCGCGACAGCGAACAAGGCCGGCTCGCTCAGCATGTCGAGTGCCTGTTCCATGCCGCCAGCATCGTTCGACCGGCCGGCGAGGGCGGCGCGGCCCAGCAGCCAGCCGACGCACAGGAAGACTACGCCGCGGGCCGCATAGCCCAGCCGGCCAAGCCACTTGATTGCCGGCGTGATGCAGCTTGAGTCCAGGTTGCGCAGGAACGAGCATTTCCCGGCCTTGATCAGCTGGAAGACGCCGGCCCCAAGCATGAAGGCGGCGAGGACGAATAGCATGATCCATCCGCCGGGAATGTCGAGCAATGTCTCGGCATTCTGTTCCGGCGAATCCGTTCCGGCCCGGCCGGACATCAGGACGTTGAACGCCTTATAGGACATGTAGAGATAAATGAGGCCGATGCCCGCCGCCGCCGCCCGCTTGCGGATCGCCTTCCAGCTGCCATGCCCGTGCTCGGTGCCGAAGGCGGCATCGGACAGCCGCCACAGGGCGTAGGTGGCAAGGCCGGCGGCGATGACGATCAGCAGGACCTGGCCGACGCCATTGCCGACATATTCGAGGGCGCCCGTCAGGTCTTCGGTCCGACCGGTGCCGATAGCGAGGATGCCGATCGTCAGATAGAGGATTCCGCGGGCGGCAAAGCCTACCCGCGTTAGCCATTGGAACTTGCCCTGTGCCGCAAGATCGGGGGGCAATACGTCGCGAGCGATGTCTGTCATGCCGTTTGCAAACGCCGCACGAGCCAATTGTGCAGCAAGAAAATCAGCAAGGCGCCGGCAAGGCCGATACTGCCGTCGAGAAGCCAGAATTTAGCGTTGCTCATTTCCTCATAGAAGCTGCCGACCCACCCCATCAGCACGGTGCCCGCGAACAGCGCGAGGAATGCGCCGCCCATCAGCGTGGCGTTGATTTTGGCGGGCGCGGTCTGGGAGACAAGCGCCAGCATTACCGGCCAGTAATAGAGGAAGCCGACTCCCATCCCGAAATAGCAGGCCAACGCCCAGGCGACGGACACCTTGCCGTCGGGGCCGGCAAGCAGGCAGCCCAGCGCCAGGACCAGCGCGGAAGCCCCGGTGATCGCGGCGCCAATCGCCATCTTGGTTACGCTGTCCGGTTCGCGGCGGCGGCGGGCTTGCCACGCCCAAAGGGCAATGAGCGGCGGCACTGCGATGATGCTGGCGAAGCTGTCGACCGAATTGAACCAGGCGGCGGGAACCGCGCCAAGCGGGGTGGACAGGTCGACCTGCGCATCGACGAATACGATCCCGACGTTCCAGATCATCGAGTAAGCGAGGGCTGGCAGGATGAGCAAGGCAATGCAGATGATCAGCGCGATGGTGCGCTGCCGCTCCAGCCGGGTGAGCGGCGGCAGTGGCCCATGACCGGTCTTGGCCGGCCGCTTGCCGGGCAGATGACGCTGGCCGACCAGATAGACGACAAGGGCGACAAGCATGAGCGCGGCGGCGACGCCGAACCCGGCATGCCAGCCATAAAGCGCCGCGACCGCCCCGCTGGCCAGCGGGCCGAGCACCGAGCCCACGTTGATGGCGGCGGAAAAGATGGTGTAGCCGCGGGTGCGCATGCTCTCATCGTCGGCCGGATAGAGCTGGCCGACCTGCGCCGAGATATTGCCCTTAAGGCACCCCGATCCGAGAATCAGAAAAGCCAGTGCGATCAGGAAGCTGGCATCGAACGTCATCAGCAAGTGGCCGGCGCTCATCATCAGCGCGCCGAGCACCACCGTCGCCTTGGTGCCGAACAGGCGATCGGCGATCCAGCCGCCCATGATCGGCGTGAAGTAGACCAGCCCTCCGTACCAGCCGTAGATCAGCGAGGCGAAGGCCTGGTCGGACATTGGCCCCCGAAACTCCAGGAAGCTGCGCAGGCCGTCGAGGCCGAGAACATTATCTTCGTGTCCCGGAAGCAGCAGTTGCTTGACCAGGTAAAGCGCCAGAAGCGCCGTCATCCCGTAATAGGAAAACCGCTCCCACAGCTCAGTGAAGGCGAGATAAGCGAGGCCGCGGGGATGGCCCAGGAAGCCTGGGCGACCCCCGGCATCATCCGTCACGCCGGTGACGACGCTGTGTGGGCCGCTGTCATCCTGTCGCTGACGAACATCTTGAACAGGAAGAAGGCGACCAGGCCGATGGCCGCGCTGCCGACGTGCAGCAGCCAGAAGGTCGGCGTATCCATGGTCGAATAAAGCTGGCCGACCTGGCCGACGATCTTGTTGGCAGCGAAGAAGGCCAGATAATAAAGGCCGATCACGGTGGCGTTGATCTGCTGCGGGGCGATCTTGGAGAAAAGCGCCAGGCTGACTGGGAGAATGCAGGAAAAGCCGATCGAGTTGAGCAGGTGGAACATCATCGGCCAGAACAGGCTGATCTGGCCATCGCCGCGCGTCGCGGCGGCCATGTACAGGCACAGGCCGCCGGCGATGGTGAAGAAGCTGCCGACGATCATCTTGCCAAGTTCGTCCGGTTCTTTCCACTTGGTGCCGTACCATTTGAAGAAGGCGGCAACGGCGACCAGCATGGAGAAGCTCAGGGCGGCGTCGATGGTGATCATCCAGCTCGTCGGCACCTCGAATCCCAGGAACGTCTTCTGAAAATGCTGGTCGGCCCAGACGAGATAGGCGTTGAAGATTTGCTGGTTGGTCAGCAGCGCGACAGCCATCACCGGGATCAACAGGCACAGCGCCAGCACCCGGAACTTTTCATCCCGGCCGAGGCCGTAGGTCAGGTAGAAATAGAGCGGGATCAGCGCCAGCAGGGTGATGGTGATGCCGATAGAGAATACGATCCCGATCACCAGCAGGGATAGGATCGACCCCAGGGCGATGGCCCCCATCGTCTTGCGGCCGTTGATCTTTTTGCCGTCTTCCTCGGCCGGTAGGTGCTCCTTGCCCTTCAGGAACAGCAGGACGCCGACGACCATCATCACGCCGGCGGCGCCGAAGCCGTAATGCCAGCCGACCTTCTCGCCCAAGGTGCCGCTGACCAGCGGGGCGGCGATGACGCTGACGTTGATGGCGATGTAGAAAATTTGGAACGCCATTGCGCGGCGCAGGTCGTTCTCCTTGTAGAGTGCGCCAACCTGGCTGGCGATGTTGCCCTTGAACAGGCCGACGCCGATGATCAGCGCGAGCAACGCGAAGAGGAAAGCGCTTTCGACCGCCATCAGGAAATGGCCGAGCGACATCATCAGGCCGCCCGCGAGCAGGGCGGCGCGCCGGCCGGCGTAGCGGTCGGCGATGATTCCGCCGAGGATTGGCGTCAGATAGACGAGGCTGGTGTAGTCGCCGAAGATGGCCGAAGCGAGCGGCTGGCCCTCCAGGCCGGTATAATGCCAGCCACGGAGCCAATCGAGCGCCGCGACTCCGGCCATCCGCTCGGGCGTCAGCAGATAATTGACCATGTAGAGCGTCAGCAGCGTCTGCATGGAGTAATAGGAGAAGCGCTCGCACGCCTCGACGAAGCTCAGATAGCCAAGCCCCTTGGGGTGTCCCAGGAACGCTCGGTCGTGGCGGTCGCCTTCTTCGAAGTCAGGCGTGGCTTCGGCAACAGACATTCGTGCATCTCCCCAGTGCAGCGGCGGCACAGGGCTAGCAGGTCATGGCGTACAGACAAGTGCGCGAAACATTCGCCACTCAGGCCGTGCATCAGTCCTCGGGAGGCGTGGCGCCGGCTGCGGCTTCCTTGTTCTCCGCTTCGGCCTGGTCGATCACCTGCTTAAGGCAGCCAGTGAAGCCGGACGGCCCGACTGGCGAGCAGCTGTTGATCCCGGTCGCGCCGACCGTCTCGAAGGCGCGCGCCCGGTTGGCCCAGGCCTCGCGAGTCTGTCGCGGGCCGCTCGACCGGAGATTCTCCGGAATCCGGTAGCGCTCGGCCTCCGGCTTGCGGGCGCAGACCACGACCTCGTCATCGGTCGAGCGCGGGCAGGGGTCGTTGCCGTAAACGATGATCTCGCTGACCCGACTTCCGGCCTGGGCGAAGCTCGGCTGCGGCAGCGCCGCTAGCCCGGCGATGAGGCCGGTCCCGGCGACGGCGATGGCAAGCTTCGTCATCAGTTCAAATCCTTTCAGTGCATAACCGGCCAGGCATCGGCCATGTTCCTCAAATCCGCTTGGAAAGTGCGATCGCCACCCTGCATCCTGCACGGATGGCCGCGGTCAGGACCGGGTAGCCGACGGCCCTTGCCGCCCCCGCTTCCCGGGCCGTGTCACGATGTTCCAATTCTTCGGCGCGAAAATCGCGGATGTCGGCCCCCAGTTCCGGATCATCGTCGCCAAGCTCGTCGAGTTGCTGGCCGTAATGACGATCGATCTCGGTCTCAACCGCGTCGGTGCAGGCCATGGCGGCTTCCTCCGACATCAGGGCGGTCGCGGCGCCAAGGGCGAAGCCGGCGACGTTCCACACCGGCTGCAGGGCCGTTGGGCGAACCCGCCGTTCGGCCATCAGACGGTCGAACCGCTGAAGGTGGCGAGCCTCCTGCGCGGTCATGCGCGAAACCAGCTTGGCTGCCGGAGAGTTGCGCCGGAGCACGGCGAGTTGCCCGGCATAGATGCGGGTCGCGCCATATTCGCCAGCCTGGTCGACCCGAAGCATGGACTCCCGGTCGGGCCGGCGTCCGCCTGGCCGCCATGGACCGGTCACCGCGCTTTCCTGGACAGCAGCAGGATGGCGAGCGCGCCGCCGAGCGACAGAATCGCGTTCCACCCCGCCATGGAAACACCGAGGAAGGAGAATTGAACCTGGTCGCAGCGCACGAGCGGCGCGTTCATGATCTCATTGAGGAGGTCGGCGCCGGTCCCGCTAGCGGTCGCCGTGCAGGTCGTCAGCCCCTCGAAAACGCCGAGCTCGACACCTGCGTGATAGAAGCCGATCGCACCGGAAAGGGCAATCGCCAGCGCTGCAAGCAGGACCAGTAGGCGGGAGCGCGGGGTGTCGGCGGACGAGGTGAAGGACAGCACTGCAAGCAGGATGGCGGCCCAGTGCGGATAGCGCTGCCAGTAGCACATTTCGCACGGCGTCAGGCCGCCGAGATATTGGGAGCCGAGCGCGCCGCCGAGCAGCGCCATCGGCAACAGCAAGGCGATGAGCCGCGCCAGTTGCGTTCTGTCGATGCCGCCGACGCGGCCGGGTTCAACCGCGGAGTCCATCATTGCCTAGCGGGACTTGGGCTGCCCGCCGGCCGCCGCCATCGTCGCCGCTTTCGGCCCAAGCCGCTTCAACGTCTTGATCGCATAATCGAGCTGGAAGTCCTCGATGCCCTGTTTCTTCAAATCGGCGGCGGTCATCAGGAAGCGCGGGTCGTCGTTGGTCGAATCCGCCTGCTCGAGCAGTTTCTCGTCCGCCTGGGCCTCGCTCATAAGATGCCTGCGAAGATCGGCCTCGCGAACGCGCGGGCGGTCCTTGTAATCGGGATCCGACAGCTGCGGCACGGCGATGTCCGGCTCGATCCCGCCAGCCTGAACCGACCGCCCCGACGGCGTGTAATAGCGCGCCGTTGTCAGGCGGAGCGCGCTTCGCGGGCCGGTCTGGACCACGGTCTGCACCGATCCCTTGCCGAAGCTGCGCTCGCCAAGGACCAGCGCCCGGCGATGGTCCTGAAGCGCCGCGGCCACGATTTCCGCCGCCGACGCGCTGCCCGCGTCGACCAGGACGATGACCGGAAGGCCGTGGGCGAGGTCGCCCGGGCGGGCGTAATAGCGCTCGATATCATCCTTCTCGCGGCCGCGTTGGGACACGATCTCGCCCCGTTCGAGGAAGGCATCGGACACCTCGACCGCCTGGTCGAGCAGGCCGCCGGGATTGGACCTCAAGTCGACGATATAGCCCATCGGCCGGCCGCCGGTCGCCTTGTCGATCGCCATCAGCGCCGCCTTGGTGGCGTCGCCCGTGTTGCCGGCAAAGGTGTTGATGTTGATGATGCCGATGCCGTCCTTGACCTCCCACTTGACCGGGCGAAGCTCGATCCTCTCGCGGGTGAGGCTGAGGTCGAGCGGTTTGTCGCGGCCGGGACGGACGATGGAAATCTTGATCTTCGACCCAGGCGCGCCGCGCATCTTGTCGACGGCTTCGTCGAGCGAGGTGCCGTAGAGCAATTGGCCGTCGATATGGGTGATATAGTCGCCGGCCTTGACGCCGGCCCGCCAGGCGGGCGTGTCCTCGGTCGGTGAGATGACCTTCACCGCGCCGTCCTCGATGGTGACGGTAATGCCAAGGCCGCCGTAATTGCCGTCGGTCGTGGTGCGCAGCGTGTCGAAATCCGATGCCTCGACATAGGAGCTGTGCGGGTCGAGCGAGGCCAGCATGCCGTCGATCGCGCCCTTGATCAGAGTCTGGTCGTCGACCCGGTCGACATAGTTCGCCTTGACCCGCTCATAGACGCTCATGAATTTCTCGAGCTCTTCGTAATTGGCGACGTCGGCCGCGGCGAGCGAGCTGGTCGCCACCGGCACCAGCGCGAGCGCGCCGACCAGGGCGAGAGGCGGAAGCAGTTTGCGCGAATTGATCATGACTAGAGTCCCGGTTTCGAGGGTTCCACCTAGCGGCTTTTGCCTTGCTTTGACAGGGTTGGAGATGAACCTGCGATGAGGGCCGGCGACAGATGTTGCCCGTTTCGGGACAGTTCGACTCCGATCGGCCCGAGCGATCGCCCGATGGGCTGCCCAAGGCGCACCCGCGATCCCTTTGGCAGGTCGGTCGCGGCATTGACGATCAGGCTCATCCAGCCGCCGCCATGAGCGATGATGATGATCCCGTCATGGGATCGGTAGGGGCCGGCGAACAGGATCGTGCCGCTGGCCGGCGCCGACAAGGTTTCGCCGCGGCGGGTCGCCATGGAGATCCCGCGGGACCGGATGCCGCTGTCGCTGACCGATCCGAATCCGTCGGTGACCGTGGCGTTGGCTGGCAGCTGATAGTCGATCGCCCGGCTCGGTTTTCCTTCGGGTGCGAACGGCCGCTCCGGGGGCGATCCGAGGGCGGCAAGCTGCGCGGCGAGCCGGGCGGCAGATTGACCGCGCTGTCGAGCGTGGGCCAGCGCCTGGCCGGTTTCTCCCCGCGACAAGGCAACGTCGCCCGCGTCCAGGGCCGCGAACCCGCTTTGCTCGGCCGACCGCAGCGCCTGCTGTTCAAGCGCTGCGAACTCCCTCTGCCTGGCCTGAAGGTCCCCTCGCCTGGCGAGCGCTCCTTGTCGCGCCGACGCCAGCCGCGCTTCCAACCGCCGGCCGCGCTCGATCTGCCCGGCCAGCGCCGCCGTCCGCTGGCGAATGACGGGCAGCGTCGAATCGAGGAGCATGCGAATGCGGACAAATTCATCGGTGCCGGCCCGGTCGGCGAGCGCGAGCAGCGGCGGGCGCTGCGCCATCATGGCCAGCCCTCCCAGGAGCGCGCTCGCCGGGGCACGCTGCCGGCGAAGCGCGTCGCGCTGCGCGGCGACCTTGGCTGACAGCAAGCGCGCTTCGGCATCGGCAGCGCTGATCTGCGCCTCGGCGGCGGCGATGGCCAGAGCGGCGGCTTCCTGCCGGACCCGCAGCTTGGCGGCCGAGTCGCGCTGCCGGTCGGCGTCCTTGGTCAACCGATCCGC
>DASSPS010000067.1:0-5879 GCA_035699505.1 Sphingomicrobium sp. | reverse complement strand
TCGGGCGGCGGCAAGACCAGGCTGACGTTCAGCGCGCCGAGCCGCGGCCTGATCGGCTATCACGGCGAATTCCTGTCCGACACGCGCGGCACCGGCATCATGAACCGGCTTTTTGAAAAATACGGCCCCTACAAGGGCCAGATCCAGGGCCGCCAGAACGGGGTCCTGATCTCGATGGAGAAAGGCGCGGCCGTCGCTTATGCGCTGAGCGCGCTGGAGGAACGCGGCACCCTGTTCATCTCGCCCGGCGAGATGCTCTACGAAGGCATGGTCATTGGCGAGAACGCCAAGCCGCAGGACCTCGAGGTCAATCCGCTGAAGTCCAAGCAGCTGACCAATTTCCGCGCCTCAGGCCCCAAGGACGAAGGCATCCGCCTGACCCCGCCGCGCCGGATGACGCTGGAACAGGCCATCGCCTACATCCAGGACGATGAATTGGTCGAGGTCACGCCGAAGGTGATCCGGATCCGCAAGCGGCACCTGGACCCGCATGAGCGCAAAAGAGCGTCTAGGAAGCTGGAAGCAGCCTAGACGCGCCCGCCGAGCGCAATAACGCCGACGCGGAACGCGTCGCAGGAATAGCGCGAAGAGACGGCGCGTGCCGGCCGACCGGCGGGCGGAGCCTGACCGGATCGACGTCACGTAGCGAGCGGAAACCAATGCGCCAGCATTGTGAGAGCGAGCGTTAGTGACGCAACCGCGCTTCAAGGAAACTCGAAGCCGCCTAACTATCCTCCTCCAGATTTCTGGGGGAGGGGGACCATTCGCCGCAGAGCGAATGGTGGAGGGGCGGAAGCGCGCAGCCTGTCCGGGGGACAGGCGAGCACTGCACGCGCAGCGTCCTCAGTTCGGCCGGGCGTCGCGGAAGCTCGAAGCCGCCTAGACGCGCGCGCCGCGCCGGCGCAACTTCAGAAGCTGCAATTGGTCGGCTGGTCCCGGTCGATCCGGAACGCCGGACCGACCACCCCCTGGGGCTTGATCGCGAACGCCAGATATTCGGCGCCGACACCCCCGGAACCGGATGCGTTGCTGGCCTTGTGGACGACGAAGGGCTCCTCGATGTACGCCTCACCGACCGTATAGGTCCGCGACGTGCACAACGGGTCCGATCCGTTCGTCCAGACGACGCTGCCTGAAGTCACGACGACCAGGATCGGGCCGGGATGGGTGTGCCAGCCGCTGTGGCCGCCAGGCTGGATTACCAGACGGTCGGCGCTGATGTCGGTCGAGCTAAGCGTCTTGAGGAGGATGCCCCATTTTCCGGTCTTGTCGGCAGCGGTATTTATACCGAGAGTGCCGACATTGCCGCTGCCGATGGGACTGGGCGCGAAGCCACTGCCCGGTGTCGCCATGGCCGCTTGGGCCACGATCATCCCGCCTGCCACGAATCCCATCGTCAACAGGCCTATCCGTATGCGTTCCATTGCTACCTCTCACGTCTGCCACCGCACCTGATTGGTCCAAGGCTGCCGTTGTCTTTCCTCCATTGCCATGGCGGAAAGCTGATTTTTTCCTGATTTGTGCTCGGCTCCGCCGACTGCGAAGGGTTCGGATCAGGGCCGACTAATAGAAAGTTCCCGACCGGCCGAAGCCAGGGCGCTGGCGTCGCGCATCCGAAGCGGCGTGACAGTATCTGCCAAGATCGCAGCGGGGCGGGCCTGCGGCTCAACCGCTCGACCCCACTGCGACGCCATACGCTTGAGTTGTTGCGCCGACGCGCGTCGCGCTAATTCGCTCGTGCGCCGGCGAAAAGAACCATTTTCCTACAACGGGTGGTTTCAGTCATATCCTCAAAGATGACGACCAATCGCAGCAACGGACCGCGTCCGGGGGACTCGGCAGGCCTGAGGTTCTTCGACTGGCGCGAGTTCGAAGCCGAAGCGCTCGACCCCGCCAACCACATCGCCTTCACCCCGGTCCCGCGTGCACGCGCCCGCCGCACCGGCTGGTCGCCCGACCGCCAGCGCCTGTTCCTCTTCGCCTTGTCACGCTGCGGCTCCGTGGCGCGGGCGGCGCGGTCGGTGGGGATGAGCGCGCGCAGCGCCTATCGCCTTGCCCATGCGCCTGGCGCCGACGATTTCGTCCGCGCCTGGGACGAGGCGATCGAGGAGGGGATCGAGCGGGTTCGTCAGGACGCCCTCCAGGATGCGCTCGGCGGCACCTTCGTGCCGGTGTTCCGGCGCGGCAAGCTGGTCCGGGTCGAGCATCGCCGGAGCGACCGGCTGGCGCTGGCCCTGCTCGCCGGCAAGCCGCACGACTTCGCCGACGATTATCGCCGCAGCATGATGTCGCGGCGCGAGCATAAGGCCGATCTCGACGAATATGACGCCGCCAAGGCCGCGCTCGACCGCGAAGGGGTCGGCCCGGTCGAGCGCAGGGAACGGCTCGACGAGGTCGTGAACCGCATTGTCGAGCGGATCGGCGAACGGGCCGCCGCGCGTGGGGCCGGCAGGCCGCGGATCGTCAGGCTGTAGGGAAGGGGCTTAAAGTCACGAAAATGGTCGCGTTTACAGTGACAATTGAGACTTTAAGGTCGCGCCACCGAACAGAAGGGAGGCTTTGCGCAGCAAAGGCGAGCTTCTGTCGAAGAGTTGGCAAGACCCGGCCGGCGACCGCCGAAGGCGTGTCGTTCGACGTCACGAATTCACTTCGTGACGACCCCTTCCGAATTCACCGGCGCCTTGGCCTTCTTCTTGTGCAGCGGATCGACCTTCATCTTCCTGCCGGTCTTCTCCCAGCCGACGATCGTGTGGCCGCGCTCCGTCAGGCAGCCGGCCATCGCCTTCTGGATGATCTTTTCCTTCTTGCTGCGCTTGGCGTTGGCCATCATCCACGCGCCGCCGACCGCCGCGAAGGGGATCAGGACGACCGTGGCGCTGGCGACCGCCATGCCGCCGTACAGGCCGGCGCCGCTGGCGAGAGCCGCGCCGCCGGCCATCGTCGCCGCGCCGGCAGCGGCGCCGGCGCCGGCCGAGGCCAGCCGTCCCTCGCTGTCGAGCTTGCCGGCGACCAGCAGCTGGTGACATTGCTTGACGTCGGAATCGAATTTGGCCTGTTCCTCGGCGGACGGCGGCGCCGCCGCCAGGTTGGGCCGGAATTCCCTTGGCCGCGACGAGCAGGCCCCGATCACCAGGGCAATCGCCACCGCCGCACCGGCCCCACGCACCTTACGCATACTCACCCCCCTGCTTCCAGCGGGACAGACGCTCGGCGCGTTTTCCCGGCAAGTCAACCTACTGAAGTCAGGATATTATTGCCTTCTCGCCATCTTCAGCACGAGGTCCCATTCGGAGTCGCGCACCGGGCAGACGCTCAGCCGCGACTGGCGGAGCAGCTCCATGTCCTTCAGCCTCGGCTCGGCCTTGATCTCGGCCAGGGTCACCGGCCGCTCGAGCTTGCGCATCGGCTCGACGGTCACCGCCACCCATGCCTCGTCCTTCGCGTCCGGATGCGGCTCGCTCGTGATCCGCATGATGCCGACCACCGCCTTGTCGGACATGGAATGATAAAGCAGGGCCTCGTCGCCGGGCTTCATCGCCCTGAGGTGCAGGCGCGCGGCATTGTTGCGGACGCCGTCCCAGGATGTGCTCCCGTCGCGGACCAGGTCGTGCCAGCCGTAGGCCTCGGGTTCGGATTTCATCAGCCAGCGGGCCATATCGGGACAAATCTCCTCGCGATTCCCGTAGCGCGCCGGCGAACCGTGCGGAAGAGGCGGTCAGATGAGCCCAGAATCGAGAAAAACTGAACAAATTGAAAGAGTTCCGGATTCCATCGCAGGACTCGAACGGCTCACCGCCTAGGTCTTGGACTCAGCAAAAGGGTAACGTATCTGCCCTTCCAGCAAGTGAGAGCAGGAGCCAGCGAGCGCCAGGGGGCGCCGGGCTCAGGGCAAGACGGGCCGGCCGTGTCGAGAGGCGAGGGTTATCATCCCCTCTCGAGCGGCCGTTCCGCTAACAAAGGGCAAGTTCGATCGTGACCAAATTCTGGAGCCGCGGTGTCGCCGCGGCACTGTCGGTGTTCATTCTTGCGGGGGCGAGCAGCGCGCAGGCGCAGTCGGCGCCGGCCGGCGCAGCCGCGCCGAGCGCAACGCCGGTTTCCGCCGCCGCCGTCGCCACCCTCACCGGGTCGGTCCAGCAGCCGCGGCCGGCACAATCGGTGTCGGTCAGGCTGGCCCCGGAAATCGCCCGCGAGGCGGCCTGGCTGCACCGCAACGGCTGGCCGCTTTACGCCCTCGTCGATCGCTATGCGGCCGGCGCGCCACTGGACCAGGAAGCCAATTGCATCGCCACGGCGGTCTACCACGAAGCGCGGGGTGAATCGCTGGAAGGCCAGCTGGCGGTGGCCCGGGTGATCATGAACCGGGCGGCGTCGGGCAAATATCCGGCCAGCTGGTGCGGAACGGTCAAGCAGCCTTGGCAATTTTCGTTCGTCAATCCGCGCACCGGCGTCATGCCCTATACGGACACCAATGGCGATGCCTGGCGCAAGGCCGTGGCGATCACCCGCATCGCCGTCGCCAATGCCGTCCCAAGCCTCGATACCAGCGTGCTCTGGTATCACGCCGATTATGTCGCGCCCTCCTGGGGACGCCGGCTGACCCAGGTGTCGAAGATCGGCACGCACATCTTCTATCGTTCATAAGAAACCCGGATCCTCGCTTCGGCCTTCGAAGGCCTCGCTTCGGCGTTAACTTCGTTCACGGGGGATTCGCGTTGCGCCCTTTTGGGTGGAGCATCGGAAACCTCGTTGAAATTCCGCGAGTTCGGGGAGACTTCGGTGCTCAAGATCCTGATCGTTGAAGATGATTCGCAGCTGGCGACGACGCTCAAATATCTGGTCGAGGACAATCCGCGCTACCAGGTGGTGGGAATTGCCGACGACGCCGATGGCGCGGTCGCCGCGGCCCAGCATCATCAGCCCGACCTCGCGCTGGTCGACCTGCACCTCGCCCGCGGCAGCACCGGCTTCTCCGTCGCGGTCCGGCTCGGCGATTTCGACGTGCCCTGCCTGTTCGTCAGCGGCAAGGCGCCCAGCTTTCCGATGGCGGACCTCGCGCTGGGCTTGCTGATGAAGCCGTTCACCGCTGAAGATGTCCACCGGGCGCTCGGCATCGCCGAGGACAAGCTGCGTGGTCGCGAAACCCTCCGCCCGAAGGTGCCCGACAACCTCACCGTATATGAAAACGTCGCAGAGGCGTCCTTGATCGGCGCCGAGCACGGCTTCATCCCGTCGCGTCGATCGCTGTTTACCCGGCTCGAACATTGGATCGCCGGCCGGCCATCGCTCAACAGCTAACTGCCTGGCGCGGAATGACCCGGCAGCGGGATGTACAGCATTGACCATACCCAAGGCCCGCCGGGGTCCTGGCTGCCGCTGGGCGGTCGGGCGTCGACGACCGCGACTGCCGCCGCGCCATCGCCGACGAACAGCCAGCCGCAGTCGCGGTTGAAGTCGATCTCCACGGCGGGCGGATAGGGCAGGGGCGGCGGCGCCGGGATTGCCCCGGTTCCGGGCACGAAGACGATCCCGCCCCTGGCGTCGATCCGCAACCGCGACCCGTTTTCGCCGAACGCTGGCCCGGAGGCGGTCAGGCCGAGGTCGCGGGCCAGCGCCGGCGGCTTGACCCGGTCGGCGTCATCGCCGCCAAGCGCGTCGGCGAAGACCAGGCGGCGGTCGGCCGCGAGCTCCGGGTAGGGACCGCCGACCAGGACCAAAGTATCGCGCGGGCAAAAGCTGGTTCGGACCTCCGGATAGCCGCGCGCCTGGACGCGGAGGCTGAAGCCGCCGTCGACATCGAAGCGAAACGCCCCGTCGGAGCCGCTGGTCGCGGTCGAGACGGTCTCCTTGTCCCAGACGAGCTGGCCGTTTCGCCGGCCCCA
>DASSPS010000066.1:0-19638 GCA_035699505.1 Sphingomicrobium sp. | reverse complement strand
ACGAGGTCGAGGCCGCTGTCGGCAAGCGAGCCTAGCATCGCCGTCGATGAGGTCTGATAGGCCGCCCATAGCTTCAGGCCGATCAGCATTAGCGCCACGGCGATGCTGGCCATCGCCGCCCGGGTCGTCAGCGCGGCCCGGTCCGGTGCGGAGAGCCGGGCCTCGCTCACGGGTAAAGCAGGCTTTCGGTCCAGGCGCCTGCCCCGGGCTCCGATCCGGGGTCGCCGTTTCGCGTGAACAGACGTCGCTCGTGGAGGCGATGCGGCCGATCGCTCCAGAATTCTATTCGGTCGGGTATCAGTCGGAAGCCCGACCAGCGCGGCGGGCGCGGCACGGGCGCGCCGTCGAAGCGGCGGCTTACCTCCTCATAGCGCGCCTCGAAGGCTTCCCGGCTTTCCAGCGGGCGGGACTGGTCGGACGCCCAGGACCCAAGCTGCGACTCCCGGCTGCGCCCGGCGAAATAAGCGTCCGCTTCCTCGTCCGAAACCTGCTCGACGAGACCCTCGGCGCGGACCTGCCGGCGAAGCGATTTCCAGTGGATCGCCAGCGCTCCATGCGGGTTGGCGGCCAGTTCCTCGCCCTTGCGGCTATCGAGATTGGTGAAGAAGCCGAAACCCTCCGGCCCGGCGCGGCGCAGCAGGACGATGCGCACCGACGGCCGCCCTGCCGCGTCGGCCGAGGCGAAGGCCATGGCGTCGGGATCGTTGATCTCGCTGAGCCGCGCTTCCGACAGCCATTCATCGAACAGGGCGAAGGGGTCGGTCATCATGGCGCCTTAGCGCCGAGCAGGCAGCAGTCACAATATGCGAGCGGATAACGTCCGCTTTCGACCCATTGCGGACACTGGCCGATCGGTTAAATTCTTCCGATGAGGCAGTGGTACTCTCTCGCTATTCTGTGTCTCGCCTCCTGCGACGGGACGCGCGAGCAAACGGCAACGCTTTGTGATCGATCTTCGCGCGTGGAGGGGGTGGTCGTCCGGTGGAAAGGCGTGGTCTTGGGCACGCACCGCCATGGCTATGGCCTAAGCGCAGAAAATTGTAGGCGCGGATACATTTCCCTGGATGGTGTCAGCGACGCCGAAGGGGGCGCTCGATTGGAGGAGTTCCTGCTCCCGGCGCGAATCCAGCCGGGACTGCTCCGAGCCGAGATATCGGGAAAGATCATAAGTGCGAAAGACGGAGAGCCTGCTCTTCTAGTTGAGAAAGTTACGAACATTAGCTTCGAGAAGATGAGCGCGGAGCAAGAACGGCTCTACTGGCAAAAACGGGATGAACTTTAGCGTCCGCTTTCCATCCATTGCAGCACTCACATGAGACTCGCCACCGCCTGGCAATCCTGCCAACTCAACCCATCTGGTCAGACGGAGTGCGTTACGGCAATGAGGCGCGCATGGACCTGTATCAACGGTTGGGCATTCAGCGCGGCGCGAGCGAGGCCGAGATCAAGAAAGCCTATCGCAGCCTGGCGAAGCAGCTTCACCCCGACCGCAACAAGGACAATCCCAACGCCGCCAAGCGCTTCGGCGAAGTCACCCATGCCTACGACCTGCTGTCGGACAAGGACAAGCGGGCCCGCTACGACCGCGGCGAGATCGACGAGGACGGAAATCCGCGCATGCCGTTCGGCGCCGGCTTCGGCGGCGGCGCCGGCGGGGGCGGGCCGAGGCCGGGACCTGACGGCTTCCCGGGCGGGTTCGAGGCGAGCAGCGCCGACCTCAGCGACCTGTTCGAAGGCCTGTTCGGCGCCGCCGCCGGCCGCCGATCGGCCGGGCCTGGCGGATTCGGCAATTTCGGCCAGCGGGCCCGCCAGCCGCAGAAGGGCGCCGACGTCGCTTATCGGTTGAAGGTCAGCTTCATCGATGCGGTCACGCTCGCGCCGCAGCGGGTCACCCTGTCCGACGGGAAAACCATCGACCTCAAGCTCCCCAAGGGCGTCGAGGAGGGCACCCGGATCCGGCTTGCCGGCAAGGGGGAGCAGGGGCCCGGCGGCCGGGGGGATGCGATCGTCACCATTACCATCGGCAGTCATCCCTTCTTCACCCGCGACGGCAACGACATCCGGATGAACCTTCCGGTCACCCTGAAGGAGGCGGTTCAGGGCGCCAAGGTGAAGGTGCCGACGCCGGACGGGCCGGTGATGCTGAGCATTCCCAAGGGAACCTCGTCGGGCAAGGTGTTGAGGATCAAGGGGCGGGGCTTCGTCGGCAAGGACGGCAAGCGCGGCGACCAGCTGATCACGGCGCAGATCGACCTGCCGGCCGGCGACCGCGATCTCGAATCCTTCGTCGAAAGCTGGAAGGGCGGCGGCAACCCCCGGGCCGCGCTGGGTGTTTAACACGCCTTCATGAAAGACATTTCTCCACAATCACCGGAATCCCGGCGCAAGCGGCTTGCCACGCTTGAGGCCGCGTTCGGACATGAGGTCGTCGCCAAGCTTCAGCCGGGCACCCGCCCGTTCGAGATCCTGAAGCGGATTGCGGTCGGCGTTTACAATGACGGCTTCATCCATGCCGGCAATCTCGCCTTCCTGGCGCTGATGGCCTTGTTCCCTTTCTTCATCGTCGCCGCCGCGCTGGCGCAGATCCTCGGCGAATCGGAAAGCGCCAGGCTGACGGTGGCGACCATCCTGTCGCAACTGCCGGGCGGAGTCGCGGACACGCTTCGCGACCCGGTTCAGGAAGTGCTGACGGCCCGGACCGGCCCGCTGCTGTGGTTCGGAGCGATCATCGGCCTGTGGACGGTCGGCAGCTTCATCGAAACGATCCGCGATATCCTGCGGCGCTGCTATGGGGTGAAGTTCTGTGCGCCCTTCTGGGAATATCGACTGGGATCGATCCTGATGATCATCGGCGCGGTGGTGCTGATGCTGTTCGCGTTCGCGCTCAGCGTCATGCTCCGCTCGGCGCAGGTGGCGGTCGAGACCTGGGTGCCGTTCGCCGACGACGTCGCGACGGCGATCACGGTCTATCGGGTGGTCCCTGCCCTGGCCTTGTTCGCGACGGTCTATGCCTTGTTCTTCGCGCTCACCCCGTCCCGTTACCGCAAGCAGGGCTGTCCGAAATGGCCCGGCGCGCTGCTGATCACCATCTGGTGGCTTGGGACGGTGGAGGTGCTGCCCAATGTCATCGGCCTGCTCGGCGGCTACGACCTCACCTACGGCAGCCTGGCCGGGGTGATGATCGTCCTCATTTTCTTTTTCATGATCGGGCTTGGAGTCGTCGCCGGGGCCGAGCTCAACGCGGCGCTGGCCGAAGTCAGGCCCACGGCGCTAAAGGGCGAAATCTATTCGGGGCCATACAAGGATGAGCTCGAGGTCGAAGAGCCGCAACCCGGCGAAGACGTCGAGGTCGTCGCGACAGAGGGGGGACCACAGCTTTGACCGGATTGATGACGGGCAAGCGCGGGCTGATCATGGGGCTCGCCAACGACCGGTCCCTCGCCTGGGGCATTGCCCGGGCGCTTGGCGACCAGGGCGCACAACTGGCTTTTTCCTATCAGGGGGAAGCGCTTGAAAAGCGCGTGAGGCCGCTTGCCGAGCAAGTAGGCAGCGATTTCTGCTTCGATTGCGACGTGGGCGACATGACCGCGCTTGACCGGGCCTTCGACACGGTCGGCAAACGGTGGGACAGCCTCGACTTCGTCGTCCACGCGATCGGCTTTTCGGACAAGAATGAGCTTCGCGGCGGCTATGTCGACACGAGCCTCGACAATTTCCTCCTGACCATGAACATCTCGGTCTACAGTTTCTGCGCGGTGGCGCAGCGCGCGCGGCGGCTGATGAAGCCGGGCGGATCGATGCTGACGCTGAGTTATTACGGCGCCGAAAAGGTCATTCCGCATTACAATGTCATGGGCGTAGCCAAGGCAGCCCTGGAGACGAGCGTCAAATATCTCGCCGCCGACCTGGGCCCCGAGGGCATCCGCGTCAATGCGATCAGTGCCGGGCCGATCAAGACCCTGGCGGCAAGCGGCATCGGCGACTTCCGCTACATCATGAAGTGGAACGAGTATAATGCGCCACTGCGGCGCAACGTCACCATCGAGGATGTCGGCGGGGCTGGCCTCTATTTGCTCAGCGACCTGGCCAGCGGGGTCACCGGGGAAATCCACCATGTCGACGCCGGCTATAACGTGGTCGGCATGAAGGCCGAAGACGCGCCGGATATCGCGACGGTTTAATGGATTCCGTTGCACGCCACGTGAGTATCACCGGCCGCGTACAGGGCGTTTTCTTCCGCGCCTGGCTGCGCGAGCAGGCGATGGAGCTCGGAATAACCGGCTGGGTGCGAAATTGTCCCGACGGCCGGGTCGATTCCCATGTCGAGGGAGAATCGGCCGCCGTCGACGAGATTATTGCGCGCGTGCGGCACGGACCACCGGCGGCCAAGGTTGAGGACGTGCGAGCGTGGGAAGTCGAAACGTTCGGCTTTGACGATTTTGAGGTGCGGCACTAACCGGCGAACGGATCCCGCACGAGGATCGTATCTTCCCGCTCGGGCGAGGTCGACACAAGCGCCACCGGGCAGCGGATCAGCTCCTCGACGCGGCGGACATATTTGACCGCGCGGGCCGGCAAGTCGGCCCAGCTGCGCGCCCCCCTCGTCGAGCCCGGCCAGCCCTCGATCTCCTCGTAGATCGGCTCAACCCGGTCCTGGTCGAAGGCGTGCGGCGGCAGATAATCGAAGGTTTCCCCTGCGATCCGGTAGCCGGTGCAAATCTTCACCGTGTCGAACCCGTCGAGCACGTCGAGCTTGGTCAGCGCCACCCCGGTGATGCCGCTGACGGCAACCGACTGACGGACCAGCACGGCGTCGAACCAGCCGCACCGCCGCTGGCGGCCGGTGACCGTGCCGAATTCGTGCCCCCGCTCGCCGAGCCGCTGGCCGACCTCGTCCTCGAGTTCGGTCGGAAAGGGCCCCGACCCGACTCGCGTCGTGTAAGCCTTGACGATGCCGAGCACGAAGCCGGCGGCCGACGGGCCCATGCCGCTGCCCGATCCGGTCGTTCCCGCCACTGTGTTGGACGAGGTGACGAACGGGTAGGTGCCATGGTCGACGTCGAGCAGGACGCCCTGCGCGCCCTCGAACAGGATTCGCCTCCCACGGCGGTGGGCGGCATCCAGATCACGCCACACGGGTCGAGCGAAGGGCAGGACGAAGCCGGCGATGGCGGCGAGGTCACGGCGCAGCCGTTCGCGGTCGACCGGCGGCTCCTTAAAGCCGGCGCGCAGGGCATCATGGTGGGCGCACAGCCGGTCGAGCAGCGGGTCGAGTTCACTCAAGTGGGCAAGGTCGCAGACCCGAATGGCGCGGCGCCCGACCTTGTCCTCATAGGCCGGGCCGATGCCGCGCCGCGTGGTGCCGATCTTGCCGGCGCCGCTTGCGTCTTCCCGCAACGCGTCGAGATCGCGGTGGATGGGCAGGATCAGCGGGCAGGTCTCGGCGATCATCAGCACTTGCGGGGTCACCGACACGCCCTGCTCGGCAAGCCGATCGATCTCCGCCTTCAGCGCCCAGGGATCGAGCACCACGCCGTTGCCGATCACCGACGGCGTGCCGCGGACGATTCCGCTCGGCAGCAGCGACAGCTTATAGGTCTGGTCGCCGACGACGAGCGTGTGGCCGGCGTTGTGCCCGCCCTGGAAGCGGACGACCATGTCGGCGCGGCTGGCCAGCCAGTCGACGATCTTGCCTTTGCCTTCGTCGCCCCACTGTGCGCCGATGACGGTTACGTTACCCACGGATAATTCCTGTTAACCTGATCTGCTCAGCGGCAGTTCAGCCGCGCTCCTATTGATTGCCGCGGATGGCGTCCAGCTTGGCCCGAAGGAGGCTGTGGATGGAATATCCGGGGAAGATCTTGCTTCTGAGCGCGGGGATGCTGGTGGCGAGCGCGGCGATCGCGCAGCGCGAGCGGCTCCCGGCCGAGTGCCGGCAGCAGATTGCGGAGCATTGCCGGGCCGAGGGCGGCGGGCTCCGCCAGTGCCTTCGGACCGCCCTGCCCAAGCTGTCCGAGAATTGCCGCTCCGTCCTGTCGGATCGGTCCGCGTCGCGCGCCGCTGCGCCGCCCGGCGCCCGCGAATATTTCTACGGCGTTGATCCGAAGCAGAATCTCGACCTGGTCGTGCCGGCCGGGGCGACGAAGGCGCCGATCCTGGTCTTCATTCACGGCGGCGGCTGGGCGATCGGCGACAAGCGGCATTCCGCGGCGCCCAAGGCGGCGCATTTCACTGCCAATGGTTGGGCCTTCGCCAGCCTCAACTATCGGCTGGTGCCAAAAGCGACCGTCGAACAGCAGGCCGCGGATATTGCCGCCGGCCTGGCCTGGCTGCGCCGGAATGCGGCGGCCAAGGGTCTCGATGGCGACCGAATCATCCTCATGGGCCACAGCGCCGGGGCGCACCTCGCCGCCCTCGTCGGCACGGATCCCGCCTATCTGGCAGCCGCCGGCGTACCTATGTCGGCGATCGACGGGATCATCCTCCTGGATGGCGCTGGCTATGACATCGCGCAACAGATGTCGCGGCCCGGCAATCCGGTTTCCGGCATGTATGACGCCGCGTTCGGCCGCGATCCCGCGCGCCAGCGAGCGCTGTCGCCGAGCCGGCATGCCGCCGCCCCCAATGCGCCGAACTGGCTGGTGCTGCCGGTCGCCCGCCGGGCGGACTCGACGGCCCAGTCGCACAGCCTGGCGGCCGCGCTCAATCGCGCCGGCGCCAGCGCGACCGTGGTGCCGGTTCCCGGCGAATCGCACGGCTCGCTGAACAAGGGCCTGGGTGAGCAGGGGGACTTCGCCACCGCTGAGGTCGATCGTTTCTTGGCTACGCTTCGTTAGAAAGGCGCTTTGCTGGACCGGTCCTCGGTCGCTGCTTAAGACGGCGCCGATGGACGCCGCGTCGCAGCCCGTACAATTGAACGAATGTCTCGACGCCGCCGCGCTGGCGGAGCGGTTTGCGCGCGACCAGCGGATTCAGATCCGCGATGTGCTGAAGGAAGGAAGCGCCGCCGCCATCACCCGGCTGCTGATCGAGCAGACGCCATGGGGCGTGTCGTGGCAGGCCGGCGATGACGGCCCGCACCGGATCCGAAGCGAGGAGATGGCGCAGTTCACGAGCCGGGACGTGCCGCAGGTGTCGGCGAAGCTTCACCGCGCCATGGCCGGTGATGATTTCGCCTTCATTTACTCGCAATACCGGATGTCCAAAGCGATCCAGGAAGGCTGGTCGCGTAGCCCCGGCCATGATGCGGTCGTCCACGGGCTCAATGCGCCCGCCTTTCTCGACTTCATCCGGACAGTGACCGGCCTTCCGCAGATCGCGCTATGCGATGCTCAGGCGAGCCATTACGGGGCCAACCAGTTCCTGTCGCTCCACCAGGACATTAGTGTCGACCCCGGCGAGGACCGGCTGGTCGCTTATGTCCTCAACCTCTGCCCCGACCGCTGGCGGCCGGACTGGGGCGGATATCTCAATTTTTACAATGACGACGGCGATATTGTCGCTGGCTACATGCCGCGCTTCAACTGCCTGAACATGTTCCGGGTGCCGCGGAACCACAGCGTGTCCTACGTGCCGCCCTTCGCTGCCGGCAATCGGCTGGCGATCACCGGCTGGTTTCGAAGCCGCTAGAAACTCAGCGGCACGACCTGCAGCACCCCAGGAAGGGCGTGCAACTGGGCGACTACGTCGGGGGTGATCGGATCGTCGACCGCAACCAGCGCCACCGCCTCGCCGCCGGCCTTGCGCCGGCCGAGGTTGAATGTAGCGATGTTGATCCCGGCCGCTCCGAGCGTCGTCCCAAGCGCGCCGATGAAGCCGGGTGCGTCATTGTTGACGATGTAGAGCATGTTTCCGGCAAGCTCGGCCTCGACCTCGATCCCGAAAATCTCGACCAGCCGCGGCGCCTTGTTGCCGAACAGGGTGCCGGCGATCGACCGTTCGCTACCGGAGGTTCCGGCGGTGACCCGGAGCATGGTATGGTAATCGCCCTCGCGGTCGTGCCGGATCTCGCGCACGTCCAGTCCGCGTTCCTTCGCCAGGAAGGGCGCATTCACCATGTTCACCGTCTGGCTGTAGGTGCCCATCAAACCGGCCAGCACGGCGCCGGTGATCGGTTTCTGGTTTAGCTCGGCGGCGGCGCCCTCGACCTCGACCGCGACCGACCGGACGCTTTCGCCGAGCACCTGGCCGACCAGTTTCCCGAGCTTCTCGGCCAGGGTCATGTACGGCCGCAGGCGAGGCGCTTCCTCGGCCGACAGCGACGGCATGTTGACGGCGTTGGCGACCCCGCCAAGCAACAGGAAGTCGCTCATCTGCTCGGCCACCTGGATGGCGACATTGACCTGCGCTTCACTGGTCGACGCGCCGAGGTGCGGGGTGGAAATGAACCCCGGAGTGCCGAACAGGGGCGAATCCCGGGCCGGCTCGTTAGCGAAGACGTCAAGCGCTGCGCCGGCGACATGGCCGCTGTCGAGTGCATCCTTGAGCGCCGCTTCGTCGATCAGGCCGCCGCGCGCGCAATTGATGATTCGCACGCCCGCCTTTGTCCTGGCCAGCGCCTCGCGCGACAGAATGTTGCGGGTCTGGTCGGTCAGTGGGGTGTGCAAAGTGATGAAGTCGGCGCGCCGCAGCAATTCGTCCAGATCCACCTTCTCGATGCCAAGCTCGATCGCCCGTTCGGGGGTGAGGAAGGGATCGAAGGCGACCACCTTCATCTTGAGGCCAAGCGCCCGGCTGGCGACGATCGAGCCGATGTTGCCGGCGCCGATCAGGCCCAGCGTCTTGCCGGTCACCTCGACCCCCATGAAGCGGTTCTTTTCCCACTTGCCGGCCTGGGTCGACGAATCCGCTTCAGGAAGCTGACGCGCGAGCGCGAACATCAGTGCGATGGCATGTTCGGCCGTGGTGATAGAATTGCCGAAGGGCGTATTCATGACGACAATTCCGCGCGCCGTCGCCGCCGGGATGTCGACATTATCGACGCCGATGCCAGCCCGGCCGACCACCTTTAGCCTGGCCGCAGCTTCCAGCAGATCCCGGGTGACCTTGGTCGACGAGCGAATGGCGAGGCCATCATAGTCGCCGATGATCGCCTTGAGTTCGTCGGGCGGCAGGCCCGGCTTCTCGTCGACCTCGATCAAGCGCTCGCGGAAAATCGCCGAGGCTCGGGCGTCCATCTGATCGGAAATAAGCACACGCACGCTCATTTCAGTTGCTCCCGGCCCCAGTCGAGCCATGGCCCGAGCGCTTCCACGTCGGGGGTATCGACGGTCGCTCCGCACCAGATGCGCAGGCCAGGCGGAGCGTCGCGATAGCCGGCGATGTCGAAGGCGGCGCCTTCCGCCTCCAGCAGCCCGGCAAAACGCTTGATGTAGCCGGCGTCCGCGCCCTCGACAGTCAGGCAAACGCTGGTTTTCGACCGTGTCGCCGGATCCGCGGCAAGGTGATCCAGCCAGGGCCGGCTCTCCACGATCCGGTCGAGCGCTGCGGCATTGGCGCCGGTCCGGCCAATGAGCGCCTTCAGGCCGCCCAGTCCCCTTGCCCATTCCAGGGCGAAGATCGCATCCTCGACGCACAGCATTGACGGCGTGTTGATCGTCTCGCCCCTGAAGATTCCGTCATTCAATTGGCCGCTCTTTGTCAGGCGGAAAAGCTTGGGCAGTGGCCAGTCCGGCGTGAAGCCTTCGAGCCGCTCGACGGCGCGGGGGCCGAGGATGAGTACTCCGTGCGCCCCTTCGCCGCCGAGCACCTTCTGCCAGCTGAACGTGGCGACATCGATCCTGTCCCACGGCAGGTCATAGGCGAAGACGGCGCTGGTCGCGTCGGCGAAGGACAGGCCGGCGCGATCGCCGGCGATCCAATCGCCGTCCGGCACCCGGACGCCGCTGGTCGTGCCGTTCCAGGTGAACAGCACGTCAGTCTCCCAGTCGACCTTCGACAAATCGGGAAGCTCGCCATAGTCGGCGCGAAGCACGGTCGGTTCGAGCCGCAATTGCCTGGCCGCGTCGGTGACCCAGCCCTCGCCGAAGCTTTCCCAGGCAAGGCAGGTGACCGGGCGGGCGCCGAGCATGGTCCACATCGCCATCTCGAACGCGCCGGTGTCGGAGCCGGGGACGATGCCAATCCGGTGGCTTTCGGGCAGTTCCAGTATTTCCCGCATCAGGTCGGTGCAATAGGCCAGCCGCTTCTTCCCCGGCGCGCCGCGGTGCGACCGGCCGAGGCCGTCGGTGAGCAATTTGTCAGGACTCCAGCCTGGCGGCTTTGCGCAGGGACCGGACGAGAAATGCGGACGTGCCGGTCGGACGGCGGGACGATCACCCAATACAACTCTCCTCGCAGAGAGCACGCGCCGCGTTGGGACGGCGTGGCCCGCGGGCGCTGTCGCCGCCCAATGTGGCGAAGGCAAGGCGGCGTGAAGGATTCGCGGCATTTCTACCGCCGGTTCGACCGATTTCGACCGTGGACTTAACTTCGATCACTGCGGCGAAACGATTCATCGTGCCGACCCGGCAGTTCGTCCCGCAAAGGGGAACATAAGGTTGAATTCATTAACCAACCCGGGTCAGTCTCCTGTCGCCGGCTCGTGGTGGGCAAATCCACGATCGGCCTTCGGGGGCTGGGGAGCTCCTTCATCGACGGATTTCGGAGCTGTGTACGCGTGTACGCAGGCCCGGGTTGGTATTGGAGCGAGAGTGTAATGGCGCAATCCTTGGCAGCGGCAAACGCCGTCTTTTGCGATCGGGATCTCTTCTTCCATGACGGCTCCAGGCTTCGCCGAATCCGCCTTTCCCGCCACTTTCAAGCTCTTCTCTTTGTCGTGCTGTTGACCCTGGTCGGTTGGTCGGCCTACGCCACCGCCCGGATGATGGCGCCGGCGTCCGCGAGCTTCGCGGAGCTTGAACAGGCAACCGAACTTCGCGCCCGCCAGATCGAACAGCGCCAGCAGATCCTCGCCGCGATTATCGCCGGCGAGCAGGTCGATGCCGCCGTCCTTGCCGCCAGCAGCGACCTCGCCGACCTCCCCCGGAGCCTTGAAGAGCGCTTCGCCCGCGCCGAGCTGGTTCAGGCAGCACAGGCCCAGCTGGCCGCGGCCTCGGTCGACGCCCGCTATCGCCATGCCGCTTCCGAGCTGAAGCGCCTCGGTCTCCGTCCGGACAAGTTCGCCGGCGTCGGCGGACCGCTTGAAGGCGTTCAGGGCGACCCGACCTTCAAGCAATTGTTCACCAGCTGGAAGAAGCTGGACAATCTCCAGAACGGAGCCATCGCCGTTCCGTCCGACAAGCCGGTCAAGAGTGCGGCTTTCACCAGCGGCTACGGAGTTCGCTCCGATCCCTTCGCCGGCCGCGCAGCGATGCACGCCGGCATCGACCTCGCCGGCGCGCTCGGCACGCCGATCCATGCCACCGCTGACGGCGTGATCTCCGAAGCGGGATGGAACAGCGGCGGCTATGGCAATCTCGTCAAGATCGACCACGGGCGCGGCATCGAGACCCGCTACGGCCACCTTTCGGGAATGCTCGTCCGGCCGGGCCAGCGAGTCCAGCGCGGCCAGCTGATCGGCCGCATGGGCTCGACCGGCCGCTCAACCGGCAGCCATCTGCACTACGAGGTCCGGATCGACGGTCGGGCCGTCAACCCGATCCCGTTCATGAAGTCGACCGATTATCTTCTCGCCATGCAGAAGAACGCCAATTCGCATGCGATGGATGCCGTCGCGCTCGGCGGCCCGGCGGGCGGCGCCAAGCGCTGATCGCCTTGTGAGCGGCACGGGCCGCTCCTATCTCGCCAATGTGAGCGAGTCTGCAATCAGCCTTACAGCCAGTGCCGCGCGGCGCGTGGCGGCGATCGCCGAGCGTCAGTCCAAGCCAGCCATCCTGCGCCTGTCGGTCGACGGCGGGGGCTGCGCCGGCTTTTCGTACAGGTTCGAGCTGGCCGACGCCCCGGACATGGATGACACGATTGCCGAGACCGACGGAGTCCGGCTGGTCGTCGATGCCGTCAGCCTCGACCTGTTGCGCGGCTCGGCCGTCGACTTTGTCGAGGATCTCGGCGGCGCCTCGTTCCGCGTGACCAACCCCAATGCCGCGTCGGGCTGCGGCTGCGGAAGCTCCTTCAGCGTCTGACTATTGGCCGTGCGCGGCGTGGCCGCCGGCGTTTTTTGCATGCTGGCAACTGACGTTGGGGTTGAACTGCGCGAACACGCCGTTGGGATTGTCCCGGTAAATCCACACATGCCGGTCATAATGCGGCTCGAAATTATGCGCTTCGTCGATGTCGGCCGTCGCCGGGTCGTCGAACATATGATCGAAGGGAACGCCGTGGAAGGACGGCGGCTTGCCGTTGCCGGCCGCTTCCCACGCCTTCTTGAAGACCAGATTCTCGACCGCCACCAGCGCCATCGATCCGTCCGCCTGCGGCTCGTAGATCAGGATCGCCGGCCGGTTGAAGTCAGTGTGCGTGCCGTTGCCGTCGACGCGCGGGCTGGGCGGCGCGGTGATGCCGAGCAGGTCGGGGCGAAAATAATGGACGCCCATCGCGCCGAGGCTGGCCGGGCGGCCCATCATCGACGCCGTGTCGCAAATGTTCGCCGGGTCGGCGATATAGCCCTCGGCGAGCGCGACCTTGACGTCCCGGAACCGCTCGGTCGCGGCGCGGACCGCGGCCAGGTTCGGCTCGGCAGGGCTGGCGAGGGCGGGGGTCGCGACAGCAATCGCCATCGCGCTGAAAAGCATTTTGTTCATCGTGACTTCCCTTGGGTTAGAGCGCGAAGCTGGATACCGACCGGCGGATTGGCCGCCGCGGCAGATCGCGCGATTTGGTAATGGCGGTTTCGGCCTGGCGGCGGTCCGGCTGCCGGTCGACAAGGCCGAAATCGGCGGCATTCGCCCTAGCGGCGCGGGCCAGCGCCATGTCCGACCAGAGCGGGCTCACAGCGGCAGTCCGCCGGCGCCGAGGCCGAGCCGGATCGTGACCAATATCGTCAGGACGGCGAATAGTCCGCCGAATCCCGTGCTTGCCCTGTTGCCGAACATAGCCGGCCCCCTTCGTCTTGCTGGTTATGCTGCCCCAATGCTTCGGCATGCCCCCGGCCGCCACTGGAAAGTCCCGCCAATCATGGCCAACGGCGGAAGGCGCGCGGATGCCTGTTGACGGAATGTGCAAAATTGTGCGGAACTGTGCGGAAGGGGAAGCGACTCCGCATGTCGATTGATCGGGAAGTCGACGCCAGCGACGCCGTGGCGCTGCGTATCCGGGAGGAATTGGCGCGGCGCCGCCTTTCGCGCCAATGGCTTGCCGACCAATCCCGGGTCAGCCTGTCGACCATCGAGAAGGCGCTGACCGGCCGGCGGCCGTTCACGCTGGCGACGGTGGTCCGGATCGAGGATGCGCTCGGCACCAGCCTGCGCTCCCATTCGCATGAAGCCGATGCCCACCCGCATATTTTCGCGCCCGAATCGATGGGCGCCTATGCGCATCCCGGCGTGCAGTGGCTGGAAGGGGAATATCTGACTCTCCGGCCTTCGTTCAGCGAACCGGACGCGATCTTCACCTATCTGACCGCGATCGCCTGGGACGACAGCCGCGGGCACCTGGTCTTCAGCGAATCCGGCCGTCAGGATCGCGAGTTCGAACAAAAGGGCTTTGTTTCCTTCCCCAACCTGTCCGGCGCCATCTATCTGGTGACGATCAGCGGCGGCCAGTATCGGCTCGCCTTGCTCAACCGGCCATCGGGCGGCGGGGCGATCAGCGGCATTCTCACTACCCTCGCCGCGGGCAAAGGCGCGCAGCTCATTCCGGCGGCTGTGCCCCTTGTCCTGGTCCCGCTGGCCAGTCGGGCCGACCCGGAACTCGGCGTCGTCCGCCCCGGCGACCGCTGCTACGAAGACTATCGCCACTGCGTCGACCGGGTAACCGGCCAGGGCTACGCCTTGTTTGCGCGCTGACGGGCTTGGGCGCTAAGCGGTCGGCATGCGGATCGCCACCTACAACCTCAACGGCATCAGGGCGCGGCTGCCGCGACTGCTCGACTGGCTCGATCGGGAAAAGCCGGCTGTCGCCTGTTTGCAGGAACTGAAATGCGCCGACGATTCCCTGCCGATCGCCGACATCGAGGCGGCCGGCTATGGCGCCGTGTGGCACGGCCAGAAAGGGTTCAACGGCGTCGCCATCCTCGCTCGCGGCGCGGCGCCCAGCCTTCGCTTGGTTGGCCTGCCCGGCGACCCGGCCGATTCGCATAGCCGCTATATCGAGGCCGAGGTCCCCGGATCGGAGTCCCGGGCAGGCGGCGGGATCATCGTGGCGTCAATCTATCTGCCCAACGGCAATCCGGTCGGAACCGAGAAGTTCTCCTACAAGCTCAAGTGGATGGAGCGGCTCCGCGCCCATGCCGCGGAGCTGCTGGCGGCGGAGCGGCCGACGGTGCTTGCGGGAGACTTCAACGTCGTCCCCGAGGACCGTGACGTCTTCTCGATTCGGGCCGCGGCCAATGATGCGCTCGTCCAGCCGGAAACCCGGGCCGAGTGGCGGCGACTGATCCATCAGGGCTGGACCGACATGCTTCGCGCCCTCCACCCGGACGACGACCGGCTCTACACCTTTTGGGATTATACCGCCGGCTGCTGGCAGCGCGACGCCGGCTTTCGGATCGACCATCTGCTCTGCTCGCCCGAGGCCGCTGACCGGGTCGCGGCCGCCGGTGTCGACCGCTGGGCGCGCGGCGAAGAGAAAGCGTCAGATCACGCGCCGACCTGGGTGGAAATGTCCTGAGTCCCCAGCCCCTGCCGGGGAACTACAAGGCCTTTTTATAGACCCTATACCGATGGTTGACGGTGGCGCCGGGCAGCTGGGCGATCGACAGCATCCCCTTGTTATCCTCCAGGATCCAGCCGAACTCGCCGTGGGTCGCGCCGAACTTGGTGATCGCCTCGCGGCGGGTGAATTCGATCATCATGAAGGCCAGCTGGCTGGCCAGCCGGGTGCCGTGCAGCTTTCTGGCGACGCCCATCAGCGGCACCCGCAGGCGGCGGGTGCGGGGCTTGCGCAGCCGCCACAGCAGTTTGATCCAGCCCAGCGGGAACAGTTCCCCGTTGAGGTCGCGGATCAGTTCGTTGATATCGGGGATGGTCAGCATGAAGGCGACCGCCTCGCCGTCCAGCTCGGCGACCCGAACCAGTTCAGGAAAGATGATCGGCTTCAATTTCTTGCCGGCATAAGCGATTTCCGCCTCGGTCAGCGGTACGAACCCCCAATTGTGCGACCAGGCGTCGTTGAGCAGATTGAGGATCAGCCGCGCCTCCTCGTCGAACCGGGACTTGTCGACCATGCGGATCGTGATCCGCGGGTTGCGTTCCCCCGCAGCGATCAGCCGGTTGATCAGCGGATCGTCCCAATGCCGGATGTCGAGCGCATAGGTGATCAGGTCCTTGGCCTTGCCGTGGCCGGCCGCCTCGATCCATGCCTGATAGTCCGGCTGGTGATGGCCCATCATTGCCGTCGGCGGCTCGTCGAACCCCTCGATTTCGAGACCCGGCTCGTCCCAGATGGAAAGGCTGATCGGGCCAAGCGCGCGGGTCATGTCTTGGGCACGGAGCCAGTCCTCGGCGACCGCGATCAGGGCCGCCGCCGCGTCGCCGTCGAGCGCTTCGAACATGCCCCACTGTCCGGTGCCGGCGCCCATATGCTCCAGCACCAACTCATCCACCTGGGCGCTGATCCGGCCGACGGTCTTGCCGTGTCGTTCGGCGAGCCAAAGTTCGGCCCGGGCATGCTTGAACCAAGGGTTCTTCTTGGGGTTGAGCAGCCCGTGGACTTCGTCCTTCAGCGGCGGCACCCAGGCCGGATCGTTCTTGTAAACCGTCCAGGCCAGGTCGACGAACGCCCTGCGGTCGGCCTTGTTGCGGACCGGCCGGATGGTGACTGGGGCGATGCTCATGGCATCGGGCTAGCCCGACAAGGTGGCCAGCGCCAGCACGCAGGCAATTCATTGTCCGGCCATGATGACGCCACTATCTGTCGGCAGAGCGGGCCATCAAATGAGCGACGTGACGATCAACCGCCGGCAAGCAAGCCGTGAGGACGCCGCCGCTGGCGCGGGCGGGCCGGCGCGCGCCCCCGCGTCCGGCGACGACAAGGCCATGCTCAAGGCAGCCGCCAGCCTGACCCGCGACCTCAACCTGCCCAGCGCCCGCATCTACTGGGCCGACCTGATCTTGTCGGCGCTGCTCGGCTATGCCGGGTTGTTCACCGCCATGCTGGCGCCGTCGGGCGGCCTGGCGGTGTTCGCCGGCATTGTCGCTGTGCTCGCCCTCTACCGCGCCGGCAGCTTCATTCACGAACTGACGCATATCAAGAAAGGCGCCGTGCCCGGCTTCCGGCTGGTGTGGAACCTGATCATCGGTATCCCGCTCCTGGTCCCGAGCTTCATGTATGAAGGGGTCCACAACCAGCACCACGCCAAGACCTATTACGGGACGGCGAACGACCCCGAATATCTGCCGCTGGCGCTGATGAAGCCGTGGACCCTGCCCGTTTTCCTGATCGCCGCAGTGCTGGCGCCGGTCGGCCTGCTCCTGCGCTTTGCGGTGCTTGCACCTCTGTCGCTCTTGTCGCCCGGGCTGCGCGCGACGGTCGTTGCCCGCTATTCGGGGCTTCAGATCAACCCACTGTTCCGCCGCCCCGCGCCTCAGGGCGAATTCCGCCGCGACTGGCTATTGCTGGAGACGGGCTGCAGCTTGTGGGCGATAGCGCTTTTGACCCTGACGGCGGCGGGGGTGATCCCGCTCGCCGGCTTCCTGACCTTTCTCGCCGTCGCCTCGGGGGTGATGCTGCTCAACCAGATTCGCACACTGGTGGCGCATCTGTGGGAGAATGATGGCGCGCCGATGTCTGTCACCGCGCAATATCTTGACAGCGTCAACGTTCCACCGCCTGCGACCCTGCCAATCCTGTGGGCGCCGGTTGGTCTGCGCTATCATGCGCTCCACCACCTGCTTCCGGGCCTGCCCTATCATGCGCTCGGCGAAGCCCACCGCCGCCTCCGCGCCGAACTTGACCCCGGCTCGGCCTACCACAGCGCCAGCCACCGCCACTTGACGCTGCTGGCCGCCCGGCTGGCAGCCAGCAGCTGGAAGAGCGGACGCCCCTGAAAGCGATGCTTTAAAACCCAAGGCCGTTGGTCACCTGATCCCTTCAATTTCGCCGAAAACGGCGGTTTATTCGTCGAACATCGGATTCGATGCCGCCGCGCTTCGATCTAATATTGGCCAAGTGGGGGTCGACTGGACCCGCAGCGCGCTTCGAACTGGCACTTTGGTAACGAGGAAGAGCCGGCAAGCCAGCGCCATGTCAGGGGAGCGTCGGATGGGCGCCGAGGCAATGGCCTGCAGGGCCGAAGCGATCAGTGCGATCGGTTCGCTGGCGGCTGCGGCGGCGGCCGCCCGCGCATCCGGCGACGTCACCGAAGAAGAATCGTCGCTCCGCGCCATCCTGGCGCTCGACCCTCGCAATCTTGCCGCCCTGATTGCCCTTGGCGAAGTGCTTGCCGCCCAAGGCGACCGCCGCGGGGCGCACGCCCACTTTACGATGGCCCTCAAGGTTGCGGCCTCGACACCGGCTGTTCCCGTTTCGCTTCACGGTCGTTTGAACGAAGCGCGCCGCTGCGTTGCCCGAACTCAGGCGGAGCTTTGCGAAGCGATGCAGTCGCGCCTCGAGACCGCGGGAGTGCGGCGTGGCACGGTTTCTCCGCGGGTCGCCGATTCGCTCGACCTCCTCTTTGGCCGCAAGCCGCTCTACGTCCAGCAGCCGAGCATGTTCTATTTTCCGGGCCTCTCCCAACGGCCATTCTTCGAGCGCGAGGAGTTCGCCTGGATCGAGGGACTAGAGGGGGCATTCCCGGCTATCCAGGGCGAGCTCATGGAATTGATCGCCGCCGATGATGCATTTAGCGCCCATACCGTCAGCAATCCTCGGATGCCGCCGCCCAACAGCGCCCTGCTCGACGATCCCAACTGGAGCGCCTGCCATTTGTGGCAGCGAGGCCGCGAACTGACCAAACACACGAGGCGTGTTCCAGCGACCGTGGCCGCGCTGAATTTGCCGCCAATCCCTCGGATAGGCGGGTTCGCGCCGATGATCATGTTCTCTCTGCTCCGGGCGGGAACTCACATCGCGCCGCATCACGGGGTCACCAACACCCGTCTGATCTGCCATCTGCCGCTCGTGACGAGCAACGAATGCGCCATTCGCGTCGGCGGCGAAGTCCGACCGTTCGAGGTCGGCAAGACCCTGATCTTCGACGACAGTTTCGAGCATGAGGCCTGGAACCGAGGCTCCGCTAGCCGGGTGGTGCTGCTGTTCGAAATCTGGAGGCCTGATATCAGCGATGGCGAACGAGCCGAACTTTCGACCTTGTTTGAACTCGTCGAGCTTGGCGATGCGGAGGATGACTACGCCTGAGCAGTTGGTCATCCGCTCGCCCTGCCGCCAAAGCGGCTTGACCCAGAAAGCAGTGCCCTAAAGCCGTGCCTCGCGGCGCACCTTCATTACGGCCCTAGTGGTCGTCCACGTCCCGAACGTGGAACGTGCCGGCAGTACTGCAACTTAGCGCCGGGTTCCATTGGGCATACAGGCCGCTTGGATTATGGTCGAACAACCAGATATGCAGATCGTAATGGGGCATGAACCCGTGCGCCTCGTCAATCGCGGTCGTGTTCGGGTTGTCCGCCATATAATTGAATTCGCGGCCCCGATACATCGGCGGATGGGTGTTCGCGGCGTTCCACGCCGCGGCGAAGACCAACAGCTCAATGCCGGCCAGCCGGAGGCCGCCCTGTCCATCCGGAACATAGAGCAGAATAGGGGGTGGATTAACGCCAATATAGGTGCCCGTCCCGTTGACCCGACCGTTGACTGGCGCAGTGATGCCGAGAAGTCGCGGGTTCACATAATGGTGCCCCATGGCGCCCTGCGTCGGATGCGCTTCACACGGAGATGCCTGAACATAGCCCTGGCTGAGGGCGTAAGAAACGCTCCTGAACGGCTCCAATTGCCTTGCCAGTTGCTGCAGGGCCTGATCGGGCTGCGTGCGTGGGACGTCGGCGACGGCGGCCGATGCGCAGCAGGCCGTCAGCAACCCTAAAGCGCGCGTGAATTTTGACATTCGTCACCCCCGTGATGAGCTTGCGTCGCTGGTCCGTGCGCCCTCGACGACTCTCAAGTCATAGGGTTTAACAAAAATTATACAATGATTTGGCAATTATATACTTGAGAAAGCAAGCCGTGAGTCGTAAGAACCAAGACGGTTATGAGCCTGTCGAGATTAAGGTTTCCGCTGAGATGATCGAGGCTGGCGCGGCTGTTCTTCGCCTTTCGCACGTTGGCGCCGACCCTTGCGATGGGGAGAGAGGGGCCGCGCTAGACGTTCTGCACGCAATGGCTGAAGCCTCAGGTTCTTTTCGAGTAGTGGAATAGCCCCTTCGGCAACGGCCGCGTAGATTTCGATGTCCTTCTGTGAGTAGCTCTCCACGATCTGGAAGGCTGAAGGGATTTCGGTGCCGACGGTTTTGTTTGTGAGGAAGGCATAGCGTTTGTCCTTGCTGCGTCCCATCAGGACGCCATGCGTCACGGCGTTCCGGCAACTCC
>DASSPS010000065.1:0-6644 GCA_035699505.1 Sphingomicrobium sp. | reverse complement strand
GGGCGGGGCGGCTGGGAGTAGACGGCGACAATGTCATGACCGGCCTCGGCCAGCGCCTCGAGCGACGGTACGGCGAATTCCGGAGATCCCATGAAGATTATCCGCATGCGCCGTCATTGCGAGCAGCGAAGCGGCGAAGCAATCCAGTTTCATGCTGCTGGATTGCTTCGCTCCGCTCGCAATGACAGAGGTGGGCGGATGGCCAGTCAGGAAATCGAAGAGCTCGCAAGCGCGCTTGCCCGATTGCCCGGCCTGGGGCCGCGGTCGGCGCGCCGCGCCGTGCTCCACCTGATGAAAAAGCGCCAGACCACCCTCGAGCCGCTGCTGGCGGCCCTGACCAGGGTGTCGCAGCGGCTGTCGACCTGCTCGACCTGCGGCAATGTCGACACGTCGGACCCGTGCAATATCTGCAAGGACCCGCGCCGGGACGACCGGCTGCTGTGCGTGGTCGAAGAGGTCGCCGACCTTTGGGCGCTCGACCGGTCGCGCTTGTTCCCCGGCCGCTACCACGTGCTCGGCGGCCGGCTGTCGGCGCTGGAAGGGGTCCGTCCCGAGGATCTGACCATCGACAAGCTGGTCGGCCGGGTCTCGGCCGGTGGAATCGACGAAGTCGTGCTGGCGATGAACGCCACGCTCGAGGGCCAGACCACCGCCCATTACCTTGCCGAGCGGCTCGAGAATTTCCCAATCCGGATGACCCAGCTCGCCCACGGCCTGCCGGTCGGCGGCGAACTCGACTATCTCGACGAAGGCACGCTGGCGCAAGCGTTGAGGGCGAGGCGGCCGGTTGCTTGAACCCCTTGCGCTGAATGACTAAATCCGAACTATGGCCATTCGCCCGATTTTCGAGACTCCGGACCCGGTCCTGCGGCAGATTTCCAGGCCCGTGGATGCGTTCGACGACGAGCTGAAGACGCTCATCGCCGACATGTTCGAGACGATGTACCACGCGCCCGGAATCGGGCTGGCAGCGGTGCAGGTCGGAGTCCCGATCAGGCTGCTGGTCATGGATTTGCAGGAGCCCGCGGATCCCGACGATCCGGACAGCCCGCCGGTCAAGGAGCCGCGGGTGTTCATCAACCCGGTAATTACATGGCATTCCGACATGGAGGTGCCCTACACCGAGGGCTGCCTGTCGGTGCCCGATCAATATGCCGAAGTGATGCGGCCCGAGAAAATCCGCGCCCGCTGGCAGGATGCTGACGGAAAGGCGCATGAGGCCGAGATGGACGGACTATTGGCGGTCTGCCTGCAGCATGAGATGGACCATCTCGAAGGCATCCTGTTCATCGACCATCTGTCGCGTCTCAAACGCGACATGGTCCTCAAGAAGCTCGCCAAGATCCGCAAGGAGCGGGGGCTGAAGGCGGCCTAACTTATCCTCCCCTGCATTTGCAGATTCCGAAATCGCGGGGAGGAAATTATTGAATCGACACCGCCGCGTTGCGGCAGTCTACGGCGCATTCCCGGCACATCTGGGCGCACAGCCGGCAATGCTCATGGCCGTCCTTTTCGCATTCCGCGGCGCAGGCGTCGCAGGTGCGGGCGCACAGCTCCAGCATTTCGCGGAGCACCTGCTCATTGCTGGCGGTGCGCCGAAGGGCCAGGCGCGCCGTAGTGTCACAGACATCCGAACAGTCCAGGCAGAGGCGGATGGATTGCATCATGTCCATCTCTTCGGCCATGCAGGCGTCGGCGCAGCTCAAGCACATTTTCGAGCAGTACATAGCGTGGTGGACGGCATCGCCGAGCGCTTGGTTGACGCGATCCCGCCCGTTGGGATGCAGGGCGATCATCTTTCGGATGGACATGTCATTCTCCCGTATCGTCAGGAAGCGAAGCAACCTGCCGCCGGGTTCCGGCGCCAGGTGCTTCGCCGCCCCGAAACGCGCGGGGCTGGGGAGAGCGATGTCAGTCCTTGCCGTTCGCGCGAGTCCGGGTGGTGATGTACATGTCCGGACTGCCGGCCCGGGCCGACGAATAGGTCATGAACCGCCCATCCCAGGAGATGAAGGGGCGGGCGTCGAAACCGACTCCCCCCAGGTCGGCGAGATGCTGCGCTGTTCCGAACGGTTCGGACGTGTTCGACCGGGTGGCGTAAAAAATCTCAGGACCAAGCGAAGACAGCCGCGTCGAATCGAAAAAGATCGTCAACCCGTCGTTGGTGACGCTTGGCCGATTGTCGGATGCCGAGCTGTGCGGCCCGCCGCCGACGAGCTCACGCATGCCGCCGTTGACGCTCTGCCAGATCTTGCCCTCGCTGCCGTTGGTCAGACGCGAGGAGAAGACCATCACCTCATTGCCGGCATCGTCCTCATAAAAGTCGGCGGTCTCGTCGAGCCAGCCATCGCGGTTGATGTTGGAGCCCAGATTCTGCGGCGTGCTCCACCCTTTGGGGCCAAGCCTGGCCACATAAATGTCATAGGAAGGGTCGTCGCGGTCGCTTGAAAAGTAAAGCCGGTTGCCATTGACGATCGTTGGGCAGGAATCATTGGCGCTGGTATTAACTGGTGCAGGCAGCTTGACCGGTGCGCCAAAGCCGGTCGACGTGTCGGGACGGGTGGCCATATAGATGTTGTGGTTCCCCTCGCGGTTGGAATTGAAATAGAGCGTCAATCCGTCACGCGAATGGCTGGCGCAGCCATCGATTGCGCCGGTATTGAGGTCCAGCGACGAACCGGACAGCGTCTCGATACTGACCGGCGCCGACCAATCGGCGAACGGTGGCAACGCAAGGGCGGTGGCCGCCAATCCGGTCAAAGCTGCTCCACCGGCGACTTTCCAAGCCTGTGTTTTCGTCATGTCTCACTCCCCGTTTCTTCAGTCCGGCGGATGACGCATGGAGATGGGCGCGGGCGATGGCGAAGCGCCGACCATTTGCCGACGATCCGGCGACCAGCGGCTTGAGCCGGCGGGCGAAGGCGCGTAGGTTCCCATTTCGTTCTCCCAGAGGAGAAAAATTTGGATCTGGCGATGATTTTCCTTGGGCTTGCGGCGCTTGTGTTAGGGGCTGTGATTGGCTGGCTGCTCGGCAGCCGCGGGGGTGAGCAGGGCAAGGCCACCGCAGAAGCGCTTCGGTTGCAACTTGACGAAGTGGTGAAGGAGCGTGACGTGAATCGCGGCGCCCTGCAGGAACTCGCGGCGTTGAAGGCGGGACAGGAAGAGCGCGAGCGGGCCTTCGAGGAACGGTTGGCGGAGATGACGGCCGCCAGAGACGCACTGAGCGCGCAATTCGCCGAGGTGGGCGGAAAGCTGCTTGAAGCGGCGCAGAAGCAGTTCCTCGACCGCGCGGACCAGCGTTTCAAGCAATCCGAGGAAACGGCCGGGGCGAGCCTCAAGACCCTGCTCCAGCCGGTGCACGACCGCCTGCAGCGCTACGAGGAAGCGGTGACCAAGGTCGAGGAGGAACGGCGCAAGGATTTCGGGCTGCTCACCGGCCATATCGAGGCCATGAAAAGCGGCACCGAACGCGTTTCTGCCGAAGCCGCCAAGCTGGTCAACGCGCTTCGCAACGCCCCCAAGGCGCGCGGTCGGTGGGGCGAACAGCAATTACGCAACGTGCTCGAGAGCTGCGGGCTGACCGAGCATTGCGACTTTGCCACCGAAGTCAGTCGGACGGACGACGAGGGGGCGCGGCTGCGGCCGGACGTAACGCTACGGGTGCCAGGCGGACAGAGCCTGGTGATCGACGCGAAAGTCAGCCTCAATGCCTATCAGGACGCGTTCGGCGCGGTCGACGAGACCGAACGGGCAATGCACCTCGCCACCCATGCGGCGGCGATCAAGGCGCATGTCAACACGCTTGGCAACAAGGCCTATTGGGCGCAGTTCAATGATGCCCCCGACTATGTCGTCATGTTCATTCCCGGCGAGCATTTCCTGTCGGCGGCGCTCGAGCAGGATTCGAAACTGTGGGATTATGCTTTCGACCGGCGGGTGCTGCTCGCCACCCCGACCAACCTCATCGCTATTGCCCGCACGGTGGCGGCGGTGTGGCGGCAGGAGAGGCTGGCCAAGGAAGCGCGACAGATCGGCGAGCTCGGCAAAGAGCTTTACGAACGGCTTGCCAAGGCCGCCCAGGACCTTCGCAAGGTCGGCGGCGGCCTGACCACGGCGGTCAACAATTACAACGCCTTCGTGTCGAGCTTCGAGAGCCGGTCGCTGGTCACGGCGCGCAAGTTCCGCGACCTCAATATCGAGCCGGGAGCGCGCGACATCGAGCCGGTCGTGCCGGTCGAAGCGCTGCCGCGTTATGGCGATACGGCGGGCGAGGAGCCGGCGTTGCTTGGCAGCGGTCAGTCCGAGGAGGATGGGCCGAAGATCGCCGCCGAATAAGCCGCCTGCTGGATCGGGGTCAGCAGCGGGCATCGGTCGCCGTCCTTCTCGGACGGTTGGATGGCGGATTGGTCGCTCGGACCGCCCGGCTCGCGCTCTTTTTCCTGGCCCATGCCGTCAGTAGCTCCGGGCAAGGTCGATGGTCCGTCCCGGCCCTCCCGACAGGCGGAGGCGGTCGCCGCCGGCCCAGGTCAGGCGCATCTGCTGCGACAGGACCAGCGCCCCATCGCGCTCGAAGCCTGCCGACGGCTCGGGGCACCCGATGAGGGTCTGCGACAGGTCCGAGACGATGAGGGTCGTGCCGGTCTGCCGGTACAGCCCGCCCATCGTGTTGCAGCCGAACTTGGCGGCCATTCGGTCGCTTTGGAACGTCATCGAATAGTCGCCGGACTGAGGGGTCGAGCGGCCGTTGACCGCGACGACCCGCCAGTTTGTGTTGGCGAGCGTGGCCGGCGAGATCGGCTCACCGCCGCAGCCGTTGAGTAGCCGGCCATCGACCGTCACCTGGACCCGGTCGCGATAGGTGCGGTCGTTCATCCCGTCGCTGCACGGCTGATGGACGATGGTCAGCGCGATCCGCGGCGTCCGATAGATTTCGCCGGCGAAACCGACGGTGACTGGCGGCGTCGGCTGCGTGACCTGGACGTTGTTGCCGCGGTCGGTGAAGATCATGCGCGCGGGGTCGATGGTCAGTTCCCAGAAGGGCTCCGTGCCCACCGCGCGATAGGCGCCGCCCGGCGGCCCCGGCGTGATCGGCGGGGGCGGCGGATAGGCCATGCAGGCGGCGACGAGCGCCGTGAGTGGCAACGCAAGCAATTGTTTCATGCGCGTCTCAACCGGCGCGGGCCGGGTCAGTTCCGCCAGCTCGCCTTGACCGCAAAGGCCATCACCGCCGCCGCTATCGCCGCGTTGAGGCTGTCGGCTCGGCCCGCCATCGGGATTTTGACGAGGAGGTCGCAGGCCGCCTCATAATCCGGCGGCAGGCCCTGCTGCTCATTGCCGACGAGGATGAAGCAGGGCTGCGCATAGATCGAGTCCAGATAGTCCTGGCGGGCCTTGAGGCTGGTGCCGACCAGCTGCCCGGGCCCGGCGCGCAGCCAGCCTAGGAAGTCGGGCCATTTCACCTGAGCGACGGCCTGCGTGAAGATCGCGCCCATCGAGGCGCGCACCGCCTCGACCGAGAAAGGGTCGGCGCAATCGTCGATCAAGATCAGTCCGCCGGCGCCGACCGCATCCCCGGTCCGCAGGATGGTGCCGATATTGCCTGGATCGCGAAGCGCCTGGGCGACCAGCCACAACGGGGCGGAGCCGCGGTCGAGGCCGGCGAGGTCCGCCCTTTGCTGGCGGTAGGCGGCAACCAGCATCTGCGGATTGTCCTTGCCGCTCATCTTGGCGAGGATGTCGGGATCGGTCTCGATGGCTTCGCCGCCCGCCGCCTCGGCTTCGGCAATGATTTCGGCGGCCAGCGGATGCCGCGCCCCTTCGGCGGAGAAAGCGATGATTTCAGGAAGCCTGCCGCTGTCGCGGGCCTCGGCGATGATCCGCAGGCCTTCGGCAAGAAAGAGGCCTTCCGCGCGCCGCGCCTTCTTGTCGCGGAGCGACCGGAGACGTTTGACCGTGGCGTTGGAAAAGGCAGTGACCTGCCTGGGCATCAGTCTTCACCAAATTTGGTTTCGACCAACTCGGTCAGCTGAGCCAGCGCACTTTCCGCATGCTCGCCCGACACATGGATAATGATCGTATCGCCGATCGCCGCGCCGAGCATCATCAGACCCATGATCGACGTTCCGCATACCTTGTGGCCGTCCTTTTCGACCTCGACGGTGGCGTCGAGTCCGCTGACCAGGTTGACGAACTTGGCGCTGGCCCGGGCGTGCAGGCCGCGCTGGTTGTTGATCCGGACTTCGCGGGCAAGCGCGGTCAAGCCGCCGCTTCCCCGAGGATCTCGGAGGCGACGGAGATATATTTGCGGCCCGCCTCGCGCGCGGCGGCGACGGCGGCATGGACGCCCATCACTTTGCGGGCGCCTTCCAGCCGGATTAGCATCGGCAGGTTGACCCCGGCGATGACCTCGATGTTCTCGCTCTTCATCAGGCTGATGGCGAGGTTGGACGGGGTTCCGCCGAACAGGTCGGTGAGGATGATCACGCCCTGGCCCTGGTCGACCTTGGCGATGGCGTCGGCGATATCCTTGCGCCGCGCTTCCATGTCGTCATCCGGCCCGATGCAAATGGCTTCGATCGCCTGCTGCGGACCGACGACATGCTCCATGGCCGTGATGAACTCGGCCGCGAGGCGGCCGTGGGTAA
>DASSPS010000064.1:0-20920 GCA_035699505.1 Sphingomicrobium sp. | reverse complement strand
GCCGAGCGCGCCTGCGTCCATCGGTTCGCGCGCCGCAACAAGCTGCGGCTGGTGCTGATCGACGCCATCAACGAACCCGCGGGCTGAGGGAGGGAACATGGCCGGCAACGACTGGGAAGAGCAGGTGCGGATGAACGAGCCGGTCTTCGCTGCGCTGCGCGGCGCCGGCGAGGATCTGTCCGACGAGCGGCATGTGGTCCATTATTTCTACGACGGCGACATCGACGGCCTGTCGGCGGCGCTGGCCGCGGCGGGCTTCGAAGTCCGGCCGACGCAGACATCGCCAGGCGTGGTCGCCGAGCATCACGCCGTCACCGACGAGGCCTGGTCGGCGGCCTGCATGAAGCAGATGTGCGACTTCGCCAACCGGTTCAACGCCGACTATGACGGCTGGGAGGGCTCCATGGTCCGCCAGGGCCCGTCGGGGGAAATTCATTGAGGGGGCAGTTTGAAATGGCGCAACTGGCCCCCTCTCCCCGGCGGGGAGAGGGCCGGGGTGAGGGGGCTCGGCGTAGGAGTGATGGCGGTATCGTTGTTCCCCCTCACCCGGTCGGCTGCGCCGACTCGACCTCTCCCCGCCGGGGAGAGGTAAATTCACTCGAGCCGACCTCGCGCCAAGAGCAATTCCAACCGAATCGACTCCAACACGCCTTCGGTGTTCGCGAGCACATCGTCGTTCCAGAAGCGGATAATCCGGTAACCGAACGCTTCGATTACATGCGTTCGCGGCCCATCGGCGATCGGATTATGCTGACCGCCGTCCAGTTCGATGGCCAGGCGCAGTTCCCGGCAGGTGAAATCGGCGACGTGTGGTCCGATCGAGAATTGTCTCAGGAACTTGGCGCCTTCGAAGCGACGGCCCCTCAGATAATACCAAAGCCTGTTCTCGGCGTCGGTACTTTGCTCGCGGAGCTTTCGCGCGACCGGCGTCAGGCGCTTCTTCGTCAATGGCGTACCCCCTCATCCCAGCCTTCTCCCCGCCGGGGAGAAGGAGGTCGGTCGGCACGCCGCCAGACTAGCGGATTCACGAAAGCCCTCAATGCCTAGGCGCACCGACATCACGTCCATCATGATCATCGGCGCCGGGCCGATCGTCATCGGCCAGGCGGCGGAGTTCGATTATTCGGGCAGTCAGGCGGTCAAGGCGCTGAAGGCCGAGGGCTATCGGGTCATCGTCGTCAATTCGAACCCGGCGACGATCATGACCGACCCGGAACTGGCGGACGCCACCTATATTGAGCCGCTGACCCACGGCCTGGTCGCCAAGATCATCGAGATCGAGCGGCCGGACGCCTTGCTGCCGACCATGGGCGGGCAGACGGCGCTCAACGTCGCGCTGAAGCTTGCCCAGAACGGGACTCTGGAGAAGTTCGGGGTTGAGCTGATCGGCGCCAACGCCGAGGCGATCGAGAAGGCCGAGGACCGGCTGAAGTTCCGCCAGGCGATGGACCGGATCGGCCTGGAAAGCCCGCGCTCGGCCATCGCCCACAGCCTCGAGGAGGCGCTTGCCGGGCTGGAGACGATCGGCCTGCCGGCGATCATCCGCCCCAGCTTCACATTGGGTGGCACGGGCGGCGGCATCGCCTACAACCGCGAGGAATTCGAGGAGATTGTCCGCGGCGGCCTCGACGCCAGCCCGACCGACGAAGTGCTGATCGAGGAATCGGTGCTCGGCTGGAAGGAATATGAGATGGAGGTCGTGCGCGACCGCGCCGACAACGCCATCATCATCTGCAGTATCGAGAATGTCGATCCGATGGGGGTCCATACCGGCGACAGCATCACCGTCGCCCCGGCGCTGACCCTGACCGACAAGGAATATCAGCGCATGCGTTCGGCGAGCATCGCCGTACTTCGGGAAATCGGCGTCGAAACAGGCGGTTCCAACGTCCAGTTCGCAGTCGATCCCAAGACCGGGCGGATGGTGGTGATCGAGATGAACCCGCGGGTGTCGCGAAGCTCGGCGCTGGCGTCCAAGGCCACCGGCTTCCCGATCGCCAAGGTCGCGGCGCGCCTCGCCGTCGGCTACACGCTTGACGAGATCGCCAACGACATCACCGGCGGCGCGACCCCGGCCAGCTTCGAGCCGACCATCGACTATGTCGTCACCAAGATCCCGCGCTTCGCCTTCGAGAAGTTCAAGGGGTCCGAAGCGCTGCTGTCGACGTCGATGAAGTCGGTCGGCGAGGTGATGGCCATCGGCCGAAGCTTCGCCGAGAGCCTGCAGAAAGCCTTGCGCGGACTGGAAACGGGCCTGTGCGGCCTCGACCGGGTGCGCGAGCTCGAACATGCCGACCCGCAGACGATCGAAACGGCGCTGGCGACTCCGACGCCGGACCGGCTGCTGGTCGCCGCCGAGGCGCTGCGCCAGGGCTTCACGGTCGAGCGGATCAACGCCATCGCCCACTACGACCCCTGGTTCCTCGAGCAGTTGAAGGCGATCGTCGAGGCTGAAGAAGAGGTGCGGCAGACCGGGCTGCCCGCCGACGCGACCGGAATGCGCCGGTTGAAGGCGATGGGCTTCTCCGACGCCCGCCTGGCCCAGCTGTCGCTCCGCTCCGCCCATGTCGAGCGCGGCCGAAGCGAGTTGAAGGCGCGCGGGTCGGGCGTCGTTCATGACGCGCTCAAGGGCCTGACCGGCGGGGTCACCGAGGAGGAAGTCCGCGAGCGCCGACTGAAGCTTGGCGTCCGGCCGGTGTTCAAGCGAATCGACAGTTGCGCCGCCGAATTCGATGCCGCCACGCCCTATCTCTATTCGACCTACGAGGCGCCGCTCTTCGGCGAGCCGGAGGATGAGGCCGAGGTGTCGGACCGCAAAAAGGTCATCATCCTCGGTGGCGGGCCGAACCGGATCGGGCAGGGCATCGAATTCGACTATTGCTGCTGCCACGCCGCCTTCGCCCTCGGCCGCGACGGGGCGGGGCTCGAGACGATCATGGTCAATTGCAACCCGGAGACGGTGTCGACCGACCCGGAGACCAGCGACCGCCTCTATTTCGAGCCGCTGACGGCCGAGGATGTGCTCGAGATCATCCACCGCGAGAGCGCTCGCGGCGAGCTTCTCGGAGTGATCGTCCAGCTCGGCGGGCAGACCCCGCTCAAGCTCGCCGCCGAGCTGCAGGCGGCGGGGGTGACGATCCTCGGCACCAGCCCGGATTCGATCGATCTGGCCGAGGACCGGGAACGGTTCGCCAGGCTGGTCGGCCGACTGGGCCTGAAGCAGCCGGACAATGGCATCGCCCGCAGCCGGGAGGAAGCGCTGACGGTCGCCCAGAGGATTGGCTATCCGGTTCTGCTGCGGCCCTCCTACGTGCTTGGCGGGCGCGGCATGGAAGTCGTCGACAGCCCGGAGCAGCTCGACCATTACATCGCCACCGCGGTTGCCGTGTCCGGCGCGTCGCCGGTGCTGATCGACCGTTATCTGCGCGACGCTGTCGAGGTCGACGTGGACGCGATCTGCGACGGCGAGGAGACGGTGGTCGCCGGAGTCCTCCAGCATATCGAGGAGGCCGGGGTCCATTCCGGCGACAGCGCCTGCGCAATTCCGCCGCACAGCCTGCCAGCCGCGGTCATCGCCGAGATCGAGCGGCAGACGAGGGCGCTGGCCGAGGCCCTGAAGGTCAGGGGCCTGATGAACATCCAGTTCGCGGTCAAGGACAGCGACGTTTATCTGATCGAGGTCAACCCGCGGGCCAGCCGCACTGTGCCGTTCGTCGCCAAGGCCATCGGAATCCCCATCGCAAAGCTTGCGGCGCGGGTCATGGTCGGGGAAAAACTGGCGCAGATGCAGGTGATTAATCGCGATATCTCCTATGTCGCGGTAAAGGAATCGGTGTTTCCCTTTGCCCGTTTTCCGGGGTCGGACCCCAATCTCGGGCCGGAAATGCGAAGCACGGGCGAAGTAATGGGGATCGACCGCAACTTCGACATCGCTTTCTCGAAAAGCCTGCTGGCGGCGGGCATGAAACTGCCCAAGTCCGGCACGGCCTTCGTGTCGGTCAAGGACGCCGACAAGGACAATATCGTGCCGGCGGTCGAAAAACTCATTGAGCTGGGTTTCAGGATCATCGCCACCGGCGGCACCGCCGACCATCTGGCCGGCAAGGGCCTGGCGGTGGAACGGGTCAACAAGGTGGCGCAGGGCCGGCCGCATATCGTTGACCGGCTGCTCGATGGAAAGGTCGACCTGGTCTTCAATACGACCGAGGGCTGGCAGTCGCTTAAGGACAGCCATTCGATCCGGACGACGGCGCTGATGCGCAAGGTGCCTTATTTCACCACCGCCGCCGCCAGCACCGCCGTCGCCCGCTCGATCGGCACCCTGCGCGGCCGAGCGCTTGAAGTTGGCTCGCTCCAGTCCTATTATTCCGCTTCCGAAAACTGAGACCCAGCTGACAATCCGGCAAGAGCATCGTGGCCCTGGAAGGCCGCGCCGGGGCAGCAATTGTGGAGAGGAAAAGCCGAGATGGCGAGTGCCGACAAGGTGCCAATGCTGGCGGAAGGGCATCGCAAGCTCAGCGACCAGGTCCGTCACCTGAAAATGATCGAGCGTCCGGAGATCGTCCAGGCGATCGAGGATGCGCGCGCCCATGGCGATCTTAGCGAGAATGCCGAATATCATGCCGCCAAGGAGCGGCAGGGACAGGTCGAGGCGTCCATCGCCGATATCGAGGACCAGCTCAGCCGGGCGGTCGTCATCGACCCGACCACCCTGTCCGGCGACAAGGTGGTGTTCGGGGCGACGGTCACCTTGGTCGACGAAGACAACAAGAAGGTGAAATATCAGCTGGTCGGCCAGGTTGAGGCCGATGCCCGTGACGGCCGGATCAGCTATAATTCGCCGCTTGGCCGGGCCTTGATCGGCCGCCAGGTCGGCGAGGACGTCGAAGTGTCGACGCCGTCGGGCGACCGATATTATTCGATCAAGAAGGTCGAATTCATCTGAGCCGGCGCGGATCCGTCGGCGGCGGCCGTTTCACGGCGACGGCCGTCCTCGCCGGCGCAACGGTGATCTGCTGGCTGTTGCTGTCGACCTTGATGAGCGTCGACGATGCAGCATTGACCTTCGGCTTCATTCCGGCGCGCTTCGGCGGCGCCATTGAGAATCCCGGGCTTGTGCCGGCCTTTCTCACGCCGCTGACGGCGACCATCGCCCACGGCGGCGCCCTCCATCTGCTGATCAACATGGTCATGCTGGTCTGGTGCGGCATGTGGGTCGAGCGTGGGTTGGGCGCCCGTGCCTTGCTGCTCCTCTACGCCCTCGGCGCTTATGCCGCGGCGCTCGCCCAGTGGGCGGTGGATCCGAACTCCGTCATTCCCATGATCGGCGCCAGCGGCGCGGTCAGCGCCGTCGTCGGCGCCTTCGCCCTCAGTTACGGCCAGCCCAAGCGGCTGGTGCGCAATCCCGCCGCCAACCGGGCGCTCAACGCCCTCTGGCTGCTGGTCGCCTGGGTGGCATTGCAGCTGATTACCGGCTGGGCCGCCGGCATGCAGGGCATGTTGCTGGCTGTTCCGGCGCACATCGGCGGGTTCGTCCTGGGACTGGCGCTGCAGCGGCCGTTATTGCTGTGGCGCTATCGCGGGGCCTAGCCCTCCCACCGGGCCGGGGTCGCGTGAAACCCGCTTACGCCTTCGTCGGCTACGCCGACACCTCCCCCTGTGGGGGAGGAGCAACCGTTTCCCCATCCGGTTCGAGCAGCCGGTGGAGGTGGACGACGACATATTTCATTTCGGCATCGTCGACGGTTCGCTGGGCTCGGCCGCGCCATGCTTCCTCCGCCTCGGCATAGCTGGCGTAAAGGCCGACAAGGTCGATATTCTCGAGGTCGGTGAACTCAAGGCCCCGCGGATCCTTGACCCGACCGCCGAACACCAGGTGAAGCCTGCTCATCCTTGCCCGCTAACGCAATCCGGGTTGGCGCGAAACCCCGGTCAGTTGGAGTCCTTGTTGCGGACTGTGGAGATGGCCGCCTGCGCGGACGTCTTGGCGGCATCGCCGGCGCCCTTCAGGATCGACTTGATCGTGTCGACCCCGGCGTCGCGGGTCAGGCCGAGCTCTTCCAGGCGCTGGCTGCCAGCCTCGCGCGCCGCGTCGGCGGCGGCCCTGGCCGTCCCGGTCAGCCGCTCGCCGACCGGGCCGAGCAATTTCTGTTCAGCTTTCGATTTGGGCAGCAGCGCGGCGATCATCGCTCCCGCGGCGAGGCCGCCGGCAAGCGCGATCAGCGGCGCTTCGCTGAACGTGTCGCCGGCCTTGCGCCCCGCGCCGGCGACGCGTTCGCGCGCACTGTCGTAAGCGTCGATCGCCCGCTGCCGCGCGCTGGTCCGATCGTTCGAACTCTCTTGTCGCTCAACCATTTTCCTTGCTCTCCGTGCTGGTTTTTCGGGCCGAACGCTTGCGCGGCCGCTTTGCTTCCGGTTTCTTTTTCACGCCGTCGACGATTTTGCCCGCCAGGTCGATCAGCGGTTCCCGGGCGAGGAACAGGGCGATTGCGGCGGCGACTCCGCCCGCCGCATAGGGCCGCGCCTTGACGGCATCGACGGCATCCTCGACCAGGTCGGCGCCCTTCGATTTGGTGCCTTCCCAGGCGTCGCGCGCCAGGATTTTCGGGCTCAGCCGAGCCTGAAGCGACTGGGCGCTCGCCATCACCTTGTCGCGCGCGCGTTCCGCCTCGATTCGCGCCTCGGCGACCTTGCTGAGGCCAGTCACGACGGTGTCCTGAGGCGCTTGATGGCATACCAGGCGAGCCCGCTGGCGATGCCGAGGCAGATGGCGACCGCCATCAGCCCGGCCAGGAACGGGCCGAGCCGCGACACCAGGGTCAGGTAGAGAGTCATCCCGAAGACGACGGCCGCCGCCTGAAGGAACAGGAAGGCGCCGGCGAACAGGATCGCCGGCAGCTTGAAGCCCTCGACTTTCTCTGCGGCGACCGCCCTGGCGACGTTGAGTTCGGCCGTGGCATAGGCCTTGCCATCCTCGATAAGCTGGTTGACCAGCTCACCGATCGGCCGCTCCCCGGCGGGGTCGGATTCGCCCGGTCCAGGCTCGGTCGGCTTGAGCATCAGGCCTTGCGCTTGCCGCCGCGCTTGTCGCCGCTGTTGCTGTCCAGGCCTGACTTGATCAGCCGGGCGAGGGCGAACCCGACGATGGCCGCGCCGGCGAGAGCCACGCCCGGGCTCTTGCGGACGAATTCGCGGGTGTCGTCGATCAGTTCGTCGGCGTCCTTGGCGGCGAGGCTGTTGGCGGTATTCTCGATCGTTGACGCGGCCTTGCGGGCATAATCGCCATATTCCTCGCCCAGCCGCTCGTCGAGCCCGGCGGCGGTATCGCCGACCAGTTTGGAAACGCTGGCGAGCGCCTCGGCCGACCGTTCGATTCCCTGGGCCACCAGGCCGCGGGCCTTCTCGGCCGCCTGGCCCGACAATTTGTCGCGGCCGCTTTTCACGCGGTCGATGACGGCGGTGCCGGGCTTCGCCGTGCTGCTGGTCGGTTCGTCGGCGGTGGGCGTCGGCGTGGTCACCGAAGCTCCAGCCACCACCTTGTCGGTACCCTCGGGGAGATTTTCATTCTCATCGGCCATGTGCATCCTCCTTCGGAGCCTCAACCGAGCGGCGCGAGGCGTTGTTCCGGCCGCGGAGGCCGAAAGTTGCACGGCCTGTCGCGGGCCTTATTAGGGCCACTTGCCGATATGGCTCATTCCACTCCTGAAACAAGGCCCCCAATGACCGCGATCGCCCACGTCCACGCCCGCCAGATCCTCGACAGCCGGGGCAATCCCACGGTCGAGGTCGATGTACGCCTGAGCGACGGCAGCCTGGGGCGCGCGGCGGTGCCGTCGGGCGCCTCGACCGGCGCGCACGAAGCGGTCGAGCTTCGCGACGGCGACAGCAGCCGCTGGCTCGGCAAGGGCGTCGAAAAGGCGGTTGCCGCGGTCAACGGTGACATCGCCGCCCGGCTTTTGGGCCGTGACGCGACCGACCAGGAAGGGCTCGACGCGGCGCTGATCAGCCTCGACGACACGCCGAACAAGGCCCGGCTGGGGGCCAACGCCATCCTTGGCGTCAGCCTCGCCACGGCCAAAGCGGCGGCGGCGTCGAAGGGCCAGTCGCTCTATCGCTATGTCGGCGGGGCAGGGGCCAATTTGCTGCCGGTGCCGATGATGAACATCCTCAACGGCGGCGCCCATGCCGACAACCCCATCGACTTCCAGGAATTCATGGTGATGCCGGTCGGCGCGCCGAGCTTTTCCGAGGCGCTGCGCTGCGGCACCGAGATATTCCACGCGCTCAAGAGCGCGCTCAGCCAGGCCGGCCTGTCGACATCGGTCGGCGACGAGGGCGGCTTTGCTCCGGACATCGCCAGCCCGCGCGAGGCGCTCGACCTGATCGGCCGGGCCACCGAGGCGGCCGGCTACAGCCTCGGCAGGGACGTGCTGATCGCGCTCGATTGCGCCGCGACCGAATATTTCCGCGACGGGGAATATGTCCTCGAAGGCGAGAGGCGGGCCCTGTCGGGCGACAAGATGGTCGCTTATCTCGCCGACCTTGCCGGCGACTATCCCATCGCCTCGATCGAGGATGGCATGGCCGAGGACGACATGGCCGGCTGGAAGGCGCTGACGGAGGCGCTCGGCGGCCGGATTCAGCTGGTCGGCGACGATCTTTTCGTCACCAACGTCGCCCGGCTGAAGCAGGGCATCGCCGATGGGCTCGCCAATTCGATCCTGATCAAGGTCAACCAGATCGGCACCCTGACCGAGACGGTCGCCGCCGTCCGCATGGCGCACGAGGCCGGTTATACCGCCGTCATGTCGCACCGCTCGGGCGAGACCGAGGACTCGACGATCGCCGACCTCGCCGTCGCCTTGGGCTGCGGCCAGATCAAGACCGGCAGCCTGGCAAGGTCCGACCGGACGGCGAAATACAACCAGCTGCTGCGCATCGAGGAAGAGCTTGGCGGCGCGGCCCGCTATGCGGGGCGGGCGGCGCTCAAGGCGTATAAGCCCTCGTAGGCCCCCTCCGTCGCTTCGCGACACCTCCCCCTGAGGGGGAGGGCCGAGCAGTAAACGTTCCCCCTCAGGGCGAGGGGGCGGCGCGTCGCGACGCCGGAGGGGCCCGTCCAGCGAGCCGGCGCCGCGCCATCCACAATTTTATCCACCAAACCGCTCTTTTTCCTTGCTTCACAGGACTCTTCGTGATTCTTCTAAAGGCACGATGGGGGCCGGAACACGCAGCGTTGGATTGATCCGCCGGACAGCGGCGCCGGCGCTTGCCTTCATCATCGTCGGCACCTTCGCCGGCCATGCCATCGCCGGGCCCAACGGCCTGCTCGCCTGGGGCGGCTACAACCGCAACCTCAAGGAGCGGCAGGTCGAGCTGGAGCAGCTCCGGGCCGAGCGAGAGGCGCTTCGCCACCGCTCCGCCCTGCTCGACCCGCGCAGGGCCGACCCCGACATGGCCGAGGAACTGGTCCGCAAGGATCTCGGCCTCGTCCGCCCCGACGAGGTCATCGTCCCGCTCGAATAGGTGGCCGCACGCAGCCTGTCGGGGGGGACAGGCGGGCGCGGACATGCGCGGTTGCCAGTTGGCCACGCCCTTCCTAATAGGACGCCGCTCTTAAGGAAGCCCCATGAAAGGCCATGCTTTGGCGCGTTCCACGAAATCGAAACCTGCTCCCGCAACCGCGGCTCCACTCCCGAACAGAGAGCGCCCGCCGGAGCCGCAGCGCTACAAGGCGTCCAGGGAAGAGCTGCTCGATTTCTACAAGCAGATGCTGCTCATCCGCCGCTTCGAGGAGCGGGCCGGGCAACTCTACGGCCTCGGCCTGATCGGCGGCTTCTGCCACCTCTACATCGGCCAGGAAGCGGTCGCCGTCGGCCTGCAGTCGGCGATGCAGGTCGGCCGCGACAGCGTCATCACCGGCTACCGCGACCACGGCCACATGCTCGCCTATGGCATCGACCCCAAGGTCATCATGGCTGAGCTGACCGGCCGCGAAGCCGGCATTTCGCGCGGCAAGGGCGGGTCGATGCACATGTTCAGCGTCGACCACGGATTTTACGGCGGCCACGGCATCGTCGGGGCGCAGGTCAGCCTCGGCACCGGCCTTGCGCTCAAGCACCAGTATAGCGGCGACGGCGGCACCTGCCTGACCTATTTCGGCGACGGCGCCGTCAACCAGGGCCAGGTCTATGAAAGCTTCAACATGGCCCAGCTGTGGAAGCTGCCGGTCATCTACGCCATCGAGAATAACAAATATGCGATGGGGACGAGCATCGAGCGCTCGTCGTCGGAACCCTTGCTCTATCGCCGCGGCGAAAGTTTCCGGATCCCCGGCATCCAGGTCGACGGGCAGGACGTGCTCGCCGTCCGCGGCGCTGCCGAAGTGGCGATGGAATGGACCCAGAGCGGCAAGGGGCCGATCATCCTCGAGCTGATGACCTACCGCTATCGCGGCCACTCCATGTCGGACCCGGCCAAATATCGGACGCGCGAGGAAGTGCAGGATTACCGCGAGCACCGTGACCCCATCGACCATGCCGCGAAGGCGCTGGCGAAGCTCGGCGTCGGCGAGGATGAGCTCAAGGCAATCGACAAGGAAATCAAGGATATCGTGGTCGAAGCCGCCAAGTTCGCGGAAGACGCGCCGGAACCCGATGCGGCCGAGCTGTACACCGACGTTCTGGTGGGAAGCTACTGATGGCCACCGAGCTCAAGATGCCTGCGCTGTCGCCGACCATGGAAGAAGGCACGCTGGCCAAATGGCTGGTGAAGGAAGGGGACGCCGTGAAGTCCGGCGACATCCTCGCCGAGATCGAGACCGACAAGGCGACGATGGAGTTCGAAGCGGTCGATGAGGGGACGATCGCCAAGATTCTGGTGCCCGAGGGCACGGACGCGGTGAAGGTCGGCGCGCCGATCGCCATCCTGGCCGCCGACGGCGAAAGCGTCGGCGATGCGCCCGCCACCGCTCCGGAGCCGGCGAAGGAAGAGCCCAAAGCCCCCATCCAGGAACCCGCCTCGCAACAAACCGAACCCACCCCGACCCCGCACAAGATGGACAGCGCCGCGCGCGAGCTGGTCGCCGATGTCGCCAACACGCGCGACGATCCGGAAATGCCGGACGGCACGCCGCTCAAGAACCAGACCGTCCGCGAGGCGTTGCGCGACGCCATGGCGGAGGAGATGCGCCGCGACGAACGCGTCTTCGTCATGGGCGAGGAAGTCGCCCAATATCAGGGCGCCTACAAGGTCACGCAGGAGCTGCTGCAGGAGTTTGGCGACAGGCGCGTCATCGACACGCCGATCACCGAATATGGCTTTGCCGGGGTCGGCGCCGGAGCGGCGATGGGCGGCCTCAGGCCGATTGTCGAGTTCATGACCTTCAACTTCGCCATGCAGGCGATCGACCACATCATCAACTCGGCGGCCAAGACCAATTACATGTCGGGCGGCCAGATGCGCTGCCCGATCGTGTTCCGCGGCCCCAACGGCGCGGCCGCCCGGGTCGGCGCCCAGCACAGCCAGAATTACGGCCCCTGGTATGCCAGCGTCCCCGGACTGATCGTCATCGCCCCCTACAGCGCCGCCGACGGCAAGGGCCTCTTGAAAGCCGCGATCCGAAGCGAGGATCCGGTCGTCTTCCTCGAGAACGAGCTTCTCTACGGCCAGCATTTCGACGTGCCCGAGCTTGACGATTACGTCCTGCCGATCGGCAAGGCGCGCATCGTCCGGCCAGGCAAGGACGTGACGCTGGTGACTTACTCGATCGGCGTCGGCGTCGCGCTCGAAGCCGCTCAGGAATTGATGGCCGAGGGCATCAACGCCGAGGTCATCGACCTGCGCACCCTGCGCCCGCTCGACAAGGCGGCCGTACTCGAAAGCCTCAGTCGCACCAACCGGATGGTGGTGGTCGAGGAAGGATGGCCGGTCTGCTCGATCGCGTCGGAAATCATCGCCATTTGCATGGAGGAAGGCTTCGACGACCTCGACGCGCCGGTCATGCGCGTCACCAACGCCGACGTGCCGCTGCCTTATGCCGCCAACCTTGAGAAGCTGGCGCTGATCAAGGCGTCCGAGGTGGTGAAGGCCGCGAAGGCCGTCTGCTATCGCTGAACTGCGCGACCGCGACCTCGTCCGGCTTTACTGGCCGGGCGAGCTGCGATCTGCCTTCGATGCCCTGCTCGCCATCGACGACGCCATGGCGGGTGTCGTCGCCAAGGCGAGCGAGCCGACCTTGGCGGCAATCAAGCTCGCCTGGTGGCGGGATCGGCTCGAAGGCCTCGACAAGGGCCAGGTTCCCGCCGAGCCGCGGTTGAAGGCGGTTGCCGCTGACCTGTTCCCGCGTGGAGTTACCGGTTCGGACCTGGCTGCGTTGGAGGAAGGCTGGGCAGCCTTGCTTCACCAGGACCCTGACGCCGACGTGGCGCTGGCAAGGGGTTCGCGGCTTTTTGCCCTCGCCGCCAGGCTGGTGGGCGCAATCGCATCCGATATCACGCCGCGGGCGGGACGGCTTTACGCCGCCGGACAGTTGCGGCGGCTTGGGATCCAGGTGGGGGACGGCCTCGTCGAAACCGAAATCCGCGGTATCCCGCGCCGACTTCGGCCGCTGACCGGCCTTGCGGCCCTTTCCCGGCGCGACCTGAGGCTCAGCGAACCCGAGGCAACCCCAGCGCGCGCCTTCGCCCTGCTTCGCCACCGCTGGACCGGCTGTATCGGCTGATTGACAGGCCCGCCGCCAAATCGGATCAGGTCTTAGCCGAATCGCATGGTTGATGGAGGTGCCCGATGGCACGAATCCTCGCCGGGGCGGCGGCATTTGTCCTCCTGGTCACCGGCATGGTTCTGATCTGGCGAAGCTCGACGGCCGAGCCCTTGCTTCCCGCCGCGCCCGCCCAGGCGGCGCAATCCGGCGGCGCGCCGGAGGACTCGCCCGAGCCGCCCGAGGCGACCCCGAAGAGCCGCGAGGAACGGCGCTTCTCCCGCGCCGACAAGAACAAGGACGGCCGGATCGAGCGCGAGGAACTGCTCGCCCCGCGCCGCAAGGCCTTCGCCAGGCTCGACAAGGACGGCAATGGCGCGCTCGACTTCGAGGAATGGGCGGTCCGCACCGTAAGCAAGTTCGACGGCGCCGACCAGGACAAGTCCGGCTGGCTCGCCCCCGCCGAATACGCCACCACCGCGCCCCCGCCGCCGAAGAAGAAGCGTTGCAGCTGCTAGGCCGGCTCCGCCGCCCTTGCGTTCGCAAGCCACCCGTCGAACGCCGCCCGCGCCCGGTCGGTGTAGAGCTTTTTGCGGTCGGCCTTCTTGGTCTTCGGCCCGGTGAGCGGCGGCATCAGCCCGAAATTGACGTTCATCGGCTGGAAGGTCTCCGCGTCCGCCCCGCCGGTGATGTGGCCGAGCAGGGCGCCCATCGCCGTCTCGACCGGCGGCGGGGGCAGTGTGTCGCCGCCCAGCTCCGCCGCCGCGAAGCGCGCCGCCAGGATGCCGACCGCGGCGCTTTCGACATAGCCTTCGCACCCCGTGATCTGCCCGGCGAAGCGGATGTTGGGCCTCGACTTGAGCCGCAACTCCCCGTCGAGCAGCTTTGGTGAGTTGATGAAGCTGTTGCGGTGGATGCCGCCGAGCCGGGCGAATTCGGCTTTTTCCAGCCCCGGGATGGTCCGGAAGATCCGCACCTGCTCGCCATGCTTGAGCTTGGTCTGGAAGCCGACCATGTTCCACAGGGTGCCGAGCCTGTTGTCCTGGCGAAGCTGGACGCAGGCATAGGGCCAGCGGCCCGTGCGCGGATTGTCGAGCCCGACGCCCTTCATCGGCCCGTAGCGCAAGGTCTCCACCCCGCGCTCCGCCATCACCTCGATCGGCATGCAGCCTTCGAAATAAGGCGTGTCCTTCTCCCACTCCTTATACTCGGTCTTCTCGCCCGCGTTCAGGGCGGCGACGAATGCCTCATATTGCGCCTTGTCGAGCGGGCAGTTGATGTAATCCTTGCCGCCCTTGTCCCATCTCGCCGCCATCCAGGCGACGTCCATGTCGATGCTGTCGCGGTGGACGATCGGGGCGATGGCGTCGAAGAAGGCGAGCGCGTCCTGGCCGGTCTCGACAGCGATTGCGCCGGCCAGCGCCGATCCGGTCAGCGGCCCGGTGGCGATGATCGCCGGATGGTCGGGCAGGGAGTCGACTCGCTCGCGCACCACGGCGATGTTCGGATGCCCGCTGACCGCGCGGGTCACCTCGTCGGCGAAGGCCTCGCGGTCGACCGCCAGCGCCGATCCCGCCGGCACCTTGTGCTCATCGGCGCATCGCATGACCAGCGACCCAAGCCGGCGCATCTCCTGGTGGAGCAGGCCGACGGCGTTATTCTCGGCGTCGTCGGAGCGGAAGCTGTTCGAGCAGACCATCTCCGCCAGCCGGTCGCTGTCATGGGCCGGGGTCGTGTCGCCGCCGCCCCGCATCTCGCTCAGCCGGACCCGCAAGCCCGCCTCGGCAACCTGCCATGCCGCCTCGCTCCCGGCCAGCCCGCCGCCGATGATGTGGATGTCGAAAGCCATTGGCCGCTCGTTAGCGCCGCCGCCTTGCGCTATCCACCTTTGCCATGACCATTTTCACCATCGGCTATGAGAATGCGACGATGGCCGACTTCCTCGCCGCCCTGGCGGACTCGGGGGTCACCCGCGTCATCGACGTCCGCGCCGTGCCCAATTCGCGCCGGCCGGGCTTTTCCAAGACGCCGCTGAGGAATGCGCTCGCCGAGGCGGGCATCGATTATGTCCACCTGCGCGCGCTCGGGACGCCGGCCGACGGGCGCGCCGCCGCCCGCGCCGGCCGGCACGCCGACATGGCCCGGATCTACGCCCGCCAGCTTGAGCTTCCCGAGGCGATGGCCGAGGGCGCGAAGCTGCTCGACCTCGCCGCCGAACGGCCAAGCGCGCTCCTCTGCTACGAGCGCGAGCCGGCGGAATGCCATCGATCCCTGCTGCTCGATGCGGTCGCGCACGGCCGGGACGTCGTCCACCTGTTCGCCTGACCGTCAGCGTCCCGCTTCGGTGCAATTCGTCGCAACCCTGTTGGATTGGCCGGATATTTTGTGTTAACCGCAGGCCTGAGCTTGGGGGTTTCTTGGGCATGATACGGGCAATCGCCGGGGTGGCGTTTCTGGCAGCGGCGGGTTCGGCGGGTGCAGCGACTCCGTCGACAGCTGTCCCGTCCACTGATTTCGGCATCCGCGCGGTCGGCGGTCCGAAGGTCCTGACCCCGATTCTCCTGGAAGGCGGCGACAGCGCCCCTGTGTCGATTGGCGGCCGGCCGCTCGCCGCGCCTGCGCAATTGTCGACCGCGGCGAAGATCGGCTCGCGGCACGGCCGGGTCACCAGCATGCGCCGAAGCGCCGAGCGCAACCGCCGGGTGGGGGGAGTCCCGAACAGCTATCATCTCAGCGGCCGGGCGATCGATATTGCCCGCAAGCCGGGGGTCACGCATTCCCAGATCGCCTCGGCCCTCCGCTCTGCCGGCTATCATCTGATCGAATCGCTGGACGAAGGCGATCACAGCCACTTCGCCTTCGGCTTTGGTCTGGGACAAAGGCTGCGCAACGCCGCTGCCATTGCCGCCAGGTCCGGCGAGGTTACCACCTGGCACATGGTTTATGCGCCGAGCGGCAGCCGCCGCGGCTCCTCGCGCTAGGCGGGCGGGGCGGCCTCACCAACCAACAGTTCCTCGATGTCCGGGATCGGCCGGTCAGTCATTTCCTTGTTGAGAGTGAGGACGATCCGTTTCTCGACTTCCTTGTGCAGCTCCTTGCGCAGCACGCCGAGCAACTTGGGCGGAGCGATGATGGCCAGGGCTTCGAAGTCGTTGTTCAGCGCCCGCTTGCGGAGATTGTCGGCGGCGTCCCTGGCCCAGCGGTCTTCCTCCAACTGGTGGAAATCACTTTCCTCATAGGCGACCCGCCCGCTGTAGCCCGCCGACTGGCCGATCGCGCCCGGCGCGTCGGTCCTGATGTCGCTGTCCTTGCGGTCTTCCCGCTCGTCATGCGCCTCGGTTCGAAGGTCGATCTGGTTCTGGTCGCCATGGTTGCGGAGGAAGAGCATCTTCTTGCCGTCGACAACAAGAACAAGGGCCTGGTTGGGAAGGGACATAGAGTTCTCCTTGGCTGATGCCAGTCGAACGCGGGCGCGACTTGTCCCGTTCCCCTATTCGTCGGCGGATGCTGGCCCGTCCGGGTCGACCGGAATGTCGCCTTCGCTTTCCTCGACCACGGCGCCGTCGTCGGGGGCCAGTTCGTCGCCGCCGTCCAGTTCGACATCTTCCTCGTCGCTCTCGTCGATCTTGGCGACGCTGACGACCTTCTCATTGTCGGCGACATTGAAGATGGTGACGCCCTGCGTGTTGCGGCCGGCGATCCGGATGTCGCCGACGGTGGTCCGGATCATCTTGCCCTGGTCGGTGACCAGCATCAGCTGCTCGCCGGGCCGCACAGTGTAGCTGGCGACGACGCAGCCGTTGCGCTCCGACGTGATGATGTTGATGATCCCCTGGCCGCCGCGGTTGGTCCGGCGATACTCATAGGTCGACGACCTCTTGCCATAGCCGTTCTCGGTGACGGTCAACAGGAACTGCTCCTTCTCCGCCATCTCGGCATAGCGTTCCGGCGACAGGCCGTCGCTGCCGTCATTGCCGCGCCAGGCCGGGGCCCGGAGATAGGCTTCGCGCTCCTCGGCCGTGGTTCCGGCGCGCCGCAGGATCGACATGGAAATGACCTGGTCGTCATCCTTGAGCCGGATTCCGCGGACTCCCATCGACGCCCTCGACTGGAATTCGCGGACGTCGGTCGAACAGAAACGGATCGCCTTGCCGTGGCGGGTCGCCAGCAGGACGTCGTCCTCCTCGGTCAGCAGTTTGACACCGATCAGCCGGTCCAGGCTGGCGGCGTTGCTGCTTTCGTCATCGTCGCCGTTTTCGGTGTCGCCGTCCTCGGGCGAGCCGAACTTCATGGCGATCTTGCCGGCGGTCGGGATGTTGGTGAAGGCGGCCATCGAATTGCGCCGGACGGTGCCGCGCGCGGTGGCGAAGATGATGTGCAGCCCGCCCCATTCCGATTCGTCCTCCGGCAGGGGCAGGACGGTGGAAATGGTTTCGCCTTCCGCCAGCGGCAGCAGGTTGATCATCGGCCGGCCCTTGGTGTTGGGCCCGCCCTCGGGCAGGCGCCAAACCTTCATCCGGTACACCCGGCCGATGTTGGAGAAGAACAGCACCGGATTGTGGGTCGAGGTGACGAACAGTTCGGTGACGACATCCTCTTCCTTGGTCGCCATGCCCGACCGGCCCTTGCCGCCGCGCTTCTGCTCGCGGAACACGGACAAGGGGGTGCGCTTGATGTAGCCGGTCATGGTCACCGTCACGACCATGTCCTCGCGCTCGATCAGATCCTCGTCCTCGATGCCGTCGGCGGCCGGGGCCAGCTCGGTAATGCGCGGGGTGGCGAACTCGGCCTCGACCTCGTCGAACTCCTCGCGCATCACTTCGTAGAGGCGGGCGCGGTCGGCCAGGATTTCGAGCAGTTCGCCGATATTCCGGGCCAGCCCTTCCAGTTCCTCGGCAATCTCGTCGCGGCCGAGCGCGGTGAGGCGGTGGAGCCGGAGCTCCAGGATCGCCCGGACCTGGGTTTCGGACAGTTTGTAGCTTGTCCCGGCCTTCTGCGGCTCGACCGCTTCGACCAGCGCGATGTAGGATCGGATCTGCTCGCCGGGCCATTCCCGCGCAAGCAGCTTTTCGCGCGCCTCGCCCGGGCTTGCTGACCCGCGGATCAGCTTGACCACTTCGTCCAGGTTGGTGACGGCGATGACCAGGCCGAGCAGGATGTGGGCACGCTCGCGGGCCTTGTTCAGCTCGAACTTGGCGCGGCGGGTGATGACCTCCTCGCGGAACTTGACGAAGGCCTCGATGAAGTCGCGCAGGGTCAGCGTTTCCGGCCGGCCGCCGCGGATCGCCAGCATGTTCGCCGGGAAGGAGGATTGCGCCGGCGTGTGCCGCCACAGCTGGTTGAGCACGACCTCCGGGGTGGTGTCGCGCTTCAGGTCGATGACGATTCGCACGCCGTCCCGGCTGGATTCATCGCGGATGTCGGAAACGCCCTCGATTCGCCGGTCCTTGGCGGCCTCGGCGATCTTCTCGACCAGGCCGGACTTGCCGACCTGGAAGGGGATGGCGGAGAGGACGATTGAGCGGCGGTCGTTGCGCCCTTCCTCGACATGGTGCCGCGACCGCATCATGATCGATCCGCGGCCCGTCGTGTAGGCGCTGCGGATTCCCGAGGTGCCCAGGATCAGCGGCGCCGTCGGGAAATCCGGCCCAAGGACATGCTCCATCAGCCCTTCGGAACTGATCGCGGGGTCGTCCATATAGGCCTTGCAGGCGTTCAGCACCTCGCCAAGATTGTGCGGCGGGATGTTGGTCGCCATGCCGACGGCGATGCCGCCGCCGCCGTTGACCAGCAGGTTGGGGAAGCGCGCCGGCAGAACCTGCGGCTCGCGCTCCGACGCGTCATAGTTCGGCTGGAAGTTGACCGTATCCTTGTCGATGTCGCCGAGCAGGAAATTGGCGACCTTTGCCAGCCGCGCCTCGGTGTAGCGCATCGCCGCCGGCGGATCGGGGTCCATGGAGCCGAAATTGCCCTGTCCGTCGATCAGCGGCACCCGCATCGACCATGGCTGGGTCATCCGGGCCAGCGCGTCATAGATGGAAGCGTCGCCGTGCGGGTGATATTTACCCATCACTTCGCCGACCAGGCGGGCCGACTTGCGATAGGGCCGGCCGGCGATGAATCCCGCTTCCTGGGCGGCGTAGAGGATCCGGCGGTGCACGGGCTTCAGGCCGTCGCGGACGTCGGGCAGCGCCCGGCTGACGATGACGCTCATCGCATAGTCCAGGTAGCTGGTCTTCATCTCCTCGACGATGGAGATGGGCGCGATGGCGCTTTCGGGGCTGCTGTCGCTGCGGTCGTCGACCGGCGGTTCGGTGGCCAAACTCTTGTTCCTGGTAGATGGATGGTGAGACAGGCGAAGGCCGCGCCGGACTGGCGCTTCCCCCGCTTCCCCGGCCTAGCCGATCGGGGCAGTCGGCGCCACCCCTCGCGCCCGCGTACGCGCGCGCAAGGAAACCTTCGGAATTGGGAAACCTTTCGGGCTGGAATTGTGTCCCCGGAATTCCCTGCGGCTGTACCAGCTGACCAGCGGCGGCGCGGTGCGCAAGTTCCTCTATGCGCCGGGCGACAGCGGCTTGCCCGAGGCGGTCAGCGAGTATGACGGGTCGGGCACGCTGTTGGCCCATCATGCCTTCGGGCCGGGGCCGGACGAACCCCTGCTGTGGTGGGACGGCGGCGCCGGCTTCGCGCTGCGCTCGCTCCACGCCGACGAGCGCGGCAGCATCGTCGCGGTCGGCAACGGCAGCGGCGGTACGGCGGCGATCAACAGCTATGACGAATTTGGCCGGCCCGGCGCCGGCAACGCCGGCCGGATGCAATATACCGGCCAGCTATGGCTGCCGGAAATCGGCGTCTATTATTACAAGGCCCGAATGTACGACCCGCGACTGGGGAGGTTCCTGCAGACTGACCCGATTGGGTATAGGGCTGGGCCGAACCTTTATGCCTATGTGCGGAATGATCCGGTGAATTTTACGGACCCGCTTGGGCTGCTGCGTCAGTACACGATGCCCACCGACCAATTCCTGGACGGGATGGTCGCCGAAAGGATCATCGTCACTGGGAACCGTGACCCAGACAGATTCAGAGATGCGTTCTTGCTTGGCGGCGCCAGCTACGGGATCGACGGTGGCGGCCCATATTACGACGGTGGAGGTGGAGCTACGACACCGCCGACCGCGCCCACTCCGAAGCCCCAGCCGAAAAAAGTCGAACCGAAGAAACGGGATATCGTAAAATTCTGCGAAAACCTCATGTCTGTCGTTATCCCCGTCGGCGGAGTCGGTTATGGTGCTTTGGAAGGAATTGAATTTGCGGGATACGTCGCAAGAAGTTCAGTAATGCTGGGTGCAAGGGGGGCCGCAGCTGGGCCATGGGGTGCACTTGGTGGAGCAGCAGTAGGGGGGATAACGGCTTGGCTGATTATCACCTATGGTCCGGATGTTATCATTCCAGAAGTTTGCAGAGGAGAACGGGGGAGCGTGGCGGGATGAGTGGAATTAAAACGGATGAAGCGATACCGAAATGGCGTGCTATGTTTTTCCCGTTTTTCGATGATATTGAGAAAGTATTCGTTTTGCTCCTCATGACAAGTGAGTCGTTCCTCTTCTACTTTCTGGACATAAAGAATGATTGGATTATTCCTGTTGGGAGCTGGCTAGGATTGTTACTGGTTGGTTGGTCAACTCTACCAAGCAGTTTAATCGTCGATGGATACACGATTGATGATGTGAAGAGCATACTAAGAAATTCCGGGATGGAAGAAAAATCTCGCAATCGGTTTGAACCTAAAACTCTTGGACTTGCTGGATGGCCGAGGAACTTTGTTAAAGTTCTAGACGGGCAGTATGTCAAGCTTATTGGACCACGATCCTTGCTCAGAAACTTCGAAGTTTTGGTAGGGTAATTACGGTGAATTACGGTGACACGAATTACGGTGACAGTCGCTTAAATGCGCTAATTACGCCTGCCGAACTCCGCCGGCTTTCGCTCTGCCGCAAGCCGCGCTAGTATCGGCATCGCTCGGTTGGGAAGGATGCGTTCTTGGCTCGCCTCGCCCGCCTGGTGATCCCCGGCCTGCCCTATCACGTCACCCAGCGCGGCAATCGGCGCCAGCCAACCTTCTTCGAAGATGATGATTATGCGGTCTACCGCGATCTGCTCGCCGACGCCGCCCGGCGCTTCGGGATGACCGTCTGGGCCTATTGCCTGATGCCCAACCAC
>DASSPS010000063.1:0-12513 GCA_035699505.1 Sphingomicrobium sp. | reverse complement strand
GTCATTATCGACGATACTGATAATGGAGATCGGCACATCGAAGCGGCGAGCCGCCATCGCCGTCACACGATCGAAGTTTCCGTCAGGTGGGGTATCGAGGATCTCGTAACGCTGGACAGCGGCCATGCGTTCAGCTTCATTCTCGGGGAAAATCCCTGGGTCCAACGCAGTCATGATGTACCCCTTGGCCGCACCCAACTAATGGTAATGTAAGTCTATTCATCGTCTGCTCGAACAGGTAGCCGCTTTCAAACCAAGATAGAAGGGGAACTCGTTTCATCCAGGCTCGCGCGCGGCGTCCTCCATGGCGCGGCCCCCCTCTTCAGTCGTGACCCAGTTCTCCGTTTTGCTGTTTCTACGCGCCAATTTCATGGCCGGCGCAAAATTACGCAACGGGTCGAGAGCGCACATAAGAGACGGAGATTACCCAAGCATCGGCCCCATCCTGCTAAGCTGATCAGCGTTCCACCTTCGCCGACGGCTGCTCCACCTGCCCGCGCGACTGCAGCCACAGGGCGACTGACCAGCAGATCAGCGCCCACGCCGATCCCACGCACCATCCGGCGAGCACGTCGCTTGGAAAGTGCACGCCAAGGTATATCCGGCTGAAGCCGACGATGATCGTCAGCAGGATGGCGAACGACAGGAAATAGACCTTGGCGCGCCAATCGACATTCACCCGGGTCAGGAGCGCCCCGAGCGTCAGGAATGTCACCGCCGAAAGCATGGCGTGCCCGCTCGGGAAGCTCGGCGTGAACACCCTGGTCGCATGGTCGAGGTCGGGCCGCGGCCGGTCGAAACCCATCTTGAGCAAATTGCTGATCAGCATCCCGCCCAGGACCGCGCCGAGCATCAGCATGGCCAGCGCCCATTTGCGGATCAGCAGCAGGTAGCCGACCGCCGCCGTGACGATGATGATGATGAAGGCGTAACTGCCCAGCGCGGTGATATCGCGCATCATTTCCTCGAACCAGGGCGGGCCGATCAGGTCCGGCGGCGAACCTGCGGTGCGAAGCGCCATCAGGATCGCCATGTCGAGTTTGTGCGTATCGCCCTCGACGACCTCTTCGGCGATGAAGCCGAACGCCCAGAGCAGGCTGGCGCCGATGAAGACCGCGATGAGGATGCCGACCTCATGCTTGCCCAGGCTTGCCAGCCGGGCGGCGAAAGGCAGCCGGCTCAGATATTTTTTTCCGCGCGCGATCAAGCCCGTGAGTCCTCCGTCCAGTGAGCGGTTGACCCTGCGAACGGCCTCACGGACCGTCCGTTCCAACCGCTGGCTGGGCGCGTGGCCCGGGCCGCCTTAAAAGCCGAGCCGCGCGGTGACCCGGATGTCGCGGCCGGCGAGCGGCGCATAATCCTTGAGGACGCTGGTGCTGCGCCGGGCGACGACATCGAAAATGTTGTTGGCGGCGAGCGATAGGGACAAATCCGGATTGTCGGCGAACGGGTGCCAGTCGAAGGATGCGTTGACCAGCGTGTAGGCCGGGGTCGGCGTTTCGACCGGCGCGGTCCGCTTGTGGGCGGCGGCACGCTCGATCTCCAGCCGGCCGTCGAACTGCCCGCGCGATCCCGTCACCGCGCCCATCAGCCGGAACGGGGGAAGCAGCGGCGCCGGTCCGAAATTCCTGACCGTGCCGCGAACCGCGTCGGCCTGCAGCTCCAGCCCCCAGTCGATCCCGCCGGCTTTGCCCAGCCTGGTGTCGGCCACGACCTCGAACCCGTAGAAATTGGCGCGGCCCTGCCGATAGGCGAAGACCGGCAAATCGTCTTCCGTCTCGCCCGTCGGCGCCTGGAAGATGAAGTTTGAAAAGCGATTGTAAAAGGCGTTGGCCGTCAAATGCACGCGCCCGGCGGTGCGGTGCAGGCTCGCCTCCAACCCAAGGCTTCGCTCCGGATCCAGGTCGGTATTGCCGATCTCGAAGGACTGGCTGGCGGCGTGCGGGCCGTTGGCGAATAGTTCGTCGATCGACGGCGCCCGCGCGCTCTGGGTCAGCGACAGGCCGGCCCGCCATCCGGGCGAAAATTCATACTGGCCGCCGATCGACCCCGACCAGGTCGTGAAGTCGCGGGACTGGGCCGCTGTTTCCAGCTGGGCATCCTCGTCGGCCTTCAGCCGGCTGGATTCCACGCGCGCGCCCGCTTCCAGGCGCAAGGGACCGTCCACATAGGTCTGCAGCGTGAACAGCCCGGCCTGGCGCTGCCGGCTGTCGGGCAGGAATTTCTCCTCGCCCTCGATGCTCGCGCTGCGTTCCAGATATTGCAGGCCGCTGGTCCCGCCCCAGCCGGACTTCTCGGCCTGGACGATCTCGATCCGCCCCTCGCCGCCCTTGCTGAAGAAGCTCGACCCGATTTCGCCCGTGTCTTCCAGCTCGTCGTGGCGGTATTTGGCGTAGCCGCCACGGGCGCGGACCATTTCGAACGGTCCGCCGACCGGTATTTCAACGCGGGCGTCGTAGCGGGTCTGGCGCTGGTCGATGGTCGGCGCTTCCGCCTCGCCGCCGGGCTCGATCGAATAGCGGACCGGCACCTGATATTTGGATTCGTTGCGGCTGACCGACAGGCCGGCATTCAACTGGCCATCGACATAGCCAAGCCCGACCGCGCCCTCGCGGGAGCGGGCCGCGGAATTGGGCAGCTCGTCCTTGAGATCCGCCAGCGCCGCGATGTCCGGATCGCCGCTTGCCAGCGCCTCGGCGCGCAGCTCGCGCGACAGGATATGGCCGCCGGTCTTTAGATCGTCGGACTTGGAATAATTGCCGTCGGCATGGGCGACGAAGCCGCCGCCCAGCGGTACGTCCAGCGCCAGGTTGACGGACCGTTCGTCGGCGGCGCTGCCGTAGGAGGCGAGCGCCTCGATGCCAACCGCATTTTCCGGCAGGCTGCGCGGGATTCGGGCGTCGACGACATTGACCACGCCGCCTATCGCCGACGATCCGAACAGCAAGGCGGCCGGCCCGCGCAAAACTTCGATCCGCTCGGCGATGAGGGCGTTGATCGCGACCTTGTGGTCGGGCCCGGAAGACGACAGGTCGAGCGTGCCGATGCCGTCGGTCAACACCCGCACGCGGTCGCCCGACAGGCCGCGGAGGACCGGCGCCGACGCCGCTGGGCCGAAGCTAGTAGAGCTGACCCCCGGCTGGCGGGCCAGCGTCTCGCCGATGCTGATCCGCATTTCTCGCGTAAGGTCCCCGGCGTCGAGCACCGTGATCCCCCCAAGGACGTCCTGGGCGCGGCGCTTGATTCCGGTGACGACGATCTCCTCGTCATGGCGGTGATGCTCGGTTTCCGCATGGCCGGGGTTTGGATCGGCGCCGGCGCCTGACGCAGAGGTGTCCGCGGCGGCGTTGGTCGCCGATAGCGGAATGGCGGCCGCGAGGGCGGCAATGGAAGTTCTCCAGTTGATCATGGTTTCCCGTAGGCAGCAAATGAATCGCTTGCCTGTTACTCAACAGGATATAACATTACAATCATGGCTTCGACGGGCGGCGACAGCGGGCGGGATGTTCGGCATTTCCCATTCCACGATCCATGTCGAAAGCGCCGACATGGGGCATGATGACGACTGCCACCCCATGGGCGCGGCGCACCGCCACTGACAAGCGGCGCATGGGCAGCTATTCCGGCACCATGTTCGTCACTCATCTCGAATGCTCGCTGACCGGCGAGCGCTACGACGCCGGCGTCCCTCACAATCTGTCGCGCGCGGGCCGGCCCCTGCTCGTCCGCTACGACCTCGGCAGGGTTCGCTCTGCGCTGACCAGAGAGGCGCTCGCGACGCGCGACTCCGGCATGTGGAAGTGGCGCGAGCTGCTGCCTATGCCCGCAGGCTGCGAGCCGGTCAGCCTCGGCGAGCAGGAGACTCCGATCATCGCCTTGCCCAACACGGGCGGTCCGACCCTGCTGGTCAAGGACGAAGGCCGGCTGCCGACCGGATCGTTCAAGGCCCGCGGTCTTGGCATGGCGGTGACCATGGCCCGGCATTTCGGCATCGAGCGCATCGGCATGCCAACCAACGGCAACGCCGGCGCGGCGCTGGCCGCTTACGGCGCCCGGGCGGGCATCGAGACGATCGTCGTCTGTCCGGCCGAGACTCCGGAAATCAACGTGCGGGAAACGGCAGCCTATGGCGCGCGAGTCTATGTCGCTGACGGCCAGATCGACGAATGTGCCGCGTTGGTGGGCAAGGGGGCGGGACAGGGCCTGTGGTTCGACTTTTCGACCTTGAAGGAGCCCTATCGAATCGAGGGCAAGAAAGTGATGGGGCTCGAGCTGGCCGAGCAGCTGGGGTGGGAAATGCCCGACGCCATCTTCTACCCCACCGGCGGCGGCACCGGACTGATCGGCATGTGGAAGGCCTTCGCCGAGCTTGAGGCAATCGGGCTGATCGGGTCGAAGCGGCCGCGCATGTTCGCGGTCCAGGCGGAGGGCTGCGCGCCGATCGTCCGGGCCTTTGACAGGGGCGAAGAGTTTGCCGAGCGCTGGGAGGGGGCCGCGACCGTTGCCAACGGGATCCGCGTGCCCAAGGCCGTCGGCGATTTTCTCATCCTGCGGGCCGTGCGGGACAGCGGCGGCGCGGCCATCGCCGTGCCGGAAGATGCGATCCTTCAGGCGGTCGAGGATGCGGCGCGCGATGATGGGTTCCTGTTCTGCCCCGAAGGCGGCGCGGTGCTCGCCGCCTGGCGGCAAGCGCTGGCGCGAGGTCTGGTCGCGCGTGGCGACCGGACACTCCTCTTCAATTGCGCCAGCGGCAACAAATATCCGCTGCCTGACCGGGCGAGGAATGTGAAGCTTTCGGTGGCGGATCCGGCGGCGCTCTGATCCAGTGCGCGATCCCCAGAAATGGTAAACCCCGCCGGTTTGACCCGGCGGGGTTCCCATGCTTCGCATCCGAAGATTTGAAGCACAGTCAGACCATAGCCGATCCGGCTGGTCCGTCGAGTCCTAATTTGCATCAATGCCCAGAATCCTGTGGGCGAATCGGTGGATAAACCTGTGCGACTCGATGCGACTCGCGCAATTCGGCCAGAACCGCCGGCCAAGACACGCGTTGGAGCCAGCGATGGCCGACAAGCGCGTGCTCCGAATTGCCAGCTTCAACATCAACGGGATCAACCCGCGGCTGGCAGTCCTGCTGCGCTGGCTTGGCGCGTTCCAGCCCGACATCGCGGTTCTGCAGGAGCTGAAATGCACCGACGCGGCTTTCCCGGAAGCGGCGATTGCCGGCCTCGGCTACGAATCGATCTGGCACGGCCAGCCGCTCTGGAACGGAGTCGCCATCCTCAGCCGCGTCGGCGCGCCGGTGGAAACCAGGCGCGGCCTGCCGGACGATCCCGAGCCCGCGCAGAGCCGCTACCTGGAAGCGGCGGTAGCCGGAATCATCATCGGCAACCTCTACGCGCCGAACGGCAATCCCTGGCCGGGGCCGAAGTTCGACCATAAGCTGGCCTGGCTCGACCGGCTCGCCAGCCATGCGAAAAGGCTGCTCGCGGCCGGTGTCCCGGCCATCCTGCTCGGCGACTTCAATGTCATCCCGATGGACCTCGACGTTTATAAGCCGGAGCGCTGGGCGAAGGATGCGCTGTTCGCTCCGGCCGCCAAAGAGAAATTCCGGGCGCTGGTCGCCCAGGGCTGGGCCGACGCCATTCGCGACCGCCATCCGGATGAGCGAATTTACACCTTCTGGCCCTACTGGCGCCAGTCGTTTGAGCGCGACGCCGGCATCCGCATTGACCATGCGCTGCTGAGCCCGGCGATCGCGCCGCGCCTGGCCGGCGCGGGGGTCGACCGGGCCCCGCGTGGCTGGGAAATGACCAGCGACCACGCGCCGATGTGGATCGAGCTGGCTGATCGATAACTTGACGAGGCGGCTCGGGCCCGCTTGAAACTCGCTTCGCTGCTGGAACGAATCGGAGGAATCGTGGCGCTTGCACTGGCGATCGTCGACCGGTTGCATCACCATGTCCGCTACGCCTTGTCGCCGTCGTACCGGCGCGTGCGCCGCCGCATCGGGGAAATCGGCAAGCCGTTCTAAACAATCACGGGTCGGCTCGCGCTGATCGCCAGGCTCGACCTTCCGCCCGGATGGTCTGCACGTGGCGATGGTGCCGGATGCAGGATTTGAACCCGCGACCTTCGGTTTACAAAACCGCTGCTCTACCAACTGAGCTAATCCGGCTCGGATCGCTCAATGCTTCAGGCTGGGCGAAACGTCCAGCCTGTCCGCGCCAAGGCTTCCGCGGCTCGGCGACGGCCGGGCTCCAGGGTAGGGGAGTGCCGGTGCTTCACAGCGCCTGTTACCCGGGCTTCGCCGGAACCGTTGCTTCTAATTCAACTCGATCCGGTTCACCTGGTTGGTGCCGTCATGCACCACGAACAGGGTGCCATAATTCTGCTCGGAGAGATCGGCCGGTTTCTCCCCGCCGAAGCGGGCGACGAGGCTCGCCACGGTATTGCTGTGTGCGACGATCAGGACGGGGCCGCCGGCGGCAGCGACGGCGGCGGCGAGCGAGTCCACATCGCGCGGATTATAGGTGGTCACGTTCAAGCCGAGGCGCCTGGCGAGCGGGGCGCCGGTCTCCTGCGCGCGCTTGGTGGCGGTGGCGAAGACCGCCTTGATGTTGGCGCTGGCAAGTAAGCGGGCGAGCTGGCCGGCGCGGGCCGCGCCCTTTGCGGACAGTGGCGGATCATCGCCTGTCGCGCGTTCCAGATGGCGGATGACATAGACGGGCGCGGCGAGGGCAGGAGCCGGCAACAATAGAGCCGCAGGCAGGACAATCGACAAGAGCAATTTCATGGTGCGAAACTCCGGCTGCCGGGACGAATGTAAAGACTACTTTACATCGCCGATTTGAATCATTTGCGGCTTGGCTTTTACGGCTTTAAGCGCGTTCGCCAAATGAGCGACAAGGACCCTTCGACGCTGAAGCCCAACCGGCCCGTACTTGAACTGCACGTGCCCGAGCCGCGCTTCCGCCCCGGCGATACGCCTGACTTTTCCGCCATCGTGATACCGGCGGCCGGCCAAGCGCCGCGGCCGGACGTCGCGGCGCCGGCGGCCGAGACCCATCCGCTGACAACTCACCTGGTGCGGGTCCTCGGCGACGATCATCGCGCCACCGGCCCGTGGGACCCGAAGCTGGACGCCGACACGCTACGCAAGATCCTGAAGGACATGGTGACGGTGCGGATTTTCGACGACCGGATGCACCGATCCCAGCGACAGGGCAAAACCAGCTTTTACATGAAGTGTTTGGGCGAGGAAGCGATCGCTTGTTCGACCGCGGCCGCGCTCGACCGCGACGACATGCATTTCCCGACCTATCGCCAGCAGGGGCTGCTGATCGCCCGCGGGTATCCGCTCGTCGAGATGATGAACCAGATCTATTCGAACAAGGGCGACAAGTTGAAGGGCCGCCAACTGCCGATCATGTATTCGGACAAGGCGCATAATTTCTTCTCCATTTCCGGCAACCTCGGCACGCAATTCCCGCAGGCGGTCGGCTGGGCGATGGGCGCGGCGATCAAGGGCGACAGCCGGATTGCGATGGGCTGGATCGGCGATGGCGCGACGGCCGAAGGCGACTTCCATTCGGCGATGACCTTCGCCGCCGTCTACAACGTGCCGGTCATTTTGGCCGTGGTGAACAACCAGTGGGCGATCTCCAGCTTCTCCGGGATCGCCGGGGCGGAACGCGCAACCTTCGCGCAAAGGGCGGTCGGCTATGGGATCGCCGGGCTTCGAGTCGACGGCAACGACGTGCTGGCGATCTATGCCGCAGTGCGCTGGGCGGCCGAGCGGGCGCGGACCAATGGCGGGCCGACGCTGATCGAGTTCTTCACTTATCGCGCCGAGGCGCATTCAACCTCCGACGATCCGTCCGGATACCGACCGGCGAACGAAGGCAAGGCATGGCCGCTGGGGGACCCGGTCGAGCGCCTGAAGGCGCATTTGCTGGCGCTTGGCGAGTGGAACGAGGACCGACACGCGGCGATGACCGCGGAATGCGACGCGGCCGTCCGCGCCGCGCAGAAGGAGGCCGAGAAAATCGGCATCCTGCCGCAGCAGGGCAAGGACAATATCGGGTCGATGTTCGAGGACGTTTATGCCGAGGTCCCGTGGAACATCGCCGAGCAGCGTGATGCTGCCGTGGACGAGTCCCGCTGATGCCGACCATGAACATGATCCAGGCGCTCAACGACGCCCATAAGATCGTCATGCGGGCCGATGGCGACGTCGTCGTCTTCGGCGAGGACATCGGTTATTTCGGCGGCGTCTTCCGGGTGACGGAGGGTTTGCAGAAGGAGTTCGGCAAGACCCGCGCCTTCGACGCGCCGATCAGCGAAGGCGGCATCGTCGCCATGGCGGTCGGCATGGCCGCCTATGGCCTGAAACCCCTGATCGAGATCCAGTTCGCCGATTACATTTACCCCGGATACGACCAGATCGTCAGCGAGGTCGCCAAGATTCGCTATCGCACCGGCGGCGAGTGGGGGATGCCGATGGTCATCCGGTCGCCCTATGGCGGCGGCATATTCGGCGGGCAGACGCACAGCCAGAGCCCGGAAAGCCTGTTCACCCACATCGCCGGGCTGAAAGTGGTGATCCCGTCGACCCCGCATGACGCCAAGGGGCTGCTGATCGCCGCCGTCCACGACCCCGACCCGGTGATCTTTTTCGAGCCCAAGCGGATCTACAACGGACCCTTCGACGGCCACCACGACCGGCCGGTCAAGCCATGGTCGAGGCATCCGGCGAGCGAGGTTCCGGAAGGCCATTACACCGTGCCGCTGGGCAAGGCGGCGGTGGTCCGCGAAGGCAGCGCCCTGACCGTCCTGGCCTATGGCACGATGGTCCATGTCGCGCTGGCCGCGATCGAGGAGCGAGGCCTGGACGCCGAGGTCATCGACCTGCGCACGCTCGTCCCGCTCGACATTGAGGCGATCGAGCAGTCGGTGGAGAAGACCGGCCGCTGCCTGATCGCGCAGGAAGCGCCGCGCACTTCCGGTTTCGCCGCCGAGCTCAGCGCGCTGGTCCAGGAGCGCTGCTTCTATCATCTCGAAGCGCCGGTCGAGCGCGTGACCGGCTGGGACACGCCTTATCCGCACGCCTACGAATGGGCTTATTTCCCCGGGCCGAAGCGCTTCGCGCGCGCCCTTGAGAAGGTCATGGCTGACTGATGGCTACTTACGAATTCAAGCTGCCCGACATCGGCGAAGGCATTGCCGAGGCGGAGATCGTCGCCTGGCACGTCAAGATCGGCGACACGGTGGCCGAGGACCAGCAGATAGCCGACATGATGACCGACAAGGCGACGGTCGAAATGGAAAGTCCGGTGGCCGGCAAGGTCGTCAAGCTGGCCGGCGAGGTCGGCGACCAGATCGCCATTGGCTCGGTGCTCGTCGTCATCGAGACCGAAGGGGAGGCGCATCCGCACGAGCATCCGCCCAAGGTTCTGGAAACGCACGAAGTGCCGCTGGCCGATGGCGCGGTCGAGGCGACCGAGGCGCAGGAAGAGGCGATTCCGGTGACGGGGGTTGCGGAAGTTGCACTCCCCGCAAGGGAGGGGTCGGGGGTGGGTCCGAGCTTGGAGCAAGCTCGCTCGGGCGTTAAGCCCGACCGATCTTTACCCACCCCTCAATCCCCACCCTTGCAAGGAGGGAAAGGGAAATCGCAGGCCCTCGCCTCCCCCGCCGTGCGTCAGCGCGCCCGCGATCTTGGCATCGACCTTGGCCAGGTGAAAACGACCAGCGACCGGATCCGGCATTCCGACCTCGACGCCTACCTTCTCTACAATGGCGGAACGGTCGCCGGCCGCGGTCGGCCGTCGGCGCCGCGACAGGACGAGACGATCAAGGTCGTCGGCCTGCGGCGCAAGATCGCCGAGAACATGCAGGAGGCGAAGCGCCGAATTCCGCATTTCACTTTGGTTGAGGAATATGACGTCACCGACCTCGAAGGCACTCGGGCGATGATGAACCGCGACCGAGGGAGCGAGCCGAAGCTCACCCTGCTGCCGTTCCTGATCACCGCTATGGCGCGGGCACTGCCGGACTGGCCGATGCTCAACGCGACGTTCGACGACGATGCCGGGGTCGTCACCCGGCACGGCGCGCTCAACCTCGGAATGGCGACACAGACCCCGAACGGCCTGATGGTGCCGGTCATCCGCAACGCGCAAGACATGAGCGTGTGGGAGCTGGCGCGGGAAATTTTGCGGCTCGCAGAGGCCGCGCGGTCCGGCAAGGCGTCCCGAGACGAACTCAGCGGATCGTCGATCACCTTGTCCAGCCTCGGCCCGATGGGGGGGGTGACGTCGACACCGGTGATCAACCGGCCGGAAGTTGCGATCATCGCCGTCAACAAGGTCGAGGAAAAGGTCGTCGTCGTCGATGGCGAGATCGAGGTGGCCAAGCGGATGAACCTGTCGCTGAGCTGCGACCACCGGGTCGTTGACGGCTGGGACGCGGCCAATTTCATGCAGGCGCTCAAAGCCTATATCGAGAATCCGATCCGGCTTTTGTCCTAGCCTATTTCTTCTCTTTCCTGGCTTCTCCGGCCAGAGGCTTGAGGGCGGGAAGCAGCCACAAGGTGATGACGGTCGCCAGCGACAGAAGGATCGCGACGTCGAGGGTGCCGAGGCCGACGGCGACGCCGATGGCGCCGGTGATCCACAGGCTAGCCGCGGTCGCCGTGCCTTTGACGCTATCCTCTCTCCGAAGGATGGCGCCGCCGCCGATGAAGCCCATGCCGGTGATCAGCCCCTCGACGATCCGCGCCATCGCTTCCGGGCTGTCGACGGTAAGCGATTCCGCGGCCTGGATGAAACCGCAGGTGGCCACGGCGACCAGCGGAAAAGTGCGCAAGCCGGCGCTGCGTTCCTCATGCTCGCGGTTCCAGCCGATCGGGAAGGCCAGCAGATAAGCGATAAGCAGCGCCACCAGGTGCGGCAGAAGATTGAACTCCTGGCCCTCGAAGATCGTGTCGAGCATCGCTCTAGCGCCGCCAGGCCGGCTGGCCGCACTGGTTGGTGAGGACGGTCAGGGCTTGCGGACTCTCGCCGAGATAGAGTGCGAGTGCAGTGCCGCATTGGAAAAGATGCGGCCTGCCGACCCAGTCGATGATCTGGCTGCGGGCGGTAACACTGTCGATGAAGCGCCGTGTCGCCCCGAACGCCCATTGCCGATCTCGGTAGACGTGAATGTGCAGATGGCCGTCCGGCCCCGCCCGCCAGGCATAACCGGGGGCGCCGGCGAGCAGGTCGACGCGGCTGACATCAGACGGGGTCAGCATGATTGAGCGGGCGCGCAGGTTACCGAGCAGGCGGGCCGCGTCCGGATTGGCAACGACCAGGCCCTGCACCTGCATTTGCTGCGGAGCGAGGACGAGCGCAGCCGGCGCAGGCGGCGCCGGGGGCGGCGTGGCCATGCAGCCAGCAAGGCCAAGCGACGAGGCAGCCATCGCCGCGCCCAGCTTCACTCTGTCTAGCTTTTCCACCTCCGGACAACCCGGAAAGGCGGTTGACCGTTCCCCGCCGCCCGCCGGGTCTATCGAATTGCCCCGCCGGCGGCGATCAGGGCGACGCTCTTCTCATCGATCCGGATGGGCGCGGCGGGTTCCAGGAGCAGGCATTCGCCGGCCTCGGCGACGTCGCCGTTCGACCGGACCTTTCCGGCGATCGGCATCACCCAGCGGAGGCGGTCGTTCAACGCCGCCGGGACATCACCGTTCGAGCGCGCCTTGACGACGGTGAAATCGTCACCCGAATGAAGAATTGACGGTGACATCGTCACCGGCTTGGAGCTCGCTCGAGAGTAAGGAGCGAGCGAGGCGACATCGATGGCGTCGTCGAGGTGCAGTTCGCGCGGCCGTCCATAATCGTACAGTCGATACGTGATGTCGGAATTCTGTTGGAATTCCAGCAGCGAAACGCCGGCGCCGATGGCGTGGACGGTTCCCGCCGGGACATGGAAGAAATCGCCGGGCGCGACCTTTCGCCAGTTGAGCAAATCCATCACCGAGCCGTCGATGGCCGCCGAGCGAAGTTGGCCTGGAGTTGAGCTCCGGGCCAATCCCAAGCCGATTTCGGCTCCCGGATCGGCGTCAATCACGAACCAGCACTCGGTCTTGCCGCGCTCGTTTCCCCGCGCCGCCGCCTGCATGTCGTCAGGATGGACCTGCACCGAAAGGCGCTCGCTGGTGAAGATATATTTGGTCAGAAACGGGAGGTCCGACCGTTGACCATGCTCAAACCAGATTTCCCCGATCTTCTCGCCGGTCGCATTGATGAAAGGGGCGGGTAGCTCGCGTCGCCCCCACGGCTTTTCCACCTGTCGAGCGGTAAGTTTCACGTCCTCATCCTACCAGCTTACGCAACCCGCCGCCCGCTACGGCGAGACCATCTGCTTCCAAACAGCCTGAAAGAAAAGAGGGGTCGACCAATCGGTCGACCCCTCCCTTAATTGTTTGGCCAAACTGCCTTAGCCGCGCTCCGGCTCCGGCGGCGGCGGCGG
>DASSPS010000062.1:0-34468 GCA_035699505.1 Sphingomicrobium sp. | reverse complement strand
CATCCTCTCAGACCAGCTACGGATCGTCGCCTTGGTGAGCCTTTACCTCACCAACTAGCTAATCCGACGCGGGCTCATCCCTGGGCGATAAATCTTTGGACCGAAGTCATCATCCGGTATTAGCAGTCGTTTCCAACTGTTGTTCCGAACCCAAGGGTAGATTCCCACGCGTTACGCACCCGTGCGCCACTAGACCCGAAGGTCTCGTTCGACTTGCATGTGTTAGGCATGCCGCCAGCGTTCGTTCTGAGCCAGAATCAAACTCTCAAGTTGATGTACGATCGAGCCGCCGCTGGAATAAGCGACAGCAAGACCGGCATCTCTGGGAGCCGTTCCTGCACAAATTCACAATCTGGTGTGTTTGCGTATTTGAGACATATGAGCCGGCGCCGCGAAGCAAGCTCCGCGAACGACGTCCATAAAGGGCACCCATCAAAGTATTACTTTGATGGGAACCTCGGAACGGCATAAATTTGACCGACCAACCGATACCCAGAGGCTATTGGTGACCGGGCCGCCGCCCACATGTCCCTTCATCTAAACCGACAATGTCAAAGAGCCGACGCGCTTCCTCTCCCGGTTCGATTGGTTCCGGGCATCGGTTATACCGACCAAGAAGAGGCACGAAACGGAGGCCGACCCAATGATGGGCCGCCGCCGCTGCTGTGGAGGGCCATATATGGAAGGGGACCTACCCCGTCAACACGCTTTTTTGCAATTTTCTTGCAGACTTGCGCGTCGCCCAGATGGCGCCGAGGCGACCGGAATCCAAAGGCGAGCCCGGCCACCGCTCATCATTAGATAGGTGGTCAGCCGACGCGTTCAAGCGTCAACCGATTGGAATTGCCTCACTTTTCAGAGGTGGAAGGTCATGCGGTCTGGATATAGGTGCGCATCGCCTCCGCTTCCGCCTCGATCCGTTCGATCCGATGCTTGACCAGATCGCCGATCGACACGATGCCACGGATCTCCCCACCGACCACGACCGGCAGGTGCCGGATTCGGCGCTGGGTCATCATTGCCAAGGCGGACAGGACCGCAGTGCCCGGGTCGGCGGTGATCGCCGGCGAGGTCATTACCCGGCTGACCGGCCAGTCGAGAACGCTCGCCCCGACATCCTTCAGGCAATAGATGACGTCCCGCTCAGAGATGATGCCGACGACCCGACCCTCGTCAACCACCGGCAGGGCCCCGATCCGCTTGCGGGCGAGCAGATCGACCGCGTCGCGCACCGCCGACTCGCCGGTTATCGTCGATACCTCCGGCCCCTTGGTCTCGAGGATCCTTGCGATCGTCATGTCCGTCTCCCGCCGCCGAGTCGCCTGACGGCTTGATAGTGCGACGGTCGACCGCCAAAGGGAAGCGGTGCCGGACCCAGACCCGATCCCCAGCCCGCGGCTGTCGCTGTTCATCCAGTTCCGGCGGATCATGCGATGGATGGCGCTGTTCGCCATCGCCATCGCGGCATTGGCCGTGGTCATCGTCGCCCGCGGCGACGGCGGCCTTCATATCCACATGCTGATCGCGACCGCGCTTGGGGTCGGCATGAGCGTGCTGCTCGCGACCGGGCTGATGACACTGGCCTTCCTCAGCGCCAAAAGCGGCCATGACGACCAGGCGGCGGGAGCTTACGAAGAGGAGAAGGAATGACCAGTGTCGAGCGCGTGCCGATCCTGCGCGTCGTACCGGGGCCAAGCGACATCAATGCCAATGGCCACATCTTCGGCGGCTGGGTGCTTAGCCAGATGGACATCGCGGCCGGCATCGTCGCCTCGCGCCGCGCCAACGGCCCGGTCGCCACGATCGCCATCGAGAAGATGGAGTTCATCGCACCAATTCACCTGCGCGACCTGATCAGCGTCCATGCCGAAGTCTGCAAAGTGGGCCGAACATCCATGCAGGTCCGCATCGAAGTGATCGCGCAGCGCGACCGCGGCGCCACCCAGGTCAAGGTGACGGAAGGCCTGTTCACCTTCGTGGCCCTTGATCAACAGCATCGGCCAAGGCCGGTCGACCCGGCCTAAGGAAAGACGTCAGGCGCTCGTCGCCACGCCGTCGTCGCCGTCGGGCTTCGGCTTGCGCACGGTCCGGCGCCGCGGCCGGGGAGCCGCTTCCCTGTCCTCGGGCGAATCGCCGTCACCGCCTGCGCCGATCGCCGGCGGCAGCACGTCGAATGCTATGCGAACCTCGTCGCCGATCAGTTCCGCGCCGTTGCGGACATCGCGCGCCGGCCGGTCGTCATTGCCACGATCATCGCGGTCGTCCCGATCGTATCGGCGCGGGCGATCGCCGCGGCTGTCCCGGTCGCCGCGTTCAGGACGATCCCGGCGCGGGGCGCGGTCGTCAAGGTCGCGACCCCGCTGAGCCTGCGGATCGTCCTGCTGGTCGTCGCCGGCGTCCATCAGGTCATCATCGGCGTCGTCGGCGGACTCATCGTCGTCGCGGGGGCGACGCTGCTCGTCGAATCGTGATCGGCTTTCGCTCAGGATCCGAAAATAATGATCCGCGAACTGCAGATAATATTCGGTCTGTACCCGGTCGCCGGCGAGCTGCATGTCGCGCGCCATGCTTTTATACTTTTCGAGCAGCTGGGCGGCATTGCCGCGCTGGCGATTGTCCTGCCGGTTGCCCGGCTGGCCGCCCATGCCCTGGGGCCGCTGCCCGCCGCGTCCGCGCCTGCGGCCGCCCTGACGATTGTTGATCAAATACTTACTTCCCTACCTAAGCAGAAGCTTGCCCCTTGGCCCTGGCGGGCAGACCCGAGCGAAGCGCTGGCCTGACCCTTTCGCCCTGATCCGCGCTATTGCCACGCGGACGAACGGCCGATTGCGTCGGGGGTGGAGCGGGATCAGCTCAGCTTCGCGAAGGGAGCGGCCCCGGTCCTGAGACAGGATGTAGTCGGCCCGCACCGGAATTCCAAGCGATTTCGTTCAAGCCCATGTAAGCGCAATGGCGCGCGGGAGGCCGGCAAGGTCGTGCTTCAGGGTCGTGACGAGTCCGGCGGCGGACAGTATTGCGGTCGCCGATTCGCCCTGGTCATGGCCGATTTCGACCATTGCCAGACCATGTCGGGGGAGGAGGGGTGGCAACTGCGGGGCGAGCGCCCTGATCTCGTCCAGTCCGGCTCCGCCGGCGAAAAGGGCCTCATGCGGCTCATATTCGGCGACGCCCGGACCAAGCTCGGCATCGTCGGCGACATAGGGCGGGTTGCAGAGAATGAGATCGAACTGCTCGGTGATCCCGACCGCCCAGTTGCCGCGCTTGAAATGGGCGCGGGGCACAAGACCGAGTCGCTTGGCGTTGGCCTTGGCATAATCGAGCGCCTGGACGGACGAATCGATGCCGACGCCGGTCGCGCCCGGCCACAGGTCGAGCGCGGCCAGCAGCAATGTGCCCGGGCCGGTGCCAAGGTCGAGTATGCGCTTGGGCGGGCTCAGGCTGCCGAAATGGTCGAGGGCGGCGACGATCAGCACCTCGCTATCGGGCCGCGGGACGAGTGCTCCGGGTCCGACCATCAGCTCGATGTTCCAGAAAGCGCGCTTGCCCGTGATGTAGGCGACAGGTTCCCCTGCAAGCCGACGTTCGAGCATGGCCGCAAAGTTCGCCGGAACAGGCCCGGCCGGAGGATTGAGGAGAAGGGTGTCGCGCTCAATCTCCAGCGCCGCCGCCATAAGCAGCTCGGCGTCGAGGCGGTGCGTATCGCTGATTGTTTCGAGCCGCCGAGTCGCGTCGGCAAGCGCGCGGGCAACGGGCTTCACGCCTCTTCCAGGCCGGCGAGACGCTCCGCCTCGTCCTCCGCGACGAGGGCATCGATCAGCTCGCCGAGGCCCGGCCCTTCGAGAATGGCGTCAAGCTTGTGCAGGGTGAGGTTGATCCGGTGGTCGGTGACGCGCCCCTGCGGGAAGTTGTAGGTCCGGATCCGTTCCGACCGGTCGCCGGAGCCGACCATCGACTTGCGCGCGCCCGCCCGCTCGCTGGCCAGCCGCTCGCGCTCCAGCTCGAACAGGCGGGTGCGCAGCACCTTGAGCGCCTTGGCCTTGTTCTTGTGCTGGCTCTTCTCGTCCTGCTGGATGACCACCAGCCCGGTCGGCAAATGGGTGATTCGGACCGCGCTGTCGGTGGTGTTGACCGACTGGCCGCCCGGCCCGGAGGAGCGATAGACGTCGATCCGCAAATCCTTGTCATCGATGTGCACGTCGACCTCTTCGGCCTCCGGAAGCACCGCCACCGTCGCCGCCGACGTGTGGATCCGGCCGCCGCTCTCGGTCGCCGGCACGCGCTGGACGCGATGCACGCCGCTTTCGAACTTGAGCCTGGCGAACACGCCGGCGCCGTTGATCGAGGCGACGGCTTCCTTGTAACCGCCGACGTCCGAGGCGCTGGCCGAGATCAGCTCGAACTTCCAGCCCTGCTCATCGGCGAACCGCTGGTACATGCGCAGCAGGTCGCCGGCGAACAAGGCGGCCTCGTCGCCGCCCGTCCCGGCCCGCACCTCGAGCATCGCGGCGCGCTCGTCGGCGGCGTCGCGCGGCAGCAAATGGACCGCCAGCGCCCGCTCGGCCTCGGGCAGCTGGCGCTCGATGGCGTGCAATTCCTCCTCGGCCATGGCGCGCATCTCGGCGTCGGCGTCGCGGGTCATGGCGGTCAGGCTGTCCAGCTCGGCCCGCAGCCGGCGGACTTCGCGGGCGGCGGCGGCGACCGGCTCGACCTGAGCATATTCCTTGGACAGGCGGACGAATTCATCGGGCGCCAGATCGCCCGCCGCCAGCGCCTGGGCAAGCTCATGCTTCCTCGCCTCGATTGAAGCGATCCGTTCGGCCGAGATTCGGGTCATCGCAGATCGTCGCCCGCTATTTGATTGTATTCGCTGGGCATTGCGGCGAGCGTCTCAAGCAAAAGTTCAGTCCCGTCATGGACCGACTGTGGCGAGTGACTCAGGTGCACGCTGTCACGCGTACGATCTGTATCTCGAACGAATAAGATTGCATCGACCCCGTCTCGTCGGGCCCGGTCCGTCTGCTTTTTGGAATTCCCGGCGAAATAAGAAACAACGGAACGGCCTTTTGACCGCAAGTGGGACGTGATCCTGAGTGCTTCAGGTCGGAATTCGGGTTTGTCTGCAATCACTGCGATTACGGGATCGGCAATCCGGGGCGCCCCAATCATCATCGCTAGCCGTTCGATGCCAGCCGCCCATCCGACAGCCGGCGTGGGCGGGCCGCCCAAGGATTCGATCAGGCCGTCATAGCGGCCGCCGGCGATTACCGTGCCCTGCGCGCCCAATTTGTCGGTGACGAATTCGAAGGCGGTGTGCCGGTAATAGTCGAGGCCGCGGACGAGCCGCGGCGCGCGTTCCCAGGCCACCCCGGCAGCGTCGAGGCCAGCCGTCACGGCCGCGAAGAAATCAGCCGCCTCGCTGGTCAGGAAGTCGTCGATCGCCGGGGCGCTGTCGACGATCGGCCAGTCCTGGTGCGCCTTGCTGTCGAGGATTCGCAACGGGTTGCGCTCCAGCCGATCGCGGCTGTCGTCGCTGAGCGCGCCGGCATGGCTTCGAAAATGGTCGAGCAAGGCGCCGCGCCAAGCTTCCCGGGTGGCCGGGTCGCCAAGCGTGTTGAGCTTCAGGATCGGGCCCAGGCCCAGATCCTTCAGAAGCTGGTCGGCGAAGCACAATATTTCCACATCCGCCTGAGGCTCGCCGGCGCCGATGATCTCGGCGTCCAGCTGGTGGAATTCCCGGAATCGACCCTTCTGCGGCCGCTCGTAGCGGAAGGCCGAGCCGTACGTCGCCAGCTTGAGCGGCGCATATTGCTGCCAGCCTTCGGACAGGTAGGCGCGACAGATGCCGGCGGTGAACTCGGGCCTCAGCGTGATCGAATCGCCACCGCGATCCTCGAACGAATACATTTCCTTGGACACGACATCGGTGGTCTCGCCGATCGAGCGGGCGAAGACCGCCGTCTGCTCAATGGTCGGCACTTCGACGCGGCGAAAGCCGAACAAGCGGCGGACACGATCAAAGGCGTCAATCACGGCGTGGAGCCGGTCGGCTTCCTCCCCAAGCAGGCTTTGTGTGCCGCGAACCGGTTGCATTGGCGTCATGGGGCGGCGCTTAAGCACATTTTGCGGCAATGCGGAATCGTGCCATCACTTGCGTCATGAGAGCATCTGTCAAAGCAGCGGCCAGCGTGGCCGCTATCGTCGCCGCCAGCGCTTCGCAGGCGCAGCAGCCCGTCGGCCCGGCCGAAGCCAACACGCGAGCGGCGCTGGTGCGTATCCAGCATCTCAACCCAGCGGTCGGCGCGGTGATCGCCATCGACCCGACCGCCATCGACCAGGCGCGGCGGGTGGATTCGACGGGCCTGCGCGGTCCGATTGCCGGCCAGCCGGTGCTTCTGAAGGACAATATCGAAGCGATCGGACCACTGCCGACGACGGCGGGCAGCCTGGCGCTCGCCGGCAACGTCACCAACCGCGATGCGCCGCTGGTCGCCCGGCTCCGGGCCGCCGGGGCGGTGATCGTCGGCAAGGCCAACCTGTCCGAATGGGCCAACATCCGCTCGTCCAATTCGATCTCCGGGTGGAGCGCCTGGGGTGGCCAGACCCGCAACCCCTATGCGCTCGACCGCAACACCTGCGGCTCGTCGAGCGGCAGCGGTGCCGCGGTAGCCGCCGGCATGGTCCGCCTCGCCATCGGCACCGAGACCGACGGGTCGGTGACCTGCCCGGCCGCGATCAACGGCATCGTCGGGCTGAAGCCGACGGTCGGGCTGGTCAGCCGCACCCACATCGTCCCGATCAGCGAAAGCCAGGACACGGCCGGGCCGATGACGGCGACGGTGAGGGAAGCCGCCGACCTGCTGACGGCGATGGCCGGGAGCGATCCGGCCGACCGGGCAACCGCGGAAGCGGACAACCGCAAGAGCGACTATGCCGCCGGCCTCGCTGCCGATTCGCTCAAAGGCAAGCGCCTCGGTGTAATGCGCTTCGCTTCCGGCTTCGGCACCGACGATGCGTTCGCGCAGGCATTGGCCGTCCTCCGGGCCAAGGGCGCGACCCTGGTCGAGATCAAGACCTTCGACGACAGCAAGATAGGCGGCAACGAGTTCCAGGTCCTGCTCACCGAATTCAAGGCCGGACTCAACGCATACCTGTCCGGCAGCCCGGCGCCCATCCCGGTGAGAAGCCTGGCCGACGTCATCGCCTTCAACAGCGCGAACAAGGCGCGGGAAATGGCGCTGTTCGGGCAGGACACGTTCGAAAAGGCTCAGGCGACGAAGGGCCTGGCCGATCCCGCCTACAAGAAGGCTCGAGCGGCAAGCTTTGCGGCGGCCGGTCCCAATGGGATCGACCGCCTGTTGAAAGGCAACCAGCTGGACGCGTTGGTCGGGCCGACCATGCCGCCGGCGTGGAAGATCGACGCGGTCAACGGCGACCAGATTTCGGGCGGCGGCGCCGGCAGCCTCGCCGCGGTTGCGGGCTATCCGCACCTGACCGTGCCGATGGGACAGGTGAAGGGCCTGCCGGTCGGCCTCAGCTTCATCGGCCCGAAATGGTCGGACGGCCTGCTGCTGTCGCTCGGCTTTTCCTATGAGCAGGCGCGCGGCCCTCTGCCGCCGCCGCGCTTCCTTCGCGCCATCGAGGAGGATCCGGCCATCGCCCAAGCGCTCCATGGCGCCCGCAACGACATCGTCCCGGTCGGCGCTAGTCGGTAAGCTTCAGCCCGGCGATCGCCGCGACGATGGCGAAGATGAGCAGGATGCGGATCAGGGTCGACGGCTCGTTGAAGAAGGCGATTCCAACCACGACCGTACCGACCGCCCCGATCCCGCCCCACACCGCGTAGGCTGTGCCCATCGGGATAGTGCGGGCGGCAAGCTCCAGCAGCGCCATGCTGATGGCCACTGACACCAGGAAGGCGAGCGTCCACGGCAGGTTCCTGAAGCCGTCGACGAAGCGCAGCGAGGTGGTGAAGCCGATCTCGAACAGCCCCCCAAGGATCAACCAGAACCAGGCCATCAGATGGCGACCTCCGCTTCGCCCGGAACCTTCACCCTGGCGCGGGCGGCAATGATGCAGCCGCCGACGATCAGCGCGGCGCCGGCCAGGGTGTAAAGAGAGACAGGCTCGCTGAACACGGCCCAGCCCAGGACTGCGGCCCACAGGAAGCCGCTATATTCGGTGACCGCAAGATAACTCGCGTCGGCCCGCGCATAGGACCAGGAAAAGATAAGGCCCCCCGCAGTCGACATCATGGCTGCGGCGAATACCCAGCTCCACCATTCCGCCGGCCAAATGGGGAAGCCCTGGAACGGCACCAAGGCCAGCCACAGGATGGCGACGGTGACCGCCTGGAAGAAGTTGATCTCGAGCGGCTCGGCGGCTTGCGACTGGCGGCGCATCAGCACGATATTGACCGCATAACAGAGCGCCGAGGCCAGGATCGCCAGCGTCCCAAGCAAGGCCTCTTGGCCGAACTCGGCGCGCGCCTGGCCGAGCACGATCACCAGCACGCCGCCGAATGCCGCAACGGCGCCAATGATCGAGCGCGGGCCGATCTTCTCGTTCAGGAAGGCGCTGGCCAGAAGCATGGCGATCAGCGGGGCGATGAAGGTCAGCGCAATGGCCTGCGCCAGCGGTACCCGGGCGATGGCCCAGAAGAACAGCGCCGCCATGATCGTCACGACCACGCCGCGGATAATGTGCAAGCGCAGCGTCGCCTGGTCCGGCCAGGGCAGGCGGCGGGGCAGGTACAGGACGGACGTCAGAGCCAGGTTGAACAAGGACCGCCAGATGCTGACCGCATAAATGCCCAGCGCGATGACCAGCGCCTTCATCACCGCGTCCATGACCGACAATATGCCGACGGCGGCAAGCGCGCCGAGGAAGCCGTGGAGTGGATGCTGGGCGACGCGGTTCACACGGTCGCCAATAGCGAACTACTCCGCCGCGTCGAGGGTCGCCCCGCGCGCCGTCCCCGCGTCGATTTCGGCCGCCTTGGCTTCGACCAGCCGGACGATGTGGTCGATCATGTCGGCATCCTGGACATGATGATCGGTCACCCCCGACAAATAGACCATATGCTTGCCCTGGCCACCGCCGGTGATGCCGATGTCGGTTTCGCGCGCCTCGCCCGGACCGTTGACGACACAGCCGAGCACCGACAGCGACATCGGCGTCTTGATGTGCTGCAGCCGTTCTTCCAGCGCCTCGACGGTGCGGATGACATCGAACCCTTGGCGGGCGCAGGACGGGCAGGAAACCACGCGGACTCCGCGGCTGCGGATGCCGAGCGATTTCAGTATTTCGTAGCCGACCCGGACTTCCTCTTCCGGTTCGGCCGACAGGGAGACGCGGATGGTATCGCCGATCCCGGCCCACAGCAGATTGCCAATGCCGATCGCCGACTTGACCGTGCCGCCGATCAGGCCGCCGGCTTCGGTGATGCCGAGGTGAAGCGGGCAATCGACCTGGTCGGCGAGTTGCTGATAGGCGGCAACGGCTAGGAAAACATCGGACGCCTTGACCGCGACCTTATAGTCGCGGAAGCCGTGATCCTCGAGGATCCGGATATGGTCGAGCGCGCTTTCGACCAAGGCCTCCGGACAGGGCTCGCCATATTTCTCGAGCAGGTCCTTCTCCAGGCTGCCGGCATTAACGCCGATGCGGATCGCGCAGCCGTTGGCGCGCGCGGCGGCGACCACTTCACGGACCCGCTCCTCCGAACCGATGTTGCCGGGGTTGATGCGGAGGCAGGCGGCCCCGGCGTCGGCGGCTTCGAGGGCGCGCTTGTAGTGGAAGTGAATGTCGGCGACGATCGGGATGCTCGACGCGCGCACAATTTCCTTCAGCGCAGCGGTGCTATCGACGTCAGGGCAGGAGACGCGGATGATGTCGGCGCCGGCCTCCTCGCAGCGACGAATCTGAGCGATGGTCGCGGTGGCGTCGGAGGTCGGGGTGTTCGTCATCGTCTGGACGCTCACCGGCGCGTCGCCGCCGACGGGAACGGCGCCGAGCATGATCTGCCGCGACCTTCGCCGCTCGATATCGCGCCACGGACGGATGGACATGGCGCGCATATAAGCGCTTGCCGGCGAAGGGCAAAGCAGGACGGTGGATTCGCCCAAGTTAGACAATGATGATAATAGGCCTATGTGGGAGCGAGGGGGCGGCTGATGCCGAGGGTTGCCCAATTGCAGCGACCAGTCCGCGTCCATGAATCGGCGCCCGATGTCGCGCACACTACCAGCCGACACCACCTCTATTACGCCTTCCTGAGCTACAGCCATGCCGACGAAGCCATGGCCCGATGGCTCCACGAGAAGCTCGAGAATTTCAGGATCCCCGCTGCGATCGCCGGCCGGCTGACGGAACATGGTGTCGTCCCCGCCCGGCTGAAGCCGATTTTCCGCGACCGCGGCGAGTTGGCCGCAGCCGGCGACCTCGGCACCGAAATTCGCGAGGCCCTGGCCGCCTCGCGCTTCCTGATCGTCCTATGCTCTCCGGCCGCCGCTCGATCCCGCTGGACGAATGCCGAGATCGACGCTTTCAAGCGTTCCCGGCCGGATGGCTGCGTGCTGGCGGCGATCGTCGCCGGCGAGCCCTTCGCCAGCGACATGCCCGGCCGCGAAAACGAGGAATGCCTGCCGCCGGCGCTGAGGACTCACTATGACCGCCGCGGCCGGCCGACCAAGCAAATCGCCGAACCCCTGGCCGCGGATCTTCGCGAGGCTGGAGATGGTCGGCGTATAGGTTTCCTGAAATTGGTGGCAGGAATGACCGGAGTCGGGCTCGACGACCTCGTCCAGCGCGAATCCATCCGCCGCCAACGCCGCCTGGCCTTGCTGGCCGCCGCGTCGATCGCCGGCATGGCCGTCACCAGTGCGCTTGCCGTCACCGCGATCGATGCGCGCGACGCTGCGCGCGACCAACGGCGCGAGGCGGAAGGCCTTGTCGGTTTCATGCTCGGCGATCTGCGCGCCAAGCTGGAGCCGATCGGCCGACTGGACGCGCTCGATGGGGTCGGCAGCCGGGTCTATGCCTATTACAAGCAGCAGGACACATCCGAACTATCCGACGCCGCCCTGCTGCAGCGCTCCCGGGCACTGAGTCTGATGGCCGAAGTTGCAAACCTGCGGGGCGACCTGGACGGGGCATCGCGCCTATACCGGGAAGCGACGGCCGGCACGGCAGAGGCGATCCGCCGGGACCCGCGCGACACGGCGCGCCTGTTCGATCACGCTCAGAATGTCTTCTGGGTCGGCGAAATCGCCTTGCAGCGCGGCGATCCCAAATCCGCCGAAGCGGCCTTCCGCTCGTATCGCGAGCTGGCGTCGCGAATGATCGGCATCGAGCCCGACAATATGAAGTGGCGGATGGAAGCCCAATATGCCGACACCAATTTGGGAGTCGTCCTGTTCGCGCAGCGCCGCTTCGACGAGGCCGGAAGCTTGTTTCAGTCGGCTCATAACACGATGGAAGCAGTGGCGACCGCCGATCCTGGCAATGACGGCTACCAGAAGGCCATCCCAGAATCGCTCGCCTGGCTGGCCGATGCCCGGTTCGCGCAGGGTCGGCTTCGGGAAGCCCTGGCCAGCCGGCAGAAGCAGGTCGAGTTGCTCGAACGCGGCGCCTCGCCGGGATCGGACGTCGATTATAGGCAGAAGCTTATTCCGGCAGAACGGGCGCTCGGCATACTCCACGCGGCGCTGGGCAACCCAACGCTCGGCATCGCCCACCTGCGCCGGGCCGTCGATCACGCCCACGCCCTCATCCCGCGCGACGCCAGCAACAGCCGGTGGCAGGATTTCACCGCCCGGGCCGAGCTCAACCTGGCCGAACTGCTGCTGGCCTCAGGCACCTTCGCCGAGGCCCGATCGGTCACCCAGGCGGCCTGCAATCGGGTCGACCGCTTCCTTGCCGCCGATCCATCCGCGCATCAGTGGCGATCCAATCGCCGCGAATGCCTGATCCTGAATGCCCGAATCGCGCTCGGCTCGCGCGATCCGGTGCGCGCCCTGAACTTGGCGCAAACCGCGGTCGGCACAGCCAGGGCGGTCAAGAGCACCGACCCGTCCGCAGACGGATTTGCGCTGGCGAAGGCGCTTCGCGTGCTTGGCGACGCACAGGCTCGCTCCGGCAACCGCGCGGCCGCTTCAGCTGCCTGGCGATCGGCCCTTGCCGCCTTGCCCGGCGGAACAGCCAAGCCCGCCGAACTTGGCGAGCAGCATTTGATTCTGCTGCGGGCAGGACAGGCTTCGGCGGCGCAGGGACTGGCCAGACGATTGGCGGCCATGGGCTACCGGTACCCGGCCTATTTGTCGGACCGGAACATCACCTGAATTGATCGAGGAGGAAGGCAATGGCGACCGTACATCAAGAAGGAAGCATGGCGAAGCCTCGGCCGGTGACCAATGTCCAGGTCCACGTCGTCGCCGACGACCGCAATGGCACCCTGAACTACAGGCTCGCGCCTGGTGACCCGCCGGCAGGTCAGTTCGTCAAAGGCGATCGACTGATCGAGGTGCCGCACAGCACGGACCTGTTCAAGCTCCATTTCCATATGATTGACCGCGACAGCAGCCGCAAATTGGTGTTCAACCCGGCCATGCCAATCTGCGCTCACGACGGCAGCAGCTGTCCGACGTCAGGCGGTATCAAGACCAAGCAGTTCGAGCAGGACGGCGCCGTCCACACCAAGAAACTGACCATCGTCAACTTCAATTCGGCGAAGGGTCCAGTGACATTTTCTCTGTTCTTCAACGACGAGAATAGTGGAAACCCAGTGGATCCGTTCGATCCCATCGTCGACAATGGCGGCGGCGGCGGGCCCAGCATTTTCCTCGAGAGGTAGGCGCCATTAGCCAGGCTCACCCCAACGCCAGCGCCAGCCACCCCGGGTGGTGCGCGCAGTCACGACCAGCAGGATCGCGGTCGAAATCAGCAGGATGGCGAACGTAGCGGGGTTGCGCTCGCCGAGCAGGAGGAGGGCGCCAAGGACCGTCGCGGCATAGACCAGCAGGACCGCCCAGCCCTGCCAGCTGACCGGCAAGCCGGCGCCAATCCCGTATCGCTTCGCAGCAAACCATTCGGCCATCTCATCTCTCCTTCGGCGGCCGGCCGCGCTTTACCGGGCTCGGGGGCTCCAGTTTTACGCCCCGCGCCTTGAGCGCCTCGCGGAGCAGGCATTCGACTTCGGAATTCACGCTGCGCAGGTCGGCGGCGGCGGAGCGTTCCACCGCTGCCCACAAATCGGGATCGACCCTTAGCGGGTAAGCTTTGCGCTGGCCGCCGCTCACAACATTGTCCTATGTGTAGAGGGTGCCGGTGTTGACCACTGGCTGCGTGTCGCGCTCGCCGCATAGGACGACCATCAGGTTCGACACCATCGCCGCCCGGCGCTCGTCGTCGAGTTCGACGACATTCTTCGCCGACAGCATCTCGAGCGCCATCTCCACCATGCCGACCGCGCCTTCGACCAGGGTCTTGCGCGCCGCGACCACCGCCTGCGCCTGCTGCCGGCGAAGCATCGCCCCGGCGATCTCCTGCGCATAGGCGAGGTGCGTGAAGCCGCATTCGTCGACCGTGATGCCGGCGACCGCGAGCCGCTCCTGTAGCTCCTTGCGAAGCTCGACTCCCACCTCGTCATGATTGCCGCGCAACGTGACTTCGAGATGTTCGAAATCGTCGTAGGGATAGCGAGAGCCGATGGTCCGGATGGCGGCTTCGACCTGGACTTTCACGAAGGTCCGATAGTCGTCGACGTCGAACAGGGCCTGGGCGGTGTCGATGACCCGCCAGACGATCTGCGCCGCCATCTCGATCGGGTTGCCGCGCAAGTCGTTGACCTTGATCCGGTCGGAAATGAAATTGTTGGCCCGAACCGACACCTTGGCCCGCATCATCCACGGCCAGACCCAGCGCAGGCCGGTCGTGCGGTCCGTTCCGCGATAGTCGCCAAACATGGTGATCGACGCCGCCTGGTTGGGCTGAAGCATGTAGAAACCGCAGGCTACAAGCAGCAGGCTCAGCGGCGCGGCGATGACGAGCATGAGCGTCAACGCCCCGAAATCATTATTGGCCAGGCGCGTCCCGCCGACCGCGGTCGCGGCAGCGGCCAGCAGCAGGACCAGCAACATCAGATAGCCGCTGAACGTGCCCGCGCCCCGCTCGCGGCTCGATTGCAGTGCAGTCACTTCCCCTTTGGACACATTCGCCTCCATTTAATCTGATATCAGAATAATATCATTTCGGCGCGAGTCAACTGGAATCGGCTGCGGGCCGCCGCTATGGCCAGGCGATGCAGGGACAATGGCGATTGCTGATCCATGGCGGGGCCGGTTCGATGCGGCCCGGGACGCTCGACCGGGACGGTGAACGGCTGTCCCGCGCAGGACTCGGCGAGGCATTGGCTGCGGGATCGGCGGTCCTGGCCGATGGCGGCAGCGCCGTTGACGCGGTCGAGGAGGCAGCCCGATCGCTCGAGGAAAATCCCTGCTTCAATGCCGGCCGCGGCAGCGTTCTGGCGGCCGATGGTCATATCGAACTGGATGCTGCCATCATGGAAGGGCCCAGCCGCCGCGCGGGCGCGGTCGCCGGCCTGCGCACGACCCGCGCGCCAATCAGCTTCGCACGACACCTGATGGACAACGGGCCGCACGTCTTTCTGTCGGGCCGGGACGCCGACAATTATGCCCGCTCGCTTGGACTGGAACAGGTCGGCAACCACTGGTTCGAGACTCGAGAACGGCGCCGCCAGTTGGACGAGCTCCTGGCCAGCGGCGGCTTTGACGAAGACGTGAAGTACGGAACCATTGGCGCCGTGGCGGTCGACCTGAGAGGTCAGGTGGCGGCTGCTACCTCGACGGGCGGACTGACCGCCAAGCAATGGGGCCGGATTGGTGATTCGCCGCTCATCGGTGCCGGCACTTACGCCGACGATGCCGCCGCGGTTTCGGCGACCGGGTCAGGGGAATATTTCATCCGAACCGTCGCCGCTCATTCGGTCGCCAGCCGGGTAAGGTTGGGCGGACAACGGCTTCAGGAGGCGGTTGACGGCGTTCTGGCCGACATTGCCACGCTGGGCGGCAAGGGCGGCCTCATCGCCGTCACGCCGAAGGGCGAAGCGGCGTTCGGCTTCACCACGCCTGCCATGTACCGCGGCATGGCCGATGCTGACGGGCGGCGGGTCGCCGTCTATTCGGAATCCGACGAACGATAGGGCAAGGCCTCGGCCAGCCAGCGCGCCTCGTCGGCAATCGCGACTCGCTCGCCATCGACATAGCGCTTCACTGCTTGACGAAGTCCCGAGCTGGCCAGGAAATGCGCCGACCGGGTGATGACCGGCACATAGCCGCGCGCCAGCTTATGTTCCCCTTGCGCACCGGCCTGGACCTGCGCCAGGCCATGATCGATCGCCCATTCGATCGCCCGGTAGTAGCAGAGCTCGAAGTGTAAAAACGGCACGTCCTCGACCGCACCCCAATAGCGGCCGTACAGCGCATCCCGCCCGATCAGGTTCAAGGCGCCGGCAATCGGCACGCCGTCGCGCTTCGCCAGGAACAGAAGAAGCGATTCTCCCATCGTCGCCGCGATTCGATCGAAGAAATCCCGAGTCAGATAAGGCCGGCCCCACTTCCGGCCGCCGGTATCCTGGTAGAATGCCCACATCGCGTCCCAGTCGCGCCGTTCGATCTCCGCGCCGCGAAGGGCGACGAACTCAAGTCGGTTGGCCGCGCCGGCGCGCTCCTTGCGGATCTGCTTGCGCTTGCGGCTCGACAAGGCACCAAGGAATTGGTCGAAGTCCGCATAGCCGCGATTGAACCAGTGATATTGCAGGCCGTCGCGGATCAGCCAGCCGCGTTTCTCGCAATGGGCGGCATCCGCCTCGTCAAGGAAGGTGATATGGGCGGACGACAGGCCGTTCTGGACAACCACGGCCTCCGCCGCGGCAAGGAGCTGCTGCGGCCGACGCCCGAGCAACCGCTTTCCGGGCACCGGAGTGAACGGAACAGCGACCTGAAGTTTGGGATAATAGGCCCCGCCGGCCCGCTGGTAGGCTTCGGCCCAGCCATGGTCGAACACATATTCGCCCTGGCTGTGGCTCTTGAGATAGGCCGGCATCGCCGCCGTGAGCGCGCCGTCCTCCTGGATCAGGATCGGCGCCGGCGACCAGCCCGTGCCTTCGCCGACGCTGCCCGATTCCTCCAGCGCCGACAGGAAGGCGTTGCTGAGAAATGGATCGCCATTGCCCGCAAGTCCGTCCCATTCGGCCGAATCGACCGAACCGACGCCGCTGCCGATCAGCGCGACGAACTCAGATTCGCGGTCGGCCATCGCCTTCCCAGATAAGGGCGTCGGCCTGAACCTCGGCTTGCGCCCGCTGTTCCGCCGTCCGGACCGTCCAGCAATAGACCGGAAGCCGATGGCGCAGCCGCGCCACCCAGGGGCGATGCAGTCCGGCGAATTCCATGCCGACAAAATGGGGATCGGCGAGCCACATCGCCAGCCGGCGCTTCAGCTGCAATGTTCGATCACGCAGCAGCAAGCCACGCCGAACGTCGGGAAGATTGGTCTTGAGCAGGCGAAGTAGACGCGGCTCGAAAGACATGACCGCGAACGTACCGCCATAATCCCGCAAGCCCGCCTGCAACGCCGCAATCCAGCACCACAAGTCGCCGTCGACCTTGATCTCCAGCAGAACAGGAACTCGGCCGTCGATCAGATGCAACAAGCTCTCGAGGGTCGGTATCGGCTGGCCGCCAAGGCTCAGGCGACCGAGGCTGGCGAGCGACGACTGGCCGATCCGCATCGGGATACCGCACATCCGCCGGCAGTCGGCATCGTGGAAGACGACTATCTGCTTGTCGCGGGTCAGGCGAAGATCGCACTCGATGCCGGCGCCAAGCTCCATCGCGGCGGCAATGGCGATCAGGCTGTTTTCCGGCAAAGGGCCGCCGTGCAGCCCGCGGTGCGCGAAGCCCGCCGGCCCGGGATCGAGGGGATCAGCTCCTGACCGCGACGATCGCATCCACTTCGACTGCGACGCCGAGCGGCAGCACCGTGACCCCAACCGCGCTTCGGGCGTGACGGCCGGACTCGCCAAACACCTCCTGCATCAATTCAGACGCGCCATTGGCCACCTTGGGCTGATCGGTGAAATCGGGGGTCGAATTCACGAAGACGCCGAGCTTGACGATTCTTTCCACCCGGTCGAGCGAGCCAAGCGCGGCCTTCATCTGGGCCAGCAGCATGACACCGCAGCGACGAGCCGCGGCCAATCCCCCTTCCAGATCGATGTCATCGCCGAGCCGGCCCTTGATCAGGCTGCCGTCCTCGGCAAAGCTGATCTGGCCGGAGATATGGAGAAGCCCGCCCTGCTCGACCGCCGGCACATAGGAAGCGACGGGGGCGGCAGGCTGTGGAAGGGTGATGCCGAGTTCGGCAAGGCGTTGGTCGCTGCTCATGGGCTGGCGCTCAACACCTGCGAGGGCGATGCGTCAACCCTCGCGGTGGACGGTAAAGCCGGCCCAGCTCTGGGTGACCGGCATCAGTTCGATGGCATTGATATTGAGATGCGGCGGAAGCGTCGCCAGCCACCAGAAGAGGTCGGCAAGGTCCTCGGCCGTCATCGGGTTCATGTTGGCGTAGAGCTGGTCGGAAGCGGCCTTGTCGCCTCCGGTGCGGACAATGGTGAATTCGGTTTCGGCCATCCCCGGTTCGATCGAGGTTACCCGGACCCCGGTACCGTGAAGGTCGCAACGCAGGTCGAGCGAGAATTGCCGGACGAAGGCCTTCGTGCCGGCATAAACCGCGCCGCCTTTGTACGGGTAGGTGGCGGCCACCGAAGACAGGTTGATGATCTGGCCGCGCCGCTCGATCAACTTCGGGAGCAGCGCCCGGGTCAGCGCGACAAGCCCGGTGACATTCGTGTCGAGCACGGTCTCGATCCTGTCCCACTCGACCGTGTCGATATTGCCCATCGGCGGGGCGAGCCCGGCATTGTTGAGCAGCAGGTCGATCTCGCTCCAAGGCGGACTGAGGTGGGCTAGGTCCGCCAGCGCGTCCGTATCCCGCATGTCGAGCTCGAGCGGCAGAAAGGTGTCGCCAACCTCGTCGGCCAACGCCCGAAGCCGGTCGCCGCGCCGGCCGGTGCCGATTACACGCCAGCCTTCTTTGGTAAACCTGCGCGCGGCCGCTTTCCCGAAGCCGGCAGTCGCGCCGGTGATGAAAATCGTCCTGGTCATGGGCGCTCCCTCAGCCGTTCGATGATCCAATCGGCAGCCGGCGGCCAATCGTCGATTCGGGCGTGCGCATCAACCGCCGGCGGGACGGCGGGGGCGAGCCTGGGTTCGGCGACCATGTGCAGCCGCCAGACCTGCGGCGCATGCCTGGCGACCGAACCGTGGTGCACCGGCAAGTCATCGACGAAGACCGCCGAACTAGGTCCGCGCTCCTCAATCAGCCCCTTGACCGGTCCGCCCTTCCCGCCGCGGTTGCAGACAACCTCGTGGTTGATGCCATGCGCCGCCAGCTGTTCGACCCGCCAGCCGTGCGCCTCGTCGCCGAGGTTGGTCAGGATGACGATGTCGGCCACCTCGCCAATTCGGCCGAGCGCTTCAAGCGCGCCCGGCACCAGGGTCTGGCGATGCATTTCGGAGCGGAAGAAACCGTCGAGCAGGGGCCAGATCCGGTCCGGCGGAACAAGCTCGCCGCTCGCCTTGTCAGTCAAGGCCGACGCGAACTCGCCGCTTTCGAGATGGAAATGGATGCCGTGCGCCTCGTCGAGCCAGGACTCGAAATGCGCGACCATGTGCAGCAGTACTTCGTCGCAGTCGGTGATGAGGAGCGGCCGATTCATCCCTCAAGCGCCGCCCTCGCCCTTACGATTTCAATCGGTCTGACCGAAATGGCGGAAGCGATTGCCAGCAGGTCCGGCTCGTGCCCTTCCAAGAAGCGGAGGAAGTCGGCGAGGAAGCTGCAGTCGCCAGCCCGCTGTTTCAAATCGGGAGGAGCAAGGCCGCTCAAGGATAAAAAGCGCTCCGCCAGCCGTTGATCGGCCAGCGTTGCGGCGATTGCGTTCAGGGCCAGTACCTGCGCGTCGTTTGGCGGATTGGACTGCATCGCCTAGAATCGGCTCTCGAGTGGTAGGGAAGAACGCTTGGCCAGGATCCTGATTGTCGAGGACAACGCCCTCAACATCAAGCTGTTCTGCGACCTTCTTGCGGCGCACGGCCATGAACCGCAGGCGGTGCTAGACAGCCGGCTGGCGCTCGATTCCGCGCGCTCCTTCGAGCCAGATCTGGTGATCACCGACATCCAGCTCCCGCATGTCAGCGGCCTCGAGCTCATCGGCCTGCTTCGCGAGGACGAGCAATTGAAGGACGTGCCGATCATGGCCGTCACGGCCTATTCGGGGATCGGTGACGAGGAAAGGGTCCGCGCGGCCGGGGCGCAGGCTTACGTGTCCAAACCAATTTCGGTGGTGCGCTTCGTGGCCGAGGTCGAGGCCTTGCTTCCCAAGGAACCGGCGCTGGCGGATACCGAACCGGGGCAAAGCCCCGGCTGAGTTTCGGAAGGTTCCGTCGCGGAGTGAATCCGTGACGAGATCGACCTGGCTTCGCCAGTCGTCGGCCGGCATGCGCGCTCTCCTCGCGCTGCTCGACGATTGCAGTCGCAATCCTCTCGCTACGCTCGGGCGCTTTGCTCTACTTGATCTTGGCTTCCTTGAACTCGACGTGCTTGCGCACTTTCGGGTCGTATTTGCGGAAGCTCATCTTCTCGGTCTGGTTGCGCGGATTCTTCTTGGTCACGTAGAAGAAGCCGGTGTCGGCCGTGCTGACGAGCTTGATCTTGACGGTTGCCGGCTTGGCCATCGCAAAAGTCCCAAAGGCTGAAAATAAAGAAAGCGGCGCGTTTCCGGCCGCCCGAAGCCGTGGCCCAATGGCCGCAGTGGCGATTTTTGTCAACCCGACACACGGTTGCAATAAAGCGTTAACCAAGTTCGGCGAAGCTCCGTTCAACGACCCGATGGAGCAAGCCATGGCCACCGACGCGCTCGAGCCAATCCGCCGCCAGATCGGCGAAGCGATCGCCGAAATCCACAAGCGCGCCGCGCGCCTGTCGCCGCTCGACATCTACAACCGAATGGATGCCATCCGCGAAGTCGCCGCCGCTAACGGCCTGAAGGCGCTCGAAGGCCTGGCGCAATGCTCGGCCCAGCTGGCGCTGATGCCCGGCCACCGCATCGCCACCCGCTCCTGCCTCGAACATATGGACGAGGCGCTGGAAAGCGACTCCCCGGCTGACTGCCAGACGATCCTGGCGGCGCTGGCGGTAAGGTTGCACTAGGCCGCACGCCGTCATGCTGAACTTGTTTCAGCATTCAATCTAAGCCCGCACCGCCATTCGCCGCTATGGACCCTGAAACAAGTTGGGGGTGACGGAGTCTGTGTTGTCATGCGCGCTTTCTCCCAGCTGCTTGACGACCTGGTCTATACGCGGTCGCGCAATACGAAGCTCAGGCTGATCGGCGACTATCTGACGGAGACGCCGGACCCGGACCGCGGCATCGCGCTCGCCGCGCTGACGGGCGGGCTCGACATTCCGGCGGTCAAGCCGGCGGTGATCCGAGGGCTGGTCGAGGAGAAGATCGACCCGGTGCTGTTCCGGATGAGCCGCGACTATGTCGGCGACACGGCCGAAACGGTGTCGCTTCTGTGGCCAGGCCGGCCGGGGGAGCCGCCCGAAATCGACGACGGTTCGCTGCGGCTGAGCGCCGTCGTCGAACGGCTGCGGTCGATCAGCAAGTCGGATGCGCCGGCCGTTCTCGGCCAGATGCTCGACCATCTGGATGCTTCGGGCCGCTACGCCTTGCTCAAGGTGGCGACTGGGGCGCTGCGGGTCGGCATCAGCGCCCGGCTGGCAAAGCAGGCGCTGGCCGATGCCTTCGGCCTGGACGTCGAGGCGGTCGAGGAGGTGTGGCACGGGCTCAAGCCGCCCTACCCCGAACTGTTCGACTGGGCCGAGGGACGCGCAGAGCAGCCGACGGCCCGCGACGTGCCGGTGTTCCGGCCGTTCATGCTCGCCCATCCGCTCGACGAGACCAGGGTCAGCCTCGATGATTATGCCGCCGAGTGGAAGTGGGACGGGATCCGGGTGCAGGTGGTCCATGCCGGCGGCCAGACCCGGCTCTACAGCCGGACAGGCGACGATATCAGCGGCAGCTTCCCTGACATTGCCGCCGCCTTTTCCAGGCGTGGCGTGCTCGACGGCGAATTGCTGGTGCGCGGGTTCGAGCAGGGAGCCGAGGCACATGGCGGCGCGGCGGCCAGCTTCAACGCGCTGCAGCAACGGCTCGGCCGCAAGACTGTCAGCGCCAGGATGCAGAACCAATATCCGGCCTTCGTCCGGCTCTACGACATCCTGTTTCATGGCGACGACGATCTCCGCGCGCTGCCGTGGAGCGAGCGGCGGGCGCGGCTGGAGGCATTCGTGCCGGCGCTCGACCCGGAGCGGTTCGACCTGTCGCAGCTGATCGACGCGCCGCATTTTGAGGCGCTGGAGGAATTGCGCATTGGCGCCCGCGACGCGGCGATCGAGGGCATCATGCTCAAGCGGCGCGACAGCCCCTATGTAACCGGCAGGCGCGCCGGCCTGTGGTACAAGTGGAAGCGCGACCCGCTGACCGCCGACTGCGTGCTGATGTACGCCCAGCGCGGGTCTGGAAAACGGTCGAGCTTCTATTCCGATTTCACTTTCGGCTGCTGGAACGAGGCGGGCGAACTGTTGCCGGTCGGCAAGGCTTATTTCGGCTTTACCGACGAGGAATTGAAATGGCTCGACCGCTGGGTGCGCGGCCATACAGTCGAGCGGTTCGGGCCGGTGCGCGAGGTGGAGAAAGCACTAGTGCTGGAGGTGGCGTTCGATTCCATCCACACCTCGAGCCGGCACAAGTCGGGACTGGCGATGCGCTTCCCGAGAATCAGCCGGATCCGCATCGACAAGCCGGCGGCGGAGGCTGACCGGGTGGAGAGGTTGCTGACGATGGCGACGTGAGGCAGCGCCCGGTTCAGGGCGAAACGCGTGGCCTAAGGCGCCACCACGCTCGCCTGTCTGGCCAGGAACAGCCATTTCCCGCCTTCCCAAAGGAAGACGTTCGTAAATCGCCGCCGCAGGGTCTTACCTGGATGAAGTCGCCCCAAAGCGCTGTCCGGGGCCGGGATGACCGTCTCGTCGCCCATCACGATACCCACATTCCTTGTGATCGCCGTGCGTTCAATCGTCCGTCTGAAATTGTCGCTACCAATTTGCCCCGAGTCGAGCATCGCAACCACCTGTGCCTTGACCAGGACCCGGTTCGCCGGCGCATTGACCATGTAATTGGGGTGCATGAGTTCGCGCTGCGCCCGGGCGTCGCCGTCGACGATGATGCGCATTTGTTCGGCATCGGCGGCCCGTAGACTTGCGTCAGAGGGCCCGTTCAATGTCGGGGTCGCAAGCGTCAGCGCACTCGCGGCAATCAGGATCTCGAACATTGGCAATCTCCTCGTCGAGCCTGCAAGTGCGCTGCTTTCCCAGAAATCAGAGGGAAGCCGGGCACGACTCGACCGGCAGAATTTAGCGAGATTTTGACGGGCGGCGACAATCACCACTTCGCCGATTCCTGGCCTGCGCTCAAGCTCGTCCGCAGTGTAGCAATGGCGGGCAACGTGTGATCCGCCTGACCGACGTCGCAGTTTGACAGCAAAACGCCCGCCCGGAGGACCGGACGGGCGCTTTTTCCCCTGCTCTTAAAAAGAGCCGGTCAGGTCTGCAGCGGCGAAAGGTTCACTGCGGCATGCTTGCCGCGGCGGTCGACCTCAAGCTCGAACTCCAGCCGGTCGCCTTCGTTGAGCGTCGGCATGCCGGCGCGCTCGACCGCGGAAATGTGGACGAAAGCGTCAGGCTGGCCGTCATCGCGCTGGATGAAGCCGAAGCCCTTCATGGCGTTGAAGAATTTGACCGTGCCGCTGGCCTTCTCGCCGGTCAGTGTCCGCTGCGGGGTCGCCGCGGCCCGCTCGACCGCCAACGGTTCGCCGTCGATGCGAAGGTTGGTCGCCGAAACCCGGCCGCCGCGATCGACGAGCGTGAACTCGAGCGGCTGACCGTCGGCCAGATCCGTCAGGCCGGCCTGCTCGACCGCGGAGATGTGAACGAACACATCCTCGCCGCCGTCATCGCGGACGATGAAGCCGAAGCCCTTCTGCGGGTTGAAGAATTTGACGACGCCCTTGCCTTCGCCAACAACCTGGGGAGGCATTCCGCCACCACCACCGCCGCCGCCGCCGCCGCGGAAACCGCCGCCGCCGCCGCCGCCGCGGAAGCCGCCGCCGCCACCGCCGCCGAAGCCGCCGCGGTCACCGAAACCGCCGCCGCCCCCAGGGCCACGCGGCGCGCCGTAGCCACCGCCCCCACCGAATCCGCCTCTGTCACCGAAGCCGCGGTCCGAACCGCGATCGCTACTGAAATTATCTTCGCCGAAGCCGTCGCGCTTGTCCCGGCCGCGCCCACCGCGCTCGCCTTTGCGCCCTCTATCGAAACCCATGCAGTCTAAACTTCCTTGTGCCCCCAACAATCAAATAACCAACGCGCTGGGCGACTAGGCGCAACCGGTCGTGGCGCGTTTTGCTCACGCACCGTTCACGGCCTTACAGCAAAAAAGCCCCATGCTCTAGTGATTCTCTGGGGCAGGGGTGGCGTGTCCGGCGAAAGGGCGAGTAAGGAAGTCAATCGGTTGCGGCCGCTGCCTTGCAAGGAAGAGGGAATGAGCGTCCATTTTCACGAGGAAGACCTGGCCGAGTGGGTGACCTTCGCCGACGGCCCGATCGCCGTGGACACAGAGGCGATGGGCCTGATTCCGGGCCGCGACCGACTGTGCTTGGTCCAGCTCGCCGACGGCAAGGGCGACGAGCATCTCGTGCGATTCGGGCCGGCCAGCGACTATTCGGCCCCGCGGCTGAAAGCGCTGCTGGGCGATCGGAACCGGCTGAAGCTCTATCATTTCGCCCGGTTCGACGTGGCGATCATGCAGGCCTATCTCGGCATCATGGCCGCGCCGCTCTATTGCACCCGCACGGCCTCCCGACTGGTCCGCACCTACACCGACCGCCACGGCCTCAAGGAACTGGTCAAGGAAATGCTCGGCCAGGACCTCAGCAAGCAGCAGCAGACCAGCGACTGGGGGGCGCCCGAGATTTCCGACGCGCAGCGTGAGTATGCGGCCAGCGATGTCCGCTACCTGCATGCGCTCAAGGAGGCACTGGACGAGCGGCTTGAGCGCGAGAATCGGACCGCCTTGGCGCAGGCCTGCTTCGATTTCCTGCCTCACCGGGCCCTGCTCGATCTCGCCGGCTGGGCCGAACAGGACATTTTCGCCCATGTCTGAAGCCGCAACCCGCGAGCGCGCTTTCAAGCAGGACTGGGCGGTGCCCGGCAGCCGGCACGACCGGCTGGTCCGGCTGGCCAAGGTCGCGCTGCCGAGCGCGGTCGGCGTGCTGATCGCCTTCCTGGCCCTGGCGCCACTCGACCGCGAAGGCGACGTCAGCTTCATCCTCGACAAGAACCAGGTCGACAATGCGCCAGAGCGGATGCGGGTCGAGGAGGCGCGCTATGTCGGCGAGGACAACAAGGGCCAGCCCTTCCAGATCGTCGCCCGGCGGGCGCTGCAGCAGACATCGGACGTGCCAGTCGTCGACATCTGGGGAATGATGGCCCGGCTCGGCCTGGCTCAGGGCCCGCTCAGCATCGCCGCCAACAAGGCGCGCTATGACCTCGACGAGCAAAAGGTCATGGTCCAGGGCCCGGTTCGGGTCTCTGGACCGGACGGCTACAGCCTCGCGACCCGTGACGTGCTCGTCGACCTGAAGAACCGCAATCTGTCGAGCGACGGCGGAGTTTCCGGCCGGATCGAGCTTGGCGAGTTTCAGGCGGGCCGGTTGCGGGCCGACCTTGGCGAGCGGACCGTGGTGCTCGATGAGGGGGCTCGCTTGAAAATCACCCAGGGCGCGGTCAGATGAGGACGATGGTTCGGCCCTTCACACTCGCCTTGGCCTTGTGCTTCACCCTGTCCGTGTCCGGCTTGGCGGTCGCGGCTGATCCGGTGTCGGCGCTGAAGGGCCATGACAGTAGTGCCCCGGTTGACGTCACCGCCGACCGGATCGAGGTGCAGGACCGGTCCGATCGGGCGATCTTCGCCGGCAATGTCCATGTCCAGCAGGCCTCGCTGAGCCTCGATACCGAGCGGCTGACCGTCGCTTATTCGAGCGGCGGCGGAGTGCAGATCCGGCGGCTCGACGCCAGCGGCGGCGTGACCGTGCGCAGCCCGTCGGAAACCGCGCGCGGCAATTTCGGCATCTACGACCTCGACCGCAAGCTGATCACCCTGGTAGGCGGCGTCCAGCTCGACCGCGGCGGCTCGCGGATCAGCGGCTCTCGCCTGGTCATCGACCTCAGCACGGGCCGCGCCGTGATCGATGGCGGCGCCCCGGGCGTCGGGCAAAGCGGCGGTCGGGTGACCGGGCATTTCACGGTGCCGCAGCGCCGCGGTTCCTGAGGCGAGCTGAGTGAACGATACCGCGACCCTGACCCGGCCCTTGACCGAGGCGACGGTCGGCGTCCGCGGGCTCGAGGTCCGCTCGATCGCCAAGGCCTATGACCGCAAGGCCGTGCTCCACGATGTGTCACTGGACGTGTCACGGGGCGAAGTGGTCGGGCTGCTTGGCCCCAACGGCGCCGGCAAGACCACTTGCTTCTATTCCGTGATGGGCCTGGTCAAGCCGGACAGCGGCCGCATCTTCCTCGACGGCCAGGACATCACGGACTTGCCGATGTACCGGCGCGCCATCCTCGGCCTGGGCTACCTGCCGCAGGAAACGTCGATCTTCCGGGGGCTGACGGTCGAGCAGAATATCGCCGCGGTGCTCGAGGTCGCCGAGCCCGACAAGGCGGCGCGGCGGGAGCGGCTCGAGCAATTGCTGGGCGAGTTCGGAATTACCCAGCTCCGCGACGCCCCGGCCATGGCGCTGTCGGGCGGCGAGCGGCGGCGCTGCGAAATCGCGAGAGCCCTTGCCGCCGACCCGTCGATCATGCTGCTCGACGAACCCTTCGCGGGCATCGACCCGATATCGATCGCCGACATCCGCGATCTTGTGCGTGAGCTGAAGCAGCGCGACATCGGCGTGCTGATCACCGACCACAACGTCCGCGAGACGCTCGATATCGTCGACCGCGCCTGCATCATCTACGATGGCCAGGTGCTGTTCCAGGGCACGCCCGACGCCCTCGTCGCCGATCAGGAGGTCCGCCGGCTCTACCTCGGCGAGAGCTTCGCGCTTTAAGGTGTAGCGTGGGACTCGGTCCACGCCTGGACATCCGCCAGTCGCAATCGCTGGTGATGACCCCGCAACTGCAGCAGGCGATCAAGCTGCTGGCGCTGAGCAACTTGGAACTTGAAGCGGTGGTGGCCGAGGAACTGGCCAAGAACCCCTTGCTGGAGGCGCAGGCCAGCGAGGATGAGGGCGGCGAGCCGGATGCCGCGCCGGTCAGCGTTGACGAGGATTCGAGCGGCGGCGATTCCGACGAGGCGCCGGACGATCCGGGAGCCGACGAGCAGATCACCGGGCTGGACGCCCGCGACGACACGCCGGTCGATTTCGACTGGCAGGACCAGGCGGCGGAAACCGACAGCTATACCGACCTTGGCGGCGGCGGTGGCGGCGAGGGCGAGGCGTTCGATTTCGACCGGCTGGAGTATGCCGCCGCGTCGCTTGCCGAGCATCTGATCGACCAGCTGCACGGCGCCTCGGGCGCGGTCGGCGACCTGGCCCGAATGATCGCCGAGCTGCTTGACGAGACCGGCTATTTGCTGGTGCCGCTGGCCGACATCGCGCAGGCCACCGGCGCGCCGATTGCCCAGGTCGAGCAGGCGCTGGTGCTGGTCCAGGGCCTCGAGCCGCCGGGAGTCGGCGCCCGCAGTCTTGCGGAATGCCTGGCGCTGCAGGCCAGGGCGGCCGACCGCCATGATCCGGCGATGGCGCGGCTGATCGACAATCTCGACCTGCTGTCCAAGGGGCGGTTAAGCGACCTCAAGCGAATCTGCGGAGTCGACGACGAGGACCTTACCGACATGATCCGCGAGCTCCGCGCCTATGATCCCAAGCCCGGCTGCCAGTTCGTCCGGGAGGGCACGGAAGCGGTCACGCCCGACGTCTTCGTGCGCCGCTCCGGCAGCGGCTTTGCGGTCGAGCTCAACAACGCGACTCTGCCGCGGCTGATCGTCAACCGGCGCTATTATCAGGAGCTTCGGAGCGGCCCGCAGGACAAGGCCAGCAAGGCGTGGCTCGGCGACTGCCTGCAGACGGCCAACTGGCTTATCAGGGCGCTCGACCAGCGCGCGCGGACCATCGTCAAGGTCGTGTCCGAGATCGTCAAACGGCAGCAGGGCTTCTTCGAGCGCGGCGTGTCGGCGATGAAGCCGATGACCCTGCGCGAGGTGGCGGAAGCGATCGAAATGCATGAATCGACGGTCAGCCGGGTGACGTCGAACAAATATCTGGCCTGCGACCGCGGGCTCTACGAACTCAAATATTTCTTCGGCTCGGGCGTCAGCTCCGCGGAAGGTGACGGCGCCGCGGCGGAGGCAGTCAAGGCGGGCATCCGCGACATCATCGACGCCGAGACGGAGATATTGAGCGACGACGCTATCGCCGCCTTGCTCAAGCAACGCGGGTTTGATGTCGCCCGGCGGACGGTGGTCAAGTATCGCGAGGCAATGGGGATCGGCTCGTCGGTCCAGCGGCGGCGGCAAAGGAAGATGACGGGGGGATGATTGCTCCGGCCGCAATTCTGAAGGCCGTCCGTCCTGAGCTTTTCGAGGGAGCGCACTGGTCTTGATCGGAGGAAGGAAGGACAATCTTTCGACAAGCTCAGGAATGCGGAGTGCCCATGGAATCAAACCGAAAGCCGCGCCCAGATCGGCAAATGGTCCGAGGCAATCCGGGCCGATCTGCTCATGTGGACTCCGGCCGCTTCAATCTGCAGCTGTTTGTCGACGATGATCCTGTCGAGCGCCGCCAGCGGATGGCGCGAATGGAAGCTCGGTCCGGTCGGCGCCACCCGGAACGAGCCGTTGAGCTCGTTGAGACAGCCGGCGGCCTTTCGCCATTCATTGGTATCGCCCATCAGGATGGTCGGCATCGTCTGCGGCCGCCGCTCAACCGCGTCGAGGATGGTGCGCAGCTGCCGCCGCCGCCACAGGCCGCTGAGGTCGAGATGCATGCCGACAACGCGGATCGGCCGGTCGCCGATCAGCAGTTCGGCGAGGATCGCGCCGCGCGGCTCCAGCGTCGGCAGGTCAAGCGCCTCGACATCGAGGATGCCGACATGCGGCTTCACCAGCAGCGCATTGCCGTGCCAGCCGATGTTGCGCGTGTTGATCTTGAGGAGCCGGTCGACGCTCTTGCCGCCTGGCACCCGATCCATCACCCGCCGGTGGCGGACTTGCACCGGCACCGGCTTGTAGAGGCCGTGTGAATCGATGAGCTCGTGCGGCACCGCCGAGCCCCGGCCGCCGAAGCGCTTGTCGGCTTCCTGCAGCGCGACCACGTCGGCGTCGATTTCCTTGAGCACGCCGAGCACCCGGCCGGGATCGCGTCGCCGGTCGGTGCCGATCGCCTTGCGCATATTATAGCTGGCGACGGTGATGAAGGTGGCGGAGGTCACTGGTCGGCCAACACGGGATGCGCGAGCGCGGTTCCTCAAACGTCGAGGTTGGCGACGCTTAACGCATTCTCCTGGATGAACTCGCGGCGGGGTTCGACGACGTCTCCCATCAGGCGCGTGAAAATCTCGTCGGCGACATCGGCCTGCGCCACTTCGACGCGAAGCAGCGAGCGGTTGTCCGGATCGAGCGTGGTTTCCCACAATTGCTCAGGGTTCATCTCGCCCAGCCCCTTGTAGCGCTGGACGCTGAGGCCCTTGCGGCCGGCGGCGAGGACCGCGTCGAGGAGCTCGGACGGCCGAGTGATCGGCACCGTCTTGCCCTTGGTTTCGGATTCGACCGGCTCGGCGGGCTCTCCGCCCTCCTCGACATCGGGCTCATCGACCTCAGGCGCGGTGGAGGCGGCGCCCTTCTTCAGCGACTTGAGCACCGACGGCGCGGCGTAGGCCGGCAATTGCTCGGCGGCGAGCGCGTGCAGCTTGCGCGCTTCGGCGGACACCAGGAAGCCATGTTCGATGATGGCGACGTCGGTCACGCCGCGCCACAGCCGCTTGAGGAGATAGCCGCCCTCGGCGCCAAGCTCGCCGGACCAGCCCGCTTCGAGATCGCCGGCGCCGAGCCAGGCGGCGACCCTGGCGATCGCCTTGGCCTGGCCGTCGGCGTCGAGGTTCGGCTTGAGCGCGCCGTTGATCGCCAGTGCCTCGATCAACGCCGGGTCATATTTGCGCGGCGCGTAGCGGAGCAGGGTCCGCATGCGCCGGGCATGGTCGACCAGGGTCTTGAGATCGGGGCCCGAGCGCGGGCCTTCGCTGCCTTCGAGGACGAGCCCGTCGAGGCCCGCTTCCTCGAGATAATCCTCGAGCGCGCTGTCGTCCTTCAGATAGACTTCGGACCGGCCGCGGCTGACCTTGTAGAGCGGCGGCTGCGCTATGTAGAGGTGGCCGGCCTCGATCAGGTCGGGCATCTGCCGATAGAAGAAGGTCAGCAGCAGGGTCCGGATGTGGGCGCCGTCGACATCGGCGTCGGTCATCAGGACGATCTTATGGTATCGCAATTTCTCGAGGTTGAACTCCTCGCGGCCAATGCCGGTGCCGAGCGCCTGAATCATTGTCCCGATTTCCTTGGACGACAGCATGCGGTCGAAGCGGGCGCGCTCGACGTTGAGGATCTTGCCCTTCAAGGGCAGGATTGCCTGATACTTGCTGTCGCGCCCCTGCTTGGCCGAGCCGCCGGCGCTGTCGCCCTCGACCAGGAACAGCTCCGACTTGGCGGGGTCGCGTTCCTGGCAATCGTGCAGTTTGCCGGGCAGCGAGGCGATGCCCATCGCCGACTTTCGGCTGGCCTCGCGCGCCTTGCGCGCGGCCTCGCGGGCGGCGGCGGCGTCGATGATTTTCTGGACGATGGTCCGGGCGTGCGCCGGATTTTCCTCCAGCCATTCGGCGAGCTTGTCGGCCATCAGGCTTTCCAGCGGCTGGCGCACTTCCGAGCTGACCAGCTTGTCCTTGGTTTGCGAGCCGAACTTGGGGTCGGGCAACTTGACCGAGACGATGGCCGTCAGCCCTTCGCGCATGTCGTCGCCGGTCAGGCTGACCTTCTCGCGCTTCATCAGGCCGGACTTGTCGGCATAATTGTTGAGCGTGCGGGTCAGCGCCGCCCGGAAGGCGGCGAGGTGGGTGCCGCCGTCGCGCTGCGGGATGTTGTTGGTGAAGCAGAGCGTCTGCTCGTAATAGCTGTCGTTCCATTCGAGCGCGACCTCGATGCCGACATCGTCGCGCTGGCCGGTGACCGAGATCGGGTCCGGGATCAGCGCCGTCTTGGCCCGGTCGAGGTAGCGGACGAAGGCGGAAATGCCGCCTTCATAATAAAGCTCGACCTGCTTCTCCTCGGCATGACGCGCGTCGACGAGCAGCAGGCGGACGCCCGAGTTGAGGAAGGCGAGCTCGCGGAACCGATGCTCGAGCCGCTCGAAATCGAAATCAAGCGTCTTGAAGGTGTCGCCCGACGGCAGGAAGGTGACCCGCGTGCCACGCTTGTCGGTCTTGCCGACGACCTTCAGCGGCGCCTCGGCATCGCCGTGGCGGAAGCGCATGTAATGCTCCTCGCCGTCGCGCCAGATGGTCAGGTCGAGCCATTCCGACAGCGCGTTGACGACCGACACGCCGACCCCGTGGAGGCCGCCCGATACCTTGTAGGCATTGTCCTCGCTGGTGTTCTCGAACTTACCGCCGGCGTGGAGTTGAGTCATGATGACCTCGGCCGCCGAGACACCTTCCTCGGCATGGATTCCGGTCGGGATGCCGCGGCCATTGTCCTCGACGCTGACCGAGCCGTCGGCGTTGAGCGTAATCAGGACCCGGTCACAATGGCCGGCCAGCGCCTCATCGATGGCATTGTCCGACACCTCGAACACCATGTGGTGCAGGCCCGAGCCGTCGTCGGTGTCGCCGATATACATGCCGGGGCGCTTGCGCACCGCGTCGAGGCCCTTGAGGACCTTGATGCTGTCGGCGCCATAATCATTGCTGTTGGGGTCGGTTGCCATGGTCCGGATATAGGGGTTCGCACGGCGAAGTCACGCGCACACGCGCGTCGCGCGCACGCGTGTGAGCGAAGGGGCCGGCTATTCATGCCTCTCCATCTGTGCTCCACTCAGCGTTCGGGGAGGTACCATTGGAATGAGAAACCTAGTCACGGCGGCGCTTGCCGCGCTGCTGCTCGAAAGCATCGCGCACGCCGTCCCCGCCCCGTCCGGCGACGGCGAGGCCGAGTTCCGGGCGACCTTCAAGGAGCTGGTCGAAACCAACACCACTTTGTCCGCAGGCAGCTGCACGCTTGCCGCCGAGCGGATGGCGGTCCGGCTGCGCGCCGCGGGCATGCCAGACGACCAACTCACCATCTTCGCTGACCCGGGCCACCCCAAGGAAGGCGGTCTGGTCGCAATCTACCCGGGCGAATCGAAGACGCTGAAACCGATCCTACTCATCGCCCACCTCGACGTGGTCGAGGCGAAGCGCGAGGACTGGGCGCGCGACCCGTTCAAACTGGTTGAGGAGAATGGCTATTTCTACGCCCGCGGCGCCGCCGACACCAAGGCGCTAGCGGCGATCTGGGTCGATACGTTGGCGCGGTTTCAGAAGGCCGGCCGCCGCCCGCGGCGAACGGTCAAGGTGGCCTTGACCTGCGGCGAGGAAACCAACGGCGCATTCAACGGCATCGAGTGGCTGACGGCGAATCGGCGCGCCCTTATCGACGCACAGTTCGCGCTCAATGAAGGTGGCGGCGGGGATACCGACGGCAAGGGCAAGCTTGTCGCCCAATCAATCCAGGTGGGTGAGAAAACCTTCGCCAACTATCGGCTTGAGACTCGCAATGCCGGCGGCCACAGTTCGGTGCCGGTGCGCGACAATGCCATCTACCAGCTGGCCCGCGCCCTTCAGCGCATCGACGAACACAGCTTCCCCCTCGAAATGACAGATACTACCCGCAGATTCTTCGCGCAAAGCGGTGCCGCCCGGGGCAATGCGCTCGGTTCGGCAATGGTCGCGCTGGCGGCCAATCCAGGGGACAAGGCGGCGGAAGCGATCGTCAACCAGGACCGTTTCCTGCACAGCAATTTGCGGACCACCTGCGTCGCGACCATGCTCGATGGTGGCCACGCCCGGAATGCCCTGCGGCAGCGGGCAGGGGCAAACGTCAATTGCCGGATTTTCCCCGGACACTCGATCGAGGAGATCCGGGCCGAACTGTCGCGGATCGTCGGCGACCCGGGCGTTACCGTCACAACCCTGCCGCCGCCACGGCCAAACCCGCCCAATCCGCCCTTGGACCCGGCGGTGATCGGACCCATGGAAAAGCTGGCCAGGCGCTACTTTCCCGGAATCCCGTTGATCCCGCAAATGGCCAACGGCTACACCGACGCCACTTTCCTCACCGCAGTCGGCATTCCGACTTACGGTGCGCCCGGCTTGTGGGGAGACCCGGACGGTAATGGCGCGCACGGGCTGGACGAGAGGATGGAGGTTCGATCCGTCCTGGTCGGGCGCGATTATCTGTATGACCTGGTCAAGGCTTACGCCGACTGAACGGAAGCGACCGCCTGTGCAGGCGGTGCGCCGGCCCAGCGGCGTTGGCCGCGCCGCCGCCTAAGCTTGAGCGCGGCGCGGTCCACCCGGACGGCCACGCCCGCCGCGGAACGGGCGCTTGGGCTGACCGCCTTCGGGACGATGGCCAGGATGGCCGTCGGCGCGATGGGCGTGGCGCTGCTGGCCTTCGGGACGAGCGCGCTGCGGCTGGCCTTCCGGGCGAGCGCGCTGCGGCTGCTGGCCGTCGGTGCGGGCACGCTGAGGCTGACCGCCACTGCCGCCCTCCGGGCGCTGGCCGTGCCGCTGCTGGCCGTCGTTGCGGTTCTGGCGGCGCTGGCCGTCGAAGCGCCGATCGGACTTGGTCCGCTGGCTGGCGTGGACGAAGCGCTGCTCCTCCACCTTCTTCGGCGCTGGCTTGAGCCGCTTGAAGGACTCGGCTTCCGACGCGAAATTGGCCGGCAGGGGCGCAATCTCGATCCGCTGGCGCGTGGTCCGCTCGATATCGCGCAGATTGCCGCGCTCGTCATGCGCGCAGAAAGCGACGGCGATGCCGCCGGCCCCGGCGCGGGCGGTCCGCCCGATCCGGTGGACATATTGTTCCGGCACTTCGGGCAGGTCGTAATTGACGACATGGCTGACGCCCGGAATGTCGATTCCGCGCGCCGCGATATCGGTCGCGACCAGGACCGGCATGTCGCCCGACTTGAAGGCGGCGATGGCCCGCTCGCGCTGCACCTGGCTCTTGTTGCCGTGGATGGCGTTGGAGCGGATTCCGGCCGCTTCGAGCATTCGGACGATCTTGTCGGCGCCATGCTTGGTGCGGCTGAAGACGAGCGCCCGTTCGACCGGCTCCGACTTCAGATAGACCGCCAGGAGCGCTGTCTTCTCGGCCTGGTTGACCATGATGACGCTCTGCTCGATCCGCTCGACCGTCGTCGCCGTCGGCGTGACCGAAACCTCGGCCGGGTTGGTCAGATATTTGTCGGCCAGTTCCTTGATCGCCTTCGGCATGGTGGCTGAGAAAAACAGGGTTTGACGCTTGGGCGGGACCAGCGCGACGATCCGCTTCAACGCGTGGATGAAGCCAAGATCGAGCATCTGGTCGGCTTCGTCGAGGACGAGGATCTCGAGCCGCGATAGGTCGAGCGCGCGCTGGTCGACCAGGTCGAGCAGGCGGCCGGGGGTGGCGACGAGCACATCGAGACCACGCGAAACCTCGCGGATCGAACGCGGCACGGGAATGCCGCCGAAAATCACGCCGACGCTGATATGCTGGCCCTTGGCATAGGTCCGGGCGCTGTCGGCGATCTGCGCCGCGAGCTCCCGAGTGGGGGCGAGCACCAGCATCCGGGCGCGGCCCGGCATCGGGCGGCCGCGGCTGGCGGCAACCAAACGGTCAAGCGCCGGCAGCATGAACGCCGCGGTCTTGCCGGTCCCCGTCTGGGCAATGCCCAGCAGATCGCGGCCCGAAAGGACGATCGGGATGGCCTGCGCCTGGATCGGCGTCGGCGCATCATAATTCTTGGCGGCAAGCGCATCGATGAGCGGCTTGGACAGGCCAAGGTCGGTAAATTTGGTCAATTGAAAATCCAATATGCAAGGCGAACGTCCGCGCCTTGATTGGCACGGACCC